>NZ_VULS01000019.1:0-9200 GCF_009696625.1 Arthrobacter sp. BL-252-APC-1A | reverse complement strand
CACCGAAAACGCCGCCAACGTGCCCTCGGACGGCTGACACCCATCGAATTTGAGACAATAAAAAACGCGGCCTCAGCCGCGTAAAAAATTATCAACCCCAGCTGTCAACGAAACCTTCAGCAGTCCCTCTTGCCTTGGCTGGATGTTCGCCGAAGAGCGCCCCAATGCCGCCGGACGGACATGTCTTTCTAACTGTCGTAGTTCTGGAAAATGGCGGGTCTTCTGTCGTGCCGGACTGTCAGGTACAGCTAGAACCCTTATTTGGTGAGCCAGCCACAGTAACGGCGTCATCTGGAACTTCGGACCAAAACGGCCGTGTTGAGTTTGTGCAACCGCATGGGTTGTACGAAATATCCACACAGTGCCCTGGAGCGAGTCCGAGTGGCCCTGACCTAGCTGATCTGGAAGGCCCAGGGATCACGTATGCGGACTATCAGGTCATCGCAGGCATTCCCCATCAATGACAATGCCCTGCCAACTTCTAGGGGTCGGCTTGATCTTTGACCGCTCAAACATGAGGGAGCAACGCAGGGCACCCGCTGAAGGATCCCTTAGCGGGCACATCGTTTGCGAGAGTTGATCGGGTGCCCGTATGACGACCGGCTTGCGGGCGTGCCTCAATCCTCAATTTCCGTACTAGGCTCGACGGGTGTCTACCAATCAGAATCCCCAAGTGATCATACTGAACGGCGGCTCAAGCTCCGGCAAGTCTTCAATTGCTCGGGCTCTTCAGGAAATCCTCCCAGGCATTTGGTTGACTTTCGGCGTCGACACTTTCATCGACGCACTTCCTGCCGGGGGTGACAGTCCGCGTGCGGGAATCACCTTCGAGCAGGACGGCACCATCACTTTCAGTGCTGAGCATCGGGCCTTGGAACGCAGCTGGTACACCGGACTCAGCGATATGGCCCGCGCGGGAGCCCACTTGATCCTCGATGAGGTCCTTCTGTCAGGGGGAGCGGGTCAGGATCGTCTGCGGTCAGCCTTCAGCGATGTGGAGCTGATTTGGGTGGCGGTGCGCTGCGACCCGGACGTCGCCGCATCCCGCGAGGCACGACGCGTCGACCGCGTGGAAGGGATGGCTCGACAGCAAGCCCTAAGCGTGCACGACGGAGTTGACTACGACGTCGAGGTCGACACCACCTATCGCTCAACGGAAGGGTGCGCACGCGACATCGCGCGCCAGCTCTCGCTTGAGGCTTTCATCCGCTAAAGGATCCTTCACCGGGACAGCGGTATCCAGTGGACCCGGTAGCGGGCAAAACGTAATCAGCCGCCCGCACTTACCCCGTGGCGACCCGGTGGTTTCTCGACAGCGAGGGATGCCTCGCCATCCCAGCGAATCCCGGGCTGGGACTGGAGCTGGATCACGAAGCGGTGAAGTTCTACACAGACGGTGAGGACCTCTTCTCTCTCTAATTCAGAACTATGCCGCCGCAGTCTGCTGACAGCGACACCCGTGCGGAGTTGTGTGTGTGGGGGGAGAGAGATTGCGGCGCGGCTCGCCCAACCTGGCGGGTGTATGGGAGAGAAATCGCCCGCAACCGGTTCCGCTCAATGTGCTGCGGCGTCATCGTTCCTGCGTGTATTCGGCCAGTACGACACCCGATTCGTATGGAGTGATGGCGAGCGGTCGCAAGGATGCCGGATCGTAGCGCCGGTCGCCGAACAGGCGAATGCCGTGGCCGAAGAGGACCGGGTTGAGTTTGAGTGCGAGACGGTCGATTTCATCGGCCAGCGCCGCGGCGAGGATCCCGCCCCCGCACAGCCAGATGCCTGCGCCGTCCTCGGCCTTCAATTCACGAACGACCTCGACAGGATCACGATCGGTGAATTCGACGCCGGCAGCGCCTTCTGGTGACTCGTGTCCGCGGGTGAACACGATCTGGCGGAGGTGGCGGTAAGGACTAGGGAGGTCTGGCAGGCCGACTGCGTACGTGTTCCAGCCCATGAGTACCGTATCGAAAGGGCCGCGCTCGACGGAGAGACCCGCCGCCTCGGCGAGGTCGGTCGGCGCGGTACCGCGGTACTTCTGCCATATCCCCGCAGCGTGGTCTCCCTCGGAGACGAACCGGTCGAATTCACCGGAAGGCCCCGCGATGAACCCGTCCATGCTGACGGCGACGTAGTAAGTGAGTTTTCGCATCGTTTCTCCAATCACAACAGTTGCCAGTTCGGCGGCAGTGCGCTTCGATCCCTTATCGCGGCGAGGTGCTCTCGCGAGCTGACCCGTCTCAATCCGAGCTGCCAGCGTTGCAGAGTCCGCACAGCAACGCCGGTGTGCTCCGCAGGCCGCGTCCAGGGCATCGACCCACCTTGCTGCTATGTAGCCGATGAATTGACCGTTCTTCGGGCACCCCGACGCCCACCGGTTTCGTCGAGGCCTAGCTTCTTCAGCTCGTCCTCGCTCCATCCGTCCCGGATGGCGCGGGTGTACGCGCGCTTGTTCTCCCGTTCAGCTTCCTTCATCTGGTCCAGAAGCTCGTCTCGGCGCTGCCGAGCTTTCACGAGTTCAGTCACGGAGGCGATCCGGGAATCCAGGAGTTTACGAGCTTGATTCTGCGTCGTTTCGAGATCAATGGCTGCCATGCCCGACACACTAACTACGCCAGAAGTCCGGCAACAGAGCAGCACGGATTCTGCTTCTCATCGAACATGGGAAATCCCTCTGCGAACGGTCTAGCGGTCATGGCCCGTTCCTTCGGAGACACCCCGATAAGAACGGGTTACCGGAGAGTCACAAGGTGCTGAGTATGGTGCGTTCTGTGGGCTTGGTCCGTCGAGAACGGAAGGAAAACTCGCCTCCACATAAGCTGGCAGCGATCCCCGAGCGGGAGCCATTGCTGACGGCACAACCGGTGGGATTCTTCCGGCGGCAGCGAGTACCAGACTCTCTTGGAACTGTCGGTTTACTGGGTCCGTCTGATCCACCCAGGTCTGTTGCTTCAGGCGCTGCAGACCGGCGCGAAATTGTTCGCTCCAGTTGTCGCCGAGGAGGGGAATGTCAGCGGCGTTGGCGAACCCGAGGATGTTGCCTCGGATGGGAAGCAGGACGCCGGCATTGGACGCTGCTGCGGCATGCCACGTTCTGTGTCTGCCGTCGGACCATCCGCTGTCCCAGGGGTCCATCGTTACTGCTTCGCCAGGACCGAACCATGACCGCACGATCTTGAGTTCAAGATCTGACAGTCCGGGATCGTGCACACGGATCCGGACTTCCATCCGGGCCAGGACCGGCCGGTGAGACCCCTGAAGCTAGGACATCACCGACGTCCTGAATGGTCCTTCCGATGGCCTTCCAGTCCTGGTCGTAGGACTCCCAGCGGGGAAACGCGCCGTGGTCGGGATCAGCCACCCGTGCGCCCAGCTGTTCCGGCGTTGCACGCCACCAGGTGAGCGGACGATGCACCTCGACGCTCAACCAGTCAGCGTCGTTCTCTCCGAGGCCTTCGGTGAAAGCCTCTGCCGGGAAGTCATGCCAGCGTGAGTTCGCCGGATCGCGGAACCACCGTTCGACGTGTTCGGGCGTGTAGCGGATGACCCGTGTGCCGAGTACGTAGTAGTCCGGGCCGATGTTCCGGCGCCGCCATTCCGTGAGTTCCTGAATGGTGACGCCGTATTTGTGGGCTACTTGTTCCGGGGTGATGAGCTGTTTCACGGGTTTGCTCCTTTTTGTCTTGGCCACCGTTCCTTTCGGCACAGCCGTCACCTCTTGGCCGCGAAGTGAATTGGCCAGCCGGAGCCGGGGGAGCGTGGAATACCGGAGGGAGCGAAGCGAGTGAGGATATGCCGCGAAAGCCGCCGGTGCAGGCTTGCCAAGAGAAGGGCGGACAGTACCCTCCAACGCCGAAACGGAACGGCGCAGCCGGTCAATGTGGCAGGAGCGAAGCTCCCCGAAGTCGGTAGAGCCGCGGGAACGCTTGCAGCGTTTGTTCGCGGAGCAAGCTATAGACTTAGGTCCCCCAAGTCGCTTGCCACTGTGGACGTGTGTCCGGTCGTGGGTCACACTGGGCGTGTGGTCCCCGCCGCAGGGGCGGGGTCGCTGCGCTGGGCCGAGAGGCAGGGGAGTGGCATGGGGCATCCGTCCGAGGGCCGGTTGTTTGGCCGCCGCCGGCGTGCCAATGTGCAGGGCGGCCGGCAGCACGATCACCGGGTGAAGGTGACCCCGGAAGAGGAAGCGCAGCTGCTGCGTCTGGCTGAGGCCCAGCACGTCACTGTTCCCCGGCTCCTCGTTGAGTCAGCCCTGGCATCAGCTGCCGGTGAGACACCTACGGAACGCAAGCAGGCCATGGCTGAGCTCTTTGCGCTTCACCGGCTGCTGGCCGCGGTGTCCAATAACGTGAACCAGATTGCCCGGGCCACCAATGCCTCAGGAGAGATCCAGGCCGAGACCGCGGCGACGGTGAAGAAGGTCCGGGAGGTTGCTGTCCGGATTGACCGGGCTCTCGACGGACTGGGTTTCGGGCAATGATTCCGAACGTGGTGCGCGGTGAACGCATGTCGGGTCTGATGATGTATTTGGTCGGGTCGGGCAAGACCAACGAACACACCTCACCCGGGAACTGCGCCAGGCTGCCGGAAAAGCGGGCGACGCCGATACCCTCCACCTGTGGGCGGGCACCGGCTGGCGGAGCGCGCCCCGGCGTCCGGCAGCGGACATCATCGCCTGGCTGTCCGGGCCGGAACACACCCTGCAGTAGCCAATCTCACGCGTAGGCAGGGACGGGCCGGAATGGTTTGGACAGTCCGGGCATCCTAGGCTGAAAGGGAGGGAGCGGCACGCCGCGCCCGCCCGAAACCTTTGAGAGGACCGTCTTGAGCAAGCTGCCCTGCGCCGAACTCCACCTGCACATTGAAGGAACGCTGGAGCCGGAACTGATCTTTGAACTGGCTGCCCGCAACGGCATCGAGCTGCCCTACGCGGACCTGGATGAGCTCCGTGCCCGCTACGAGTTCACGGACCTGCAGTCCTTCCTGGACCTCTACTACGCCAACATGGACGTGCTGCGCACCGAAGCCGACTTCGCCGCCATGACCCGCGCCTACCTTGCCCGCGCAGCTGCCGCCGGGGTGCGTCACGTTGAAATGATGGTGGATCCCCAGGCCCACCTGGCCCGCGGAGTCGCGCTTGAAACCTGCATCGGGGGAGTGGCGTCCGTACTGAAAAACTCCGAAACTGAGTTCGGAATCTCTACGGCGCTGATCGCGGCATTCCTGCGCGACCGTCCGCAGGAGGAAGCGTTACGGGTCCTCGCCGACCTGCTGGCCATGGACGCGCCCATCATCGGGATCGGCCTGGACTCAGCCGAGCTGGGCAACCCCCCGGAGGACTTTGTCCCGCTCTACGAGCAGGCCCGTGCTGCCGGCCTGAAGCTGGTGGCCCACGCCGGGGAAGAAGGTCCGTCGCACTACATTGAGCAGGCACTGGACCTGCTGCTGGTGGACCGGATCGACCACGGTATCCGCTGCATGGATGACCCAGAGCTGGTGGCACGGCTTGAACGCGACCAGATTCCGCTGACCATCTGCCCGCTCTCCAACGTCCGCCTGCAGGCCGTCGATTCACTGGAGAGCCACCCGCTGCCGCTGCTGCTCGAACAGGGGCTCAAGGTGTCGGTGAACTCCGACGACCCTGCGTACTTTGGCGGCTACGTTGACGACAACTTTGCCGTCCTGCGCGAAACGTTCGACCTCAACCCCGCCCAGCTGGCCAGGCTCGCGGAGAACTCGATTACGGCGTCGTTCGCTTCTGCTGAACGTAAGGCCGAGCTGCTGGCCGAAGTCGAGGCCTGGCTCCTGGTGGAGGGGATCGACTAGTCAGGCGGCCTGACCGGTCCGCCGCGTGCATCGCCGCGCCCGCGGCGGAACGTCAGCCGCACCACAGCGCCGGCAACAACGGCCATCAGCCCCAGCGAGATGTCCAGCAGCGGAAGCGAGAGCGCCAGCAGCAGCGTTCCGGCGATTCCGACCACATTCAGCACCCGCGGCGTGTACCAGCGGCGTTTATGCAGCGTAAAGGCAATCACCGCGGTACCTCCGGCATACAGCAGCCCGGTGAACGCAGCGACGCCCAGCAGAGTGGACAAGGGGAATGCAACCACCAGAGCCATAACGACGGCGGCGCCGGCCACCACGCCAACCCAAGGGATTTCCGGCCTGCCGCGGAGCAGGGACCGCTTCCGCCCGAACGGCGCAGGCAGCTCACCCTCCGCGGCCATGGCCGCCCCGATCCGGGCACAACCGGAGTTCAGCGCTGACAATGCACCCAGCCCGGTGGCAGCCGCGGCGATCAGGACAACGCCGACTCCCACTCCGCCGCTCATGTCGGCCACCGGCACCACCATTGGTGTGGTTTCGGCAGCGAGCCGGGCCGGGCCGAAGTAGCTGAGCAGGGAATGGCCCAGGACCAGATACAGCCCCAGGACGACGGCGATTGCTGCCGGAAGTGCCAGGGGAATGTTTCTGCCGGGGGATCGGACATGGGGTCCAAGCGAGGCGAGGTACCCGTAGCCAATGAAGGCAAAGTAGAGCAGGGCCGAGGATTCAAGGAGTCCGGCGAGACCGGGTTCGGGCAGCGTAGCGAGCTTGGGGTTGCCGGCCGGCAGCTCGGAGTTGAACGCCACCACGGCCACAAAGGCAAGCACTGCAATCACGAAGGCAACGATGAACCGGGATACCCAGTCGCTGCGGGTTGCCCCTAACAGGTTGAGCACTGCGGTCACGGCTACGGCCGCGACGGCCACCGCCACAGCATAATCGGGCGCCAGATACGTGCCCACCATCAGGGCTGCCACCGCGGAGGCCGCCAGCCGGGAACATAAAAAGACCCACCCGGTGACGAAAGCCGCGGTGGGGCCAAGGATCACCCGGGCGGCCCGGGTACCGCCGTCGTCGTAATTTGCCTGGCCCTCATTAAGGGCTGCACTGATTTGGAAAACCGCGACGCCGCAGGCATAGGCGACGACAGCGGCGATCACCAGGGGAACGGTCAGCGGGCCGCCGTCCGCGGCCACGGCTGCAGGGAAGACAATGAACACGCCCGCACCGACAATGGAACCGATGCCGACAGTGGTCGCGTCGAAGCCCCCCAGCGGGCGGGCAGTGGCAGCATTGCCGGACAAACGGGCCTCCGATCGGTCAGCCCTTGGCCGGGAAGCTTGGGGAACACCGGTAAACTCAAAGAAGATCTTTACTCACAATGGGCGGAAACTGGTGTTTTCCGCAAGTAACCGTAGTTGAAAGGAATGCTGTGCTGCGCACACATGCCCTTGGTTCCCTGAGGGCCGAGCATATTGGACAGACCGTCACCCTGGCCGGCTGGGTAGCCCGCCGCCGGGACCACGGAGGCGTCGCCTTCCTCGACCTGCGTGATGCCTCGGGCGTGGCCCAGGTCGTCGTCCGTGAAGAGGACGTTTTCCACGGCCTGCGCAACGAGTACGTCCTGCAGATCACCGGCAAGGTGGAGCGCCGCCCCGAGGGCAACGAGAACCCCGCGCTGGCCACCGGCGAGGTGGAGGTTATTGCCGACGACGTCGTCATCCTGAACACTTCGGATCCGCTGCCGTTCCAGATCGATGAGCATGTTGAGGTCGGTGAGGAAGCCCGCCTGAAGCACCGCTACCTGGACCTGCGCCGTCCGGCTCCCTCCGCGGCACTGCGCCTGCGTTCCGAGGCCAACCGCGTGGCCCGCGAACTGCTCCACGACGAGGGCTTCGTTGAAATCGAAACCCCGACCCTGACGCGTTCGACGCCGGAAGGCGCCCGCGACTTTGTGGTCCCGGCACGCCTGGCACCGGGTTCCTGGTATGCCCTGCCGCAGTCACCGCAGCTGTTCAAGCAGCTGCTGCAGGTTGGCGGCTTCGAGAAGTACTACCAGATTGCCCGCTGCTACCGCGACGAAGACTTCCGCGCCGATCGCCAGCCGGAGTTCACGCAGCTGGACATCGAGGCCAGCTTTGTTGAAGAGAACGACATCATTGCCCTCGGCGAGCAGATCGTAAAGGCACTCTGGAAGCTGATCGGCGTCGAGATCCAGACCCCGATTGCCCGCATGACCTACGCGGACGCAATGGCCCGTTACGGTTCGGACAAGCCGGACCTGCGCTTCGGCCTGGAGCTGACCGAGCTCACGGAGTTCTTCAAGGACACCACCTTCCGCGTCTTCCAGGCACCGTACGTCGGCGCCGTCGTAATGCCGGGCGGTGCCTCGCAGGCCCGCCGCACCCTGGATGCCTGGCAGGAATGGGCCAAGCAGCGCGGCGCGAAGGGCCTTGCCTACGTGCTGGTTCAGGAAGACGGCTCCCTCACCGGCCCGGTCGCCAAGAACCTCACCGACTTTGAGCGCGAACACCTGGCAGAGAAGGTCGGCGCCAATCCCGGCGACTGCATCTTCTTCGCCGCCGGCCAGACCAACGAGGCCCGTGCCCTGCTCGGCGCTGCCCGCGTGGAAATCGGCCACCGCACCGGCCTGATCGACCCGAAGGACTGGGCTTTCGTCTGGGTTGTTGACGCCCCGATGTTCGAGCCCGCCGCAGCAGCAGTTGCAGCCGGCGACGTCGCAGCAGGCGAAGGCGAGTGGACCGCAGTGCACCACGCGTTCACCTCCCCGAAGCCCGAGTTCCTGGACACCTTCGACAAGGATCCGGCCTCCGCACTTGCCTACGCGTACGACATCGTGTGCAACGGCAACGAAATCGGCGGCGGCTCAATCCGTATCCACCGCCGTGATGTGCAGGAGCGCGTCTTCAAGGTCATGGGTATTTCCGAGGAGACCGCCCAGGAACAGTTCGGCTTCCTGCTTGAAGGTTTCAAGTACGGCGCCCCGCCGCACGGCGGAATCGCCTTTGGCTGGGACCGCGTGGTGGCCCTGCTGGCCGGCGCCGATTCAATCCGCGACGTCATCGCCTTCCCGAAGTCCGGCGGCGGCTACGACCCGCTGACCTCCGCTCCCGCGCCGATCAGCGCCCAGCAGCGCAAGGAAGCCGGCGTGGACTTCAAGCCGGAGAAGAAGCAGGGAAAGCCTGCTGAGACTCCTGCGTCCTAGCTGAAATGTAAGAGACCCGGCCGCCCCTTGTGAACTGCTCCCCGAAAGTTGGACTGAGAAATCAGTTCACTCTCGGGGAGCAGTTCTATGCACAGCAGCAGTTCATTGTCGGAAGAGCAGCGTGAGGCAGCGGTAGCCTTATTTGAGCTGGGTTGGG
>NZ_VULS01000018.1:0-20841 GCF_009696625.1 Arthrobacter sp. BL-252-APC-1A | reverse complement strand
CATCGGCTGGTACAACAATGAACGCATCTCGACAAAGCTCGAGGGCCTGAGCCCGGTGCAATACCGTGCTCAGGCCCTCGCGGCCTAGGATCTTATTTGGCCAGTCCAACTTTCGGGGAGCAGTTCATTTGGGCCCGGCCTTCCTGCTGTGCGAAAGACTTATCCCGGTGCGGCACCGCTTTCCAGTATGCGCATGGTCGTTGTATCCGGGTTGAGGAGGATGGCAGCCTCGTCACGCCGGTGGCGCAGCACGGTGTCCAGATAGGACTGCACTGCTTCAGCCAGCGGCACGTTGCGGTTCTCCTTCTCTGACATGTACCACCGGTGCTCGAGCACCTCGTGGACAACCTCTGCCTGCTCCAGCTTGCTGCCCAGCTCCCGCGGCACGGCCTTTACGATCGGTTCAAAGACCTGGGTCACCCACAGGTGGGCGCTAAGTTCCTCATTCATGTCCGGGTGATTGTCCGCCCGGTAGGAGTCCAGGTCATTCAGCAGTCTGCGTGCCTGGTTCTCCTGGGCATCGAGCCCGGTCAGGCGCATGAGTCGTCGCTGGTGGTGGCCGGCGTCGACCACCTTCGGCTGGAGCTGTACCTGTGAGCCGTCCGGGGTGGTGCGGATGGTGAGTTCGTCGACGTCGAACCCCAGGTCATTGAGGCGACGGATGCGTGCGTTCACACGCCACCGTTCACCGAGTTCGAAGGACTCCTGCTCGGTGAGTTCCGCCCAGAGGTTCCGGTAGCTGTCCATGATGCGTTCGCTGGTGGCCAGCGGATCGATGTTCTCTTCGATGAGGCCGCCCTCGGCCAGGTCCATGAGTTCACCTGCGATATTTACACGGGCAATTTCCAAATCGTATTCACGTTGTCCGTTGGACAGCTCCGGGTAGAGCTCACCGGTCTCTGCATCCACCAGATAGGCGGCGAAAGCGCCGGCGTCGCGCCGGAAGAGCGTGTTGGAGAGCGAAACATCGCCCCAGTAGAAGCCAGCCAGATGCAGCCTGACCAGCAGCAGCGCCTGGGCATCGATCAGGCGGGTAAGCGTGACCTCCCGCAGCGTCTGGGAGAAGACGGCACGGTAAGGCAGCGAAAAGCGCAGGTGGCGGGTAACAAGGACCGGGTCCAGTTCATTACCCTGGGCATCCATACGGCCGGTAATGACGGCAACGGGAGCCACGCTGGGCACGTTCAGCCGCCGCAGCTTGCGGAGCATGTGGTACTCCTGCCGTGCCACATGTTCGCTGGTTTCCTTGATCGCGATCAGCGAATCACCCATCCGTGCAAACCGGACGACGTGGCGGGAAATGCCGCGCGGAAGGGCAGCAAGGTTCTCCTTGGGCCATTCCTCAAGCGGAATGGACCAGGGGAGGTCCAGCAGGGCCGGGTCCATCGACGCGGCGGTGATGTTCAGCGAGCCGAGAGGGTCCTTGGTCGCCTCCGCATGGCTCCGGGGAAGTTTGCCCGGCTGATCCCAGTTGGTTGGTTCATCACGCCAGTTGGCGCGCGCAGCATCTGTCATGGGCATCCACGCCTTCTATCGGCTCTGGGGGTTTAAACCAGTGCGGTGACCTTCCCCAGTAGTCTAGATCAGGGGATAGGTCACCGCACGTGAACACTGGGGCTAAAGGCTATGCCTCGTCAGCAAGTCGCTCACCGGTGCTGGTGTCAAAGAGATGCACGTGGCCGGCCTTGGGCCGGACAAACAGGCTGTCTCCCTTGGCCGGGGGCTTCCGTGCATCCACACGGGCGGTGATCTCATGTTCCTGGCCGTCCAGGAAAGTGTGTCCGTAAACGAAGGCGTCTGCACCCAGTTCCTCGACCACATCCACCTCCACCTTCAGGCCTTCGCCCTCGGCTGCAACGTCCATGTCTTCCGGACGGACGCCGAACGTCACGGTGTTGCCCGCGGCGGCGTCGAGAATGCTGCGGGGCACCGGGTACACCGTGCCGCCGAACGTCACGCCGCCTTCGGTGACGGGAAGCTCCAGCAGGTTCATGGCAGGGGAGCCCATGAAACCGGCGACAAAGACGTTCATCGGCTTGTCGTAGAGGTTCCGCGGGGTGTCCACCTGCTGCAGCACGCCGTCCTTCAGCACCGCGACGCGGTCGCCCATGGTCATGGCTTCCACCTGATCATGCGTGACATACACAGTGGTTACGCCGAGGCGGCGCGTGAGGGACGCGATCTGGGTGCGGGTCTGCACACGCAGCTTGGCATCCAGGTTGGAAAGCGGCTCATCCATCAGGAAGACCTGCGGATTACGGACAATTGCGCGGCCCATGGCAACGCGCTGCCGCTGGCCGCCGGAGAGCGCCTTCGGCTTGCGGTCCAGGTAATCCTCGAGGTCGAGCAGCTTGGCGGCGTCGCGGACGCGCTCCATCCGTTCTTCCTTCGGGACGCCGGCAATCTTCAGCGCGAATCCCATGTTGTCCGCAACAGACATGTGCGGGTACAGGGCGTAGTTCTGGAACACCATGGCAATGTCGCGGTCCTTGGGCGGAACATCGGTGACGTCACGGTCACCGATGAGGATGCGCCCGGAATTCACGTCTTCCAGGCCGGCGAGCATACGCAGCGAGGTGGACTTGCCGCAGCCTGATGGGCCGACGAGCACCAGGAACTCGCCGTCGGCGATTTCGAGGCTGAGGTTGTTGACTGCGGGGCGCTCGGTGCCCGGGTACAGCCGTGTTGCTTGGTCAAACGTTACCGTTGCCATGATATTTCCCTTCACGGGCAGGTACGTGCCCGACGATCCGTTGTGAATGGGTGGATGTGTAGTTGTAAAACAGCGTGATGAGCGCCACTTGCTCGCTCACTGCCGCAAGTATGCCATGCCTGTCCAGCGGACAGAAGCAAAACGGGTGTACGGGCGGTTAATTTTCGACGGCGGCGCGGCGCAGTTCGAGCAAATGTTCCAGGACTGCAGCGAATTCGGCGGGCGAATCGACCCGGAACGGGGCAGCAGTGTCCCCGGGGCCGATCTTAATTCCCACGTCTTCGGATTCCAGCGCCTCGAACCCTCGTTCGTCTGTGACATCATCGCCGGCGAAGAAAACGGCCGTTGCACCGGTGAGCTCCCGGAGGGCGCGGATTCCTTCGCCCTTGCTGGTATGCACCACGGATACTTCCAGGACCCGCTTGCCGTCGGTGACCTGCACTCCGTCGAGTTCGCCCAGACGGGCGCGGGCAGCGTCGACGGCTGCGGAGGCTACGTCGTCGGGGGCGCTGCGGGTGTGCAGCACCACGCCTGCAGGCTTGTCTTCCACCCAGCAGCCCGGAGCGTCCTGCGCTACTGAGGTGACTGCCGTGCGGGCCCTGGCCAGGAGTTCAGCCTGCTCCGGGGTGAGCTGCAGGGGAGCAGCGTTTGGCCCGGTCCACGTTTCCGCCCCGTGGCTGCCCACCAGCAGGGTTTCAGGCTCGGGACTGGCAGCCCTGCGGAGGCTGTCCAGTGCGCGCCCGGAGATCAGCGCCGTCGACGTCCGGGGTACGGCAGCGAGGGAACGCAGGGCAGCGGCTGCTTCCGGCAGGGGCCGGGCCTGGTCTGCATGCTCGACGAGGGCTGCCATGACGCCGTCGAAGTCCGTGGCAACCAGCAAATGGTCGGTGGCGGCCAGTGTGGCCAGCGCGGTGCGCAGTTCCATCGTGATCACTGGGCTTCGCCTTCCAGCCGCAGTGCGTTGAGGAAGTTCTGCGACCAGCGCTCGACGTCGTTCTGCAGTACCTGGCGGCGCATCAGGCGCATGCGGCGCTGGGCTTCGCGCGGCTGCATCTGGATGGCGGAGACGATCGCGTCCTTGAGCCGGTCGATGTCGTGCGGGTTGACCAGTACGGCCTGGCGGAGCTGGTCCGCGGCACCGGCGAATTCGCTGAGCACCAGCGCACCCGTGTTTTCAGTCCGGGCTGCCACGTATTCCTTGGCTACCAGGTTCATGCCGTCCCGCAGTGCGGTTACCAGCATGACGTCGGAGGCCAGGTACAGCGCCACCATCTCCTCCACCGGGTAGGAGTGGTGGAGGTAGCGGATGGCGGTGTTGGACATGGTGTCGTAAGTGCCGTTGATCCGGCCGACGGTTCCCTCTACCTCTTCGCGCAGCAGCCTGTACTGTTCCACGCGTTCGCGGCTGGGGCTGGCAACCTGGATCAGTGCCGCGTCCTCAACACTGATCCGTCCGTCTTCGAGGAGCTCGCCGTAGGCCTTCAGGCGGTGGCTGATGCCCTTTGTGTAGTCCAGGCGGTCCACACCCAGCAGGATCACCTTCGGGTTACCCAGTTCCCGCCGGATCTGCTTGGAGCGCTCAATGATGTCTTCGCGCTGGGCGAGTTTGGTGATCTGCTCAACGTCGATGGAGATCGGGAAGGCCTCGGCCCGCGACACGTAGGTGTCTCCGTCCTCGGTGGTGACGTGGACCTGCTGCTGGCGCACCGAGTGCCCGGCGAAGCGGCGGACGCAGCGCAGGAAGTTCGCGGTGTCGCTGGGTCGCTGGAAGCCGATCAGGTCGGCGCCCAGCAGGCCGGCAATGATGTCCTTGCGCCAGGGCAGCTGGGCGAAGATCTCCAGCGGAGGGAAGGGAATGTGGTTGAAGAATCCGATTTTCAGGTCAGGGCGTGCCTTGCGGAGCATCTGCGGGACCAGCTGGAGCTGGTAATCCTGCACCCAGACCGTGGCGCCTTCAGCAGCAACTTCAGCTGCGGCTTCGGCGAAACGGCGGTTAACCGTGCGGTAGGAATCCCACCAGGTTCGGTGGAACTCCGGGGGAGCGATCACGTCGTGGTAGAGCGGCCACAGCGTGGCATTGGAGAATCCCTCGTAATAGAGCTCGACCTCTGAGGCACTCAGCGGTACCGGACGCAGGTGCATGTTTTCGTGGTCAAAGGGTTCAAGGGTCTCATCGGGGGCGCCGTGCCATCCCACCCACGCGCCGTCGGCCTTTGCCATGACCGGAGCGAGCGCCGTCACCAGGCCACCCGGGGAGCGCCGCCACTCGTCACTGCCCTCTGAACCGTTGTCCGCTACGCGGTCCACGGGCAGGCGGTTGGAGACCACTATGAAGTCGTAATCGCCGTACCCGTCCGTTGAATTCTCAGTCTTCGATTCAGCGGCAACAGCGTTCACCTTTTGCACTCCTAAGTTGACTTGTTTGTTCGCCACTCTATCCAACGGGGGAACCTTTGTACCCACTCAAGGCGTTGTGGGTGGGGGAGCGGGGATATCGTAGTCCCTGGATACCCCTGTGTACGCTGATACCGCCGTGAGGGCGGCCGCTTGAGAGACAGAAGGAAATATGAGTGACCGGAACCCCAAGCAGACCAAGGCCGAGCGCCAGGCCGTTGCCCGTGAGAAGGCACGTGCCCTGCGCGAAGCGCAGCTTAAGAAGGAGCGCCGCAATAAGCTGCTGACCCGCTGGGGCATCGTCGCGGGCATCGTGGCCGTGATCGTCATCGTTGCTGTGATCGTCATTAACAGTGTTCGCGGAGACATCCCCGACGCCGGTCCTGCCCCGGCGAACGGCAACATCAACGGCGGTTTCACCCTGACCTCCACGACCTCGCTTGAACCTGCAGACACCGGAGAGGTCGACGTCAATAACCTCCCCGAGGCCACCACGACCAACGAAGCCGGCGACACCGTTCCCGCCGGCGTAGAGGCCGCTGCTCCGGGCGAACCGGTCCAGATCGTGGAGTACGTGGACATCAACTGCGTTCACTGTGCCGACTTCTCCGCCACGTACGCTGACCAGGTGCAGACCTGGCTCGCCGCAGGTGAGGTCACCCTTGAATACCGCACGGTTGCCTTCCTGGACCGCAACTCGCCGACCAACTACTCCTCCCGCGGCGCCAATGCCGCTGCCTGCGTTGCCGACACCAACCCCGAGTCCTACTGGGACTTCATGAAGGCCATCTTCGCCCAGCACGCCGCGGGTGAAGTCAATAACGCTGCCCTGGTGGACATGGCCGAGTCCGTGGGCGCTACCGAGGCCGCTGACTGCATCGAGAACGACGGCTTCCGCACCTACGTCAAGTACGCTGACGCCGTGGCCCGCGCAGCCGAAGTCGGCGGCACCCCCACCGTCTACGTCAACGGTTCCGAGGCAGACCTGAACTCCTTCGTGGAAACGGTCCAGACCGCTATCGACGCGAACAACGAAGAGGCTTCCTCCTAGATCCTGCTTCGCCCCAGCCGCGTCCGCCGGAACGAACCATACCTGGTTTCGTTCCGGCGGGTGTGCTGGGCTAATCTTGTCTAGCGCTGTTTTGTTGTTTGTGGATAACGACGGCGCAGGGCCGGGCGATCCGGTCCACGCCTCCTTAGCTCAGTTGGCCAGAGCACCTGTCTTGTAAACAGGGGGTCGCCGGTTCGAATCCGGCAGGGGGCTCCATGCAACCCCTTCTGATCAGGCATCACGCCCGATCAGAAGGGGTTTTCTTGTGGACGAATAGAGGCAAAAAAAGAGGCCCCGCCGATACCGGCGGGACCTGCTCTTTGTGGTGCTGACTACCCGAAGGTCGTCTGCACGGTGGAGAACTCCGAGAGCCCAAGCCGGTTCAGGACGAACGGCACGAGACCGATGACGGCCAGGACACCGGAGAGTATCCAGAGGGCCAGTTTCCGTTTCTTCGACTCGCGCAGCTGGGTCGCCATCGCAACACCTGCGACCACCAGTAGAGTCTCTCGTCTCTGGTCTGTCCCATTTGCTTACTCATCGGGCCAACCACAACGCATGCGTTCCTTTCGGCTTTCGAGGACGATCCCCCATCGCACCGGCGACGCTAGCGAAGGCCCGGGCCTGATCTCAAAGCCACAGGCTGTTTCTGCCCAAAGGGGCCCTAACCTCCCGCAGGGGGTTGTTATCGCCCGGCCGGCCCGCTTAGGGTCCGAACGCGGCGAGCGGCAGCTGGGTACCAGCCGGCCAACCCTGACCTTTCTGACACGGGTGCAGTAAACACACGTGAAGCCTGTGGTCCGCAGGGAAATGATCTTGGCACGGTGCCCCCTACGCAGCAGCGCCGTGGCCGAGCCGGTAAGGCTCGACCACGGCGCATGGTGTCTGCGGCACCGGCCGGAGCCGGTGGCATCGCGTTCTTAGACGGTGACCGTTCGGTCCGTCCCGTGGGACCCGGGCAGACCGGCCGAAGAACCGCTCGGCAGGTTAGCGCTGCGCACTTCCTGGTACTGGGGCAGGTGGGTGTACAGCTCGTCGCGCAGCGGGTTGCGGTGCCGCTTGAGAATGGTGAACACCTGGTAGACAGCGACGGCGATGTTGGCCGCCAGGGAGATGGCCGACACGACGAACAGCGCGGTGGGGTTGTGTGAGGACTCGACGGCGAACGGCGAGGTGCTTACGAAGGTCGGGACCGCCATGGTGAACATCATCCACAGCGCAAGGGTGTGGGCGCGGTGCTGCAGCCACGCACCCTTCTTGATGAAGAACGCGGGGATGGTGCAGGAGATGAGCAGTGCCGCACCGGCGTAGAACGAGTGGTCACCGACGCAGTTGTAGACGTAGGCAAAGTTCCACAGGTCGTAGGCGACGATCCAGAACCACATCATGTCAGGCCAGATCATGTCCTTCGACTTGTCGCTCGAGACGATGATGCCCGTCCAGCCGCAGATGGTGAGCAGGTTCAGGATGCCGGCAATGGCATTCATGTAGTTCCACGGACCGCCGACCATGAACACGCCGTCGTGCATGCCCTGCAGGCCCGCCACCTCGAAGTCGCGGATGACTGCCTCGGCGATGTTGATCGCCAGGATCAGCGCAGGGAACAGAAGCATCCAGCGGTTCTTCGCCAGGCGCGGGACGTACCGGATCAGCATAAAGCCCAGGCACCCAAGGAGCGCCGAGTACACCTTCACCCAGTGGAACCAGGTACCTGTGGACGATCCGTCTCCGGCCGTCGTCGGCCACACAAAGACGGTCAGCAGGATGGGCAGCGCCACGAAGAAGGCCAGACCGGCCCACTTCCAGCGCCGTGTCACCTCATTGAGCGCAATGAGGCCAACCAGGACGACGCCGAACATCGCCCAGGAGTACCAGGGAATCGATTCGTACAAGAACATCTAGGGACCTCTCCTTAGCAGCCCGGTGTAATTTGTGCCTTCGGATTAAAGGTAAAAACGCCCGCGCCCCGGGTCATTAGACAGGTGGTGCGATGTGTCCAGTCAGGCGCGGTGTTACCTTCAGGCATGACCGATGAGGCGTCCCAGGCGAAGCGTTCTACGGATGCACGAGCAGCTCTCGCGGCCGCGCTCAAGGCCCGTCTGCGAACTGAGCCCCTCGACAAGGTGACAGTCACCGAGTTGGTACGGGACTGCGGGCTGACGCGGCAGGCGTTCTACTACCATTTCCCGGATGTGCGGCAGCTTGCCGTCTGGGTGTTCGAGACAGAGGTAGCCCGGCAGGTCCGCACATTCGCGGCGGAGGTGGGCTGGGCGGACGGGCTGGTGCGGCTGCTGCTCTACATGCGCGAGAACCGTTCGTCGACGCTGGGGGTGCTCAACGGGGTGGGACAGCCCGGGCTGGAGCGTTTCCTGTTTAGGCAGATGCGCCCCATCACCGAGGCTGTGATGGACCAGGACGGCGGCGGGCCGGCAGACCCCGGGGACCGTGTGCTGGTGGTGGACTTCTACACCTCGGCCGTGCTTGCCGTGGTGCTGCGATGGGTCGCAGAGGGCATGGAAGAACACCCTTACCGCGTGGTCGGCGATCTGGAGATCATGCTGCACGGTGCTGTGCGCGAGTCCGTCCGCCGGCTCGATGCGCGGCGGCGATGACAAGGCTGGAAAGGGTCTATGGAAAAACCGGACCACCGACCCGTTTTTGATATCCATTTGTGTCCTAAAACGGCGCAGCCAAATGTCAATGTTCGCTATTCTCAATGTGGAACAACGCACAGACTCAAGCGCCGGGCCGAAGCCGGTGATTTCCATGGGGGTGGAGTCACCGGCTCCGGGCCGGCACCTGTTTTTTAAGCGTGAGTGGAGCTGTTCCGGGCAGGCGGGGCCGCATCAGGCCTATCGCGAGCAGTAAACGCGCAGGCAGCGGTACCCTTTCCCGATGGGGAATCAAAACTATGGGGGACCTCTGCAGGAGCCCGCTGATCTTATTCATACGATCCGCGCTATGGAAAGTCAGGGGATACCGCAGCCAAAGCTGTACATCATGACCGTGCTTCAGGCCGCCAAGGTGTACGCCGGCTACGGAGAGACGGGTGAAGGCCGGGCATTGTGCGAAAGGGCCTGGGAATTCGCTGAATCTGTTCCCGCACTTAACCACGACCGCGAGGTGGCAGTCCACGTTTACGACGCCGGATGGGACCACCGCCGGCCCCTGGACCCCATGTACCTTACCGGGGCATTCTTCCTCGCGGTCGAGGAGTATGGTCCGGGCAGCGCATGGGTGCCATATCTGATGCGGGAACTGTACTGGTACTTCCAGGAAATTTCGGACTGTGATGAGTTCGGATCCCTGAAGAAACGGGACGAGGACCGGGAATTGGCCGAAGACGTGCGCCAGGTAGCCATGGCGGCCCTCGGCGGGTTCCCCCGGGGAACGAGTCATCCCGAACGCTGCCAGCGCAGCGACGTCGCCGGCTATGCAGCGCAGTTCCTGTATCTGGCCGGTGACGATTTGTGCCGGCACGCACTCCAGGAGTGGCTTGCCGGCCCGGTTAGCGGGTATGAATCCGGCACGGCCCTCGTGAACTTCCTGCTCAGGCTGGAGGCCTACGGGCCGGCGCGGGCCGCGGCGGAACGAACGTTGCAGACAGTGGAAGCCGATCCCGACTCGACCGGTGCCGAGAAGGCCAGCGTCCTTCTTGACGTTGCGTTTGGCATCGCCATGGCACCGGATGAACCTGGACTGGAGAGCCTGCCTGAGCTGGAGAAGCAGATCGGCGCCTTGGCACACGGTCCGTTCACTGAAGGCCAAGCACACGTACTTCAGGAAAAGCTCTATCGCTACGTGATTCAGCGCCTGGACGAGGGCGGAGAAGGGCAGCCGGCCCGGCTGGCGATGTTCGGCCGGCTGCTCTTCAACCCGTTCACCGAAGGCAGCACCTGGACCCAGGGCAGCTAGCTATCCCCACCAGGGTTCCTTGGCAGCGTCGTACGTGCCGTCATTCTCGGCGAGGTTCAGCCACTGGTTGACGTACTCCTGGAACACCGTGTCCCCGAGCGGCAGCAGGTAGGCCTTCTGCGAGAAATTGAACGGGTTGTCCGGGTCCACGGCGCAGAGCTCCGGGTATTCGTTGGCGACCCACTTCACCTCAGCGGCGTCGGTGGTCATCACATCCGCTCTGCCGGCGACGATTTCATCGAAGATCGTGTTGTTGTCCTCGAAACGGATGATCTCGCCGTCGGGGTAGTGCGTGTCCGCGAAGATCTCGTTCGTGCCCCCAATCGGGGTGATGGACCGGACGCCCGGAGTGTTGATCTCCTCCACGGTGTCGTAGAGCTCTTCCTTGCCGCAGAGGGTGATCGGGGTCTTGCCGTCGTCCAGGACCGGGTCCGTGTAGAACGCCTGCTCGGCGCGGGCCAGGGAGATGGACACACCGCCCACTCCGATGTCACAGCCGGCCAGGAAATCGGGCATCAGGTCTTTCCAGCTGGTCTGCACAAACTCGACGTCGACGTCCAGCCTGGCTGCGAGGTCCTGCGCCATGGCAATATCGATCCCGCTCCACTCACCGGTGTCCGGATCCTTGTAGGTGAAGGGCCGGTAGTCGCCGGTGGTGCAGACCTGCAGTGTTCCGCGCTCGGTGATCTCAGCCAGCCGGGAATCGGTGCCGGATTCGTCAGCGGAGGCGGGCGGCTCCTCTGACGCGGAGGCTGTGCATCCGGTGACCAGGAGGGCAGCCGCGGCAAAAACGGGCAGCAGGCGGTACTTCATGTATTGCTCCTTGTCTCGTGGGGGCGAAGCGTCTTTGCTCCGTCCCACCAGACCTAGCAGGAGGTGTGGGGTGACGTCTGCCCTAGTCAGACGCACATAGGGGGTGCGATGCCGTTTTGTTACCGCCGGGACGGCGCTAGTGCTTTATGGCCAGGGACGTGCCGAAGCCCAGCAGGGCGAGTCCTGTCAGCCGGTCCGTGATCTTCACCGACCGCGGAGCCTGCAGGGCCTTGCGGGCCAGATGAGCGGCCGAAATGATCAGCCCGAACCAGACAACGCTCAACAGCACGTGGATTCCGGCGAGGGCCAGGCCCATCAGCAGGGGCGAGACCCCGGCAGGCATGAACTGCGGAATCATCGCAATATAGAAGACCCCCACTTTGGGGTTGAGCAGGTTGGTGCCGAGCCCCTTGGCCCACGCTGTTGCCAGCCGTTCACCGGCCGGTGCCGGAACACCGTCCACGGGAACCGGGAGATGACGGCGCCGGAAGGACTTCCACAGCAGAGAAGAACCCAGCCACAGCATATAGACGGCTCCCGCGAGTTTTAGCGCAGTGTAGGCAGCCTCTGAAGCGGTGAGCAGTGCGGAAATACCCACAGCGGCGGCGGCGCCCCAGGCGAAGGCACCGGTGTTAATGCCCAGTCCCGTGGCAACGGCGTGCTTCGGGCCCTGGCTGATGGCCGACCGCAGCACCATGGCAGAATCCAGGCCCGGCATGATGGTCAGCAGGACGGCAACGGCAGTAAAGCCGAGAAGAGCTTGTTCAACACTCACCCGCTCATGGTAGCCGGGCCTGCCGGCGGGCTGTCCGCGGGGCGGGGACACGGCATGGGAAACTGGGGGAGTGGAACCCAGCGATACCGTCCAGCCCATCCTTCTGCGCGTGGACAAGGAGGATCCAGCGGCGCATCGTGATGCTGTGGCCGCTGCTGCCGTAGCCTGCGTCCTCGCGTTCGCGCACAGGAACAGTGACGACGCATGGCTGGACTGGGTCCGCGGACGGTTCACCAAGACCGTGCGCCGGGCCGGTCCCAAACCTTTTGCGAAGCTCACCGCCGGGGCGCCTTCGGGCACGGTTGTTATTGGCAAGGCCGAGGCTGCGGCATTCGAACCCCAGCGCTACGCGGACATGCCGCGTGCACTGCGTTCCCTGCAGGTATCAGGTACGCAGCTGCCGGCAGCCGAACCCGCGCCTGCTCAGCCCGGTGCGCCTCTGATTGTGCTGAATGAAGACTTGGCCATGTCCACGGGAAAGGCGGCGGCGCAGGCCGCCCACGCGCTGCTGGCCTGGTACCTGGAGCTGGCACCGGAACAGGCAGCGGGGTTCGCTGAATGCCCTGCGGCGTTGGTTGCCGAACTGCCGGGGGAACGGTTCCGCGAATTGGCCCGGCACCCCGGGAACGGGCCCCTCATCGTGGATGCGGGACTGACAGAAATTGATCCGGGCTCGTCCACTGCCTTCGTGGCCGCGGGAGAACTCCGGGTTCCCGCCGCGGAAGCCTAGGAAGCTACCTTGTGGGCACCGATCCGCCGGGCGTCCCGTGCACGGGCGTCCAGGTCTGCGGCCGCCGGTGCGGGCAGATCGATAATGCCGCGCAACGAGCGCCGCAGGCTGCGGTAGGCACCTTCGACCTCAGAAGGTGAGGCACTGCCGTCGAGCAGCAGGTTCAGGGATGCGCGGGCTGTGGCCAGCTTGCTGCGCTCCGCGTCCGTCAGCCGGGACTGCCCGCAGCGGCGGGCGTAGTTTTCAGCGGTCTTGAACGCCACTTCAAAACGGTCGACGGCGAGGTGCAGGCGTGCCGGGTCAGCGTCCCGCTCAGCTTCGCGGATGTCCTGCATCGCGACGATGACCTCACGGATCACCGGATCCGTGTAGTCGGTCATGACCGGGTACTCGATCAGCAGCGAAACATCGGTTTCATAGCGCGACCACGCTACCAGTGCTGCGTCGCGGCGCAGCTGTGCGGCCTCCAGGGACGAGGCTGCAGCGGCAGCCCGGGACAAGCGGTTCCGGCGAGCCCGGAGCAGTCTGGCGGATTTGCCCGCGCCGATGCCCAAACCGGTTAGCGCCGCTATGCCAAGCGGAGGCACGGCGAACGCCAGTACAAACGTATATCCCGGAGGCACAGCACCCCAGATGGCCCATGCAGCGAAGGAGAGAAGGGCATAGACACCCAGGACCGCCAGACCTGAACCGAGGGCGAAAAGAACAAGTGCTGCCGCAGCAATCCTGCGGGCTACTCTCTTCAGCATGCGGACAGGATAGCCGCTGAAGCTGGGATACGGCAGGGAACCGGGGAATGGGGGTTGGGAGGCTAGCACCCTAGGCACGGCAGCCACACGGGCGCGCAGAACTTGCGCAAGAACTGTGCGTATCTTGGGCTGAACTTGCGGGACGGGTTCCTAAGCTTGCACGCATGGGGACTTACAACACACTTTCACGCAGGAGAACGTCCAACGATGTGCTGACTCCGCAGGCCGGGGCGCCTGCGGGGATCCGATGGGTACATGCCAGCCGCCGGCAGCAGATGCCACAGCGGCCGGTACTGGGAGACCGCCAGGTTTACATCACCCGTCGGGGCACTGTCTTCCACTCGGCGTGGTGCCAGGTGGTACAGCGGACCTGGGAGTTCAACCGTCCGACGCTGCAGGTCTGTGACCAGGGCGAAGTCGGTGAGCGCCGCCTGTGCCGCTCCTGTGCGGCGGAATCCCGCCGCCATTAGACCGCCCGCCTGCACCGGCGGAAATGCGGTCGCAGCATTGTGCCGGGTTAGCGCGCGTCTAGCGGGCTCCCCGGAGCCGTTCGAGCTCCCGCCTGTCCTTCTTGGTGGGGCGCCCGGTACCGCGGTCCCGCTGCGGTATGCCCAGTGCCGGCGCGGCGGGGCGTTCAGGAGTGTGGTCGGTATAGAAGTGCGACGCCGCCTCGGCGCCGACGCGTTTGGCGATCAGGCCCCGGACTTCCAGGATCCGTTCAAACCCTGGCTGGCGCACACGGATGGTATCCCCGGGCTGGACGGGCTGGGCAGCTTTGGCTGCGTTGCCGTTCAGCTTCACATGCCCGGCCCGGCAGGCGGCTGTTGCTGCGGAGCGGGTCTTGTAGGCGCGGATGGCCCATAGCCATGCGTCGATGCGCACGGTCTTGGAACTGCTGTTCGGAGTGCTCATGGTGATTTCCGAGTCTAGTCTGCGGCCTTGCGGGCAGCCCAGTCGTTTTCCCGGCCGCCGAGGCCGAGGAGGGCACGGGCATCAGCCTCGGCGCGCAGCTGTTCAGGACCCGGGGATGCCACATGTGCGGCATGGGGAGATACTCCCTGCGCAGCGAGCATTGCCCGGAGCTCAGCCGGGCTGAATGGGTCTGGAAAACCGGAGTGGGCCATTGCATGGCAGTTTCCGCACAGCGGAACCAGGTCCACCGCGGCGTCCAGGTCGTAATCATCCGTTACCAGCCTGGCCGGCACTATGTGGTGCACCTGCATGATGCCGGCGCCTTCGCGGCCGAACACCGTCTCGGGATCAAATCCGCAGACCGAACAGGACGGCCCGTAGTGCGCCAGGGCGATCCGTGCGGCGTCCGGGTCTGATTCGTAGCGGCTGGTCAGTGACCAGCGCACGGCCGCCTGCGGAAGCGATCCCGGAAGCAGCGCCGGGCCCAGCCCGTTCGTGCTGCTGACGTTCCGGGCCCAGGCATGACGCAGATCGGTTTCCGTGCTGCTGTCCAGGATGGTGAGGTCACCGCCGCCGGGACAAAGCCCGGCGAGCACGGGAGGCAGATGCACCAGGGGAATGTGTTCCTCCAGGGGCAGCAAAGCATCTATATCGATGTCGACCAAGACGGGCTGATCCCTTTGGCCACGGCGGTCCTCGTCATGGAACCCGTACGGCGAGGACACAACAACGCCGTGGCCGGCCACGCCCGCGCGCTCACCGGGAACGGTGAACCAGACATCGGCGCCCGCTTCGAGTTCTTCTGCAGCCCCGGAGATGTCCCACACCGCGCGAAAGAATCCGGACTCCGCTGCGCCGGCTGCCGCCGCTTGGTAATCGGGCTGCCATACCTCCGGCCAGACGGGGTCCCAGCCAAGCAGCGCGGCGGTCAAGGGGCCTCCCGGGGTGAAGGAATCAACGCGGCTGGTACGTGAGGCAGTCTGCCAGCTCGGCACCCGGTCCCACACGCACGTCATGCGCGTCGCACATCAGGTGGTCGTTGTAACGGCATTCTTCACGCTGGCAGGCGCCCACGGTCGCCAGGACCTTTGGGAGTCCGCCCGTGGCGGAGGTATCAATGAACGTTGCGCAGCTGGCGTGGTCCTTGGCGCCGGCGACGGTGATGGCATAGGCCGTGCAGCCGTCGTGGTTGAAGTCGCAGTTGTGGACCGAACAGTCGGATACGGGTGCTACATGGTCAGTCATGGTTCCTCCCGTGCTTGGTGCCGGATTGGATCGTGCCCGAGATCCGAACGTACCACCCCTAGGCGCGAATAATTAGCACGAATTTCTTAGGCGTAATTCGGGCGGGCTGCGACGGGCGTGCGGCGTGGCTACAGCCGCACAATCGCAACGGCGAGGAGGACCGCCGTGACAGTCAGGGCCAGCCGGAGCAGGAATGAAGCTTCGGGATACGTGCGGCGAAGCGCGTGGGGAAGACCGTCACGCACCGGCCAGGACCGGGCGTCGCACCGGATTGCGAGCCCGGTATAGATGATGGCCCCGCCGACTCCGCAGAGGGTTGTAAGCACCCCTACTAAGGGACTTTCGGTGATCAGGCCACCGGACAGGAGTACGCCGACCGCCAGCCCGAGTGCGCTGCCGCGGCCAACAAAATCGAGGTACTTCGCCATCGCGGGAAGAAACACTCCCAGGAAACGGCGGGTGGCGCCGGTTCGAAGCAACTGGCCCGCTGACTGGGAATAGAGCCGTCTCGTGGCTGCCAGTTCCTTCAGGCTGTCCGCAGACGTGACCGCGGCCTCCACCTGCCGCAGCGCTGCACCGACGAGTTCTGCCTGCTCGGAAACCAGGGCAGGACGCTTCAGCAGCTGTGCCAGGGCCCCGGCAGCGCGTTGCCGCTGGCTGCTGCCTGGGCGGGACTGCCGCAAACGGTTCACCTGACGGAGCCAGCTGGCATCGGATGTGCGAATACCGAGCCTGGGGTCGGCGACTGCAAGAGTGAGCCGGCGGGCGTAGGAGGCGGCGTGGTGCGCACCGGGCCCGGCGGTTCTGTTGTTCAACACGTCCGCCCGTTCGGAGACCAGCTCAAGGTACCGGTCCCGCAATGCGGGAAGCCCGGTGTTGTCCCAGCACGCCCGGGCGACGATTACTATGCCGAAGACCGCTGAAACCAGTGCAGTTGCCTGAATGACCGTCCAAAAGTCCAGGACCCCTATTAGCTCATTCACGACTCTTAGCAACTCCTGCACGGTTCCCCCAGATCACTCCGCCAATCGGGAACAGCATTTCACGTTCCGTCTCCCGGGTGGGCGGGAGGGACCCGGCGGACGTAACAGAGCGAAGATGAACTGTTTTTGAATGGGACGTGGGCCCCGGTATAACCGTTCTATGACCTCCGTGCCTGTTGAGATCCTGACTGACACGCTGGTTCGCACCGCGGCAGAACAGGGAATTGAGCTCGACGACGCCCAACTGGCGGTGCTTCCACTTCTGGCCCGCGCAGGCGCCTCCGCCGTCTCCGGAGGTGGGACGGCCTCCGGCAGCTCCCTGTATCTGTGGGGTCCTCCCGGACGCGGAAAAACCTGGCTCCTGGACGCCTTCTATGAGGCCGTTCCGCTGGCCGAGAAGAGGCGCCTGCACTTCCACGATTTCTTCCGCGAACTGCATGCCCGGACTTTCGCGGGATACGGCAGGAAAGACTTTGCGCAGCAGTCCGCGTTTGCCGCCGGGCTGGACGCACTGCTGGGGGATGCCCGGCTGCTGTGCTTTGACGAGTTCCATGTCAACGGTCCCGCTGACGCAGCGTTTGTCACGCGGCTGCTCCGGCAGGTGATCGAGCGCGGGATCGTGCTCGTGGCGACGTCGAACTACGCCCCGCACGAACTTCTGCCGGACCCCATGTTCCACCACCTGTTCGAACCGGGGATAGAGCTTCTCACCACCCACCTGCAGGTGGCAGCCCTGGACGGTGAGCGGGACTACCGCTCCGCCGCGCCGCGCGGAACCTCCGGGTTCGCCGCCGGACACCATCTGCGTGCACCGGATGCCGCGGCCTTGGAAGCGGCGGGACTGCGGTATCCAGCCCCGGAGGAAACAGCAGTGCTGACGCCCGGAACGGTGGCATTGAAGGCAGCCCGTGCCTCCGGCGGGCAGATCTGGTTCGACTTCGCCGAACTGTGCGGCACCCGGTCAGCGGCGTCGGACTATCTGGTGCTGGTCCGGCAGTACAGCCACTGGGTGGTATCCGGTGTTCCGGACACCACCCGCGAGGACCCGTATGCCTGGCAGCGCTTCGGCAACCTGGTGGATGTGCTGTACGACGCCGGCTGCCGCCTGGATGTCCTGGGATTCAGCGACTATCGCGGAAGTTTCCCGGGTATCGCCCACCAGATTGATCTTGCCCGCATAAGCAGCCGCTTCGGCGTGCTTTCCGCGCCGGCATAAGCCCGGGTTCTGGAGCGGTTCGCTCGCAGGGGTCTGCGGCACGCATCAGGCTTGGACTCAGCGCAGCCCGTCCAGTTTTGCTTCCGCCTTTTCAACTGCCCGCCGGGCGGACCGTGCCTCGCGCCGCGCCGTGTCCCGGGATCGTTCCAGGGCGCCGCGGCGGCGGTCGACGGCGCTGACTTCGCGCTCGAGTTCACGGATCCGTTCGCGAAAATCATCAATCTCGTCCGTTAGGCCGTCGCGGAGCGTGACCTGTTCCTCCACTTCGGACTGGACACCGGCGAGCCGCCGCTCTGCCTCCCCGGCGGCTTCACGGGCGTCCGCAAGCTCTTCCTCGGCAGCGCGCAGGGCCTTGGCCCGTGCTGCTTCCTGCCGGCGGGAAGGCTCCTTTGCCGGCTCCTTCCCTGCACCCCGGCTGGCCGACCCCCTGGCGGAGCCGGACGCTGCTCCGGAAGCAACCAGTGGTGAGGCTGTGTCTGGATCCGCCACCGCGCCGTCGAGGTCCACCGGCTCCCACCCATTGGCTTCCAGACCCCGGACAAGGCGGCCGGAGGCCAGGGCCGCAGCGGCTTCCGGGTCAGTCATGGCGGCCCAAAGAGTCTGCTCCACCTCAGCGGCCACTGCGGCGCTGACGGGGTTGCCGAGTTTCTCCGCCAGCTCCCGTGCAGATGCTGCCAGGGCCCGCAGCATGCGGTGCCGCTCAGAGTTGAGCCGGCGCAGTTCCCCGCGGTCAAGGTCTGCCTGCGCTTCGCGAAGTGAGGCACCCAGTGACAGGACGCTTGATATCGCTTCGCTTTCCTCACGGACCAGCATGTTGGCCAGCCATGCCGCAGCCGACGGTTTGGGCAGCGCTTTCAGCCGCTTGCCCAGCTCAGCGTCCCCGGAACTCTTTGCAGCGGCGGCCTCCTGGTTCCGGGCAGCGGTAAAGCTCCCCGGCAGCAGGCTGTACAGCCGGGTGACTGTCTCTGCAGGTCCCGGCGCGGCTGGATCCTTGGCCGGGTTCATCCCGGATACGGTCCAAACCGGCCAATAGCGATGAAGACATTCATGGCCAGCAGGATGGCGGGCAGAGCAACACGATGGCGTTCACCCCGGCGAACGTGGACGGCGACGGCTCCGGCCATCATCAGTGCCAGCGCGGAGGCAGCGATCGGAGTGAGGATGGGGGCGACGTCGGACGCTGCAGGCAGAATCAGGCCCAGCGCACCAAGGATCTCTGCCACGCCGATCAGCTTGACCGCCCAGGCAGGGAAGTCGGCAGGCCAGCGCAGCACCCGCACCAGCTTTGTGTAGGACTGGACCAGGCGCATGACTCCGAGCCCGAAGTACAGCAGGGCCAGGACGATCTCCGCTACCCACAGAAAAACCAGCATTGACGATCCTTTACCCCCGTTCAACGCCGGTGAACCCGGCATTATTATCCTATCCAGCTGTAGGGGAACGGCACAGCTACGGAGCAGCCGAACCCTGGGATCCGCGCGGCACCGCTGTACTGGACCTAACTACAAACTCCGTGGGGTAGAAGCCCTCCATCAGGTCCCGTCCCACCTGTTGCTTGCGCAGCAGGGCAAGGACGGCTCCGACGGCGGCGGCGCCCTGCCCGGAGGGGTCCTGGGCGATAGTGGTTAGTCCGAAAACTGCGGACAGCTCATGTCCGTCGATGCCAATGACGGAGATGTCCTCCGGAACCCGGAGCCCCAGCTCCCGCGCTGCGAGGATTGCGCCCACCGCTATTTCATCGGCTGCACAGAAGATTCCGGTGACTGACGCGGCCGGGTCTGCCAGCAGGGCCTTGGCCGCGGCGTACCCGCCGGCCACACTGAATTCGGAACTGCGCAGCCAGTGGGGTTCAACACCCAGCCCGGCCTCCGCCATCGCATGCCGGTAGCCGTCCTGCCGGGTGCTCCCCATCCGGAAGTCCCGCACAAGTTCCTCACCGCCGCCAATATGGGCAATGCGGGTATGGCCCAGCGAAATCAGGTGCCGGGTAGCCAGGGCGGAGATGCTGAACTCATCGACCCGGATGGTCGGAGTCTCCGGCAGCGGGCCGCCGATTGCCACGATTGGCTTGCCCACCTCGCGCAGCTGGCCAAGTTCCTCTTCGGTCAGCCGCAGCGCAACGGTAATGACGGCGTCGAGTCTCTTGCGCTGCAGCATCTCCTTCAGGACGCTCTCGCGGTGGCCCGGTCCGTCAGAGGTGTTGTAGAGGGTGAGGTCGT
Organism: Arthrobacter sp. BL-252-APC-1A; assembly: GCF_009696625.1. Classification (NCBI taxonomy): domain Bacteria; kingdom Bacillati; phylum Actinomycetota; class Actinomycetes; order Micrococcales; family Micrococcaceae; genus Arthrobacter; species Arthrobacter sp. BL-252-APC-1A. The sequence goes on along the minus strand of NZ_VULS01000018.1, from coordinate 1,126 downwards.
AGCCGGCCTCGATCAGGGCTGACGCAGCGCCTTCGAGGACCTGGGAGAAATACCAGCGCCCCACTGTGGGCAGCACAATCCCGATATTCCGGCTCCGGCCGGAGGCCAGCGACGAGGCATTGTAGGAAATAACGAATCCCAGTTCCTCGGCGGCCGCCTGGACCTTTCGGCGTGTGGCGTCCGAAACCCTTCCGTTGCCGCTTAGGGCACGCGAAACAGTTGCCGCCGAGACTCCGGCACGGGCGGCTACTTCCTTGATGCCAGCCCCGCGGGGCCGCTGTTCCACGGTGTTCAGCCCAACCGAATCCACACGGAGGTATCCGGGGCCAGGAAACCATTCGTGCCTGCCTCCGGGACGCTGCGGACCAGCACCTCACCGGCAGGCAGTTCCACTGCTTCGGTGCCCATGTTCATCAGGGCCAGGATGTTGCCGTTGACCAGCGAAACTACGCCCTTGTCATCATGTTCAGGCCACCAGCCCAGTGACCCGTGTCCCAGCGAGAGGTCCCGGCGAAGGGACAGCGCCTCCCGGTAGACGTTGAGCGTTGAGTCCGGATCCCGGGCCTGCAGGTCACGTGACAGGTCCTTCCACTCGTCAGGCTGGGGGAGCCAGGACTTCCCCGTGCTGCTGAAGCCGTAGGAGGGTGCGTCGGCGACCCAGGGCAGGGGCACACGGCAGCCGTCCCGGCCCAGGCGCTCGCCGCCGGTGCGGTGGAAGGTGGGGTCCTGCCGGTGCCCATGCTCGAGCATGGTGTGGTCCGGCATCCCGAGCTCTTCGCCCTGGTAGAGGTAGACGCCGCCGGGCAAGGCGAGCATCAGCAGGGTCGCTGCGCGTGCCCGGCGCAGGCCGAGGTCATGGTCCGGCTGGGTATCCTCCGGTCCCAGGCCGTCTCCGGGCCGGGTGTGCCCCTCGGCCTGCCCGAAGCGGGAGACGTGGCGGACGACGTCGTGGTTGGAGAGGACCCAGGTGGTGGGGGCGCCGACTTTGTCGAAGGCGTTGAGGCTGGTGGTGATGATGCGGCGTAGTTCCTCAGGGTTCCAGGGGTGGTGGAGGTAGGCGAAGTTGAAGGTTTGGTGCATTTCGTCGGACCGGACCCAGTCGGTGAGGCGTTCGAGGGGGTCGATG
>NZ_VULS01000017.1:0-22406 GCF_009696625.1 Arthrobacter sp. BL-252-APC-1A | reverse complement strand
TAGGCTCGATCAAGGCTCGTAGCTCCTGACTGTTGATGAATGCGTAGAGAACATCCATCACAGCAGGGCTACGAGCCCTTTAGCTTTCAAGACACGGAACCTGTTTCACCACCAACCGCGAAGAGCCGTCTTACCGCTGAGCTGGTTGGTCCCGCGCCTCAGCTAAAATCAGGGAGGCCCGTTTTACCCCTTCGTTCCGGGCGGAAAGCGCAGCATGTCCTTCACAGAAAACGCCGTAGCCCGCTGGGCGGAGCTGCAGCGGCTACAGGCCTCGCCCGGCTGGAAACTTACCAACGCGAACCCCTGGGTCCTGGCCCTGTTCCGCGAGGCCTTCACGCGCACCCGCCCGCGCATTCCCCTGGACGAATTCCACAGCCTCACCGACTCCTTCCTGCAGCAGCTCAGGCTCAACGGGCAGAGCCTGCGCGAAGACTGGACAGGCAAGAACTACGCCGATGACTGGGTGGCCCGCCGCTTCCTGGCCCGCCCCCGCGCTGACGGACGCTTCGTCTACGAACTCACCGAACCCGCCGTCCGGTTCCTCTCCTACCTGGACGGCTTCACCGGGGACACCACCAGCCTGAACTCCTCCCGCCTGAACACCCTGCTCTCCAGCGTGGAAACCCTGGCGCACGAATCCAACCCGGACCCCGAAGCACGCATCGCCGTCCTCGAAGAAGAGATCGCCCGCCGCGAAGACCTCATCCGGTCCCTCCGCGCCGGCGACGCTCCCCCGCCACTGGACGACGACACCGCCGTCGAAGCCGCCCGCGACATCCTGGACCTCGCCGCCGCACTGCCCGCCGACTTCAAGCGCATGCGCGACGGCCTCGAGAAGATGCTGCACACCCTGCGCCAGGAAATGGTCGAATCGCAGGCCTCCAAGGGCCTGACCATGGGCGAAATCCTCGAAGCGGACAAGCGCCTGCGCAGCACCAGCGAAGGCCGCACCTATGAAGGCTTCACCGCCTTCCTGAACGACGCCGACCAGCAGGGACGCTTCCGGCACGCCATTGCGCAGGTCCTGGAACGCGACTTCGCCGACGCCATGACCCCCGGCGACCGGCAGGCCCTGTACCGGATGATCAGCGACATGCGCGAACAGGCCGCCGAAATCCAGCGGATCTACGGCCGGCTCTCCGAATCCCTGCACACCTACGTCCAGAGCGACGAGTACCGGGAGTCGGTCCAGCTGCGCAAACTCATCCGCGTCGCCGAAACCGCCATCCACAAGGCACCGCGCGGCCGCCGCCGCGCCGCCGTCGTGCCTGCACCGAAGCTCTACGCGTCCGCGTTCGAATCACTCAGCATGGTCCGCACCTACGACCCCGCCGAGCACGCCGCACCGCGGAAGCTGCCCGAACCGCCGTCGTTCACCGAAGCGGACATCCACCGCGCCGCCCGCACCCCCAAGGCCGACCGCCGCGTCCTGCGCGACGCGATCACACGGGCCGGCAGCCACCGCGGCCGCGCCACCGTCGCGGAAATCTTCGCCGAACTGCCCGCCGAGCACCGCCACCTCAACAGCATCCGCGCGCTCCTCGCCTCCGCCGCCCCCACCGGGGTCAGCAACGGAACAGCGACGACGGACGACTTCCTTTCTCACAAACCAAGTGAGTCCATCCCCTTCCTCCAGATCGACGGCAGTTCCCGCACCGCAGTGCTGCCCGTCCTCACCGTCGCCGAAAGCCCCCAGCCATGATCGAAAACCCCACCGCCGAAACCGAAGAGTACGACGAGCTGGACGAGGACTACCCGTTCGACGAAGGCAGCCAGCCAGCCCGCGACGTCCTGATCGACGGGCCGGAACTGTTCCCCGGCGACACCGGCACCCTGCCGCTGAAGCTGCGCCAGGCCCTCATCCGGCTGCTGCGCGGCCCGTACCTGGACGCCAACTCCTCGGACAACGTCTACAACACTGTGGTGGATAACCAGGAACAGCTGCGCGTCCGCCTTAGCGAACTGTTCCTCGAACTGGTCGTGGACGAGGACCACAAGGTCGCCCTGCTGCGCCCGGTGGAAATGGTCGAACCGCACACCACCGCCCTGCAGCGCCAGCGCGAAATGACCCGCGAGGAAACCCTGCTGCTGCTGCGCATGCGCCTGGTCCTGGACCGCCACTCGGGCACCGGCAACGAAGCCACCATCGCCCGGCAGGACATCATCGACGTCCTGGAGCAGTACGTGGACCCGCAGGCGCACGATGCCAAGGGCGTGGAAGACCTGGCCGACGCCGCGATCCGCAAGCTCGTCACCGAACGCCGGCTGCTGCTGCCCACCGAGCTGGACGACGTCTGGGTCATCTCCAACGCGCTGCCGCTGGCCCTGCCGTACGAGCACATCGGGGACATCATCACCTACATGAACTCGCTGACCGAGGCCCCGGCGGAGCCGGACACGGCAGACGAAGCCCCCGCCGAAGAAGCCGCTGACGACGCGGTCACTGAAACAGAGCACGACGGCGAGGAGCCGGCATGAGCATCGAAACCACCCTTCCCATGGGGGACCTGATCAACCCCGGCCAGAACCGGCTCTCCCGGATCCAGATCGTGAACTGGGGAACGTTCGACGGCGCGCACACCATCCACGTGGACCGCGCCGGCACGCTGCTCACCGGCGACTCCGGCGTCGGCAAGTCCACCATCTTCGACGCGATCCTGCAGGTCATGGACGCCCGGCCCAAGATGAATGAGGCAGCGCAGAACAACGGCGGCACCGCTGCCGAGGAAAAACGCACCGCGTTCTCCTACATGCGCGGCCGGCTCGGCACCCAGGGCATGGAAGCCGGCGACGGCACCGCCTACCAGCGCCCGGGCGCCACCTGGTCCGCCGTCTGCCTCACCTTCGACAACGGCTTGGGCCAGATCACCAGCCTGTCCGTACTCATGGACCTGCCCGCGACCGGCACCGAACACCACGTCGGCCGGTTCTACGCCGTACACAACCGTCCACTGGACATTCCCTCCCTCGAAACCGGCATGCGCGGCCGGTTCACCAAGGGTGCCCTTGAATCCCTGCTGCCGGGCGCGCAGATCTTCGATTCGCACAAACTCTTCGCCGAGCGGTACCGCACCGCCCTGGGTGTGGAGGACGAGAAGGCCTTCGGCCTGTTGCGCATCCTGCAAACCGGCAAGGGCCTGGGCGGAACGGTCAACGACTTCTTCCGCAACCACGTCCTGGACACCCCCAAAACCCTCACCGCCGCCGACGAGGCCGTGGAGGACTTCAGCCACCTGCGCAGCATCCGCCGCCAGCTCGAACGCGCCCGCCAGCAGCGCGATCACCTGGCCAACGTCCCGGACCAGCATCGGCTGTTCCTCACCACGAAGGCCGAACTGGACCGCGTCCGCACCCTCACCGCCGACGGGCTGCCCGCCTACCGCCGTCGTCTGGCGCTGGCCAGCCACGAGCGCGACGTCGACCGCCTCACCGGTGCTGCAACCACCGGCCGCGAGGCGCTGAAGGCCGCCGAGAAGCAGCGCACCAAGCTGAAGAAGCAGGTCGCCGAGCTCACCGCCCGCTACACGCAGGAAGGCGGCGGCGCGATCGCCACCCTGGAACGCGAAGTCGCGGCCGCGCAGGCTCAGCTGGTTTCCCGTGAAACCGTGGAGAACGCGTTCCGCGCCGACCTGCGTGCCGCCGGCATCGACACGGACCTCTCCCCCGCCGGGCTGGTCACCGCCCGCAGCCGCGCCAATGAGCTGATCAAGACCCTGAACGCCGACGTCGACGCCGCCCGGGAGCGCAGCTCCGACGCGCACGGCGAAGCGTGGGCGCTGAAGGGTTCCATCGCGAAGCTCGAAACCGAGATCGCGTCCTTCCGCCGCCGGCGCAGCAACATCCGCCCGGAAAGCTTGGAACAGCGCGCCCGGATCTGCGAAGCCACCGGCATCGACGAGGCCGAGATGCCCTTCGCCGGCGAACTGATCGATGTCCCGGCTGAACACGCGCAGTGGCGCGCCGCCGCCGAACGGGTGCTCCGCCCGCTCTCCACCGCCCTGCTGGTTCCCGGCGAGCACATGCCCGCCGTCACCCGCTACCTCAGCGAAACCAACCTGCGCGGTTTCCTGCGCTGCATCGACGTCAGCATTCCCGTGGACGGTCCGTCCGAGCCCGGACCGCGTGACCTGATCACCAAGCTCAGCACCTACGACTCCGCCATGGGCGACTGGGTAGCCCGGAAGATCACCGCGCACTACGACTTCGAGTGCGTCGAGAACCCGGACGAGCTCGCCAAGGTTTCCCGCGGCGTCAGCCTGGGCGGTGCCGTGAAGCGGAACTCCTCCACCACGGAGAAGGACGACCGGCACACCAAGGCCTCGGACAACGTGCTGGGCTTCGACAACAAGGACAAGATCGCCGCCCTCGCCGGTGAGCTGCTGGCCCTGCGCGCCAGCTTCGAAGAGGCCGACGTTGTCTCCCGCAAGCACGCCTCGGAGCAGGACGACCTGATCCGCCGGCTCGCCGCAGTCCGCAAGGTCGCCGCCGACACCCGCGAATTCGAGGAGATCAGCGCCGAGGAGCACCGCGCCGCGGTGACTGCCGCCGTCGAACGCCTTGAATCCGCACGCGACGCCAACGCGGACCTGGAGCAGATCCGCTTCGAGCTGGACACCGCGGAGCTGGACCTGACCGCCGCGACCGAGAAGATCGGTGTGCTCAAGGGTGACCTGGCCCGGCTCGAGGCCGAGCTCACCGCCGCCACCGAGCGCCGGGACACACTGGCCGGCCGTGGCCCGGATGCCCTGGCCGAGGACCTGCGCGCGCAGCTCGATGAGCTGTTCGCCCCCTTTGGTGAGATCACCGACGTCGTGCATCTGAACGACGCCGCCGGGCAAGTGGAGCGGAACCTGCTCACCGAGGCCGCGCGGCTGGATAAGACGCTGCTGGAAACCCGCACCCGGCTGGAGCGCACCTTCGAGACGTACAGCGACAAGTGGGGCTCGGACTTCGGCACGGGCGTGGACTCGGCCGAGGAGTACGTGCGCCGGTACGAGGACATTGTCACCGAGGGCCTGCCACAGCACGAGTCGGAGTTCCGCGAATACTTCAACAACCGCACCTACGAGCGCTTCAGCGACCTGCTGCAGCTGCTCGACGAGGAACGCCGCAGCATCTCCGCGCGCCTGCTGCCGCTGAACTCCGTGCTGCGCCGCGTGCCGTACCACGTGGACAGCCACCTGGAGATCGAGGTCAAGACCACCGTCCCGGACGACGCGCACAAGTTCCGCACCGAACTGAAGAACGCCCTTCCGATGATGGGCGTGCGGCAGGACAAGGCGGACATGGACGCCCGGTACGCCGCGCTCGAGGGCCTGGTGGAGAAGCTGAAGGATCCGCAGGAGCGCCGCTGGCGGGCCGAGGTCCTGGACGTCCGCGCGCATGTGACCATCACCTGCACCAACAAGCTCGCGAACGGGCAGTCGTTCACCAACCTGCAGGCGTCGCTGATGTCCGGCGGTGAGGGGCAGCGGTTCACGGCGTTCATCATGGCATCGGCGCTGGCGTACCAGCTGGGCATCGTGTCCCAGGGATTCAGCACCTACGGCACCGTGATGATGGATGAGGCGTTCGTGAAGTCCTCCCTGTCCTTCGCGGAGGCGTCCATCAACGCGCTGCACGAGTTCGGCTTCCAGCTGCTGCTCGCCGCTCCGGAGGACAAGGTGGATCTGTCCCGGTTCCTGGGGTCGGTCACGGAGATCCTGCGCGACGACGCCGCCAACCGGTCGGGCACGCTGGAGCGGGTTCCGGTGGGGTCTTCTGGCGGGTCGCGGGCTGTGGATATTCTGCTGCGGTAGCTGGCCTTGGCTTTGCGCGCGGTCAGAGCGCTTCGTAACTCTGGCCGTGCGGTCCGGTGAAGGCTTGGGGAACGCCGTCCAGGGACAGGACCAGGTTGCCTTCCGCGCTGCGGGTTAGCTGGTCCTTGACCGCCGGCAGGACGCCTTCTCCTTCATTGCTAATCCAGATGACGTCGAGGCCCTGCACTCGATCGACGAACCGCTGCCGGTGGTCCGGGTCGAGGTACGGCAGCACCGCACTGTGGAAGACGACGACGGTCGCGTCCTTGGGCGCCTTGTCCACCAGCTGCGGGAGTGCCTCCACGATGTCGCCCCGGACCAGGTGCGGCGGGTCTTCGGCAGCGACCTTCGCCACTGCCCGCAGCCGGTCGCGGCGTTCCTCATGTTCGGGCCAGACCAGGGTTTCCAGCCAGGCCATGTCCTCGAAGTCTTGGACATCCAAAGGGTTCAGGTCGATTCCTGCCCGCCATACGACGTCGGGCAGGCGGTCGGGAACAACTGTTCCCGTGAGCGTGCAGGGCAACTCGACCGTGCTGGCGCCGGCTGCGGGATGCACGAGCTGTTCGCCGTCGTCGGCCTGGTAACGGTAGCTGTACCGGTCGGGATAGAGGCAGAATCCGGCGGAGGCCCCGGCTTCGATCAGTGCTACCGGTCCTTCGATCCGGCTGAGCAGCGGCAGCAGGACTGCGCACCGGCCCGCTTCATTCGTCTGGGTCATCCGTGACTGGATGATGGGTTCGACGGCGGTCCACCGGCCCAGCAGCCACTCCCGGAACTCCGGATACCGGGCCAGCGGAGCACCTGCCAGACGTGCTGCGGCGAAGACCAGATTCGGCTGTCGCTTGGACCTCGGAAGCGATTCGATCAGCGCCAGCACGGCGTCGTCGTCTGCAATGGACGCCGCCCACTCCTCGTAGAGCGGCGAGACGCCCCGCGCTTCGACTGCCGCGAACCGTTCGTAGCCTGCTGCTGTAGCTGTTGTCATGGCCCCACCCTAGGGGAATCGTTTCGGTGGGCCGGGCACACGCGGCCCGTACCGCGTCGTTATCCTGTGGGGCAATAACGATCGCTATGAACGGCTCGGAAGGACGGTACTGCGACACAAGATTGTCCCTGCCCGCCAAAGCAGCGTTATTGCGACACAGGGACGGCGCGCCCGGCCTGCAGGTGACGATCTTCGGCCCGACTACTACTGACAAACGACGGTTCCGCGGCTTATCCTTCTGGGCACCCGGGGCAGGAGCTTTGGGAACAGTCTTGGACTCGGGGGAATTCAGATGCAAACCAAGCTCAGCCCTGGCGGTGCTGCTGGCCGGTTCGCCAAGATCGGACTGACCGACGATGCACCCAGAGACGGCATTAAATGACGCCTGATTTCTGGCTGGGCCTGCTGGGCGCCGCATTTATGGTCGGTGCGGGGGTAAGTCTCTGGGCCGCGATCATTCGGGGCGGAACCATCAGAAACGCTTCGCTGACTGGAAGGCAATGGACGATTTTCATTGCACTGATGGCTGCCGGATGCGTCCCGCTGCTCATCGCACTGATCAACTAGTCATTCGTCTGCCCGCCCGTCCTGACTCCTCCCAGCCGACAGGCCCATACTGGGACGATGGGCAAGCTTCTTGAATCCTGGCGCCGGCAGCTGGTCGGCACGTTCAGCAACAACGCAGAGACCATTCCAGAGTGGGAACTGGAGCTCGCCAATGGCACCGACCGCGGCTACTACGGACCGGGATCCGCAGTGTGGGCGGTCCACGGATCCATGACCACGATCATCGCCGGCATCCGCGCCCTGCTGCTCCAGGCACTGCACCCGGGCGCGATGGCCGGAGTCCGCGACTACTCCAACTACAAGGAAGACCCGCTAGGCCGGCTCGCCGGAACCATCCGCTGGATCTTCACCGTCACCTACGGGGATACGACGGCGGCACGCAGCGCCTCGAACTGGGTGCTGCGCCTGCACGATCGGGTTCAAGGCACCTACGAGGACGCTTCCGGAACGGAACGGCCGTACTCAGCGAACGATCCCGAGCTCGCCCGCTGGGTGCATCTCGCCTTCACGGATGCCTTCCTGGCCTCCCACATCGAGTTCGGCGGACCCATCCCGGGCGGACCGGACCAATACGTCGCCGAGTGGGCGACCGCAGGTGAACTGATGCAGATCGACAACCCGCCACGGGACTTGGCCGGGCTGCGGAAACAGATGGCTGCGTTCGACCCCGAACTGCGCTCCAGCCCGACCGTCGAGGAAGTGGTGCGGTTCCTGCGCCGCCCTCCCCTGCCCCGCAACCAGATGATCGGCTACCGTGTCCTCTTCGCCGGCGCCGTCGCCTCCCTGGAACCCCGGCACCGCGAAATGCTCGGCCTCCGCGAACCGCATCTCGGTCCGTTCAAGCTGCCGGTGCACGGCCCGGTGAAACTCGTGCTGCGGGTTATCCGGTTCGGGCTTGGGGATATGGGCCCGTCGGAACGGTCCGCCCGCGAGCGCATTGCCCGCCTGGCCCGGGAAAGCGACGAGGACCGCCGTCCTGCCTGATCCCCGCACCATCTTCAGGTCCGCCGAACCGTGCGCGGCCAGGTGCTGCGAGCGCCGCCCGCTATAACGCCGTCGGGACAGGACCTGTTGCGGGCATTTGCCAAACCTTCGGGGAGATACCGTCGTTTAGCCCGCCTTCGTCGCTACCCTCGGTCAGATAGCGTCCCTTTCAGCGCTTCAAAGCAGCATTATCTGACCGAAGGTTTCTGGGAAACGCCTCTAAGCAGCGTTATCTCCCCGAAGGTTGAATGCACCCCTGGACTTCGGTCCCTACTCTGGGCATGCAGCCCTTGAGCGCCCCGACCGCCCGGCGCGGAGCCACGGTAACCCCAGCCACAACCCGGCTGGACCAAGATCACGCCGCAACCCGCTTCCAGTCCCCTGCACGCCGGTGGAAACATTAAAAGGACAGCAACTGCAATCAGTACCTCGCGCGCCAGAGCTGCGCGCCTCCTCAACCCAGGAAAGGAACTATGCGCAGGGTTGTACCCTCATTAGTCATTGCCGGGCTGCTGGTTAGCGGCGGAATCGTCTCCTGCGGCACGTCCGCAGAATCCCCCGCGGAGTCCCCCTCCGCATCAACCTCCGCCAGCGCCCCCGCGGAATTCTTGATCCCGGCAGACCAGCAGGACAAGCTGGTCCCCGCCGACGCCCGGACCATCACCAACCCGGCAGACCCGCAGGCCACGCTGGTCTTGTTCACCGATTACCAGTGCCCCTACTGCGCCATGATGGACACGCTCATCCAGCAGGCCAAGGCGGACTACGGCGACCAGGTACAGATCATGGTGCGAAACTACCCGCTGCCCAAGCACCAGAACGCCGAGGCCTCCGCCCGCGCCGTGGAAGCCGCAGCCGAACAGGGTGCAATGGAGCAGATGGCCGCCAAGGTCTTTGAGCACCAGCAGGACTGGAAGACCGAGTCCAGCGTGGACGATATCTTTGCCGGCTACGCCGAAGAACTCGGCCTGGACATGGAGCAGTTCGAAGCCGACTACAACTCCGACGCCATCAAGGACCGTGTAGCCCGGGACCTGCAAGACGCTCAGGACCTCTCGATCCAGCACACCCCGACGCTGCTGCTGGACGGTAAGGAAGTCCAGCTGTCGACAGGCGCCTACAGCGAGATCCAGGAACAGCTCGACGCCGCCCTCGGCCGCTAACAGCCTTCACCGAGATTACAGAAACTGCACGTTAGAGGGCCTCTATCGTGCAGTTTCTGTAATCTCGCGGAGGGGGTAAGGCCTAAACCCGACCGAACGCCAAGACGCAGTTCTGCCCGCCGAACCCAAACGCGTTCGTCACGGCATACTGCACGTCCTGCTCCCGCGCGGTGTTGGGCACATAGTCCAGGTCGCACTCCGGGTCCGGCGTCGTGTAGTTGATCGTCGGCGGAACCACGCCTTCAACGATCGACATGGCACACAGCAGCGACGCCAGCGTTCCGGCGGCTCCAATCAGGTGCCCGGTCATCGACTTCGGGGCCGTCACCGCCAGGGACCCGGCATGCTCGCCGAACACGGAGTGCAGCGCCAACGTTTCCGTCCGGTCATTGGCCTTCGTTGACGTGCCGTGCGCGCAGACCAGATCCACCTCCCCCGGGTCCAACCGGGCCTGCGCCAGCGTCCGGGAAATCGCCTCGGCCGCATACTTTCCGCTCGGCTCCGGCGCCACAATGTGGAACGCGTCGGACGTCATCGCCCCGCCCAGCACCTCCGCATACACGCGCGCGCCGCGGGCACGGGCATGGCTCAGCGTCTCCATCACGCACACCACCGCACCCTCGCCGAACACAAACCCGTCCCGCTCGGCGTCGAACGGGCGCGATGCCTCCTGCGGCACGTCATTGCTCCGCGAGAGGCCGCGCATGGTGGTCAGCCCTGCGAACATCACCGGCGTGATCGCGGCATCCGTTCCACCGGCAATTACGACGTCGGCGTCCCCCGCCAGCAGCGTGCGCCGCGCCTCCAACAGGGCGTGCGTTCCGCTGGCGCAGGCGAGCGCGCTGGCATTCACCGGACCGTGCACGGCGAGGTCGATCGCGACTTCGCAGGCCGGCATATTGGTGAGCGACGACGCCACGAAACTCGGGCTGACCGGCCGGATGCCCTGGGCGTCGAACAGCCGGGTGGCATCCTGCACCTCCGGATATCCAGAGACGGCGCTGTTGATGATGACGGCGGCGTCGACGCCCTCCAAAGAAACGCCCAGTCCGGCGTCGGCCGCTGCTTCCCGGGCCGCCGCAACGGCGAGCTGCGACGCCCGCGACGACCGGTTGATCCGCTTTACCGGCAGCCAGGCCGCGGGGTCGAAGCCCTTCACCTCGGCAGCGATCCGTGTCGGGAACTCGGAAGCGTCGAAGGCGGTAATCCGGTCTACGCCGGACTTGCCTTCCTTGAGCGCCTCCCAGGTCAGCGGCCACGACCCACCGAGCGGAGTCTGCGCCCCCATCCCGGTGATGACCACCCGTTCGCTCATTCCGTCCCTCACTCCCTCGCCACCGCGGCGCCCGGAGCAATCAGCCGCCCGGCGCCCAGATCCTCCGCAGCTGTTTCGGCCAGTTTGAAGTGCATCTTCTTGCCGGTCGCGGTCAGCGGCACCGAGTCCACGAACCGGTAGGCGCGCGGGCGCTTATAGTCGGCCAGGCCGGGATGGGACAGGCAGAACTCCTCCAGCGCATCCGCCGTCGCATCCTCACTGCGCGGCACCACGTACGCCACCACGCGCTGCCCCCACTGCGGATCCGGGACACCGACCACCACTGAATCCAGCACCTCAGGATGTTCCGCGAGCACTCCCTCGACCTGCACGGGGTGGATGTTCTCGCCGCCGGAAATGATCATGTCGTCCTTGCGGCCCAGAATCGTCACAAAGCCGTCCTCATCCCAGGTGGCCATGTCCCCGGGATACAGCCACCCCTCGAAGAACTTCTCCTCCTCCACACCCGGCAGATTCACGTAGCTGTACCCTGCCTTCGGCGAGCGCATGATCACTTCCCCGGCCTCGGTGCCATCCTGGGCGGCCAGCTCCTCCGGTCGCCCTCGCCGGTCCGGGAAGACCTTGACGACGGCGACGTCGTCATCCGTGCAGGACCGCCCCGCGGTGCCGGCCCGTGCGGGCAGATCCTCGGGGCGCAGGAACGTGTTCCAGAACGCTTCGGTGGTGCCGTACCCATTGAAGATCCGGGGGGTGAGCAGCTCCTGGTACCGCAGCGCCGCGGCCCGGTCCAGCGGCGCTCCCATGGTCACAATGCCCTTGAGCGTGGAGATGTCCCGCGGCTGCTTCTCCTGCTCAGCGGCGATCATCTCCAGCGTGGTGGGAGCGCCGATCAGGAACGTCAGCCCGTACTCCCCCACCCAGTCCAGCACTGTGGAGGGATTGAAGCTGCGCAGCGGCACTACTCCTGCACCGATGTAGAAGGACGGATTCGGCCCGCCGGAGTGTAGGCCGCCGCGGTGGAACCAGGGGGTCATGTTCAGGGTCCGGTCCTGCGGGCTGAGCGGGAAGTGCATGATCACGTCGTGCGCGCTCATCAGTTCCGCCAGCGAGGGAAGGGACACGCCCTTGGGCATGCCCGTAGTGCCCGAGGTGTAGAGCCTCGTGGACTCTTCGTAGGTGGAATAGTCCGCCGGCAGTTCCGGAACCGACCCGGAGGCAGCCTGCAGCGCGGCGTCGAAGTTCTCCCAGCCCTGCGGCAGGTCGGCCTCCCCCACCACCAGGACCTGCGGCGAGGTGCCGGACAGCTCCAGTGCCTGCGCCGCGGACGCCGCGCACTCGGCATCGACAATAAACACCGACGGTTCGCTGTCCCGCAGGATGTGCGCGGTCTCCCCCGGGGCTAGCCGGTAGTTGATGGGCACGCTGACCGCGCCCAGCCGGTGGGTGGCCAGGTAGAGCAGGGCGAATTCGACGCCGTTGAAGAGCTGGTACATCACCCGCTCGCCGCTGCGCACGCCGCGTTCGGCGAGCATCGCGGCGCAGCGGTCGACGTCGGCGCCCAGCTGGGCGTAGGTCCATTGGCGTCCGGTGGGCGGGTCAATCATGGCGACGGCGCTGCCGTACCGGGCAACGTTCCGCCGGAACCCGGCACCGTAGGTCATCTGGGATTCAAAGTAGTCCTTGAACCGCCCTGCATCGTATGGCATGGGGTCCTGTCCTTTCGTCAGTCTTCCGTTCGCGGCCGGCGTGGACGCTCAGGAAGCGCTACTGGGGGTGTGGTTTCACTGAAGAACGGCGGGGCGATTACGGACAGGCCGCCGTCCACGGCCAGGGACTGCCCGGTGATGTACTCGGCTCCCGGGGAGAGCAGGAAGTCCACGGTGGCGGCCATTTCGTCCACGGTGCCGGGGCGGCGCTTGGGGATGCGGGAAATCACGCTGTCCATCGGGGCCATGCCGTCCATGGTGTAGAAGTACTCGAGCGAGTCGGAGTCGATCAGCCCGCCGTTCACGGCGTTGACGTTGATCCCGTAGCCGGCGAACTCCACGGCCATAAACCGGACAAAGGATTCGACGGCGGCCTTGTAGGAGCCCAGTGCCGCGTAGGTAGGAAAGGCCCGCACGCTCCCGTAAGAAGTCAGCGCCACGATCCTGCCGCCGTCGTCCATCAGTTTCACTGCCTCCTGCGCGCCGAGCACAAAGGGCCGCACATTCACGGCGTAGGCGCGATCCAGATGGTGGGTCTTGAGATCCACCACCTTCTTGAACGCGGCCGCGGCGGCGTTGTTCACGAAGTAGTCCAGGCGTCCGTACTCGGCGGCTGCGGCGTCGAACAACCGGACAATGTCCTCGGGGTTTTCGATGTCCGCCTGCACCGCCAGCCCTCCGCCGCCCACCCGCTGCAGCTCCGCCACGGTTTCCTTGGCCAGGTCCGCGTTCTTCCGGTAGCCGACCACCACCTGCGCCCCCTGCGCTGCGAGCCGCTCGGCCACCCGCCTGCCGATACCCCGGGACGCGCCGGTGACCAGGGCGATTTTGCTTTCGTGCACGCGCTGCCGGACGTCTTCGGACTCCTGGGGATCTTCCACGGGCAACCTTCCGCACCGTGAACCCGGCGCCGGCGTCTCGAAGTTCGGGCTGCGGTTCCCAAACGGGTATCCGGGAACCGGGCGGAGTCTTGTTCCGGAGTAATCCGGCCTGTCAGCAGACCCCTTGGTCCGTAAATCGTTATCCCGCGCCGGTGCTGCGTCAAGGGTGCACGGCGCGTAACGAAGTTGGCGGCGCTGCAACGACTCACTACCTTGAGAAAACCAATATCGGAATATTGGTTTTGGAGACTACCCGAGGAGCCCGCATGGCAATCGTCCGCAGCATCGCCCAGGTTGAAGAGTCCGAGAAGGAAGTGGAGCCCCTCGCGCTTCCGCTGGCGGACCCGCTGGGCGCGGAGATCGAGACCAAGACCTACAACCTGTTCTCCACCGAGGAGGAAACAATCCACGCGGGCACATGGGAAACCGCAACCGGCCTGTCCCGGTGGGACTTCTCCGACGGCGGCGAGGTCATCTATGTGCTCAGCGGCCGCATGACCGTCCAGCGCGACGGCGAAGAGCCCAAGGAAGTCGGTCCGGGCGATCTGGCGGTCTTCCCCAAGGGCTGGGCCGGCACCTGGAACGTGACCGAGACGCTGTCCAAGGTCTACGTCATGTACAGCTAGGCCGCGTACGTAGAGTTGGGGAGGGACGGACGACGGCTCCCGTCCCGGGATGGAGCAGGAGCGGATGGCCCGCGGCAAGGAAGAAAAGAGGCGGGTGATCCTCGAGGCATCACTCGAGTGCATCTCCCGGCACGGTTACGAGGCCACCCGGCTGCGGGACGTCAGCGAAGTGGCCGGTGTCTCCATCGGTGTTATTCAGCACTACTTCGGAACCAGGGAGCAGCTTCTGGGCGAAGCGCTTGGCCATGCCA
Source organism: Arthrobacter sp. BL-252-APC-1A (assembly GCF_009696625.1). NCBI lineage: Bacteria > Bacillati > Actinomycetota > Actinomycetes > Micrococcales > Micrococcaceae > Arthrobacter > Arthrobacter sp. BL-252-APC-1A. The sequence continues at coordinate 8,169 of NZ_VULS01000017.1, read as the reverse complement.
GCGGCGCGCTGATGGAGCATTTCGCGTCCCTGGACCCGTCCCTCCTCAGCCCGTGGGAAGAGCTCCGCGGCATGATCGGCGTGGTCTGCGGGATGCCGAGCCTGCACGGCCGGGGCCTGCTGTGGCTTGAAATGTCCAGCCTCGCCCGCCGGCACCCCGAGCTCCGCGAGCGCCTGGACAGCGTATATGTGCTGTGGGACGCGCACGTTCGTGCCGCCGTCGGGCGCGGTGTTCAGGACGGATCGCTCGCCATAGACTCCGATGCCGGATCCGGCTCCGTGGATGACCTGACGGCGATCTTCCTGGCCTTCTTCGACGGGTACGAGTACGAAATCGCGTCCTCGCTGGTTCCGGACGACCCGGCGCTGCTCGAACGCCGTGCGGTTTTGCTGGCCGAGCGGCTGTTCAGGCCGGTTAGGGCGTAACCGCCCCCACTCATCGAGAGGACAGTTACGGCTCTTTAGCGGGCTGAAAAGAGCCGTAACTGTCTTCTCGGTGGACAAGGGGATCAGGACCGCAGGTACGCCAGGGTCGCCAGGACGCGGCGGTGCCCGGTGTCCGACGGCGCGAGCCCCAGTTTCGCGAAAATGTTGCCAATGTGTTTGCTCACCGCAGTCTCCGAAACGGAAATAGCCTGCGCTATCGCGGTGTTCCCCAGTCCCTCGGCCACGAGCCCCAGGACTTCGAACTCGCGCGGGGTCAGGGAGCGGATGGGGTCCTGGTTGCTGCGCCGGCTGAAGAGCTGCGCAATGACCTCGGGGTCCATCACGGTGCCGCCGTCCGCCACCCGGCGCAGGGCATCGACGAAGTCGCCCACCTTTCCCACGCGCTCCTTGAGCAGGTATCCCACGCCCTGGGCGCCGGATCCCAGCAGCCGGGTGGCGTACCTGTCCTCCACATAGGCAGAAAGGACCAGCACGGGGAAGTCCGGTACCCGGGACCGGAGTTCGAGCGCAGCCCGCAGGCCTTCGTTTGTAAAGGTGGGAGGCATGCGAACATCCAGCACCGCGGCGTCGGCCGTTCCCGGCTCAAAGGCCGCAAGAAGGTCATCGGCGTTATTCCAGGACCCGGCAACCTCGAACCCTTCGCCCTTCAGCAGCAGTTCAAGGCCTGCGCGCAGCAGGGCGTCATCTTCGGCAATCAGAACGCGCAAGGCAGCTCCACCCTAACTTTCGTCGGTCCTCCGCGGGGACTGCTAAGCACCAGCCTGCCGCCAAACGCGGCAGCACGCCGCGCGATCCCGGCCAGCCCGGTCCCGGACCCGGCGTCACCAGTGCCGACGTCGACGGCGGCCGCCACGGCACCCGCGCCCGTTCCCAGATCGCTGTCGCCACCGGCCGCACCGAAACTGCCGGCACCAGCCGTGTGGAGAGTGCCGTCCGCGCCACGCCGGGCTGCGCCGGCACCAGTACCGGCACCGGTATCAGCCCCAGCCGCAGCCACCCCGACGCCGCCCGCCGGGGCCACGGCAGCTCCGCCGCGTCCGTCGTCGGTCACCTCGACCACCAGCACATCCTCCCGGGACGTCGATTCGGTGCGCAGCACCACCTCGATGCGCGACGCACCGGAATGCTTCGCCGCGTTGGTCAGTGCTTCGGCCAGGACAAAGTAGGCGGCGGATTCCACCGCAGCCGGTGCCCGCAGCAGGCCGGCCACGTCCAGACTGCAGGGAATGGGCGACCGGCTGGTCAGCGCCGAAGCCGCTCCGCCAAGTCCTAGCTCGTCCAGCACGGGCGGATAAATGTCATGCACGGCCGCACGGAGTCCGGCCAAGGCCTCCGACGCAGCATCCTGCGCCCGCTCAAGAAACGGCACAGCCGCCGCTGGATCCGTCTCGGCGGCACGCTGTGCCAGCCCCAGCATCATGACCACTCCCACCAGCCGGTTCTGTGCGCCGTCGTGCAGTTCCCGTTCAATCCTCCGCAGCTCGGCGGCATGGGCGGCGAGGGCACTCGCGCGGGCTGCGGAGAGGTCCTGGATCCGGCGGGAAAGTTCGTCGTAGCGCCGCGGGGAGAGGATCGCGAGTGTTCCCTCGCTGAGCCGGCGGGCCATCCACGGCAGCAGCAGCCAGGCCAGGACGGCGTAGGCGACGCCAAGCAGCATGCCCAGGAACGCAGCCGGCCAGCTGGTAATGGTGATCGTCATTTCCAGCGGAGCATCCGCCGGAAACAGCAGCCACAGCGGAGACACCACCAGGTACAGCAACGCTCCGACGGGCAGTGCAATGGCCAGCGCACCCGCCAGCAGGGCAAACGCGGCATGGAAGAGCAGCCAGGACAGGTCGCGCTTCGTTTCCGGCGCCGTTACGAGCGATGCGAGTTCCCCAAAGGAATACCGCCCGCGCAGGCGCCGGCGGTCAAAGGGAATCACGGCACCGGCGAACCCGGCGGACCTCCCCTGTGCACGGGCCGCCAGCAGGTCCAGCGTTCCCAGCACACCGGGAAGCGCATACAGACCTATGCCCAGGGACAGGAAGGGCAGCAGTACGATCCCGGCCACCAGGATCCCCAGCGAAGCCAGCCAGTAGGCGGCTTCTCGCAGCAGGAACACCGCGTCTGCGGCACGGGTCCGCAGACCGGCTTGGGATGGCCTCATCTGCTCGATTATGCCCGAGCAGCCGTCGCCTGTCGGTATAGCCAGCTACACCATGAACTGGGCTGCTGGCTGTATCGGAACCGTCTCCGGCGCTGCGTAGCGTCGAAAGCAGTTCCCCAGCCACCACTCAAAGGACACTCACCATGTACTCCGACTCATCCCAATTTCCCGGTCCGGCAGCCCTGGAGCTGACCGGCGTCTCGAAGAACTACCGCACCGGCAGCACCACGGTGGCCGCCCTCAGCGAGGTGTCCCTGGCCGTGCCGGCCGGTACCTTCACCGCAGTGATGGGTCCGTCCGGATCCGGGAAAAGTACGCTGCTGCAGTCCGCGGCGGGCCTGGATGTGCCCGACGCCGGTCAGGTGCGGTTAGGGGGCACCGAGATTTCCCGGCTGCGGGGCAAGGCACTTACCCGCTTCCGGCGGGACCACGTGGGCTTCGTGTTCCAGTCGTACAACCTGCTTCCGCAGCTTTCAGTAACGGCGAATGTGACGCTGCCGCTGCTGTTGGCCGGACGCGGAACGGACAATGCCTGGCTGCAGTACGTGCTCGACGCCGTCGGGCTGACAGGCCTGGGCGAGCGGAAACCGCAGGAACTTTCCGGCGGCCAGCAGCAGCGCGCCGCCATTGCCCGGGCCCTGATCACCCGCCCGGACGTGGTCTTCGCTGATGAACCAACCGGCGCCCTGGACTCGGGCACTGCCCGCCAGGTCCTGGACCTGCTGCGGCATACCGTGTCCGCCCTGAACCAGACCGTGGTGATGGTGACCCACGACCCGGTGGCAGCCAGCTACGCGGACACCGTGGTGTTCCTCGCCGACGGACGCATCGACGGCAGCATGGACGGCGCCTCTGCCCGCGACGTCTCCGACCGCATGGCCTACCTCGGAGGAAACTGACATGCTGACCTTCGCCAAAGCATCCATCCGGCACCACCGCGGCGGCTTCGCCGGAGTGTTCATTGCCGTATTCCTGTGCGCTGCACTCATCACTGCCCTGGGCGTGCTGATCGAATCCGGGCTCCGCGGCGGCACCTCTCCGCAGCGACTGCAGGCCGCCGACGTCGTAGTTGGGGCACCTCAGTCCATCCCGGTCCCGGAGGACCTTCCGGCAGTGTTTCCCGAACGGGTCCTGCTGCCTGCCACGACAGTGGAGGAGATCGAGGCAATCCCCGGCGTCCGCAGCGCTGTCGGCAACATGGAGATCCCGCTGGCCACTGCCGAAGGGGACCCTGTGGTGGCTGCAGCCTGGGAATCAGCAGCCCTGGCTCCCTATGACCTCACGGCCGGGGAACCCCCGCAGGCCCCGGATGAGGCAGTAGTTGACGCGTCCTTCAACGCAGCCCCGGGCAGCCGCATCGTGCTGAGCCACGGAGGTATTCCAACCGAGTACACCGTGTCCGGCACCGCGGCGCCGGTGGACGGGAGCAACCCGGCGGTCTTCCTCAGCAGCGTCGGCGCGGCAGCGCTGTGGCCGCACGCCGGTTCGGTGGCTACGGTCGGCGTGCTCGCCGAACCCGGAGTCAACCCGGCACAGCTGGCGGCGGACATCGAAGCCGCAGTCTCCGGCGTCGTCAGCTACACCGGCGACGGGCGCGGCGAAGTGGAGAACCTAGGCGGAGCCGGAGCCCGGTCCATGCTGCTGCTGCTCAGCGGTTCGCTGGCCGGAATCGCCGCGATGACAGCCGTCTTCGTGACCGCCGGAACCCTCTCGCTTTCAATCCTTTCCCGACGGCGCGAGTTCGCCATGCTGCGGGCCATCGGCGCGGGGGCAGGCCAGACCCTGGGCCTGGTGGTCCGTGAAGTCCTGCTGGTTGCCACGGCCGCAGCCGTGCTGGGAGCGATTCCCGGATTCTGGCTTGCGGGCTTCCTTGGCGGACAGTTCACCGCAGCCGGTGTGATTCCGGAAGGATTCCAACTGGCCTTCAGTCCGCTCCCCGCAGTGGGCGCCGTACTGGTCAGCGTGGCAGCCGCGGCGGGTGCCTCGCTGGTCTCCGCCCGCGGTACGGTCCGGGCTGCACCCGTGACCGCCCTGCGTGAGGCGGTTACGGAGTCCGGCCGGCTGGGCCGCGGGCGCATTATTACCGGACTCTTGCTGCTCGGCGCCGGGCTGGTTGCGGCGCTGCTGCCCGCTGCTGTCCCCGGCAGGGCCGGGCTGGCGTCCGCGGCGTCGAGCATCCTGCTGCTGGTGATCGGCGCGGGCGTGCTGGGACCCTGGATTGTGACCGGGGCGCTGAACATGGTGGCACCGCTTCTGCGGCGCAGCCGTTCCGCGTCCCTGGTCCTGGCGGGAGCCGGTGCCGAGGCATTCCCGCGGCGGCTGGCAGCCGGAATCGTCCCTCTCGCCCTTGCCCTGTCACTGGGGTCCGTGCAGTTCTTCCTGCCCACGACCGTCGAGGCCGAAGCGCAGCGGCAGTCCCGCGACGGCGTCGTGGCCGGCTACCTGGTCAGCGCCCCCGGCGGCGGGATCGCCCCGGAGCTAACGGACACTGTCGCCGCGCTGCCCGGAGTCGAAACAACGACGCCGGTAGCCAGCTCCGCGCTCCTCGCCCAGACACGTTTCCTGGGCATGGACGACGGCGTGCAGCCCGTCGGTGTGCAGGGCATTGCGTCCGAAAACCTGGACAAGGCTCTGGACCTGGGAGTCCGGGACGGTTCGCTGGACCGGCTGTCCGAACCCGGGACGGTGGCCGTAAGCACCGCCCTGGCACGGGAATCCGGGCTGGCTCCCGGGGACACGTTCGGATTCCACTTCGGCGACGGCGCCGGGGGGGATGCCGTCGTCGTCGCAACCTACGAACGCGGACTCGGCTTCGGCGACGTGGCCATGGACAACGCAGCCCTCCTCCCGCACACCACCACCGGGCTGAACAGCCACCTGCTGCTCACGGCGCCCAATGCCGACCCTGCCGAGCTGGTTTCGGCACTCGAAGGCCTGGGCCTGAGTGTCCTGGACCGCGAGGCGCTGGACGCGGCAGGATCGGCTGAACGCAGTGCGGAATCATGGGTCAACGTTCTTGCCATGCTGATTCTGCTGGGCTATCTGGCCGTCTCCGTGGGGAACGCGCTGGTAATGTCCACGGCACGGCGGCGCCCCGAAATGCTGCTGCTGCGCAGGCTCGGTGCCACCGATGGGCAGCTGCGCCGCATGACGGGCGCGGAGTCGGCGCTGATGGTGGCTGCCGCCGTCGTAGTCGGTACTGTCCTGGCGCTGCCGCCGCTGATGGGCATCGCCCTGAATGTCTCGGGGCAGCCCGTGCCTACGATCCAGCCGTTCGTGTACCTGGCACTGGCGGGAGGGACTGCGCTGCTGGGGATAGGAGCAGTTGCCGCGGCCACCCGATTCGCCCTGCGGACGGAGCACAGCTGATCTGCCCGGACAAACAGAAACGCCCCGGTCATGGACCGGGGCGTTTCTGGTGATGATCTCTCATCTGGCGGAGGATGGGGGATTTGAACCCCCGAGGGCGTTAACCCAACACGCGTTCCAGGCGTGCGCCATAGGCCGCTAGGCGAATCCTCCAGGCTTTGCTCGTCAAGAGCAGATATAAGACTACCGGACTTTGAACCAATTACCGAATCGGCTGCCTTACGGGCCGGCGGCGGCTTTGCGGCGTCGGCTCCCGGCCAGCCGCAGTCCCAGGCTGATGACGAGGATGGACAACCAGGAGTACTCCGCCGCAGAAGGGCTCACCAGGGCAATGGGAATCGACAGGAGGAAGACGGCGGGTGTGATCGGCGCCCGGACGCGGGCATATTGGAGCAGGCCGGGATTCACGTCGTCCCGGAAGAGCCCATGCCGGCGGCAGTAGGACCACATGAGCGTGTTTACCGACCCGATCAGCCCCAGTGCCGCCGCGTAAATAACGACGCCGAGGCTGGTGTCATCGTGCAGCGCCAGCATGTCCGTGGCGTAGGCCAGCAGTGCCACGAAGAACAGCAGCAGCAGGTTCAGCCGCTGCAGGCCGCCGGTGAAGCCTTTCAGGAGGCGGAACAGGCGGTGGTGGCTCAGCCAGTAGGCTCCGGCAACGGCGAAGGAGAGGGCGTAGGCGAAGAATTCCGGTCGCTGGTCCAGGATGGCCTGGCCCAGCTGGTCAGAAGGAACGTCCGGAGCCTTGATATCCACGGCCAGCAGAGTCATGGCGATAGCAAACACTGCATCGCTGAAGAACATGGTGCGTTCAATGTCCGGCCCGGAGTCGAGCCCGCGTTTGAGGGAGCCGCTGTTCTCCGTCATTTACACAGTCTGTTCCACCCACCCGGGTCCCGGTAAGCCTGCCCCTGCGCAGAGGGCGGGGAGAAACAGAAAAGGACCCGTACGTCTTTGTACGGATCCTTCTCTTTACGGTATGTCCGGCGGTGACCTACTCTCCCACACCCTCCCGAGTGCAGTACCATCGGCGCTGTGGGTCTTAGCTTCCGGGTTCGGAATGGGACCGGGCGTTTCCCCCACGCAATGACCGCCGTAACCCTTTATCCTCGCTTGCGCGGGAAAACCTGGGTCACGCGCCGCTTCCTGTTTCCGTTTCCGGAAGCCCTCTGCGGCGGTGATGCTCTACTATCTTACCCTGTTTCGCGGGGTGCTTTGACCACTCCCTGATTCCGTGTGCTGGGGGCCGGCGGCGTCCAAGCCGACCGGAGGCCGTGAGCCGGGGCCGGGGCGGGAGCTGTAGGCCGGGGCTTGGGCGGGGCCCCCTGGCGGGGCGGGACGTGAGCCGGGGCTTGGGCGGGGCCCCCTGGCGGGGCGGGACGTGAGCCGGGGCTTGGGCGGGGCGGGGGTCCCGGCGGGAGCCGTAGGCCGGGGCTTGGGCGGGGCGGGGGCCCCTGGCGGGGCGGGGCGTGAGCCGGGTGGGAGCCGGGTGGGAGCCGTGAGCCGGGGCCAGGGCAGGGACGAGGTGTCGCTCCCCAGGAGACCCGATTGGGGGCGGCTAGGCTCCTCCTGGCCGTGGTTCCCACGCTGTGGTGCTCCTGTTAACCCATGTGGTCCCACGAGTGGTCAGGTGTAACTGAAGGTGGGAATGCCGGGCCGCCCAGGCCCGGGTTGGCACGCTTGGCCGCGGTGCGGGCCGCCGGCTGGGAACGCCGGCCCGCCGTTCCCAGCCGTCGTGACACGTGTTATCTGCTGTGGTCCCACAGGTGGACAGGTGTCACAGAGTGTGGGAACCCCGGGCCTGGCACTTGGAGGTATGCCAGGGGCGGGATGTAAGACACGGAAGGCCCGCACACATGTGCAGGCCCGAATACTGTTTTGCTTGTTAAAGTGTTTCAGGCCCTCGCAGCGTTGCGGGGCCTGAAACATTAATGGTTGTCCGGCGGTGACCTACTCTCCCACACCCTCCCGGGTGCAGTACCATCGGCGCTGCGGGTCTTAGCTTCCGGGTTCGGAATGGGACCGGGCGTTTCCCCCGCGCAATGACCGCCGTAACCCTTCCAACCCGAACCCCCATGGGGGTGGGTAAAATTGTGGGGTACGTGGTACCGGACGCCACCGGTCCCCTGGTATGAGGGTGGTGGCGTGTATTCAATTGTGGTGTTCCCTCACTCAACAACGACGCGGGTTGTTGGTTGGGAACCA
>NZ_VULS01000016.1:0-27339 GCF_009696625.1 Arthrobacter sp. BL-252-APC-1A | reverse complement strand
CGACTGGGCCGGCGAATTCCGCACCATCAACATCGGCAAGAACGCCGCCGGCTTCGCGAACATCGAGAACGGGGACCTGGACCAGATGCTCAAAGAAGTCCAGCGAGCCGTAGGACAGGTTTCCTGGGCCGACCTCAACGCCGACCAGTTCGCCATGAGCTCAGCCGCTCTCTTCAGTTTCGTGAACCACGCCCATCCCTTCAGGGAAGGCAACGGGCGGACCTCTAAAGTCTTCATGGAACACGTCGCGGAGCAGAGCAAATTCGCGCTGGACTTCTCACAGGTCAGCAGGGATCTGTGGAATGCCACCTCGGAGGCCAGCCGCCCCAAAGCGGAACGGCCCTATCTGGACCCACTGCCCTTGGTCAACGTCTTTGCTCTCGCGACCAAAGAACGCGGAAACGAGCAGACGAAAGAAACCAACACCGGCCACCTCGATCTATCCAAAGCCAGCTATCCCGCCCAGGCCACCAAATCACTCACTAAAGCTCCACAGGGACAAGGCACGGCGCGGAGAGGAACCTCGTACCTGCCCGGACAAAACCTTGGGACCCATGAACGCTGAAGAAGAAACGGAGAACTGGACTCCGCAGCACTGGTCCCGCCAGGAATGGTTCTACATGTGGACCAAAGGACTGGACCCCCGCCGGATCGCCAGAATTTGCAGAGTCCCATACCGGAAGGTCTACGACCATATCCGCACCCGGGTCAACCACAACCCCGCGCTCTTCGGGCAACGCCTCATGCTCCACGACCACCCGCAGCTACCGCGGGGAGGACTGGAAAACAGGAGACCAACATGGCAGGAACGTGCAGCTGAGTTGGCTGACTTCTGTCTAATACACGGGAGGTTCCCCCGCGGATACGTTGAGGATGAAAGCAAGCTCTACAGCTTCCTGCAGCATCAACGGAACCGATATCGAGCCGGCAAACTGCCCGCCTCCAGAGCGTCCTATTTGAACGAGCAAATCTCAGGGTGGCTGACACCCAGGAAACGGGAGCGTGAGACTGCGTTGTGGGAAAGAAGGTCCGCAGAGTTGGAGATTTTTATTAGGGATCATGGGAGATATCCGAGCTATAAGACAGCAAAAGAGCCCTTGGAGAGAGTCCTCGCTACATGGCTAACCGCGCAACGTAATACCCACAGGCAAGGGAAAATGGATCTAGGAAGGGAGGGCAACCTTAACGAGCTCATTCCTGGCTGGATATCCAGGGAGTCGGCCATTAGGGCGCACGAACAGTGAGGGGAGCCGCTCGGCGACGAGTGGAAGCAAGTTCATGACGCGTTCGGTCGGGGGGCCGAAGAAGATGAGTCCGTCTGAGGCGTGAGACGGGCCGCCCGGCCGTATGAAAAGGACGGTGCTGGCGTGCCCGAAGCACATACGTTCCTTGAACCGGTCTGATTTGATGGCGCCTCAATGTCGTTATGGCTCGATGGGAGCATCAAAGCCATTTCCCACCCCCTGAGAGCCAGAGCAGCCTGAGCCTGCTCTCATGGCCGGCGGTCCGCACATCTGTCAGAGACAACATAGGCAAAAGCGGCCATTGTTGTGTTGCAACCCATGGGTTGCAAGCCATCTGTAGGAGACAGTCGTGTAGCCACGGAATTCCGGGTTACGGTGTGTCTTGCCACCATGTGTCGCAGGCATCACGGCCGATGCTGGCATGGCCTTCGGTTGAGGGACATGTTCGGTTGGACTGCCCGACGACGACCTGACCCGCTAGCTAAAGAGTGGAGAGGCCTAGCAGGGAGAGGGCTGCGCGGAGTTCGGGTGTCTCGGAACTGAGGTTCACAACTTCGATGTCAGTGACGTGGGCACTTATCTGTCCGTCGGTGTCACGCTCAAAGATGGCCCAGAGCAGAAGGTCATCACCGTGCCGTGAGCGGAACTGGATTCCGTCGCAATAATCCGAGCCGTCGGTATTCTTCCGGGTCCATAGGTACTGGGAAACCTCCTGGGTGAGCAGTCGGTTCTCAGCATTCTTCAGGGCTGCCGCGTCGAAGTCCTTGAGGTTGTACGCCAGCGCCTTGCCTTTAAAGAGTGGGTGAAGGCCGGCGACCGTTTCTGCGGAAGTGATGTCAACGAAGCGGCCGGCGAGGTGAGCCGAGCCAGCAATACGGTTTACCAGCCACTGGTCAATGTCCAGTTCTCCCGGGCGGACGCTGGGGAACTGCTCTGCGTCGGACTCGTCTTCTTCAATGGCGTCGATTTCTGCCACGAGGTAGGGATCCGGCCGGTGTGGGGCCAGGAGCTCAACCAGACAAGCCAGGAGGCTCTCTGCGGCGTAGATGGTGCGGTAAAGGCCATGGTCGAGCGGATCCCACCTGCCGTTGAAGCGTCCGTCGGGTCCGGCCCACCGCCAATCGGACCATTCCCACGGCTGGGGAAGAAACCCAACCCGCCAGGCCCGCTGATCAAGATCGGCGAACTTCATCCGAGGCGTGCGAAGGCGCGGGCTGCGGCCAGAACCTCAGGGCCGCTTTGGTCCGGGCTGGTTTCCCGTATTAATCGCGCGGGGGACCGGTCCTCCAGCTGCGGGTTCATGCCTTGGAACCAGGTCTGAGCAATCCGGTGACCGTTGGACTCCATGATGATGCCGGCCACGTGATAAGCCAGCCGCAGGCGTGCTTCGGTCTCGGCGGGCATTCTGCGGGAGCCGTCAGCCCATTGCCGGACCGCACGGGTTTCTCCGACTCCTGCCAGATAGGCGACTAGCTTGGCGCCTAGCATGTCGCGGAGTTCAGCCACCAGGGGAGCAGCCTCGAGGTTGATGGACTCACGGTAGGCGCGGATGCCGGGAGAAGCTGTCTGGCTCATAGCCTGATCATGTCCCAAATCGAGGGTGACCGCAAGCCAGATACCGGGTTGATCCCACCCTATTTCACAACTCGTTTCCCGACATCGCTAAACCAACGGGGGCTGTCGCCGGCCCGGACGAGCCCAGGAGATGGTGCGCGTGCATCAAGGTGTACGCTGCACGATCCGGTACACCGTGCTTCTGGCGACCTTGAAGAGTTCTGCGATCTCGGTGGTGGTGTGCTGGCCTCCCTTATATAGGGAGACCAGGTGGGCTTCCTGGGACTTGGAGAGTTTGGGTTGTTTGCCGCGCAGGCGGCCTTTGGCTTTCGCGACCTGCATGCCTTCGCGGGTGCGGGCGCGGATGAGATCGGATTCGAACTCCGCGACCATGGCCAGGACGTTGAAGAGGAGCCGGCCGACGGGATCAGCCGGGTCGTGAACGGATCCGCCGATACTGAGCTTCACGTTCTTCTTGGTGAGCTCTTCGATGATGTCGCGCGCGTCCGGCAGGGACCGTGCCAGTCGGTCGAGTTTGGTGATGACGAGTGTGTCTCCGTCGCGGACGGCGGCCAGCGCCTGGCGAAGACCGGGCCGGTCGCGGTTGGTCCCCGTCAGGCCATGGTCTGTGTAGATCCGATCTGCCGGGACACCGAGGACTGCGAGCTGGTTCCGCTGGGCTGTCAGGTCCTGATCGTTCGTCGAGACGCGGGCGTAACCGACGATGTGAGCACTCATAGGTTCAACTGTAGCGTTTGAGGTACCTTCACCGGGCATTAATGCGGGCGGGGTATACGCGAATCTAGGATCCCAGTATCTAAGCGGTTTCTTTTCGGCCCCTCGGACTGGGTGAAGGTGTCGCGTTGGGGGACCCCCGAGCGGACACCCGAGCGTCCGATAATCCACCGCACCTGGATGGATCCATCAATATTGATATATACCCCCCTGGGGTATATATTTATTTGACCGGAAGATAGCGTCCGATCCTCTGATCGCTACGCCTTGAAGGTCCACACAACGTGCGCTCCGGGACGTCCAGATGGTCGGCCTGAACCGTGCATCTCAAACCCGTTCCGGAGGAGATCGATTATGTGTGGCACATCCCGCCAGCCGCTGCCGTTGTTCAATGAACAAAGTGGCTGTGCCTGCTGCTCGCCGCAGCAGCAGAAAGCCGCCGTGACTGGTGACGTAGCTCCGCGGACACTTAGGTTTCAGGTGGCCGGTATGACGTGCGGGCACTGCGTCTCAGCCGTTTCGGCTGAGTTGAGCAAACTGGACGGCGTCATCCGGGTGGAGACCGCTCTGGTCCCGCACGGTCGCTCCACAGTGACGCTTTCCAGCGCGGGTGTGCTTGACCGTGATGCTATCGGAATGGCGGTAGCGAACGCTGGATATGAGCTGGCCGGAATTCCATCGGTGCCGGATCGACAGGGAGGCCCGTCATGAACCATGGGGCAGAAGACCACGCCAGGCAGCGGGCGGCCGGGGGACACGAAGGCCACGGTCCCGGTAACGAAGCTGGTCACACAGACTCACAGACGCACGGCCAGGCCATGCCCACCGGGCACGCCCATTCCGCCGTTGACGATGACCATGCCCTCCATCAGCATGGCCAGCATGCCGGTCACAGTACCGCAATGTTCCGGAACAGATTCTGGGCCAGCCTGGTCCTGTCGGTTCCGGTGGTCGTTTTCAGCTCCATGGTCTCCCACTTGCTCGGCTACCGTGTTCCGGAATTTCCCGGTTCTGGGTGGATCCCGCCGGTGCTGGGAACCGTAATTTTCTTCTACGGCGGAATGCCGTTCCTGAAGGGTGGCTGGACCGAACTGCGCAGCCGCCAGCCGGGCATGATGCTGCTGATCAGCATGGCAATTTCGGTCGCATTCCTCGCCTCCTGGATCACCACACTGGGAATCGGCGGTTTCGACCTGGATTTCTGGTGGGAACTTGCGCTGCTTGTCGTCATCATGTTGCTGGGCCATTGGATAGAGATGCGGGCCTTGGGCTCCGCCCGGGGAGCTTTGGACGCTCTGGCCGAACTGCTGCCTGACGACGCTGAACGAATCACCGCCGACGGAACGGAAACCGTCACAATTTCGGACCTGTCCGCCGGGGATCTGGTCCTGGTCCGCTCCGGTGGGCGGCTGCCCGCCGACGGCCGGATCACCGAGGGGCGGGCCGACGTCGATGAATCCATGATTACCGGCGAATCCAAACCCGTCCCCCGCGGCCCCGGAGACGATGTCGTGGCGGGCACCATCGCCACGGACGGATCATTGAGGGTGCGCCTGACGGCAGTGGGATCCGATACCGCTCTTGCAGGAATTCAACGTCTCGTGGCCGAAGCGCAGGCGTCCTCCTCCCGGGCACAGGCTCTGGCTGACAAGGCCGCAGCGCTGCTGTTCTACTTCGCCCTGGCCTCCGGCATCATCACCTTCATCGTTTGGATACTCCTGGGGCGCCCGGACGAGGCAGTGATCCGCACCGTCACCGTCCTGGTCATCGCCTGCCCGCACGCACTGGGCCTGGCGATCCCTCTGGTTATCGCGATTTCCACCGAACAGGCGGCACGGGCCGGGGTCCTGATCAAGAACAGGATCGCCCTGGAACGCATGCGAACCATTGACGTGGTTCTGTTCGATAAAACGGGCACCCTGACGAAGGGGCAGCCCGCCCTGACCGATGTTGCTGCGACCACCGACAGCGGCACAGATGAAATTCTTGCCCTGGCAGCTGCCGTCGAGGCTGACAGCGAGCATCCCTCTGCCCGTGCCATTGTCCGGGCAGCCGCTGAGCGGAGCCTTCAGGTGCCCCGGGCTGCCGGGTTCAGGCCCCTGATCGGGCGCGGCGTCGTGGCCGAGGTCGACGGCATCGAAACCGCAGTCGGAGGACCGAACCTCATTGAATCCGAGCAGCTGGCTGTTCCGCCTGAGCTGGCGGAGCAGACCCGTGCATGGGTTGAACGCGGCGCTTCTGTTCTGCACATCATCCGAGACCACAGGATCATCGGCGCGGTCGCGGTCGAGGACGAAATACGTCCCGAATCCCGTCAAGCCGTCGCAGCGCTGCAGGAACGCGGCATCAAGGTGGCCATGATCACCGGCGATGCCCGGCAGGTCGCAGAGGCCGTAGCCGCTCAGCTGGGCATCGACGAGGTCTTCGCCCAGGTGCTCCCCCAGGACAAAGACAAGAAGGTTGCGCAGCTGCAGTCGCGCGGCATGAAGGTTGCCATGGTCGGTGACGGAGTCAACGATTCTCCGGCCCTGGCCAGGGCCGAAGTAGGCATAGCCATCGGCGCCGGCACGGATGTAGCGGTCGAATCGGCAGGAGTGGTCCTCGCCGGCAACGACCCCCGCGCGGTGGTGTCCATGGTTGAACTGTCCAAAGCCAGTTACCGCAAGATGATTCAGAACCTGGTGTGGGCAACCGGCTACAACATCATCGCCGTTCCCCTGGCCGCCGGCGTCCTGGCATTCGCCGGAGTGTCCATCTCACCGGCAGTTGCCGCGATCCTGATGTCGGTGTCCACCATCGTCGTTGCCGCGAACGCCCAACTGCTGCGGCGCATCACCCTTGACCCGGCTTCCGTGCTGGGCAGGCCCTAACATCGGTCCCCGTCATCGGCAGAGGCATTTCACGGAACCGGGGCTGCTTCACTACCCTGAACAGGGGGACCGGGCCACACGGAACAGGAAGGGAGGAAGACATGAAGTTCGGCACTAAGCCTGTTTTCCTCCTGCCCTTCCGCTCACCCATTGCGGTGTTCCTTGGGCTGACCGCCATCATTGTCGGGATACTTGGGATGCATTTTCTCAGCGGGTCCCACCATGAACCGGCCACGGCTGTCACCGCCCACACGAGCGCCGCCGCGGACTCTGCAGTCGGTGAGTCCTCAACACAACACAGCACGGCCTCCGGTCAGGGCCTCACTGGCGATGCCGGGGGAGTATCCGGGAACGGCTGCTCCGAACCGTGCAGCGGGGAAGACGGCCATACGGGCGTTATGTGCATCCTGATGATCGTCGGACTGATCATCCTTCTCCTGATCCCCAAAGCGTTGTCCCTGCGCAGGCGGTACCTTTTCTGGGTTTACCCCTACACACCCGGTTCCGTTCCACGGCTTCCACCGGCACCTTCCCTCATTCAGCTCTGCATCAGTCGCACGTAAAAACAGGTCAAGCCCTTCCCGCCCGATGGGCGGCGTAGGCCTCCGGTGTGCCCGGCTTCCGGACGGCACCGGAGTAAAAGTGCGACCAACTTTTGCAGATACTTTCGAAGGAATAACCACGTGAAGCGCTACACCGCACTCTCAGCCACCGCCCTTGCCGCCGTTGTCTTCCTTGGCGGCTGTGCCGCAGATACCGGCTCGGAGCAAGAAGGCACCATGCCCGGCATGGACCACGGCAGTACATCCGAGTCATTGGCAACATCCGCAGCGGACACCGAGCACAACAGTGCCGACGCCATGTTCGCGCAGATGATGATCGTCCACCACCAGCAGGCCGTAGAGATGAGCGACATCATGCTCGCCAAGGAAGGTCTGGACCCGCAGATCATCCAGCTGGCCGAAGAGATCAAGGCGGCCCAGGGGCCGGAAATAGAGAAAATGACCACATGGCTCCAGGACTGGGACGAGCCCATGGACAGCGGTCACGACAATACAGATATGGACGGAATGGTCAGCACCGACGGCCTGGCCCAGCTCGAAGCCGCCCAGGGAGCCGAGGCCAGCCGTTTGTTCCTGACCCAGATGATCGCCCACCACGAGGGGGCCATCTCCATGGCCGAGGAGGAAACAGCCAACGGATCCAACCCGGACGCCATTGAGCTCGCAAATTCCGTCATCTCGGAGCAGGGAACGGAAATCGAGAAGATGAACGGCCTCCTCGCCGCTCTCTAACCTTCCATTCCATCTGCTGCACACTGCCCGGACGTCGGCTCCCGCCCGTGCCCGGGCAGCGTGCAGCACACCCGCGCCAAGCTCCAAGGATCCGCTATGACCCCCAACACCCGTCCATCCCTGCGTCCCCGGCATCGGGCGCTCCTGACCACGGCCGCAGTCTCGCTGGCATTCCTGACCGGCTGCACCCAACCGGCCGCCCTGGAAACCGGCAACGAAACCGATCCTCCCGGACCCATTAGCCATATCCACAGCATCAGCGTGGACCCGGACTCCGGACACCTCATCCTTGCCGCTCATGAAGGTCTCTTCGAGGTCACCCCGGAGCAAGTGGACAAAATCGGACCGACCATCGACCTCATGGGCTTCGCCCCAGCGGAAAACGGCACTTACTACGCTTCCGGCCATCCCGGGCCCGGTACCGACCTGCCCGACCCCGTCGGACTAATCCGGTCAACAGACCGCGGAGAGACCTGGCAACCGGTTTCTCTTGAAG
This sequence comes from Arthrobacter sp. BL-252-APC-1A, assembly GCF_009696625.1. Classification (NCBI taxonomy): domain Bacteria; kingdom Bacillati; phylum Actinomycetota; class Actinomycetes; order Micrococcales; family Micrococcaceae; genus Arthrobacter; species Arthrobacter sp. BL-252-APC-1A. Next base: position 19,145 of record NZ_VULS01000016.1, on the reverse strand, counting down.
GCGAATCAGACTTCCATGCCCTGACCATCACCGGGAACGGACTGCTTGGCTACGACGGGACCCTTAAATCCACCACCGATTACAACGAGTGGACCACCATTGACGCCGGCATCCAACCGCGTGCCCTCGCCGGCACTGCCGGGAGCCCGGTGGTCCTCGCCACGACCGAGCAAGGTATCCAGCGGTCAGAGGACAACGGTCAAACTTGGACGAAGCCAGGGGACTCCCCGGTCCTCCTCCTGGTCGCCTTCGCCGATGACACAACCGCCGCCGGTGTTGCCCCTGACGGCACCGCATACATCAGCGACGACGCAGGAAAGAGCTGGCAGCCGACCGGAGGCACAGTGACCGGCGCACCTGCTGCTCTGGCCGCTGAAACCGAAGCAAACGGTGCTGTTACTTTCTGGGTGGCTACGTCTACGGCTGTTGAGTACTCAGAAGATGGGGGCGCGACATTTACCTCCAGAAGCCTGGGTCTGAACTAACCACCCGCGCCTCCATGCCTGTGCATCAGTACCAAAGATTGGGGAGCGCACCGCCCCGTTAGATCTCACCCCTTCGCCGGGTGCTGCCCCTGCAGAACGCTGCGCCCACGACTCACAACTACAACAGCATGACCGTCCGCTGCTCGCTTAGGGCCTGTGGAAGCATGACCGCGACCAGCGCTAATCACTAGGAGACACCACCGTGCCTGCCCCGTCCATTGCCAATACCCAGACCAGGGGTTTGAGTATCCAGAGTCGCTTCTTGATCGGATTGTTCTTCGTCGTCGGCCTTGTAGTGGCCTTGGTGTTCATCTTCAACAGCATTGGAGATGACGCTTCCGGAGCTGCGGACCCCGATGCCCAGGTCGTCCGGGAAGACAGTCACCGCCTGTCCCAGGCAACGGACGAGAAAGCTGTCTTGGTGGAATTCCTTGACTACGAGTGCGAGGCCTGTCTCGCTGCCTCCCCGTTCGTGAGCGATCTCGCCACCGAATACGAGGAGAACCTGACCGTTGTAGCGCGGTATTTTCCCCTGCCGGGGCACCCGAACTCGGAGACTGCTGCTGCCGCCGTCGAAGCTGCAGCGCAGCAAGGCAAGTTCGAGGAAATGCACTCCCTCATGTACGAGAAGCAGACCGATTGGTCCCACACATCGGAGACCAGGGCCGGCACCTTCCGCGAGTATGCCCAGTCCTTAGGTCTGGACATGCCTGCCTACGATGCCATTGTTGCGGATCCCGCAACAATGGAGCGCGTCAATAAGGACAAGACCGACGGTGTTGCGCTCAACGTGCAAGGAACCCCCACCTTCTTCCTCGAGGGGCGGAAGATTCAGCCCTCCAGTGAGGAAGAGTTCCGCCAGCTTATCGAAACAGCCATTAGCCAGTAGGGATTGATAGTAATCAGCAACGCAACGGTCGATCAATGAACTTTATCTTTGCCCAGTCCGTCCCGGTCGATACGGCAATTACGGTTGCGGCAAATAACCCTTTTGCCGAAATCATCCTCAGCGGGTCCTTGCTGCTGGCTGTGCCCGTAGCCATCCTCGCAGGACTGGTGTCCTTTGCCTCCCCCTGTGTCCTGCCCCTCGTCCCGGGGTACCTGGGATACGTGACCGGTCTGACCGGGGTGGATCTGGAGGATCAGAAGCGTGGCCGCATGTTCGCCGGTATCGGGCTGTTCATCCTGGGATTCTCCCTGGTCTTCATGGCTGTAGGCGCGCTCTTTGGTCAGGTCGGAGCCTGGCTGCAAAGCGCCGAGCAAGCGTGGATCACTCAAGTGCTGGGACTAGTCGTTGTGCTCATGGGGGTGATCTTTCTTGGAAAGATTCCATTCTTCCAACGGGACATGAAGCTCCATGCCAGAGCACCCACCGGTCTGTGGGGAGCACCTTTGCTCGGCTTTACCTTTGGGTTGGGCTGGGCGCCCTGTATCGGCCCCACCCTCTCCGCTGTCCAGCTCCTGGCGTTTACCGACGGGTCTGGAGCGGCTAAAGGTGCGCTGCTGACGTTCTTCTATTGTCTGGGCCTCGGTCTGCCGTTCCTGCTCGTCGCCCTCGGGGTACGTCGAGGCATGGGAGCTTTGGCGTTCTTTAGAACTCATCGCCGGGCGCTGCAGCGCACCGGCGGAGGCATCCTCATCTTGCTGGGACTACTCATGGCCACAGGGCTCTGGGGCCGATGGGTTTCCCAGCTACAGGACTGGTTCGCTACGTCCGTTCTCCTTCCCATCTGACACGAAAATCTGGTGAAAGGCTTTCTCCAGTGTGCAGTTGTTTTCAGCACGTTAGCGGAGCCCAGAGGAGACCGATTTTGCGTCCCTCTGGAGGATCCCTCTACGGGACTGCTTAGTTCAGTTCCTGGGCTTGCTTCGCGTTATACCCATGGAAGATGCGCTGTCGAGTCTCCCGCCCGGGACTGCTTCTGCTAGCTCTCCGAGACTTCAGTGAAGCCCGGCAACCGACGGGCTGCGAAGTCGGCCGCCTGATGATGTTCCTGTCGGTCGGAGATCAGCCTACTCCCGGTTTGCCGTGCCGCGGGGGCGCCGGCGCGTCCGGTTTGTTTCATCGAGTCCTAGTTTCTTCAGTTCGTCCTCGCTCCATCCGTCTCTGAGGGCACGAGCGTATGCGCGTTTGTTTTCTCGTTCTGCTTCCTTCACTTGGTCCAGGAGTTCGTCTCGGCGTTGCCGGGCTTTGACGAGTTCGGTCACGGAGGTGATGCGGGAGTCCAGCAGTTTACGGGCTTGGTTTTGTGTGGTTTCGAGGTCGATAGGAGCCATGCCTGACACGTTAACGAAGCTGGTGCGTGGGCAACAGGGAACCTGGCCGGCAGGTAAAACTGCGGGACAAAAAAATCCCGCATCCTGCCGGTATTAGCGGCCTTCGATCCTTGCTTGTGCAGCTTCACGTAGCTGCGTTGGGGTGTCGGGTGTGAGCTTTTTTGCCTGGATGATTTGCTCCTTCTTCTTGGCTGGAAGCGGTGAGGGAAAACTTGCGTGCACACTGGCCGGAGTACCGCTGGCACGGTGGGGGGATTCGGCTGGTGTTGTGGCCGGAATTCTGCCCGCTGCAGCGAGCATCAGTGCCGCTTCGAAATGCTGGTTTACCGGGTCGGTCCGGTCGAGCCAGGTGATCTTCTGCAGCCGTTCTGCATCGTTGCTGAAGAGTCTGGTCCAGTCAGGACCGAGACGGGGTATTGCTTCGGCGTTGGCAAACCCGATGCTGTTGCCGCGGATGGGCAGCAGCATTCCGGGATTGGCTGCGGCGGTGTGCCAGGTTCTGTGCCGGCCGTCGGACCATCCGCTGTCCCAGGGGTCCATGGTGACTGCTTCGCCGGGGCTGAACCAGGCTCTGACGATTTTGCGTTCCAGATCAGACAGGCCGGGGTCCTGGACGTGGATGTGCGCGCATTCCACCGGCGCGGGGGTGTTTTCGTAGGAACCGGAGGCGAGAACGTCGCCGACATCTTCAATGACTTGCCCGATGGCTTTCCAGTTCTGGTCGTAGGATTCCCAGCGGGGAAACGCGCCGTGGTCGGGATCAGCGACCCTGCCGCCAAGCTGGTCCGGGGTTGCCCGCCACCAGGTGAGCGGGCGGTGCACGTCGATACTAAGCCAGGGTGTGGTTCGTCCTTCCGGACCTTCGCGGGTGAACGCCTCGGCGGGGAAATCGTGCCAGCGCGAGTTCGCAGGATCGCGGAACCACCGGTCCACGTGTTCGGGCTGGTAGCGGATGACGCGTGTGCCGAGTACGTAGTAGTCCGGCCCGATGTTCCGGCGCCGCCATTCGGCCAGTTCTTGGACAGTGACGCCGTATTGGGCGCCTACCTGCTGGGGTGTCATGAGCTGGTTCACGAAGTTGCTCCTTTTCTCTTTGCCACCGTTCCTTTCGGCACAGCCGTTACTTCTTGGCCGCGAAGTGAATTGTCCAGCCGGAGCCGGGGGAGCGTGGAATACCGGAGGGAGCGAAGCGAGTGAGGATATGCCGCGAAAGCCGCCGGAGCAGGCTTGCCAAGAGAAGGGCGGACAGTACCCTCCAAAGCCGAAACGGAACGGCGCAGCCGGTCGATGTGGCAGGAGCGAAGCTCCCCGAAAGCGGTAGAGCCGCGCGAACGAACGTTTGCGGCGTTCGTTCGCGGAGCAAGCTATAGACTTAGGTCCCCCAAGTCGCTTGCCACTGTGGACGTGCGTCCGGTCGTGGGTCACACTGGGCGTGTGGTCCCCGCCACTGGGGCGGGGTCGCTGCGCTGGGCCGAAAGGCAGGGGAGTGGCATGGGGCATCCGTCCGAGAGTCGGCTGTTTGGCCGTCGCCGGCGTGCCAATGTGCAGGGCGGCCGGCAGCATGATCACCGGGTGAAGGTGACCCCGGAAGAGGAAGCGCAGCTGCTGCGCCTGGCCGAGGCTCAGCACGTCACTGTTCCCCGGCTCCTCGTCGAATCGGCCCTGGCATCAGCTGCCGGTGAGACGCCCACTGAACGGAAGCAGGCCATGGCCGAGCTTTTCGCGCTCCACCGCCTGCTGGCAGCGGTGTCCAATAACGTGAACCAGATCGCCCGGGCCACCAACGCATCCGGAGAGATTCAGGCCGAAACCGCGGCGACCTTGAAGAAGGTCCGGGAGGTTGCCGTCCGGATTGACCGAGCCATCGACGGACTGGGTTTCGGGCAATGATTCCGAACGTGGTGCGCGGCGAACGTATGTCGGGTCTGATGATGTATCTTGTCGGACCCGGCAAGACCAACGAGCACACCGAACCACACCTGATCGCCGGGGACCCGGCGCTGCTCGCCTGGCATGATGACGCAGAGCTGGACCGGGAGGCTGCACTGGGTATCGCCCGCCACCTTGAGCGGCCGCGCAGCGTCTACGGCGTGAACGTCAACGGCGGGCACGTCTGGCACTGCTCTCTGTCCATAGCCGCTGAAGAGGGCCTGCTGACTGACGAAAAATGGCAGAGCATCGCCAACGATTTCATCCAGGCCATGGGCTTCGATGAACACGAGGGGACGAAAGCGCCGTGCCGGTGGGTTGCCGTGCGGCACGGAGTCTCGAAAAAAGGGAACGACCACATCCACCTAGCGGTAAACCTAGTCCGGGAAGACGGCACCAAGGCATCCATCCATAACGACTTCCGCCGCTCCCAGTCCGCAGCCCGCGCACTGGAAGTGAAGTACGGGCTGGAGCAGCTGGAGTCGGTCAAAGCCGAGCGAGCCACCCGTGGCTACGACCCGGCCGAACGCGAATCCGTGGCCCGCCGGCGCGCCAGAGCCAAGTACGAGCGGCAGCACACCAAAGAGGGCGCACTCCCCGCGTCCTGGGAGAACCTCACCAAGGCTGAAAAAGCAGCCCACGTTGCCGCGGAGCTGAGCGAAACCCAGCCGCGCCACGACCTGGCCTTGAAAGTCCGGGCTGCCGCCGCAGCCAGTGAAAGCGAAGCGGAATTCGTGCGCCGGCTCAGGCGCAGCGGCTGTATCCTGAGACCGCGTTTCGCGGAGAACCGAACCGACGTTATCACCGGCTACTCGGTGGCCGAACGCCCCCACTATGGGGAGTCACCTGTCTGGTACGGAGGATTGCACCTTGGCCGGGACCTGAGCCTTCCCCGGCTGCGCGGTAACTGGCCCGACACCCCCGGCGGAGCGACGGAAGCAGCCGCCGAATGGAACGCAGCGATGAGAGGGCGCAGGGTCGTCCGTGCCGGCCGGGAAGCTCAGGAGATCAGCCCCGAGGCATGGGAGCAACAGACCACGCAGCTCGGGGAACTCATCGACCGGCTGAACGCCGTCGACGTCAACGACCGGGACACCTGGGCAACCGTCGCCCGCCAGGCGGCAGGAGCCTTGGCCGCCTGGTCCAACGCCACCGAAGACACACCAGGAGATTTGGCGGCAGCCTCGGAAGCGCTGTCCCGCTCCGCCCAGACATTCCGCCGGACAGTAACCCCGCAGAAAGCAGGAACGACGGCTCTGTCCGGAACCGCGATGCTGCTGGCCAGTGCCATGCACAGCGGCCAGGGTGCCGTGGCACAGGCGGCCATGATCAGGCAGCTGCTGCGGGTCACCCAAGCAGTCCACAGCGCAGCCGTCGCAGGACAGCAGGTCCGCCAAGCCAAACTCTTAGCTGAAGACACCCGTGCCCGTTTGGTCCGCGTCCGCGACGCGATGCCCAAGCCAGGACACCCTGCCGGGCAGGCCCCCGGCCCGAGCACGCTCACAGACCGGCGGGAACCAGCGTTGGAACCGCAGGCCCAGGCCATGCTCGACAGACTCCGCGCAGGGCAAGGAAAGCCGGCGGCGCCCGGGTCTCCGGTCCCGAACACACTCGAACCATCCAAAGAACGGCACACCACCAGACCGGACGCAACCCGCGGCCCGGAACGATGAGGGGAGAGGGACCATGGCCGAAGAAACCGACGGGATCGAGGAAGCCTTCGAAGGACAGCTGCGTGTCCTGGTGACAGCAGCCGGACAAATCGCTGAGCGGATCTCGCGAGCCCGCGAGGAAGCCTCCCGCAGAGCCCAGGCGGTCAGCGAGCAGGCAGCACGGGAAATGCAGGAACGGTTCGAGGCCGAACGAAAGACCGCCCAACTGGAAGTGTCACGAGTCCACACCCCGGAATGGTGGGACCGTGCCACCCCCGAGCAGATGGCTCACACCTACCAGGTCGCACGGGCCTGGACCCGGGAGGATCCGGAAGCAGCCCGGGCAGAACAGACCATGCGAAACGAATTCCGAAGCCGCTACAACCTGGACGTCGACAAGACCAACGCCGACCCGGCAGCCGTCAGCGCCGCCAGGCAGAAGGCAGAACGCGACCGTGCTGATGCAGATGCCGAACGCCACCGTGCCGCCACGGAAGCAGCGGAAGCTCAACTGCTGCTGAATCAGGCCGATCAGGAAGACCGCCGGGCGGACGAAGCACGCCTGGCCGCCGAATATGAGCACGACCCCGACATCCAGGCCCAGCGGCTAACCGAAGCTGAGGCCGCCGGAGACCGGTCCGCAGCCTTCCGGGAGGACGGACGCACCGTGTATGACAGCGCTGACCGGCGTGAGGGGACTGCGAGAGACCTTGAGTCTAAGGGCATTGACAGCGAGCTTGTGGCCGTGCGCATGCGTGCTGATGTGAGTCAGGCGAGTGCTGCAACCGAGGTAGTGAAAACAAGCCGAGCTAAAATACCGAGATCCCTCAAAGGGAACATGCCGCGTGGCACTCAAGTTCAGCGCCCCGGGATAAACGGGCGCTAGTAAATGTGCGCTCCGAGTGGTCATCCGCGCTCCATAACACTAATTGCGTGGAGTAGAAGAGAACTTAGGGGTTCGGTCTTGACGCTGAGTAAATAATGTAATAGTGAGAAAATTATCTTATTCAATAACGATCTGATTAACCAATTCACCAATGTGTTGCCAAATAGCTAAGGAGTCCGCTAGTTTTTAATTGTATATAAATTTACCTTTTGGGGGAAGGATAAAGTTGTGAAAAAGAATCATCGCATTTGGAGCATTTTTCCCACTTGTTTAGCTGTGTTCGGTCTTGCGCTGGCAGGGTCTCAGCCAGTGTTTGCGTCTACTGGGCAATCAGGTGGGTCGCCGCAGGGCGAAGCAGCGCAGACGCTCAATGAAGAAGGCTACGAAGATAAAAATTACGGGATTCAATTAATCCCAGCCGAAGATGCGCTTGCCGCAGCCTCAGAAATGATCGGAGAGGAGGCTCGCTTCGTTCCCTTTGAAGAGGCGGCGGACAGATTACCCCTCGAGACTATGGCCGTATCCGGAACAATCACTGCCGGGGATTGCAAATATAGACAGGGTAATGACAACCCTCACCACTCTTTTACCACCGGATCCAAGAACGTGTCTGTTCATGGATACTGGCTGAGGGACAGCAGCGGATGCCCTACCGAGGCTGACGTGACTGTCTACCTGCAAGCAACAGCATGTGGGGCTTCATCCTGTGTCTGGACAAACGTCGCTGTTACGTCAGAGAGAACCACGCCTGGATCCGGGTCTGGTAACCGCATTAATGCTCGTGTGGGCTGTTCTAGTGAAGCTACTGTCGGCTATCGTGCGCTGACAGACGTTGATCTGCCCTGGATCGTCGACCCTAACGGACAAACAGAAAGTGACCATGTCAACCGTCAGTGCGTTCCTGCATAGCGAAGCGCGAGCAAAATGATTGATGAGGATTCATCCCGGTCGCCTTCGCCGAAGGAGCAGGGTGGCGGCGACCGGGAATCCGCCCAAAGCGAGGGCTCCGAGCTGTCGAGCTCGGAGCAGGTCGTTGGTATCGGAGCTCTCTGTGACTTTCTAGATTCCCCGCAGAGGGCGGATCCAACTGTGCGATTCAGAATCACGGAATTTTGTCGGCTCGACAGTGGGCGCATGGTTGAAATCCGCGATACAGGCTTCAACCTTTCAACGATGCTTTACACGGGGAACAAAGCTCCGGATCCTGACCCCACCGCGGGTTTAACTCTCGAGTTCCTGACCCAAGAGGTGCTCAACCTAACTGGGCCAGAGGTCCGTCCCAACGGAAGAATTTCGGAAGAGGACCACGATTGGGATGAGCTTGCCCTATGCGCTCACCACGCGGGGATCACGGTCACCAGAGGCCAACTGAAAGCACTGGGGTACTCCATAGAGTTTACCGATCGGGTGAAACAGCACTTCCCTACCAAGTGATCAGCCCGAGCACCGTGGGCGTTCACTTCACAGGTGGGGGCTCAACTATCGGAATGAGGCCCCCACACACTACTTCTGTCGTGAGTAGAAATCCCCAGGAGCGTGCGGAAGGCACTCGGGCGGCTCAGAGGTTAGACGACACTCTGACATCAGGAAAGAGGCCAGAAGGCGGTGAGGAATAGGGGAGCGGACCACCCTTTGTCTCTTGGTTTTCCCGGTTGGTGGCGTCGGCGGAGTAGAAGGGTCCCTGTGGGTCCATCAGTACGGTCATGTGGTGATCGGCGTGGTCACGCCACCAGACGCTCATGCCGGTGCTGGGGTCCTGGCGGAGGTGTTCCCAGGAACGCCAGAGGGCTTCGAGGCGGATGACTGCTTCGTCGTATTCCCACCAGCGTGCAGCCCAGATCCGGTGTTTTCCGTCGATCCTTCGGCGGTAGGCGTGGCGTAGATATTCGCGGACGAATTCGTCCACGCTGCCGAAGTAGAGGGAAGGCTTCACAGAGGGGTCCTGCTCAGCTTGTCCTGAGTCCCCCTCCTGCAGTTCGGGAGGAGCATATTCATCGACACCCCAGTCGGTCACAGGGCACCTCCTGTGTTGGCGGAAACAGCAGATGTCTCCGTCTCGGCTCCTTTGATGGTTCGTTCAGCTTGGGGATCGTGGGCAGCGATGGAAGCCCGGACCTGGTCCGCGTGCGGACCGGTCATCCAAGGTTGTGTGCGGATCAGGGTGGGACGGTTCCCGGAGGCCATGACCACGGCCCGGCCTTTGGGCAAAGCGGCCAGATCAGCGACGTCGAGGATCCGTTCCCGGTGCAGCTGCTGGGAGACGGTTCGGTGTCCCTTTCCGTGGGATGTGGAGGAGGAGAGCCGGTCGTAGTCTCCGATGATCCTGGTCAGGTCTTCCAGGAACGCCGCTTCGGATACGCCGCCGCCGTATACCTTGACGTTCGAGGCGCTCCAGAGCTTCTTCATGCCGGCCTCGCCCCAGACCTCGACACCCTGTGACCAGCTTTGCAGGATGGTCATAAGCACGATTCCGCGGGAGCCGTAGTGGCTGTAGAGGTTGGGGAGCTCGCGCCAGCGGCACACATTGGCAGCCTCGTCGAGCACACCCAGCAGCGGCGTCGCCAGACGGCCGCCAGCGGAGCGAACCGCCTGTTCTTCGGCGGCTTCAACCACGGCCACTGTCAGTGCGGTAACGAGAGGTCCGGCGGTTCCGCGTCCTTCCTTGGACAGGCTGTAGAGCGTGCCGCCGTTGCGGATGAACGCCACCGGATCAAACCGGGGACGGGAATCCGCTGAACTGCGCGGGGTTACCCAAGTTGAGACCTGCCGGTTGGTCAGGCAGGAGGCCATTTGCTGTGCGGTGCCGAACACGCCGGCCCGCTGTTTGTCCGGGGCGTCCACTACGCCGTCAACCTGGTCTGCCAGCAGATCAAAGTCATTGAGCCGGAGGATGTCCGCGGCAGTGTGGTCCATCGGCCGGGTCAGCCAGGTATAAACGTCGGTGATGGACCGCTGATCCAGGGCAGCGGCGAGCAGCAGCCCGGCGAGCAGGTCCTGGCCGGCAGGGTCGAAGTAGGCATCGGTTTTAGCTCCGGGGTCACGCGACCCGGCGGCGAAGTGTTCGGCGAGTTTTTGTGCCCGGACTTCGTCGGTGACGTAGCTGAGCGGGTTCCACCACCAGGTCGGCTCCTCCAGGGCAATGGATTGAGGGTCAAAGACCCACACCGGTCCGCTTTCAGCGCGGACATTGCGGGTGGCGTCCACGACGTCGCGTTTGTTGGAGGTAACGAGCACCGGTCCGGGAGCGGCGAGGATAGCCGGCACGGCACGGCTGGTGGTTTTGCCGGTACGGGGACCCCAGATATCGATGTGCATGTCTTCCCAGGATCCGTAGAGCGGTTGGCCTCCGCTGACGGTGCGTCCGATAGGAACTCCAGGGGACTGATCAACACCGAGCCGTTTCGCGGTGGCCTGTGCATTCTTGCGGGTGAGGCTTTCGACGTCTTTGCCTCGTCCCATGAAGCTTGCTGCCCGGTCGACTCGGGTCCGTTTCCTGCGCAGCCGGCCGAGCAGGACCAGGACGAGAACGACGACGAGAAGTCCAGCGGCCGCTACTGCCCCGAGTACCCACCAGCCGGCTTCTCCGGGCCAGGGAAGGTCCCCTCCGATGAGCCCGAAGACCAATTCGAAAGGATCCGTCGGGAGCGTCTGGCCGGTGTTCGCGAAGCGGTGACCGAGATGCATGGCGGCGTAGATTGATCCTGAGCCGGTGAGGACGACGAGGACGGCCACCCAGACCAGGGCGGCTTCCGCGCCGATCCCTCCGGGATCGCGGCGGCGGTTGTTGGGAGTGCTCACAGCTCTGCCTCCTCAATCAGCCGGCGGGCGCGCCGACCCACACGGGACTGGTCATGCCAGAGTTTGTTGGTGTCGTTGATCGAGGCCTCAACCGTCGTGAGTTCCACCTTGACCGGTATTCCCGGCCGGCCGCCGACTTTGACCAGGAACTGTCCTCGCCCGGGCGGCTCGGCCTCCCTGCCCGTTGAAGGATCCCAGGCCGGGGGATCCTGCCAGCCGATCAGCAGGGACTGCTCGGCCTGCGAGAACGGAACCGCTGCCGTGAGCAGAGGCATTTCCGCCGACGGGAGGCCGCCGCAGATGACCATGCCGGAACGTTCCACAAAGCCGCGGGCCTTCATCCGGTCCTCCTCACTGGCCAGGGCCTGCAGGTCGCTCATGGTGTGGGAGATCATCGCCATGCCGACCCCGCGCTGCCGGTTGAGCCGGGTAAGGGCGTCCACCCTGTCGACCATGCCGCGTCCGGCACGCAGGGCCCGCCAGAGTTCATCGAGAATCACGAAGTAGTGTCTGCGGGGTTCCAGCCCCGCGTCGGCGAGGGCATTGGCAACGTTGACGGTGCCAAAGCCGGCGGACCAGCAGGCCAGCAGCGCCGCTGCCTGAAGATCCATTTCTGAATCGTCAATGGCTGAGACGTCGTAAACGACCGGTGCATCCCGCCGCATCGGGTTGGTGGTCTGACGTGAGAAGGTCTCACCCAGACGGCCACCACCGACCAGACCGATCAGGGACGCTTCCAGCCCTTCAGTGATGGCCTTGTACCGCGTGTCGTCGCCCCGGTCGAGGGCAACGGCCCGGACCTCAGCAGGTCCGAGCTGAATCACTCTCAGGAGGTCCCCGAGGACGGGGATGCCTTCGTGGTGTTCATCGAGCCATTTCAGTGCCCGGTCGATGATGGTTTCTTCACGGTCGGTTGGCGGCGCGGAACGCAGAATCGTGAGCAGAGCAGAGACCATGGTGTGCCGCCGGCCATGGGCATCCGCAATGACCTGAGATGCCTCTTTCTCGTGTCCTGCCGCCCGCAGACGTTCAGCGGCTTGGGTTGCCTCGCCTGGGTCAAGAACGTTCAGGTAGCCGCGGCCCCGGCCGAGGGTGATGATCTGTCCGCCCATCGCTTCGATCAGGTCGACGTAGTCCGGCTTCAGATCCCCCAGCACCAGAGGCATGACCCCGTAGCCGGCGAGGCCCGTTGCCATGCGCCGGACCAGGGTGGACTTCCCGAGCCCGGGCTTCCCGAGGATGAAAGCGCTCGGATTGCTGATCAGTTTGGCGCGCTGAAACCAGGAGATCGGGTCGCAGCACAGCGTTGCGCCGGTGTGAATGTGGCGGCCGAGAGGGACACCCACCATGGGTGTTCCTGTGCCGATGGCAAAGGGCCACATGCCACAGACCTGGACGGTGGTGCCACGCCATTCATCGGCCTGCTGGACGTAGGTTGATGTTCCACGTCCCCGTCCCAGCCATCCCCGCATCGGTGGACGCTGTGGCTTAACTTCCCGGCTTTTTGCCTTCTCCGCGCGGGACTCCACCCGGGGCTTCTTCTCTTTCTTGCCGCTCACAGCTTCTCCCTCAGTTCAGTGGGAACCTTGATGTGTTTGGGCAGCACCAGGCCCAGGGGAAGAGCCGCCGCGAACGCAGAATCCTGGGACCCGTAGACGGGCCGCAGTCTGAGCCTCGCCGTCGCGGCGAGGTTATCGACAGCAGCGCGTGCATCGGCTTCCTTGGCGAGGTCCGTGACGGTCGCGGTGACCAGCAAACCGAACTGGACCAGCCCTGCACCGGAGGCCTCTTCACTGGCGGTAGCAGCGGCTGCACGGACAGCCAGGGTGTCCCGGGCCGCAGGCTTGCTCGTGGACGTCACCCGGAACTCGGCCGAACGCAGGTCTGCTTCTACGATCGCCGCGGCTTTCGCCGCATCCAGCGGCCGGTAGAGCAGCGTGACGCGCTTCCGGGCAATGTCCCGGTGAGGAGCAAGAAGGCGGGCCAGCACGCCGCTTTGCACATTTCCCCGCGGGGCGGACGTCATGGCCCAGGTGCAGGAGTAGGCCGAGTCATGCCGGTAACCATTCCAATACCCCTGAGCCGCTGACGGCCCCACATCCGGCCAGGAAATATCCGGGGTCTCTCCAGCTGCGTGGGCCTCGTCAATGAGAACAGCTGCAGCAGGGTCATAGGACACGCGAATCACTTCGCAGAGTTCCTGTGCAGAGAGCGGGTGCGCGGCACCGGCACCGGTGGCTTGAAGGCCGGCGGTGAGGCCGGGAAGCCGGGCAGCGAGTTCACGGCCCATTTCTTCTGCCTGACGCTTCTTGCCTCCGGAGCGCTGTGAAGCGCTGAAGGTAATGGAGACGAAAGCCTTAATGGTGGAAGACCCAGATGGATACCGTCCGACGACTTCAGCAAGCATTTCGCGTGCGAAGGCCGGAGCATCGTCGTCAAGATTCAAGGCGACTTCCCGCCGCAGCCTGGTTCCTGAATCGGGTGCGGTTTCCAACGTCACCGATGCGGCCTCAACGCCGGGCTCATCACCCAGGTTCGCCAGCCAGTGTCCCCAGTCCGCGACCCATATATCGATCTGCTCCTGATCAACCAGGGCCGCCCCGTCGGGTTCAGTGCCGATCACCACGGAGTACGACGATGTGGCAGGCGTATAGAGAAGGGCGAACGGACGGCCGTAGGAGTCCGTGTGTTCGCTCAACCGAATCGGGGCGGCTAGCCCCGGCAGCTGGTAGGTGCCCCACAAAGCCCTACCCAGCGGGCCGGAGCGATAGACGTTTGAACCCCGGGACCTCGCTGTCCACCATGCCAGGCGGGCGCCTCCTCGGCTGAGCACATTCTTGCCGTGCGAGTCCTTGGCCAGGACGGCGAGCATAGCCATACCCAGAATGCCGGCGAGGATGACTGCTTCAAGGAGCCCTCGGATCATCACCATCATGACGACGAGGACGAGACCTCCGAGCAGCATGGCGGTTCCAACAGAGCCCAGGCCGAGGATTCCAGCGGAGGATGGACGCCTCCAATTGCCGTATGTCCGAGGTGGTCTATTGTTCATGTCAGCGACTGCCATCCGGGCCGCCTCCTTCTCCTGTCGCATCCTCTCCGAGACTCTGTGCTGCCTGCCCGGCCTTTTGTCCTGCCTGAAGTGCTACGCCAGCGGCAATGCCAACAGGCCCGGCTGCCGCACCGGCTGCCGCACCGCCACCGGCTGCCGCACCGCCTCCGCCTGCTGCGGCTCCTGCGCCGCCACCGCCAGACGCTGCGCCGCTACTGCCGCTGGATGCGCCACTCGTTCCCGAAGTGCCGCTCGTGGTCGCGGGACCGCCGCCGGAATTCGCTCCGCCTTGAGGACCTGTGCTCTGCCCACCCTGGGCTGCATTGTTTCCACCGCCGCCGCCACCTGTGGGACCGCTCTGCCCGGTAGGACCATCGCCGCCGTTGTTCGATGTCTGGGCGCTGGATCGCCCGGAATTACCGGCACCCAAGCGGCCCAGGGCCGCCGCACCAGAAGGAAGCGCGGCGAGAGCTCCAATTGCCAGGGCTCCTCCTGCGCCGCCAGCCATGGCGCCCACCATGGGCGTCACAAATCTCATGAGTGCCGGCAGAGCGAAAAGTGCGATGAGCATGAGCATCAAACCGGTGAGAATAGCCAGCAAGCCGGTCCCGTCATCCGCAAAGACGTTGGTTCCCACAAGCTGGAAAGCCGTTGCGTACACTATCGCCGCCGCCGGCTTATAGAGGATGAAAGCGATCAGCCAGCCGATGCACTTCTTGAACCAGTTCTTGCCCATTTCGGTGTTGGTGAACGACGCGGACAACGGAAGGATGCCCGTCAGGATTACCAGCATTCCCCCACGGGCGACCATCAAAACAATCTGAAACGCAGAGCTCAAGACAGCAATAAGCCCCAGGATGATAATCAGAAGCGGCCCGAGGCCATCTGCAGCTGCTGTGGTGAGTGAGAGCATTGTGGTCACATTTGTCTGGAAGCAGGCAGACCCAGGGGTTGAGACATCACAGTCCAGCGAAGCGTTAAGGATCCAGATGGAGAACGAGTCCGCCGCCGTAACGAGAAGACCGACCATGGTGGTTCCCGCACCTGCGACGATCACCAGTGTCAGCAGACCTTTTACCGTGTCCCGGCCGGGCTCAGCACGCTGTTCCCACGCCATTTTTGCCCCACCGATAATGACTGAAACCACTGCGGCGGCACCCATGTACCACCAGAGGCCTGACTGCAGGAACAAGACAGCGCCGGACGCATTGGAGGGGCCCGAGGGCATGAGGCCCGCTATCAACGCACTTGCCGAGGCAATCAGCACCACCGCGGCAAGGAGGAGGCCAATCTTGCCTACCGCAGCGATGCCTTCTCCTGCCCGCATTCGGCTCGCGATGAGTGCGCCGAGGATGAAGAGCGATAGGACAGCGATACCGAGACTGATCCAAGTGACATAGCCCAGCACGGTGGTGATGTTTGCGGCATCCGGTGCCGAG
Organism: Arthrobacter sp. BL-252-APC-1A; assembly: GCF_009696625.1. Lineage (NCBI taxonomy): Bacteria > Bacillati > Actinomycetota > Actinomycetes > Micrococcales > Micrococcaceae > Arthrobacter > Arthrobacter sp. BL-252-APC-1A. The sequence goes on along the minus strand of NZ_VULS01000016.1, from coordinate 3,627 downwards.
CTGCCAGCCGCTATTGCGGACCCTCCCCCCGTCCCAGTCAGGTTTGGGGTTCCAATGTTGACCCACATGGTCCCGAGCGAAGCGATGGTGTTGGTGACAGCACCCATGACCGCCTGGGCCATGTCTTCGATTGCCCCGCCGAGGGCATTCTTAGCCCATTCGCCCGTCCAACAGTCGACGTCGTTCCACTCGCACCCAGCCATTTACATCATTCCCTCCACGCCACATATCCGGCTATATCCGGAATCTGTGCGATTCGAAGTGGATTGGATAGGTCTTGTGGAGCGAGCTTCCAGTCACCGTCTTGCCAGACCAGGTCATAGACCACGGAAACGTAAACGGCACCCCTTGACGCCGTTCCCCGGGCGGCAAGGTCGATTCTGGCGGAGGTTCCGTCGTAGTTGAGGACCTTGAAGCCCTCAATGCTGAGTCGACTATCCGGTGAACTACTTGTACCAACGGTGTCCAAGAGTTCATCACGATTCGCGGCATCATCCGCCAAGAAGTAGTTGGCCCATGCGACTGATCCTGTTCCGGATCCCTGAACCAAGCCGTTGGCTGCTGCGAAGAGAGCTCCTTCAGGAGACCGCTGGAAACAGTACCGAACCGACTCTGCGTTCGTTTCACCAGGGCCGAACTCCGGCGAAGTGGGATATGCCGTCGTCTCTTCGTACGCCCACACAGCGTCCGGCGCCGTAGCGACTGTTCCTGAGAGGGACTCACCGGGAAGGTTGCACACGCTGTCGCCGGAGTGCATATCGACCGGTCCGGTGGTCGGCGTTGACGTGGGGCTTAAGGGTGCGGGTGTGGCTGCATCGGATTCGGGTTCGTCGCTGGTCGCATTCATGATGCCCAGGAACACTCCCGCCACGACGACCAAAACCACGATTACCGCTGAGATCAGGAATCCCGGCTTCGCGAACGGACTCTGCTGGTTCTCATCGTCTGTAGCCATGTCTGCTCCTTATCTAGGCCAGGAATCCGACCAAGGCACCGGCCGCCGAAATGACGATCACGCCGCCCAGTGACATGCCGATCTTTCCTACGTGTTCGCCGCCTTCACCGCGCCGGGACTGAATAGCCATCAGTGCCCCTGCAGCGAACAGACCGAGCACACAGACGGCCAGAGCGACCCACTTGCCCCAGCTCATCACGCTGTTGAATCCTTCCGTTCCCGGAGGCTGCAACGGGTCCGGGTTCGGGACCTGGGCCGGAACAAGGGCCAGCAGATCGCCGGCAGAGGCGAGGGTTGTCATCAGCACGCTCATGGCGTTCCTTTCATTTGTCCGCGGCCGAGGCAGCGGTTCGGGTGAGGCGGTTCAAATCGTCGAGAAGTCGTCGGAGATCACGCGGCAGCACGGAGGTGGATGGAATATCGCCCACGCGCCATGCTTCGATCCAAGGGATCGACCAGGTCCGCGGCACTCCCCCACTGACCAGTCGTGCGACGTCGCGCAGTGGACGAGGGAGCTTTCCAGGGGCATCCGCCACCAGTACCAGGCCAAGAACATTGGCATCACCGGCCCGGCCGGCGGCCCACTGGGTCGCTGCTGCCTGCGCAGACCTCAGCCCGGCCATGCTGGTGCGGGCCACCAAAACTACGTTGGCCGGTCCTCCGCCTGCGGGACACGGCCAGCTGTGCCCGGCTTCCGCCCAGGCATCTACCAATCCGGCGAAGCTGGATTCGCCTGCGCCACCGTGGGTTCCCAGCCACCACAAGCTGGCTGAGGCGGTTCGCTCCCTGACAGGCAGGAGACTGTCGGCGGATGGCGCCGGAACTCCGTTTTGGGGCGTTTGAGGGCCAGTTGCAGGCGGCAGCTGTCCCTCTAGCACCTCTGGCATCTGTACCTCAACCGAGTCTGGTTGAGAGAGCCACGGGTTACGCGTAGACGACACGACACGAATCCTTACTAATAAGGTGAAGGAGCCTAGGTGCCCCACACCCTAGGCGTCGACAGTGGAAGGAAGCAACGGTATGCGGCCTATATCTTTTTCTAGCTACCTATGTTTGTTTAGTGCTGATTCGTTTAGGATCGCCGCATGCAGCTCAGCACATGGGAAACGGCAGTGAACAGCGCCAGGGGCACCGAAGGCCTCGACGCCCTTTTCGCTGACCGTCCCGAGACTCTGAGCGTTGATGAGGTGGCGCTTCTGCTGAACATCAGCCGGCAGAACACGTACTCCTGGCTCAGAGACGGGGTCATTCCGGGCTACAAGATCGGCAACACCTGGCGGGTCATCCGCGATGAGCTGAAGGAGACCATGAGGCTCGGGGCTAACTCACCTACCCGGAGGGCTCACGGCAAGGACGACGACGAGGACTGACATGAACAGGTTCCCTCTGCGCACGACCGCTCTGATTTGCATCCTTGCACTGACCGGCTGCGGCGGGAACCAAGACAGTCCCGGAGAGGAACCTTCCGACAACCCGCCCTCGGCATCGGCGACGATGCCTGACCTGAATCAATTCACTCCGCCCCCGTCCGGATATGTCGACGATCACACTGGGGAGAAGGTTACGCCCATAGCCGTTCCCACGTGGGACGCGGAATCACGTAGTTCTGTCGTTGCGGCTGCCGAGAAGGCAATGACAGCCTTCGCCAGGCCATCGCTGGATGAGGACACCTGGTGGTCCGAGCTGGAGCCTCTCCTGAACGCGCAGGCTGCCCAGGACTATGCGTATGTGGACCCCGCCAACGTCCCTGCCACAGCGGTCACGGGGCAAGGGGTCCTGACGGATGAGTCCAGCGCCTATGTGGGCTACGTGGACGTTCCTACGGACGCCGGGATTTACCGCCTCATCCTGAACCGGGCCGACGCGGTGTCCCCCTGGCTCGTCAGCCGGATCAGCCCGCCGGAGACGGGCAACTAACTATGGCCGGGACAAGTTCGAGCGGGATTGCGGCAATGCTTGCCGTTCCTGTGCTCGTCTTTGGAACAGTTTTCAGCCTCATGCTTCTTGGTGGACAGGAGGCCCAGGCAGACTGCAACCCGGATCCCGGAAGTGAAACAGGGGTCAGCATTGACCCGGAGACGGTGCCAAACACCGCCGTCGCAGGCTACAACCATGACCAGCTGGTGAACGCCGCACACATCATTCAGGCGGGCAAGGACCTTCAGCTCGGCGTGCGGGACCAAACCATCGGCGTCATGACCGCCATGGGCGAATCCTCACTGACCATCCTCGACCGCGGGGATGCCGCCGGCCCCGATTCACGGGGTCTGTTCCAACAGCGCGACAACGGCGCCTGGGGTTCCTACGAGGACCGGATGGACCCGTACATATCGTCCACCAACTACTTCAAAGCGCTGCTCAAGATCGAGGCGAGAGACTCACTCGAACCCACCATTGTCGCCAACAGGGTCCAGCGCAACGCCGACCCCTACCACTACGCGCAATTCTGGGACCCGGCCGTGGAAGTTGTCGAGTACCTTGCCGGCACGGACACCGGGCTGAAGCAGGGAAACGGCAACAACGTCTGCGCCGGAGGCGAGCTAGTTGTACCCGGCCAGGACGTTGGTAGCGGCGTGGCTGGTTGAACGAAAGAGAACCTCCGGGTGGGATGTGGCTTGTCAAAGACCCACTCCAACCCGGAGGTTCTCGTGTCCCACAGTACTGCCCGTTTA
>NZ_VULS01000015.1:0-37702 GCF_009696625.1 Arthrobacter sp. BL-252-APC-1A | reverse complement strand
GCCGCCTCGCCAAGAGGGACCCCCGAGCACACCAAATCCACGAAATCAGCCCGCACGCGGGCGGGAAATACCTTGACCATCAAACACTCCATCAATCAGAGCGTTGCAACGACCATATGACTTCACCCGCCCGAAAAGAGCCGTAACTGGCCTCTCGGCGGTCGGCGGGGAGTGCAGGAGAGGGATTACGACGGCGTGGGAAGCGTAAGGATCTCGGCGCCGTCGTCCGTAATAACAATGGTGTGCTCGCTGTGGGCGCTGCGGGCGCCGGTTGCACTGCGCAGCGTCCAGCCGTCCGCGTCAAAGGTCAGCTGGTCGGTGTCCGCCATGACCCACGGCTCCAGTGCGAGCATCAGGCCGGGGCTGAGCACATAGCCGCGTCCGGGCCGGCCTGTGTTGGGGATGTGCGGGTCCTGGTGCATGGTGGAGCCGATGCCGTGGCCGCCGAACTCGGTGTTGACGGGGTAGCCGGCTTCGGAGAGTACCGTGCCGATGGCATGGGAGAGGTCGCCGATCCGTGCTCCCGGCCCGGCGGCGGCAATTCCGGCTGCCAGTGCCCGTTCGGTGGCGGTAATGAGCTTTATGCTCTCGGCCGGTTTGGCGTCCCCCACCACAAAGCTGATCGCGGAGTCGGCGGCAATCCCGGCCTTGGACACAGCCAGGTCCAGGCTGAGCAGATCGCCGTCCTGCAGCTCGTAGTCGTGCGGCAGCCCGTGCAACACTGCGTCGTTCACGCCGGTGCAGATGTAGTGGCCGAAAGGCCCGCGGCCAAAGGACGGCGCGTAGTCGATGTAGCAGGACTCTGCCCCGGCTTCGCGGATCATTTCTCCCGTCCACCGGTCGATTTCCAGCAGATTGGTGCCGACGGTTGCCCGCTTTTTCATCGTCTGCAGGATGTCCGCGACCAGGCGGCCGGTGACGCGTGCCTTCGCCACTTCGGCCGGGTTCAGGATCTCGATCATGTGGTGCCTTTCGAGGGCGGGGGAAATAGGTGTCTGTTCTGCATTCTGGCAGACCGTCTAGGGTGTAGACATGCCCGAGATGCCCGAAGTGCAGGGACTCGCCGATTTCCTGCGGACAAAGCTGTTGCCGGAGGACGCTCCGCCCGCGCAGGTTCGCGACGTCGAGGTGCTTTCCTTCGCCGTCCTGAAGACAGCGGGCGTCCCGCTGGATGAGCTCCGGAGCGGACCCGTGAGCGCGGTCGAACGCCGCGGCAAGTACCTGATCATCACCGCCGGAGGAGTGCACCTTGTCATGCACCTGGCCAAGGCCGGGTGGCTTCGGTGGTCGGATGCACTGAAGCCGGGAAGGCTGCGGCCAGGCAAGGGCAGGATGGCAATGCGGGTGCGGTTCAGTCCGCCGGAGCCGGGTGGTGATGAACCCGGATTCGACCTCACCGAAGCCGGAACCAAGAAGTCCCTGGCCGTCTACCTGGTTCGGGACCCCGACGAAGTGCCGGGCGTCGCGCGGCTGGGACCGGAAGCGTTCGACGTCGACCCGAAGACTTTTGCGGCGCTGGTCGCCGGGCACCGGGGCCAGATCAAGGGCCTGCTGCGGGACCAGTCGGTGATCGCGGGAATTGGGAACGCTTACAGCGACGAGATCCTGCACGCTGCCCATCTCTCACCGTTCGCCAACGCAGCCAAGCTGAAACCTGAGGAAGTGGAGCGGCTTTACCAGGCCATGCACGCGGTGCTTGAATCCGCGATCGACAATGCAGCGGGACGCCCGGCAGCCGAACTGAAGGACTCCAAACGCCGTGCCCTGCGGGTCCACGCCCGTACCGGGGAACCCTGTCCGGTCTGCGGTGACACAGTCCGGGAAGTCTCCTTTGCCGATTCATCCCTGCAGTACTGCCCCACCTGCCAGACCAACGGGAAGCTGCTCGCGGACCGGCGGATGTCCCGGCTGTTGAAGTAAGAGCAGCCCAGACACAAAACAGCGGGCCCCGGATATTCTCCGGGGCCCGCCGTTTGTAGTTGTTAATGCTTACTTGCAGGTGCCGCCGTTTTCCGTGGTGTAGGTGTCCAGGCGGTTGATGAATGCCGCCATGGCCTCACGGGAGACATCCTCAAGCGGACGGAACGTGCTGTCCGGCCAGCCGGTGGAAACGCCCGAGTCCTTCATCCACGAGATTTCCTTGTGGAAAAGGTTGTTCGTTGCCACGTCAGTGAAGGAAGCTGCTGCCGGGGTCTTGTAACCCTTGGCGTCATCTACCGAGCACTGCTCGCCGGCGAACCGGTTCATGAACGCAGCCATCGCGTCACGCTTGACCGGGGCAAGCGGGCGGAAGGATCCGTCCGTGTATCCGGTGGAAATGCCGGTCTCAGCGAGCCAGGCGATTTCCTTGTAGAACTGGTTGTCGGTAGCGACATCGGTGAACGGGCTGTTGGTCGGCGCGTTGTACGACGGCGATCCGGCCAGGCGGTAAAGGAACGCCGCCATGGCGTCACGGTTGATCGAACCGTACGGGCGGTAGGTGCCGTCCGCGTAGCCCGTGGTGAGACCCTGATCGGCCATCCAGTTGATTTCGTTCTCGAACTTGGTTCCTGCAGCATCGGGGAAGCGCAGGGCGCCAACCTCGATCGCGGTGACCTGGTCCTTGACGCCGCTGGCGTTGTGGTGGTGCAGGAACAGGGCCTTGCCGCCAGTGGTGCCCGCCTGGCGGTTGACGCCCAGAACAGTCTTGTCCTGTGCCACGAACGTGCCGGCAGCCTCGCTGCCTGCAGCGCCGTTGAACCACACGGAAGGCTGGGTGACATCGAAGCCGATCCAGTCGGTGGAATCAACCGGAACCATCTGGCCGGACTCGTCAACGTTCATCACGTTGGCGGTTGAAACCCGGTACTGGATGGGTGCAGCGGCGGTCAGATCCAGGCCCAGCAGGGCAGCCGGGACCGGCAGCGTGATGACGTTGGTGTCGAACACGTTCGTGTCCACGTCGCCGGCAGTGCCGTTGGCGAAACCGATGTAGTTGAGTGCACCGGTGTATTCGCCGTTCTCCACGGTGAGGATCTGGAAGACCGTCTGGTCCAGTCCGGTCGCCCGGGTGGTCATAACAGCAAAGTTTGCTTCGCCGTCACCGTCGGTATCCAGATCAACCTGGATCTGGCTGTTGCCGTTCAGGGTTGCCCAGTTCTGCCAGGTGCTGAGTCCAATGGTCAGCATGCCCTCATCAACCTTTCCGCCGGCCGAAGCCAGAGCGGGGACAGTTGATGACGCACCCACGGAACGCAGGTCCAGGGAGTACAGGGATTCCAGCGCCAGGTTCTCGCGGCGCGGGCTTTCGGCACCCAGGACCAGCGGCGTCACCAGCGAAACGTACGCTTCGCTGCCTTCGCCCTGAGCCAGGCCGCGGCCGCTGAACGTGGTTGCCGCAGAGACGGCGCTCTGGTTCGCGAACGTGACCTTGGGATCGGCCTTCAGGTCCGAGGTGGGCTTGGGAGCTGAGTAGACCGGCACCCGCAGTACCGAATCATCGCTCTTCAGCTGCAGGCGTCCGGAAGCTTCAGCCAGGTACTGGCGGAACTCTCCGAGCTGCTTTTCCTCTGCCGCCGGGTCAATGGCCTTGGCCATTGCCGCCGGATCCTCCACGCGGAGGGTGAGTTCTACCGTGGCCTTGCCGTTGGCAGGAACCGCAACAGGCTTCCCGTCCGTGGTGATGGATACTCCCGGAACCTTGGTGGCTTCGAGGTACTCAGCCGTGTAGGTCTTCGGGGAATCGCCCTTGTTCTCGATGGTGACCGAGCGTGAAAGTTCCACGGGGCCGCCAACTTCCAGGACGCCGAAGTTGACCGAGGTCAGTCCCGGCTGGTCGGTGGCGTAGGCCAGGACCTTGGTGTTGAGGGCATCGAGTGCATCCACGCGTCCGGAACCAACACGGTTGGGGGCATACGCCACACCGCCGTCAGTAATCAGGTCGTGGGTGGCGGTATTCATGATGATCGACTTGACCTCGTACGGGTTGTAGTCGGTCTGCGCGACCACAAGTGCCGCGATGCCTGCCACGTTGGGGGCAGCCATCGAGGTTCCGCTCTTAATGGAGGCGCCGGTGCCGGTGCCTACCTGGGCGGACTTGATCTGGGTACCCGGGGCAGCGACGTCGGGCTTGATGACGCCGTTGGAACCGTGGACGCCTCGTGAAGAGCTGGCGTTCAGGGTATCCAGTGCTTCGGACGGACCGGTCACGCTGCCCACCAGTTCAGGAGCCAGACGGATTTCCAGGGTGCCTGCTTCGGCTGCGGGACGCACCTCTTCGGAGGTGTCGACGGTGAACTGCATTCCCGGGATCGCGGCGTTTCCGGCAATGCCGGCTTCGAACGCGTTCAGGGTGGAGTCAATGACGACGCCGCCGTAGCCGGCAGCAGCAGCGTGGTTCCAGCGGGTGCCGGAACCACACTCACGGGTGGCAGCATCCTCATCCCAGGACAGCCACACCCACTTGCCTGCGTCAGCGCCGGCAGGATCCATGGCGGCACAGCCATCAGCGTTGTCACCTTCCGGTCCCATCACCACGGTGCCGGTGAGGGCCTCGGGTGCGGCGGCGGCGTAGTTGAAGCTTGCCGTGTACTGGCCCGCTGCGATTCCAGCCTCGGGTGCCAGGATTTCACCGGCATCCAGCGTGGTCTGCGAGCCGACGCTGTTGGCGACCGTCAGTGCAGTTTCCGCGCTGCCGGGGGATCCGCCAATGTCATAGATGTCGCCTGAGTTGCCCGAAGACACCACGGAAAGGATTCCCTGCGCGGTGAGGGCGTTGACGATGTCATTTTCCGGATCGTCGTAGGCAGGGAAGCTGGAACCCAGGGACATGTTAACAACCTGGGCGCGGTCGCTGAAGTCGCCGTCGCCGTTGGGGTCCAGAACGTAGTCCAGTGCCTGGCCCACAACTTCCGAGGATCCGTCACAGCCGAAGACACGCAGTGCCACGATCTTTGCCTCAGGCGCAGTGCCCGGGCCAATGCCCATCTTGTTGACGTCCTCCGCGGTCAGGGAACCGTAGTCGCCCCGGAACGTGGAACCGTCAGCGTTGGTGCCGTAACCGGCGGCCGTACCCGCAACGTGGGAGCCGTGGCTCTGGCAGTCCAGGGGGTTGGCATCGGGCTTCGGGATTGGGCTGTACAGCGCCGGATCCGAAGGATCCGCGTTGTAGGCGTCACCCACCAGGTCCCAGCCGCCGGCGAACTTCTCCGGATCCCACAGCCCGGAATCTGCGGCGGGCATTTCATCGGAGGCCTGTGCCTGGGCGAAGGCCTCCAGCGTTCCCGGTCCGCCAAAGCTGGAGTGCGTGTAATCAAGGCCGGTGTCCAGGACGGCAATGGTGACTCCCTTGCCGGTCTGGTCCCGCTGTACCCACGAGTCGAGGGCCCGGACATCAATATCCCCGCCCTTGTTGTCATAGGTCTTGGGCACTATGCCGGTGATTTTGGCGACGTCCCCGCGGGCAGCGAGTGCCCGGATGGCCTCAGCGTCGCCGTTGATGGCGACACCCGGGACCGTGTTGGTCGTGGTGTAGATGATGCTGGACGATGCCTGTGCAGCAACTTCCTCCGCCTGGGCCTCGATGGCCGACCGGATCTGCTGCACCTCGGGTGCTTTGTTCAGCGGTGCAGCGAGTCCTTCACGGACTTCCTGCGGCTGCGTCTGCTCAAAGGCTCCCTTGCCGGTGAACTGGACAAAGACCGAGACGGCGCCCTGCTTGTTCTTCAGGTCAGATGAGACTTTTAGATCCGGAGTCACCCGGGCCAGGCCCTGTGCTGTCGGATCATCCTGGGTGTTCCCCTCAACGGCCGAAGCCGGGGTCCACATGCTGGAGACCAAGGCCACGCCGGCTATGGATGCCAGCACCGCCCTCGTCGATCTCCTGTGGTTTGGACTGTTCATTCTTCTCCTTAGTGAAAGAGGTGCCGCAGTCCGGAACAGCAAACTTGTGGTTTGTGTCCCCCCGACCTAGACCAGGCGCAGAGATAGCGAGCTAAACGGAGCTTGGCTAGTTCCGCGGTTTAGGTCAGTATCCACCGCGGCGCTTCCTGTACCTTCGTTGCTGGTGTTGCTTATGTCAACAGTGCAGTTCGAATCTTTAAATTTGCGCTGCCGCGCCCTTTACGCTGCCAATATTTCTGGTATTGGAACAAATTCCGAGCGCTGGGTCCGAGTGATTTTGCAGGTATTGGATCAGCTACGGATAAGTGCGTATGTTGCATCTGGCTGGGAAGAACACGGCTAAGACAGCATCCAAACCGGCGTGGGGCAGGGCCGTTGGCCAGCGCTCACCCTCCATTCAGGAATCCGCCTCTCCGGGCCGGAAATTAACGAGCGGGAATGGCATGGGTCAGCAAGTGGCTGTTCAGTAAAGGCCCTACCACTAAAAAGGCGCTAATAGTGAGATTTAACCTTTTGGATACCTAATTGTTATCCGTTGTTGTGGGTGGGGAAAGCAAAAACGGGCGGCAGCACCGTAGAGGTGCTGCCGCCCGTTCTGTGGAGCGAATTCTCGTCTAGAGGGCCGGACCGCTGGCGGCGCCGCCCTGCCAGAGCGCATCGAACGGGGTGTTGGAGGAGACCCGGTTGCGGATTCCTTCGGTAACAAAAGCCTTGGCGGTGCGGGCAGCCTCCAGCGGCGTCGCACCCTTGGCGAGTTCGGCTGTGATGGCGGCGGCCAGGGTGCAGCCGGCACCGCTGACGGCAACGTCGCCTACCTTCGGGGCGCGGAGCACTTCCAGGGCCTGGCCGTCATAGAAAACGTCGACGGCGTCCTCACCTTCCAGCCGCACGCCGCCCTTGGCGAGCACCACTGCGCCTGATGCTTCGTGGATGCGGCGGGCTGCCTCCTTGAGGTCCTCCACGGATTCGATTGCGTCCATGCCGGCAAGTGACATGGATTCGAAGTGGTTCGGGGTAACAAAGGTGGCCAGCGGAAGGATCTGCGCCTTCAGGGCCTGGTCGGTGTCCAGTGCCGCTCCCGGCTCCTGTCCCTTGCAGATCAGTACGGGGTCCAGCACGATGTTGGTCCAGTCCTGGCTCTGCAGGGCCTTTGCAACTGTGTCGATGGTGGCCGGGGTGCCCAGCATGCCGATCTTCACGGTGCCCAGGTCATAGGCAGTCTGAATGGCCTCGAGCTGGTCTGCGATGACCTGGGAACCTACAGGCACGAAGCGGTGGTTCCAGTTGTCCTTGGGATCGAAGGACACGATGCAGGTCAGGGCCGCAATGCCGTAGGTGCCAAGCTCCTGGAAGGTCTTGAGATCAGCCTGGGCGCCTGCTCCGCCGGTGGCTTCGGAGCCGGCGATGGTGAGCGTGACGGGAGGGTGTGTGTTTGAAGACATAGGTACATCTTCTACCTAACGCAGGGCGCCCCGCCACCCGGTTTCGCTGCAGGCCGCAGGGCTAGTAACGCACGTCCATAAGCCGCCAGACAGCCAGCCTCCCGGCGGCCGCTGACATTCCGATTGCCAGTGCCATAAGCAGTGGCACGCCGATCGATCCGGCGATCAGCCCAATGACCAGCCAGGCCAGCAGGGTCGGAACCAGAAAAAAGGCCAGGACATGGAGCCACTGGTTGGGAACGCCGCGCAGCATCAGCCCCAGGACCAGGCCCACGGGCGCAGCGGTCGGGAGTCCCATGCCGGCGGCATAGAACGCCGCAATCACGATGATCCAAAGGTAGCCCCAGAAATCCCGCGAGGTTCCCCACCCAATCGCTACGGTCGCCATCACAGCGACCAGCAGGCAGGCAATGGCGTACCCGGTGACAAAGGCAACGGGGCCGAAGGTGACGCGAGGGGCGAGCAGCATGGGCGCATTGGCGGAGGAAGCGGCACTGTCGGTGCCCGCTGTGGCGACACCGTCGTCGTCCGCGTTTTCAGTCATGCGATCGTGCTCCTCGCAGCAGCTTCACCACATCTTCCACGATATTGCGCACAACCGGTAGGCGGGAGAGGATCACGAGCTTGGCGACCAGCGGGGCCGTGTTTGCCACCAGGCGGCGGGAGCGTGCCTGCCCGGGAGAGGAGTCGTAGACCCAGAAGAGGGTGACGCCCATGTGGACCAGCCATAGCAGTTCCGGGAGATCGTCGCGGACCGCCAGCGGGGGCTGCGGGCGCGCAGCCTGCACGGCCTGGCGGTAGACCGCGATCGACTTGCCGCGGCCGACCTGTGCCGCGTCCGCCTGCACTGCCTGCGCCGCGCCAGTGCCCTGGCGGGTTTTCTGCGGCGCCGGGAGGGCTGCGGTCTTGAGGAACTGATGGCCCAGGGAATGGTACGGGGCAAGGACATCCAGATTTGCCTGCAGGATGACCCGCAGGTGTTCACCCAGGTTGTGCCCTTCGCGCAGCAGCGGCAGGGCGGCGGAGCGGTGTTCGTCCTGCAGCGACCGGTAGAGCTCGGCCACGATCGCGTCTTTGGAGGAGAAGTAGTAATAGGCGTTTCCCGTGGAGACGCCGGCCGCAGCGGCGATGCCGCGCATGGTGGTGCGTTCAAATCCCTGGTCGCGGAAAAGCTGCGTCGCGGCCTCTACCAGCCGCTGCCGGGTGGCTTCACTCTTTGACCCGGCGGCCATCGGTCCTCTGTTCCTCTTATGTCCTTCTACCCGCAAATTACATCACATTCTTGAACATGTTCAAAAATGTGGCGCAGGAAAAAACATGGCAGAATTGACGCTGGTCCTCTGGGCCGCCCGGGACAGCGGGCAAGTGCTAATACAGCCGGGCGTGAGCCCAGGCGAACCACTAACCGAAACGGGAAAACCATGTCTTCACCAACCCCGGCTGCTGCCCGCCAGGCACGCCCCGCACCCAGCTACGCCTCTCGGGGAAGCTCGCATTACGACCTGATCCTCACCCTGATGTGCGTCGTGATCATCGTTTCCAACATCGGAGCCTCCAAGGGCGTGGTGCTGGGCCCGGTCTTCGGCGACTTCAGCATCATTACCGACGGCGGGTTCTTCCTCTTCCCGCTGGCCTACATCCTGGGCGACGTGATCAGCGAGGTCTACGGGTTCAAGGCCGCACGAAGGGCCATTTACATGGGCTTCGCCATGGCCGCGTTCGCGGTGCTTTCCTTCGCGGTGATCATTGCCCTGCCGGGATTCGATGATGCCTACGGCGTCGAAAAGCAGGCCGCCTTCGAAGCAGCCCTGGGGCCGGTCTGGCAGATCGTGGCGGCGTCGCTCCTCGGATTCCTCGCCGGGCAGCTGCTGAACGCGCTGGTACTGACCCGTATGAAGGCGCGTTTCAGCGAACGCGCACTGGTGGGACGGCTGATGGCCTCCACTGGGGTTGGCGAATTCGCGGACACCCTGATCTTCTGCGCGATTGCAGCACCGGTGATCGGCATCACCGACGCGGGGCAGTTCGTGAACTACGTGATCTTCGGGTTTGTCTACAAGACGGCCGTGGAGTTCCTCTTTGTCCCGGTCACCTCAGCGGTAATCAAGGCGATCAAGAAGCGCGAACCGACTTACGGCAAGTCTGCCCCCCAGGAAGCATAGCCTGCGGGGCCGCGCCTAGCTGTAGTACTTCCGCAGGACCTCGTCCTTGAACTCGAAGAACGTTCCGTCCTCGATTGCCAGGCGCGCGTCGTCGACCAGCTTTACGGTGAAGCGCTCGTTGTGGATTGAAATCAGCGTGTGGCTGACCATCTCATTGGCCTTGAACAGGTGCTGGATGTAGGCGCGGGAGTAGTTGGCGCACGCATAGCAGTCGCAGCCGTCCACGAGCGGCCCGAAGTCCCGCTTGAACTTGGCATTGGAGAGGTTTTTGCGGCCGTACGGCGTGTAGAACGCCGAATTGCGCGCCACACGGGTGGGGGAGACACAGTCGAAGGTGTCGGCTCCGTTTTCAATCGCGGTGAAGATGTCATCCGGCTCGGAGATGCCCAGGAGGTGCCGCGGCTTATCCTCCGGCAGTTCTTCGGTGCACCAGCGGACAATCGTTCCGAGGTTTTCCTTTTCCAGGGCTCCGCCAATGCCGAAGCCGTCGAAGCCCATGGCACCCAGGTCCCGGGAAGCCTTGCGGCGCAGGTCCTCATACTGGGCTCCCTGCAGGACACCGAAGAGTGCCTGGTACGGACGGTGTGAACGCTCTTCGGTGAGCCTGCGGTGCTCAACGAGGCAGCGTTCGGCCCACAGCCGGGTCCGTTCAAGGGAACGTTCCTGGTAGCCGCGTGAGTTCAGCAGGGTAGTCAGCTCATCGAAGGCGAACATAATGTCCGCGCCCAGCTGGTGCTGCACCTGCATGGAGATTTCCGGGGTGAAGCGGTGCTTGTCACCGTTGAGGTGGGATTTGAACCAGACGCCGTCGTCATCGATGTGTGCCAGGCGCTCCTTGCCTGGCGCGACGTCGTCATCAGCGCCGGTGGCATGCGTAGTGCCGTCGGCGTTCATGTTGATGACCTTCTTGAAACCGGCACCAAGGCTCATGACCTGGAATCCGCCCGAATCGGTGAAGGTGGGGCCGGGCCAGTTCATGAACTTCCCCAGACCGCCCGCCTCATCCAGGATGTCAGCTCCCGGCTGCAGGTAGAGGTGGTAGGCATTGGCCAGGACCGCCTGTGCCCCAAGCTGGGCAACGGACTCCGGCAGGACGGCCTTCACGGTGGCCTTGGTGCCGACGGCAATGAACGCCGGCGTGTGGATTTCTCCGTGCGGGGTGCTGATTACGCCGGTACGGCCCTGGAACTCACCGCCGTTTTCCTTGGCGCGTGAGCCGGAGTCGGGAACGGTTTCACGCAGGCGCTTACCGAGGGCAAAGTAAAAACCGGAAGAGGACACCATTCCATTTTGCCTTACCCACAGGCCCCGCCGCTCCGGGTGGGCCTGTGGCGCGGATCCGCTAAGGCCCGCCGCAGTGGGGCAGCGAGCCAGAACACATAAAGCGCCGGGGCGCTGCCCTGAAGCGTAGGGTAAATGGGGCGGTTCTCCGCCCCGGCCGCTGACTGCTGCCCGGACGTTAGAAAGGCCCTCGACGCACCCTTGAACCACCTGCGCGAAATGTTCCACATTGCCCCTGCTAACAATGACCACCGCGTAGCCATCCGCTGCGGGATTGGCATCGGTGTGCCGCTCCTTACCCTCCTGCTGCTCGGCCGGATCGACCTGGCCATCTTCGTTGCGTTCGGCGCCTTTACCGGCATCTACGGCAGGAACGAACCGCACCGCCAGCGCCTCGGGCACCAAATGCGCGCCGGAACGCTTATGTTCGCCGTGATTCTGGCCGGGGTACTGACGTCCCGGCTAGGCCCGGGCGAGTGGGGAATCGTGCTGGGGACCACGGTGGTTGCGGGACTGGGAACCGTAGCCACAGGCTTCTGGCGGCTCCGTCCGGCTGGGTCGCTGTTCCACATCTTCGCTTATGCAGCCATCTCATCCGTCCCCGGGCATCCGCCCATCTGGCAGGCCATGCTGGCAGCGGGCGCAACGATCGCCTTCGCCCTCCTCCTGGGGTGCTCCGGGATGCTCCGGGCACGGTACCGAACGCCCTGGGAGAAGCCAGTGCGGCTGCCTCTCTCTTCCGCCCAGCGCAAGGCGGTCTGGACGGACGGCGGCCTTTATGCAGTGGCGGCAGCGTCCGCCGGGTCCATAGCGACGCTGCTGGGGATTGGCCACAACTACTGGGCGATGGTTGCGGCGACGGTTCCCCTGGTTGGGGCTACCTTCCGGCACCGGATACACCGCGGGATAAACAGGATGCTCGGAACCTTCGGCGGGCTTGGCATCACGGCGGTGATTCTGCTGGCCGGGCTGGCGCCGTGGCAGCTGGTCCTGGTGATCGCACTGCTGCAGTGCGGAGCTGAGCTCTTCATCGCCAGGAACTATGCGCTGGCCCAGGTGGTCATCACCCCGCTGGCGCTGCTGAGCACGGAGCTTTCCCACGCCAGTGATCCCGTGACGCTCATTCAGGATCGTGCGGTGGAGACAGTGATCGGTGCAGCAGTGGGCATGGCGCTGGTAATACTGCTGCAGGTCCGGGCGAACCGCGTTCAGCCGCGGGAAAGAGGCACCCAGCCCGGAGCTGCCGCCCGGGCCTAGAGGTCCAGGTTCAGCCCGCGCACCGCGCTCAGCTCGGTGCGGATGCGCCGCTGCAGCTCGGCGTCGGAATAGGTTTGCGACCCGCCGTGCGCACGCAGGTAGAGAAGCGTGTCCAGGCGCAGGATCCGCCAGTCCCGCTCGCTGTGTTCGTCCCCTGCTTCGGCCGCCCGCTGGATTTCGCGGTCGTACAGGTTTGGTTCGTTGAGCTGGCGCTGCAGGAGCTCAGCCGAGAGCTTGGCTTTTAGCGGGTCCGATTCCGCGTGGTCTCCGGCACGGACAGCCTGTGCAAAGGCGGCTGAGGCTTCGCGGTCTCCGGTTTCATGCGTGATGTGTGCCGCGAGGGCGAGGGCACCCTGGATCCAGTTCCAACGGCCGTAGTTTCCGTCGAAGCCCAGTCCGGTAATCAGGCTGCAGACGGCCAGCGCGTTCTCAGCGTCGCCCAGATCGACGTACAGCGTGTGCGCCAGGTCCCGCACGTCCTGCAGGTTGCTGCCGGCTTTGACGTTCAGGCCCCGGCCGAGCCGCGCGGACAGTTCCTTGACGGTGCGGTCCTCAGGGTGGGCGGCTTCGGCGGCGGCCAGGACGGCGGCGTAGGTTTCTTCCTCGGTGGGGACGCTGCGGACGGCTTCCGCGGCATTCTTCTCGGGTGCAGGAGCTGCGACGCGGACAGCGGAGCCGTAGGCGATGCGCAGGGTTTCCCCGTCTTCCAGGTCTGCGATCACCAGTGCGGGAGTGCCGAGGTCATCTTCCTCAACGCGGACCGCTGCCAGCGGTGCCAGGGTCAGCTCGTCCAGGACAAGTTTCTGCCCTGGTACAAGCAGTTCGGCATTGACCCGGAAGGCATACTTATCCGGCACACTCATCGACATGGCTGTTCCTTAGCACTCGAAGCTCGGCCCCAGTATATAAACGTAGGGTAACGCCTACCGGCCCCACCCGGCGGAGGCGAGGGCCTGGCGCAGCAGGTCGCCGCGGCCGCCGGAGAACTCGGAGTAGATGGCAGGGCTCAGGGCTTCTTCAGGTGTCAGCCAAGACAGTTCAAGTGCGTCCTGGCGCGGATCGCACTCACCGGTAACGGGAATCAGGTAGGCCAGGGCGACGGCGTGCTGGCGCTCGTCAGTCAGGCCGGTCTGGGACGGCGACGGGAAGTACTCCGCGACGGCGAAGGGCGCCAGGCTGGGAGGCAGCTGCGGCAGGGCCATGGGGCCGAGGTCCTTCTCCAGGTGGCGCAGGAGCGCGGCGCGGATGGTCTCCCGGTACATCACCCGGCCGGAAACGAACGTCCGGACCATCTTGCCCTCGGGAGTTGCCTGCAGCAGCAGTCCCACCTCCGTGACGTACCCCAGCGGATCACACCGGACCGGGACGGCCTCCACGTAGACCATGGGAAGCCGCTGCCGTGCTTCGTGCAGGTCTTCCTCCGAGAGCCAGCCTGGATACGGGTCAGGAGTGCGTACGTTCATAGCTAGTGTTCTACCCCAAAGGCAGCAGCCGAGTCATACGGCGCGCTCGGCTTCGGCCAAGGGCGGAACTTGCCCCGGACCTTTCAGGGCCACCCCGGCAAGCCTACGATTGAGGCCATGAAGACCGAGCTGCCGGAGCTTCTGCTCCCTGACGCAGCGGCCTGGCGGGCCTGGCTGGAAGAGCATCACCTGCTCTCTGCAGGTGTGTGGCTCGTCATCGGCAAACAGGGCGGAGCTGCAACGGCGCTCACCCGGCAGTCAGCATTGGACGAGGCCCTGTGCTTTGGCTGGATCGACGGCCAGGCAGCCCGCCGGGACGAGGAAAGCTATCTGCAGCGTTATACCCGCCGCGGACCGCGCAGCATGTGGTCGCTGCGCAACGTGGGACACATCGGCAGGCTGGAAGCGGCCGGGAAACTTCATCCGGCGGGACGTGATGCGGTTGAATCGGCCAAGGCAGACGGCCGGTGGGACGCTGCCTACGCCGGTCCGGCCACGACCGAAGTTCCACAGGACCTGCTCGACGCGATCGCGGCCAATGAGAGTGCGCAGTCCATGTACGAGGTCCTCTCCTCCCAGAACCGCTTTGCCATGGCCTACCGGCTGGGGCAGCTCAAGACCCCCGCGGCCAGGGAACGCAACATAGCCCGCTTTGTAGACATGCTCAGCCGCCGCGAGACCTTTTATCCACAAAAGCGGTTCCCAGACTAGGAGTCCACCATGTGCCGGCTTTTCGGAATGCATGCAGGTCCAAAACCCGTAACCGCAACGTTCTGGCTGCTCACCGCACCGGATAGCCTGGCCGAGCAGAGCCGCAGGATGGCAGACGGATTTGGGCTCGGGGTGTTCGATTCGGACGGGAAACCGGTGGTGGACAAGGCTCCCATGCCGGCCTACGAGGACCGTGCCTACGCCTCTGCCGCCCGCACCCTCAAAGGAACTACCTTCATTGCCCACGTGCGGTATGCCAGCACCGGGGAAGACGCCCTGGTGAACACACATCCCTTCCTCCAGGACGGGCGGCTGCTCGCCCACAACGGTGTTGTAGAGGACCTGGACAAACTTGATGACCGGCTGCGGTCCCTGGAAGTGATGGACCTGGTCAAGGGGCAGACGGACAGTGAACGGGTCTTTGCCCTGATCACCGGGCTTGCCCGGCAAAACGGCGGGGACCTGGGGGAAGCGCTTACGGAAGCCATCACGTGGATTGCGGAGAACCTGCGCCTCTACGCGGTGAACCTGGTGATCACCACTGACACGGAGCTGTGGGCCGTGCGGTATCCGGACACCCACCCGCTGTACGTCCTGCAGGAGAGCGCTGACGATCCGCACCGGGGCAAGCGCTCCGCCCGGATCAGTGTCAAGAGCGATGAAATGGAGCAGCTCCAGACCCCGGCGGTGATGGTGGCAACAGAACGGATGGATGAGAACCCGAACTGGCGGATGATGGACGCCGGCGAGATCCTCCGGGTGGACAAGGACCTGAATACGGAGCGGTTCTTCCCGCTTCCCCAGCATCCCCAGCATCTGCTCACCCTTGCGGACCTGGATCCCCACACGGCGGCGTCGCAGCACCCCCTGAAGGTGGCCGGCACCTAGGGTCAGACGGTCATGTGTCCTGCGGATCAGTTTCCAGCCTGGTCACCCGCAGGGCGGCCTCGAGCACCATCCAGGCCTGCAGCTGGGTTGAAAGCTCGACGCCGGTGCCCGGGGGATAGGTTTCGTCCGCCGTGCTGCGGGGATCAGAAGGGAAAACCGCCAGATTGTTCCGTTCCGCGCGCCCCTTCCAGAACCGGTCCGCCAGTTCCGTGACCAGGGCGCCGGCCGTTCGGCGGGAACCGGCGTCCAGGGTTGGGGCGGCAGCTGCCTCGGCAAGGTACCTGCACAGAATCCCGGTGAACAGCCCTCCGTCGCCGCTGCCGTGCGTACGGAGCAGGGGAGTGCCGCCGTCGTTATGCACCAGGTTCCGCGATACCGCCCGGACAAGGTCCGCCGCCCGGCCCAGGTTGGCGTTTCCGCCGAGTTCCAGCAGCGCTCCCAGAACTGGTCCCTGGTTGTACGTAAAGTGCGCCCGCTCCAGTGCCGGCGGAGCGTTTTCGGCGCCTTGCCGGACGCCGTCGTAATACAGCCCGGTACTGCGGTCCAGCAGTGTGGCGTTCAGCCAGTCCACGAGTTCCTGGGCCCGCTCGCGCTCGCCGGTGCGGGCGAAGTAGAGGGCCGCCGGGGACGTTGCGGGGGTGTTCTTGAAGTTGCGTGCCCGGTTCCAGTAGACGCCTCCGCCCAGGTCCTGGGTATGGCCTGATCGCAGGGCCCGTCCCAGGGCTTCGCGTGCCCGCTGGTGCCTGGGCTTGTTGCCGCGGGGCGGCCCAGGGAGGGTATCCAGGCGCAGCACCGCCAGCGCGAGCCAGGCCATGTCATCGAAATAGTGGTTGGTGTACCGGCCTGCGTTGCGGATCCGGATGGTGCGCACCACCTGTTCGGCCAGGGCCACGGGGTCTGCGCCGGCCACCGGTGCCCGGCTGCGCAGGCCGGTGTCCACAAGAACATCCACATAGTGCGCCTGCCACCAGTAATGCCAGGGCCCGACGCCGCGGGGCAGCGGCTGGGGTGCGCGGACAGCGCCGAGATGGGTTCCCGGCAGACCCAGCAGCCTGCCGCCGAAAGCGGCCGTGACCGAATGGGCAGCGGTGTCGGCACGCTGTTCAGCAAGGCGGACGGTCTGTGCTGCGGGCATGCGACCCACCATAGACCCGACGGATGGGCAGCGTCACGGTCTGCGCCGGCTGAACTGCCTCCCGGGAGGATGCGGTGTGCTGCCAGTCACAGTAGGCTCGTGGGACCGCACGCGCACTTGCGCACTTTTTGATCCCTGACCCCAGGAGGACACATGCAGTTATCCGGTGCTTCGGCCATTGTCACGGGAGCAGCTTCCGGGCTGGGACGGGCCACGGCCCGCCGGCTCATCGATGCGGGAGCCGAAGTGGTGCTGGTAGACCTGCCGTCTTCCGGGGGCCTTGCCTACGCCGGGGAGCTGGGGGACTACGCACACTTCGTGCCCGGGGACGTGACGGATCCGGACCAGATGCAGGCCGCGGTGGAAGCCGCCATGGCAGCGGCCCCGCTGAGGGTTGCCGTGAACTGCGCCGGAATCGGTACCCCCGGCAAGGTCCTGGGCCGCAACGGAGTGTTGCCGCTGGAGGATTTCAACCGGGTTATCCAGGTGAACCTGGTCGGCACCTTCAACGTCACACGCCTGGCTGCGGCAGCCATGGCTGAGACCGACCCGGTCTCCGGCGACGGCGGTACGTCCGAGCGCGGGGTCATCATCAACACGGCGTCGGTGGCAGCGTTCGACGGACAGATCGGACAGCCGGCATATTCAGCGTCCAAGGGCGGTGTTGCAGCGATGACGCTGCCGCTCGCCCGGGAACTTGCACGTCACCTGATCCGGGTGATGACGATTGCGCCCGGGATCTTCGAGACCCCGATGGTGGCCGGCCTGCCGCAGGACGCCCAGGACTCACTGGCCGCGCAGATTCCGCACCCGTCCCGCCTGGGCCGCCCGGACGAGTACGCCTCGCTGGTGGAGCACATCGTCTCCAACCCGATGCTGAACGGCGAGACCATCCGGCTCGACGGGGCTATCCGGATGGGGCCGAAATAGGGCGTGAGCATGCTTCCCGACGCCGACTTTTTCAGTTTCGAACAACTCCTGAGCACTCAGGAGCGGGCCAAACTCACGGAGCTGAGGTCCTTCCTCTCCACCGAAGTCGCCCCCTATGCCGCCGCATGGTGGAATGAGGCCCGTTTCCCGGTGGAACTCCTGCCGGGGCTCGCGTCCCTGGGGCTGTCCACGCCGGTGCAGCGCGGCTACAGTCCGCTTTTTGCCGGTCTGGTCATTGCCGAAATGACCCGCACGGATACTTCAATCGCCACGTTCTTTATGGTCCATCACGACCTCTTTGTCGAGGGACTGCACGCGTTCGGCTCCGAGGAACAGCAGGCGCGGCTGCTTGCCGATGCCCAGTCCCTGAAGATCACCGGAGCCTTCGCGCTGACAGAACCGGATCACGGTTCGGATGTTGCCGGCGGCATGGCCACCACGGCAGTGCGCGACGGCGACACCTGGGTCCTTAACGGAACCAAACGCTGGATTGGCAACGGGACGTTCTGTGACTGGATGCTGCTGTGGGCCAGGGAACCGGCCACCGGCAAGGTCCGTGGATTCCTGCTGGATGCCTCCCTGCCGGGAATCAAGCGGACCCGGATCGAGAACAAGACTGCCCTGCGCACGGTGCAGAACGCTGACATTGAGCTTACGGATGTACGGGTTTCCGAAGCCGACCGGCTGGCAGGCATCGACAGCTTCGAGGACACCAAGCACCTGCTCCGCGGCTCGCGGATCATGGTGGGCTGGCAGGCAGTGGGCCAGCAGCTGGCGGCGTTCGACGTCGCCCGTGCCTACGCCGTCGAACGCCTGCAGTTCGGGCGGCCGCTGGCTTCCTTCCAGCTGGTGCAGGAACAGCTGGTCCGGATGCAGGGCAACACCGTGGCGTCCACAGCCATGCTGGCCCGCGTCAGCGAATTGGAGCAGGGGGGTTACGGGGCAGTGTCCGACGACGGATCGGCCCGCGGCGACATGGCCCGGGCCGCGCTGGCGAAGTCTTATGCCAGCCGGCTGATGCGCGAAACCGTGTCCCTTGGCCGCGGGCTCCTGGGCGGGAACGGGATTGTCACCGACTACGGCATGGCCAAGATCTTTGCGGATGCGGAGGCGATTTACACCTATGAAGGTTCGTATGAGATCAACGCGCTGATCGCCGGACGGGAAATTACCGGGGTTTCGGCGCTGCGCTGAGGATCCGGGTGCGCGCAGCGCCGGCGGCTAAAGTTTCCACTCTTCGCTGTACTCAAACAGGTTCAGTCGCACCCCGACCTGGAAGATCGTGAGGCTCAGCAGGTCCCATCGCAGGAGCGTGAGCTTGGCCGAGCCGGTAAGGCCCAGCGCCAGGAAGATGCTGGCGTCTATCTCGGCTTCCGTCGGCGGAATGCCCTTCACGCCCAGTTTCGCGGCAAACCCCGCTTTGGCAGATAGCGAGATGTCAGGGCCTGCGAAGCTGTAGATCCTGCTCTGGTAGGACACCTGCGGTCCGGCTGCGACCTCGCCCTCCAGGGAGAATGAGGTTTCGCCCAGTACCTGGCGGGGTTTGGGCAGCACATACGTTGTTGGAGTGTCCTCCTTGATGCGCTTCATGCCGTTAGCCGTGGTGTAGACGAAGCCAAACGTGTCCGCCCGTTCGATTCCGATGGCGGGTATATCTGCCTCTGCCTTTAGCGTGCCGCTGAAGACCATGGCGAAATTTAGCCGGTTGGTGATCGCCACCGGTACCGGCCCGGCCATAAAGGTGGTAGTTGGAAGCGCAACTTCGGCGACCTTGAGATCAGCGTTCCACCGGCTTTCAACCTGAACCCAGGCCTGGATCGAGGCGGACGCTTTCAGCTTGGACTTAAATTCAATTCGGAACTCCTCAATACTCACTCCCCGCGGGATGACCTTCCATTTGAATTGAAACTTGGTCTTCAGGACAAAAGCGAAGCCGAGGTTCAGTTCTCCGCCGCCGCGGATTGCAACGCCGCCCTCATCGCCGCGCTGCTTCTCAGACCAGGCCTCGAATTCCCAGGGTTCCAGTTTCTGACCCGCTGTCCTGATCTTCGGGACACCGTTCTCAACGACGAAGGCTACGCTGGCGTCAACCTTCGTTGTCCAGTCGGCGGAGAGGGAAGCACCGGGACCTCGCAGCGGACCGCCGCAGTCGCCGTCGCCCGTTGCGGGAGCGCCGGGAGCAATCCATGTACCGTCGTCGCCGATGTCCTCGCCCAGCGGTTCCTGTCCATCTGTGCCTGGCAGCCGGCACGCCGTCTTAAAGTCTGCGGGATCCGGCACATTGAATTCATCATTGCTGAGCTCAAGGTCGACGTCGTCCCCGCTCACGATCTCCGCATAGGTTCCTTCCGCGGGAACGTGGGGGTTCCCGTGTCCATCGACGATCTGGACGTCTGCCACCGGGATGTCCGGGCCGGAACCGCCGCTTTCCTGACCAATCGCGAAAGTACCCGTCACCACGTCCAGGGGGTCCTCCGCCTGGGCGATCAGATCCTCGGCGACAACGTCCTGGCCTTCGCCATAGCCTTCGGTCTCATCTATATCCACCTGGAGGAAAAGCTCTTCCAGAGGAACTTCGACGGTGGAGACCT
This sequence comes from Arthrobacter sp. BL-252-APC-1A, assembly GCF_009696625.1. Classification (NCBI taxonomy): domain Bacteria; kingdom Bacillati; phylum Actinomycetota; class Actinomycetes; order Micrococcales; family Micrococcaceae; genus Arthrobacter; species Arthrobacter sp. BL-252-APC-1A. Next base: position 17,962 of record NZ_VULS01000015.1, on the reverse strand, counting down.
CCCAGGACCCTGCGACCAGGTCCATGGAGGACAAACGGCCCAGGAAACCGGAAGGAGCCGTCGGCACGGGAGCGCTGACGATAATGTCTCCCGGTTCCAGCTCCGGCCGCTGCATGAACCTCAGGTTGAATTCGTCCAGCACCTCAAATTCAAGCTCGGTGGTATCGAGGTGGAAGACCTCCGCCTCGGGCGAGACCACGGTGTCTCCCTCTTCTGCCACGTCGAGGGTCAGCCGGACGCGGTCCGAGGCGCGGGCAGTCCCGGGATCGGAACGGTCGAAGACAGTGGCAACGTAGTCGAAGTCTCCGTCCTCAGGTGCAAGCGAACGGAAGCTCCACAGGATCTCGTCACCGGCGGGGTTCAGTTCGGCCAAGCCGATAAACCCGACACTTGGCGAGCTGATGGCGATCCGGTCGACTGAATTTGCACCCGTGGATACTGTGCCTTCGAGCGTAAAGTAGCCCGTCTCGGTGAGGTCAAGGCTCTGGCGGTCGAGGGGTGAGGTGATCTCAATGGACGCCGGATCCGCGTTGTTGTAGGGGACGGGATTGCCCAGGAAACTACCCAGCGGCTGGAGCGTGAGAGTTGCCGAGCCCCGGCGAATCGAGACCTGGGATTCCCCGTTGGTCACCGGCACCAATGCGAGCTGCGGCTGGGCACCTGCCGTGGGGTCGACTGCTTCCCCGCGTGCCCGGCCAGTTACCGGACCATCCCAGGCGAGCGTGGTGGTCTGGCCGCCGCTGACGTTCCCTGCCTGGGTTAGGACAAGGGCATAAGCGGCATCATGATCATCAGCCAGCCGCACGGGACTGGGTTCTTCTCCGGCAGCTAGACGCTGGCGCACGGTGTGCCGCTGCTCGGTGTTCACGACGTAACTGCCGTGATGGTTGGCTTTTGCTGCGTCTTCTATTGCCTCGGATACCCAGCCGGTCACGGACGCGCGCAGTGTTCCTGTGTTGCCCGCCGTTTCCAGGGCTGCGGTGACGCCACCCTGGTCTTCAGCATCGACAACAGTGGAGACGACCGTACGGCCCGCGGGCAGGACGAGCCGCTGCCCGTCACCCAGTACCACCGTGTCTGCTGCGGCGAGCGTAACGTCCAGGACCACATGAACGCTTCGTGCCAGAACACTCGAGACGCCGCCGTCGCCGGTCAGGCCTATCCAGAGCGGTTCCTGGCTCAGGCCGTTTCCTGCCAGACCGGCAGCTGTATCTGCACGCAGCACAGGTTCCGGGAGGGCAAGGGTCGCACCTCCGGATGCCGGCGAGCCGTCGAAATAGGCCAAGGGCTCCACCCTGGCATCTGCCTCACCGTCTGCCCAGAGACTGACTTTGCCCTGGTTTAGCGGGAGCAGGACCGCCGTCGACACCGCAGTGCTGCCCCCCATGTGCAGCACTGCGGTGTCGGCGGCGGTGTAGGCAGTCAGGTCCGCAGCCGGCTCGAACACAGTCAGGCGGACCAAGGCGGCTGAATGGGACTCCGCCGCACTGCCAAGATAAACGGTTCCCGCCGGATCGGTGGGGAGCCGGTCTCCGCGTCCTACGGCACTGTCAATTACCGGGAGGCTGGGTTCGACCGGAGTGAATTTTGGCTCCGGGGCGGTCCTCACCGCGCTGAGGTTTGCCAGCGCATCCTGGGTGGTGGCCGCAGCGGGCGGGGGTACAGCGACAAGTGTCAGAGCCGCTGCGGTCAGGGCCGCGACGGCGCCCCGGACACTAACCCGCCCCGCGAGGGAAACGGATGGATGGATAGCCCAGATGCGGCTCATTGTTCTTCCCCACCTTCCGAAGCAGGGGTACTGCCTTTCCCCCTCAGGACGAGGAACAGGCCAGTTCCGGTAAGTGCCGCAGCAACTGAGAGCACCAGTGCCAGGAACGGTGCTGATGCGCCGGTCTTGCCGAGGGCCTTCGGATCGCTTCCCTGGGCAACGGGCCCGGACGCGGGACCGGATTCATCCTCCGCGCCGTTGCCTCCTGGCTGGACGGGGGTTACCTCCCCGCCGCCGTCGGGCGCTGGGCCTTCGACGAGGTCTTTCCAGGTGACCCAGCCTCCGTTTGCCTCTGCGGGGTCCAGGGCCGCTTCACGGATCAGATGTTCTGAGAGAACTCTGCCTGCTGTGTCGGTAAAGGAAACCGCTACATCCGCGGTGATCCGGCGCTCCACGGAGAACCTCACTTCGTACGTCCCGGAGGAAACGGGTGCCGTCGCCGTAGCGCCAAAAACCGTTCGGGAAACGGCGGCGTCCGTCCAGGTGCCGCCCCCTGCACGCCAGGAAACCGAAGCCACGCCCGTACGCGCGGCTTCCGACTCAACATCGATCCATACCTGTGCAGCCTCCGGGGGCGCCTCAGGAACCGACGGCGTTGCCGCGGATACTGGGGCTGCCAGGACGCTGGAGAAAAGGATGGTGAGGACGAAAAGGAGACCGGAGCGCCGGCGCCGATGCCGGTGGCCGGGAATATGACGTTTCACACAGGAAGGGTAACAACATAAGTTGGATTGAGTTCAAAGTTGGACCAAGGTTACCTGCATGTGTCGGATGTGGGGTTTTACCCTCAGAAATCCTTCCACGGCCGACTGGGCTCGCGGCGGGCAGCAGGGTCGATGGAGATATCGCTTGTGAAACTGAATGTCAGTAGGCTTAGTATCGGTAAGTGTAAGTCCCTACTGAAAGGCGAAGCTGCTGATGACTGAACAGAACCCGGACCACAGCGACAACCCGGCCCTGGCCGACGATCTCGCCGATGTAGTGACCCCGGACGAGCTCACTGTCGTTTCCGGTGAGGACCTCCTGGACGAGGACGAGCTCACGGATGCTGAGGACCTGAGCTATCCCGGTGCCGCAGAGGACAACCCCGATGCCTGGCAGGATGACCCCCTGATCAACGAGGAACCGCTGGCCGGTCAGCCAGGAGCCGAGTCTGACCAGACGCTGCGGGATGAAACCGCCGAAGAACGGTACGAGGACGGCGATTCCCAGATTCCGCCGGAGGAACCGACGATCGGAGAAGCTGCACGAGACGTCGATTTTGGAGACTCCTCGGTGGACCCGCTTGAGGACGGCAGCGATGACCCTGCCCATGCCGGCGGGGACCCGCTCTCCTCCTTCAGCCCGGACGACGAGCCGCTCTAGGCCTTAATTCGACAGAAGGCATCCTTCCGCCGGGACTACGGTGGAAGGATGCCTTCTTTTCGCGTCCAGCTCAACATTCTTGGCCTGCGGCCCGGGAACCCGCCCGAAGCGGTCATGGACGCGGCTGTCCAGGCCCTGGAAGCCAGCCACCATGTGGAGGCGAACCAACTGGATATCGTCTCCGGAGTACCCAGGATTACGCTGCGGTTCATGGTGCCTGCGAACGAATATGGGGTGGAGAACTCGCTAGCCCGGCGTGCGGCCATGAACATGCGCCACGCGGTGGAACAGGTGGCTAGATGTGAACAGCTTCGGGTTCTTCGGCGTCAGCGTGGGCGCTGGCTTCCGCTTTGAGCCATGCACGCTGCGCCCGTCTCCGGGCGTGGTCAACCTGGTGCCGGCGGGACCCCGCTGAAACAATGACGAGGAATCCGGCAATAAACGCGGCAGCGGCCATCCAGACGGCGGGCTGATTCGCCAGGAGTCGTGCGAACCCGAGCCCGGCAAGCCCAAAGACCACACTTAGTGCCACCGGCAGCTGGCCCCGTCCAGTCATGCACACGGTGGTTACCCCTACCACCAGGGACACCAGGGCAATCAGGGTCCAGGCCTCAGCACCCCACCCTCCGACGTCGGCATCCGTTTCTACCAGCCAACTCCCCAGACAAACGAGAAGTGCCAGCGAGCCAACACCGAGCAGTATTCCGGAGGGGATGTCCGTGACGGCCTGTTCGCTGCGGCTGCCTGCAGGTGACGTGGTACCGAGATGGATGGCAGTGAGCCCAATGCCGACCAGCGCGGCGGCGAGCCAAAAAGCAGCGGCCGCGCTGCCGCTTTGGGCCGCCCACAGCCATAGTGCGCCCAGAACCACGCCGGATGCTGCCACAGGACCGGTCCAGCCATGGCGCGGGTTGGACCGCTGGGACGGCAGCCACTGGTGAATGGCATAACCGATTCCGCCGGCGAATACGGGCAGCCACAGCACCCAGACCCAGGCGAAAACACCCAGATGGGACCCGCCCGGATCAAGAACATCCCCATCTCCGTGGACGTGCACCGGCCAGCCGGAGTCCGAACGCGTCAGGAGATACGCCGAAGGGACGGCGGCGGCGATCATCGCCGTGACCACGATTCGGCGTGTTGTGTCCGAAACTGCGGGACGCTCCAGCTGGAACCGTACCCGGGAAGGACCGCGAAGGTGGTGGACGCGGCTATCTTCCGGGGGGAGGGCATGCTGCCTCAGGATTCCTTCGAAGGCGTCCGCTTCAGGTTGGGCTGGAGCCGGCGCCGAAGGCGGCAGCGCAGCGGGACCGCTGTTGGTAGCGGGTGCGGAAGTCAGCTTGTGAATGGTTGGGGGCACTGCCGGCGGGGGCGAGGGGGCCAGCGGAGGCACGAACGACGTAACGGACTCGGCTGGAGACGGATCTGTCTCCGCGGGGCGTGCTGGACGGGGGAGCATGCCGGATTCCTTTGGCTCGAGCAGGGCCCCGGCCACTGTGCCGGGGCGAACCTCACTTAGGGTAGCGAGCGGATTCAATCCGGGGAAGAGATTTTTCCTGCCTCTTTGCAGGTCAGAGCGCTGAAGACCGGATCAGTCTGTCACGGCAGGTGCTGGATAGGCGCCGAGCGAGAGCTGGCTGCGGTACTCCGCCGGCTGGCGAGTGAGCGGGTCGGTGAACTGTACCGACCGGGCAAGCAGCTGAAGGGGACGTGTGTAGTCGTCCGGTGCCTGGTCCAGCAGGACGGGGTAGAACGGGTCGTTTAGGATTCCGATCCCGAGGGAGGCCATGTGCACCCTTAGCTGATGGGTCTTTCCGGTGTGGGGGAGCAGCCGGTAGCGTCCGATTCCGTTGGACTGCTCGATCAGCTCGATCCTGGTTTCCGCGTTGGGTTCTCCGTCAACCTCCTGGGCGAGGAGATAGGTGCGGGACTTGATCATCCGGCTGCGGACAATCCGAGGCAGCTCAAGGTCCTCCCGGACGGGGGCGACTGCCTCATATTCCTTCTGAATGCGGCGTTTCTCGAACATGATCTGGTACTTGCCGCGTGTCTGGGGATTCGTGGAGAACAGCAACACGCCTGCCGTCATCCGGTCAAGGCGGTGCATCGGGATCAGATCGGGGATATCAAGGGCGACCCGAAGCCGGACCAGCGCGGATTCCGCGACGTACATTCCCCCGGGCGTGGTTGGAAGGAAATGCGGTTTATCCACTACCAGCAGGTTTTCGTCCTGGTGCAGGATGTTGATTTCAACTGGGAGGCGGTCTTCCGTGGGAAGCTCCCGGTAGTACCAAATGAAGGTGTGTTCGCGCAGCGGCGTGTGGCGGCTTAGCGGCACTCCGCCCAGCCCAACGACTTCGCCGCGGTCGAAGCGGTCAATGATGCCGTCCGGATCCACGTGACCAAAGCGGTCAAGAACGTACTCCATGGCGGTTTCCCAGGGCCCCTCAGCAGGCAGCCGGAGCCGCGTGGCATTGACTCCGTTTCGGACGGGAAGGGGGGATTGCATCACCCTTCAAGGGTACCGGCGGCCGGGGATGGGCCTTTGCATGGAGCTGAAGGCCTACTCGCCCTCCGGGGAGCTGATCGCGGAACAGCAGGTGGAACTCGACTGGAAACGCGTGGGTGGATCTGCACGCTGCGGGGACCGCATGATGCGCAGGCAACCATCACCCCAGCTGTGTAACGGGCGCAGGCTGGCAATGCGGACAGTAATACAGGTCGCGCAGCTCAAGTTCGTTATCGCCCAGCAGCTCGTGGACAACCTTCGTTCCGCAGCGCAGGCAGCCGCGTTTCTCCCGGTTGTAGACCCAGAGCGGATCCCGGCCGGCCATTCCGGTAGTGATACGCCGCGACCGGGACTTGTTGGCCTCCAGCAACCGTTTGGAAAGGTCCACCAGACGCACCAGATCAGGTACATCGCCGACGGGAGTCATCGGATGGACGCCAATCAGGAAGCACAGTTCACACCGGTAGACGTTTCCCAGTCCTGCCAGGTTCCGCTGGTCGAGCAGGGCCAGCCCAATCGGACGCTCAGGTACGGACGCCAGCCTCCGCCGAGCCTCTTCAGCGTCCCAGTCGGGCCCAAGCAAATCGGGGCCGAGGTAGCCCACAGCTTCCTCTTCACCGCTCCGGGGGAAGACACGCAGGATGCCGAGTTCGAATCCCACCGCCTGGTGGTCCGCAGTCTCCAGCACGGCCCGGGCCTTGAAGGCCGGGCGCCGCCAGCGCTCGCCGCGGCCGTACACGTGCCAGAGCCCCTCCATCTTCAGGTGCGAGTGAACTGTCCAGCCCTCAGATTCACCGGGGCCGGGAGTGACCCGGATCAGCAGGTGCTTACCCCGCGAAACAACTTCTTCAACCTCGCGGCCGCTCAGGTTGGTGGTCGCAAACCGGGGAACCCGGAAATCGGTGCGCGTTAGCTTACTGCCCGCCAACGCAGAGTCGAGGCCGCGGGCGGCCCTCCAAACGGTATCCCCCTCAGGCACCGGTGCTCCGGCACAATCTAGACACGGTAACGCAGCCCCTTTGGAGTCGAATAGAAACCGGCAGCCATCAGCGCAGTAGCAACCGGAGTGTCCAGAACGTCGGCCCCATTGGCCTTTTCCACCGCCATTTTCTCCGCTGCCCCGCGCCGGATGATGTCCACCAGCGACGCAGCCGCCAGCAGCAGGATCTCTGCCTCGTCAGTGTAAGTGAGCAGCGTCTTGCCGCCGCGCTCTACGTACAGCACCAGCTCGCCGTCGACCATCACTACCAGTGCGCCGGCCTTCCGCCCGGGGCGGTGGCCACCCTCGGCAGCGGGCCACGGCAGTGCTGCGCCGTAGGGATTCGCCGGATCTGTTGCCGCAAGGGCCACAGCCTGGGGCTCGGGGACCGCCAGCTGGTTCTCGCGGGAGAAAGACCGCAGCCGGTCAACCGTTGCCGGTACGGCAAACTGCGCCGCTCCCAGCTGCTCAATGAAGTATCCGCGCCGGCAGCGCCCCATCTCCTCCAGCCGGGCCAGCACCTTGTAAAGAAGCCCAAAACCGCCGGGAACGCCCTCGCTGGCCACCGACCCGCGCGTCACAATGCCGTAGCGGTCCATGAGCAGCTCGGCCGTGGCATGGGCATGCACCGTTGTGTCCGTTTCCACGGGCGGCAGCAGGCTCCAGCGCCCGGCAACCAGGGGCTGCGGTCCGCGCGCCGGCAGGTTCTGTTCACCGGCCAGCCGCAGCGACGAGGTGCTCAGGCTGCCGCGGGGAGTACGGCCCAGCCGTCCCAGCCGGGCCGTCCGCGCCCGCGGCGTCGAGGACCGCTGCTTGTGCGCGGTTTTTCCGCCGGAGAGCAGGGACCGTACCGGGGTGAAGGTGTCGTTCGTGATTCGGCCCGCCCACACCAGTTCCCACAGTGCCGGCACGATCTCCGAATCCGGAAGCAGGGATCCGCCGTCCTGCAGCGGCCCGCTGTTCAGGACCTCGGCGATCTGCCGGAAGAAGTAGGCGCCCGAGCCGGAGAGCAGTTCCAGGAGCCGGGCCTGCAGTTCCGTGGGGACAAAGTCGGGGTCTGGATTCAGCGTCAGCGGCGCATTTTCTGCCAGATGCAGCGCGATCCAGCCGTCATTTCCGGGCAGGGAACCGGTTCCGGACCAGATAACTTCACCGGTGGCCGTGAGTTCATCAAGCATGGCCGGTGCATAGTCCCGTACCCGGGATCCGAGAATGAGCGGTTCCCATGCCGATGCCGGAATGGGCACACCGGAGAGCTGGTCAATGACGGTAGCGACGCCGTCCAGCCCCCGCAGCGAGGAACCCACGTTCTGCCAGACCGGCAGGAAACGCCCGTACGTGGGCGGGTCCACGGGCTCGACGTCGGAACGAAGGGCCGCCAGGGACCGGCGCCTCAGCCGGCGCAGCACCTCGGCGTCACACCACTCCGACCCGGCGGGAACACCGGGAACCGTGATTACTGCCGGCGGAAACTGGTCCACGCCGGATGCAGCATCCAGGACCTGTGCCTCGGTGGGACGGAATTCGCCTTCGGCCACCCGGCCCTCTCCGGCCAGCCGCTGCAGCGTGGTGGTGACGACGGCGACGCCCAGTCCCAGCCGGGCGGCGGCCTCCGCAGCGGTGAAGGGACCGTGCGTCCGGGCATAGCGGCCCACCAGGTCCCCGAGCGGGTCCGGTACGGGTTCCACAAAGGCCAGCGGGACCCCCATCGGCAACGGCACGCCAAGCGCGTCACGAAGCCGGGCGGCGTCCTCGATGGCGGCGTACCGCTGGGTGCCGGCGATCCCGGCCTGCAGCGCGCGGTTTGCCCGCACCAGTTCGCGCAGCAGCTGTTCTGCCTCGGCTTCCGTGGCGTGGGAGGGACGGGCAGTCTCGCCGCTGCCTGTTTGAGTGTTGCCGGGCTCAACCGGCTCCAGGCGCACCGCGACTTCCGCCGCCGTCAGCGGGCCGAGCAGCCGGAGGATGTCCGCTGCGCCTTCGAGCCCCCGCGCATGCCGGTCAGGGGCCAGACGCTGGAGCTCGGCCTCGGTCTGGGCAATGATCCGGGCGTCCAGCAGTTCACGCAGTTCTGCCCGGCCCAGAAGCTCATTGAGCAGTGTGGGGTCCAGTGACAGGGCGGCAGCGCGGCGCTCGGCCAGCGGTGAATCTCCCTCATAGAGGAAGGCTCCCACGTAGCCGAACAGCAGCGACCGTGCGAAGGGCGAGGGCTGCGGCGTAGTGGTTTCCACCAGGCGGATTTCGCGGCGTTCCACAGCGGAGGCCAGTTCCTTCAAGGCAGGCAGGTCGTACACGTCCTGCAGGCACTCGCGCACCGTCTCAAGCACGATCGGGAAGGTGGGGAACTTCCGGGCGACGTCGAGCAGCTGGGCTGAACGCTGCCGCTGCTGCCACAGTGGGGTGCGTTTCGCCGGGTTCTGCCGCGGGAGCAGCAGCGCCCGGGCCGCACATTCGCGGAACCGGGAGGCGAAGAGCGCAGATCCGCCTACTTCTGCGGTGACGATTGCCTCCAGCTCATCGGGCTCGAACAGGAACAGTTCAGCTCCCGGGGGTTCGTCGTCCATGAGCGGAACCCGCAGCACAATGCCGTCGTCGGACGCCATGGCGGAGCCGTCCAGCCCGTAACGCTGCTGCAGCCGGGCGCCGACTGCCAGTGCCCAAGGCGCGTGGACCGGCATGCCGAAGGGGCTGTGCAGGACCACCCGCCAGTCGCCCAGCTCATCGTGGAAGCGCTCAATCACCAGGGTTCGGTCGCTGGGCACCACATCAGTGGCCTGCTGCTGCTCGTGCAGGTACGCCACCAGGTTTCCGGCGGCCCATTCGTCGAGCCCCACTGCGGCCAGGCGTTCCCGCGCAGCCGGTTCGGACGTGCCGGCCATCTCGCGGACGAATTTGCCCAGTGCCCGGCCAAGTTCCACCGGCCGTCCCTGCGAATCGCCGCGCCAGAACGGCAGCTTCCCGGGCTGGCCAAAGGCGGGGGAGACCAGCACCCGGTCATGGGTGATGTCTTCGATCCGCCAGCTGGTCGCGCCGAGGGCGAAGACGTCCCCCACGCGGGATTCGTAGACCATCTCCTCATCGAGTTCACCGACCCGGCGGCTGTTTTTTCCTTCCGAGTCCCCGACCAGGTAGACACCGAACAGGCCGCGGTCGGGAATGGTGCCGCCGGAGGTTACGGCCAGGCGCTGGGCGCCGGGCCGTCCGGTTATGGTGTTTTCGGTCCGGTCCCAGATGATCCGCGGGCGCAGCTCGGCAAACTCGTCCGACGGGTAGCGGCCGGAAAGCAGGTCCAGGGTGGCATCGAAGGCGGAGCGCGGCAGCCCGGCGAAGGGCGCAGAACTGCGGACGACGTCGAACCATTCCTCCACATCGATGCTTCCGAGGGCGGCGGCAGCAACCGTCTGCTGCGCCAGGATGTCCAGTGGATTCGCCGGAATGAAGAGCGGTTCGATGGCTCCGGCGAGCATCCGTTCCACGGTGACTGCGGAGTTCAGCAAATCCCCGCGGTGCTTGGGAAACATAACGCCCTGCGAGATCTCGCCAACCTGGTGTCCCGCACGGCCAACCCGCTGTAGTCCGCTGGCTACCGACGGCGGGGACTCGACCTGGATCACCAGGTCCACGGCACCCATGTCGATGCCGAGCTCCAGGGAACTGGTGGCAACCACGCAGCGCAGGCGTCCGGATTTGAGGTCGTCTTCGATCATTGCCCGCTGGTCCTTGGACACTGAACCGTGGTGCGCCCGCGCCAGGACCGGAGTGTTGTCCTCCACAGCCACGTCTTCCTGCCGTGAGCGCACGGATACCCCGGCCTGGGCCATGAGCTGGGCGGGCGGCCGGGCTGCCGGAACAGCCACCGGAACGCCGTCTGTTCCGGTGGCAGCCTGCGCGGCTTCCAGCCTGTAGGCGTGAATTTCATTGAGCCGGGCAGTGAGGCGTTCGGCAAGCCGGCGCGAATTCGCAAAAACGATGGTGGAACGGTTCGCCTCAATCAGGTCAGCGATTTTCTCCTCCACATGGGGCCAGATGCTGGCTTGCGGGGCGAAGCCACCTTCCACTGTGTCCTGCGCCGGAGCGCCGGCGAGGTCTGTCATGTCCTCCACCGGAACGGTAACCGTGAGGTTCCAGTTCTTCCGGGACTCCGGGGAGACGATCTGCACTGGGGCATTTCCACCCAGGAACCGTGCCACCGTTTCCTTTGGTTCCACTGTGGCGGAGAGGCCTATGCGCTGGACCGGTTTGTCCAGCAGGGCGTCCAGCCGGGCAAGGGAGACAGCCAGATGTGCTCCACGCTTGGTGCCGGCCACGGCGTGGACTTCGTCCACGATCACGGTGTCCACTTCGGCGAGTGTTTCCCGGGCCTGCGAGGTGAGCATCAGGAACAGGGACTCCGGGGTGGTGATCAGGATGTCCGGCGGCCGGGTCAGCAGCGCACGCCGTTCATTCTGGGGTGTGTCGCCGGAACGCACCCCTACCGTGATTCCGGGCGCCGGCAGTCCGAGGCGCTTGGCTGTCTGGGTGATGCCGATCAGCGGAGCGCGCAGGTTGCGCTCAACGTCAACGCCCAGCGCCTTCAGCGGGGAGATATAGAGAACCTTGGTCTTGCGTTTGGGTTCACGGGATTTCCCGCGGCCGGTGGCGGGGGCAGGAGGAATGCTGGGCGCGGCAGCGGCGGCGTCGGCAATAAAACGGTCCAGGGACCAGAGGAACGCGGCGAGCGTCTTGCCGGAGCCGGTGGGCGCGATGACAAGGGCGTTGGAACCGGCGGAGATGGCGTCCCAGGCGCCGATCTGTGCCGCAGTCGGCTCGGCAAACGCACCCTGGAACCAGTCCCGGGTGGCGGGGGTGAACTTCTGGAGCACCGAGCCTGCCGACGTCATGAACCCATTGTTCACCACCCCCCTGACAATCCGGAGTACGCATCCGGGCTGTTTGGCTCCCGGCTAAATGCCACGGGCCCTCCGGGCCGGTTACTGCTGCGACTGGGCCGAAAGTACCCGCCAGGTTTCCTGGCCTGCTTCCGTTGGCGCGCCGGGGGAGACACTGAGCCGGGCGGTCTCAGGATCGATGAGCGCCGTCGCCAGGGTGCGCCAGCGGTCGCCGAACCGTGCACCGGCTGCAGGCACACAGCACAGGTCCGCGCCGTCACCGGGCCGGGAACAAAGGTAGGGAACCAGATCCAGCGGATCAGACGGATCGAAGTGCCCGCTGCACCGCCGCTTCAGCAGGTCCAGCCGCTGGCCGGAGTCGGGCTGGTACAGCTCGGTGCGCTCGCCGGCAGCGGGCAGGGGGGAAAGGAAGTGGTTTGTGTGCAGCAGGTAGTCCCCTGCAGCGGGAATCACCTGCGCGCCTACCGGGCTGAGTTCCACCATGCACGCACCTTCGGCGGTGACCACGGAAATGGAGCTCGACGTCGTCACGGGAACCGCGGTCAGCAGATCCACGGCCTCCTCCAGGGTTTTTGCGTAGTAGAGCACGGCTGCGGCCGCCACGTGGACGGGAACCGCACCGGGGGTATCACCGCTGTGCCCCAGTACGTTCAGGTGCACGCCAACGCCGTGGCTGTTGACCCCGATTTTTCCCAGGATCCCGTACTCCGTCATCCCTACGAAAGCGCCGTCCGCATGGGCCACCGACTGCAGGTGCCAGGCCTTGGCCAGTTCCTCATGCCAGTCCCAGGTCTGCGCGGAGAAAACCCGTCCCGGGATGGTGCTGATGACGGTGGAGCATTCACCCGGCAGCTGGGTCTTGGACAGCGAAAGGATCTCCGTCCGGGCGTTCAAGGCCGCCACCTGCCATTCGGGCAGGCCGGCACCGGCCGCGGTCCCGCGGATTTCAGCGGCCAGGTCCGGCAGCCAGGCATCGACGGCGGCCAACGAGGCCAGTGCCTCAGCCTCGACACGGGCGGCACTGATGCCGCCGGCCGAAAACAGTTCCGCGTAGGTCTGCCAGCCGGAGGCCAGCTGGGGACTGCAGGCCTTGCCGCGCTGGACGCCGCGTTCGCCGGCGCTCTCCGCCGCTACGGTGATCAGGGCGGGGGAAGGGTGCGGAAAACCGCTCATGAAGTTGCTCCGGTTGTGTCTCTGCGCCGCGGCACCCAGCCCGGGCGGGGTGCGCTGTCCAGCAGTTGGCGGGTGTAGGGGTGTTTCGGTGAATCCAGCACCTCGGCGGCAGTTCCCTGCTCCACCACGGAGCCGAGCTGCATCACCATCACTGTGTCGGCCACCTGGCGGGCGACGGCCAGGTCATGGGTGATGAACAGATACGTCAGCTGCTTCTCGAGGCGCAGGCGTTCCAGGAGGGCCAGGATCTGGGCCTGGACGGTGACATCCAGGGCTGAAACTGCTTCGTCAAGCACAATGACGGCCGGTGCGGCCGCCAGCGCCCGGGCGATGGCAACCCGCTGTTTCTGCCCACCGGAGAGCTGGTCCGGATAGCACGCCGCATGCTCGGGCTCGAGTCCGACTTCTGCGAACAGGGACAGGCATTTCTCCCGGCGGGCGGCGGCATCCAGGTCCGTGTGGGCCTGCAGGATTTCCGTGACGGCGCTGGAAACGGGCAGCCGCCGGTTCAGGCTGCCCTGCGGATCCTGGAACACCATCTGGATGTCCTTGGAACGCTGGCGCCGAATCCTGCGGCTGGACCCGGCAGAAACTTCACGGCCGTTCAGCACAATGGACCCGCTGTCCGCGGATTCAAGGCCCACCAGCATGCGGGCCACGGTTGTCTTCCCCGATCCGGATTCCCCCACGACGGCCAGGCAGGTGCCGCGGGGAATGCTGAAGCTGACGGCCTGGACGGCCTGAACGGTACGGCGGGACTTGCCCGTGCCCGTCGTGAAAGTGCGGAACAGGTTACTGACGGCGACAATCTGCTCAGTATCCGATGTGCTCATTCTGCTGCCTCCCCGGGAATCGGGCGCAGCGGCGTGCGCCGGGTCAGGCTGGGCTTGGAAGCGACCAGCATCTGCGTGTATTCGTGCCGGGGTGAGCCGAGCACTTCACCGGCCGGTCCGGCCTCCACGATCCGGCCCTTGTTCATGACGGCGATCCGCTGGCAGGCAGCGGCTGCGAGGTCAAGGTCGTGGGTCACGAAGATCATGGCCATGCCGGCCTCGGTCCGTGCCTCGTTGAGGATGGCGACGACGTCGGACTGCGTGGTGACGTCCAGCGCCGTCGTCGGTTCATCGGCGAGCAGCAGTGAACTGCCGCGCGCCACGGAACCGGCAATGACCACACGCTGCAGCATGCCCCCGGAGAGCTGGTGCGGATAGGAGCGCAGGCAGCGTTCCGGATCATGGATCCCGACGTCGGCGAGCAGCCCCAGCGCAGTTTGCCTCGCCTCGGCGGCGGAGGTGCGCGGTTTCGCGGCCTGGATCCCTTCGATGAGGAAGCGTTCCACGCGAAGAACGGGGTTCAGTGCCGCCATGGGGTTCTGGGAAATCATGGATACATCCGCTGCGCGGAAGCGGCGAAGCTCTTCCCGGGACAGGGACGGGATCTCCCTGTCCCGGAACCGCACCGACCCGGAGGGAACAGAGCCGCCGGGCAGCGTGCGCAGGATGCTTCGCAGGGTCATCGACTTTCCGGACCCGGATTCTCCCACCAGGCCCAGGGACTCGCCGGGACCCACCTGGAGGTTGATGTCCTCCAGCAGGGTCTTGGCGGATGAGCCGGAACCAATCACCAGGCCGACGTTTTCAAGTGTGAGCATTATGCCCTCCCTGCGGCGCGGCGGCCGCCAAGCTGTTCGCCCAGATAGCCCAGGGCGGCAACGGTCAGGACAATACAGGTGCCGGCGAAGATGCTTTCCTGCGGATAACCCGCCAGCAGGGACGCCTGGCCGGAAGACACCATCAGCCCCCAGTCAGCATCCGGAGGCTGGACGCCGAAGCCCAGGAAGGACAGGGCGGCCAGGTCAATCATGGCGTAGCCGAAGTTGATGCTGGCTCCAGTGAGGATCTGCTGCTTCACGTTGGGAAGCACATGCCGGAACGTGATGACCAGCCCTGAGATGCCCTGCAGTTCCGCGGACTTCACATAGGCCAGGTTCCGTTCACGCGCCACCGACCGGATGACCCGCGCCGTATACGGAGAGAACCCGATGGCCATGGCGACAACCGCGGTCTCAACCCCGGCACCGAAGACAGCCACGGCCAGGACTGCCAGCAGCAGGTTCGGGAAAGAGAAGAGGAAATCCAGGAACCGGGTAATGGCACCATCCACCCGGCCGCCGAACCAGACAGCCACCAGGGCAAGGGTTCCGCCGATCAGCACTGTCAGGCCCGCGACGGCCAGGGCAGCAAGGATGGTTGAACGGGCGCCAACTGCCAGCCGCGTGAACAGGTCCCGGCCCGCCTGGTCTGTGCCCAGCCAGTGCTCGGCGCTCGCCGGAAGATAGCGGTCAACAATATTCCCTTCGGTGGCGTCGAACGGAGTGATCATCGGACCGAGGACAGCGAGCAGGGCCACCAGGGCAAGCCAGCCCAGGCAGATCCGGGCAAGCGGTCCGCTGAAAGCGCCGCCGGAACGCCGCCGTCGGGCATTTCTGCGGTTCAGTGCCGGCGCGCTCATGAGGCACCTCCCAGCCGGACACGCGGGTCAATCACTGCGTAGAGCAGGTCGACCAGCAGGTTGATGAGGCCAAACGCCACCACCATGATCAGCGCAACGGCCTGCACCACGGCGAAGTCCTTCTGCTGGATGGAGGTCACCAGCAGGGCGCCGATGCCGTCCAGCGTGAAGACCGATTCGACCACGAAGGCACCGGCAAGCAGTCCGGCGATGTGCACGCCGGACACGGTGGTTACCGGAAGCAGCGAGTTGCGGATGACATGCCGCGGAATCAATACCCGTTCGGGAACACCCCGAGACCGTGCGGTCATGGCATGCTCCGATTCGCGTTCCTCCCGCACCGCAGTGCGCGTGATGCGGGAGACGACGGCGATGGAAGGCAGCGCCAGTGCCAGGGCCGGAAGCGTGAGATGGGTGAGCCGTGAAGCTATCCCTTCCCCGCTGCCGGAACCGAAGACCGGGAACCAGCCCAGCTGCACGCTGAACAGGCTCATCAGCAGCAGCCCGGCGAAGAAGGTGGGGACGGCGAAGCCGAGGTTGGAGGCGAACAGGATGATGTTGTCCAGCACGCCCGGACGCAGGCCGGCCAGCGTCCCCAGGCCGATGCCCAGGACGACGATCAGCACTGCGGCCAGACCGGTGAGCCAGAGCGTGGTGGGCAGCCGGCTTGCCAGCAGGTCGGCAACTTCCTGCCTGTTGGCCAGCGACTGTCCAAAGTCGCCCTGCAGCGCGTTGCCCACCCAGGACACGTACCTGACCAGGAACGGATCGTCGAGGTTGTACTGCTCGCGGATCGATGCGAGCACTTCCGCACTGACGGTCCGTCCCTGCACCAGGAACTGCTCAGGGCTTCCTGGTGCAAGGTACAGGCCGCCAAAGACTGCGAAGCTCGAAGCCAGCAGGATGCCGGCCAGGGCAAGAAGCCGTTTGGCGATGTATTTCATGGTGCCTGGTTATCCCGCCGCGCCGAGGTCCGCAGCCCATGGGTAGTAGAGGTACGCGAACGACGCCGGAACGCCGGTGACGCGGTCACTCATGAACAGGCGCACGGCCGGGTCCACCACGGGCAGCCAGGGCATGTCGGCCATTGCCAGTGCTTCGATTTCGGTGGTCAGTTCCGCGCGTTCGGTTTCGTCCGAGGCCGCTTCTGCCTTGGCCAGCAGTTCTTCGATTTCAGGGTTGGAGTATCCGGAGAAGTTCTGCGAACCGCCTTCCTGGACGATGGTGCGCAGGAAGACCAGCGGGTCCGGAACATCCATGTAGTTGGTGGTTACGAATGCGCCGTGTCCGGCTCGGGCTTCAGGGTCGGAGAAGAAGGCGCCGAACTGCGCGCTCGGGACGCCCTGGGGCTGCACATCGAGGCCGATCTCCTTGCCGGCACGGGTGAACTCGGAAATCATGTCCGCGTAGTAGGACCGTTCGGTCGGGTAGACGATCGTGATGGTCTCGGACAGATCAGCGGTGGCGTCTGCCAGGATTTCCTTGGCCTTTTCGATATCTGCCTCAGCGCCGGGCAGTTCGGCGCGCGCCGAGGAGAAGACGTCGTCCGCGAAGGACCAGCCGCCGTCGGGAATGAGGGAGACCGCGGGGCGGGCAGTGTTCTCGAAGACCGTTCCGGAAAGAGCCTGCTGGTCCGTGGCGGTCCACAGGGCCCTGCGCACGGCGGGATCGCCCAGGGGACCGTCGCCGGTGGCGATGATGGCGAGCATCTGCATGGACTTGCCCAGGATCAGCTCACCGTTGCCGGCAGCCTCCAGCTGGGAGACAGCGCTCAGCGGCACGTCGTAGGAACCGTCAATGGCACCGGAAACCAGCGCGTTGGTGATGGCGGCCGGATCCACGATGAACTGGATTTCAAGGCTGTTGACCTTCGGGGTGCGGTCCGTGTTCCAGTAAGCCTCGTTCTTGGCGAGCGTGATGCTCTGGCCGCTCTGCCATTCATCCACCGAGAACGGGCCGGTGCACATGACGCCGCCCTGCGGGGTTCCGTAGGCTTCGCCGGTGGCCTTGCGGTGTTCTTCACTGACCACAACGCCCATGGGCGTGGCCATGTAGGAGTTGAAGGTCCAGTCCGGGGCCTTGAGAGTGACGGTCACCTCGGTGTCCGAGGTTGCCTCAATCGATTCAACGTTGCCGCTGACGGCGTCGGAGGCCCAGTAACTGCCTTCTGCAGGGTCCAGGTGCCGGTTCAGGCTGTAGGCGACGTCCTGGGCGGTCATCGGGGAACCGTCCCAGAAAGTGACGCCCTGGCGAAGCTGATAGACGTACGTCTGGCCGTCCTGTGTGTCGAAGGACTCGGCGAGGTTGGGTGTGACGGAGAAGTCCGGCTCGATCATCATCAGGCCTTCGCAGATGTTCGCCACGACCGTGTTTTCCGGATAGTTGAACGCCAGGATCGGATCAAGCGAAGCGGGCTCTCCGAAAGGAAGGTTCCAGGTTGCCGATTCAAGCTCCCCGGATGCAGCTTCCGTAGTGACGGCGAGTTCTGCCAGACGGTCCTTGCCGTCCGCGGCGGCATCCCCGTTGCCGGAGCCGCTGCTGCAGGACGCGACTGCCAGTGTCATGGACAGTGCCAATGACGTAGTGACTAGAGCCTTTTTCATATCCACCCTTCCTAAATCTCGGACCAGCCGGACGGTTTGATGGCTCTTCACGGTTCGTGGTGAATGTTCTGCCGTGATGGGTGTTCATGCCACTGTTCTGGCGGCACTGCGCAACAGGATACGCGTTTTGTAGTTGCGTGCGTTGGTGAACCCCCGGCCCGTCCTTTT
>NZ_VULS01000014.1:0-46271 GCF_009696625.1 Arthrobacter sp. BL-252-APC-1A | reverse complement strand
GGGGGTTCGGGTTGGAAGGGTTACGGCGGTCATTGCGCGGGGGAAACGCCCGGTCCCATTCCGAACCCGGAAGCTAAGACCCGCAGCGCCGATGGTACTGCACCCGGGAGGGTGTGGGAGAGTAGGTCACCGCCGGACAACCATTAATGTTTCAGGCCCCGCAACGCTGCGAGGGCCTGAAACACTTTAACAAGCAAAATCAGGACCGCCCCGGGAACACCGGGGGGCTGCAGGGCCCGCACCACGTGTGCGGGCCCTGCCCTGTTTAACCCCTGGTTCCTTACCCGGCGCCGGCCGATTCGCGCGGCGGCCAGGCATGACAGTCCATAGTGCAAGCCTGCCGCCCGGTCCCGCTACTGCCCGGTCCCGCTACTGCCCGGTTCGCGCCGCCGGCCAAAGCATGCCGGCCCGGCCTGGGAGGTCCAGCATTCCCGGAGAACTCCCGCTCCGGAGAAGAGAGCCCGGGCCTGGGCGGCCCGCCGTTCCCACTTTCAGTGACACCTGTTCACTCACGGGGGCCACAGCAGGCAACAACCGCACCACGGCGTGGGAACCACGGTCAGGCGCGGAGCCTTACCGCACCCAAATCGGCGCCTCCCTCCAGGCCACTGCAGTGCACTGCGGAGGACGAGAAACGGTCTGCGCCATCCCCACCTCCACAATTCCCCTCCACTTTGGGACGTGCCTGCCACTTTGGGACGTGCCTGCCACTTTGGGACGTGCCTGCCACTCTGGGTCTTTCCTGACCCGGCGCCGCGCAGGAAAGACCCCAACTAGCAGGAATGTCCCCGACCGCAGGGAAACGTCCCAAAAGAGCGTCCCAATACGGAGGAATGTCCCCAAACGGAGGACCACGCCGTCGAGGTGTCGCCCAACACGGAGGGAAGACCCAAACCGGAGCACTGGCGACATGTGGGCTCTCGACCGAGTCACCGAGCCAGGCCATGCTCCGTCCCTCCTGCCTGTCCCCCCGCCCGCCATCTCTACTCGCCCCGCCAAGGCTCTACCGAGGCAGCGCAGCCTGCATGGGATCCCACCCATCGTGGCACCTGGAAACCGCAGAGAACTAACCAGACACGGCCGTAACTACGGCTGGGAAACCGTGGACGACGGAAATTCAGTGCTATTAGCCCCCTGCACAGATCCCCAGTTCTGGTGGGTCCTGGCCCCGGCGGCTGCCCGCCTGTCACAGCGGTAACGCTGTGGTGAGAAACCACGCGACGATGATGCCGGAATATGCACAAACTGGCCCGGAAGTGGTGAGCTTCACGGATGTCGGCTGGTCCGACGGGAGCCTGCGGACCGGGGAGGTCGCTGTCTGCTCTAGAATTGAGAAGGACCCCGTGCGGTCCCCATGACTTTCGCAGGCTAGATCCTGCCAATTACCTACACATACATAGTGACGAGCGACTGCAGTAAATTCCGTTGGTCGGCTCACGACGAGAGGAACTCAGCATGTCCGAGCAGAACAACCGGGAAGACCGCGACAGCCAGGGGCGGCCCCGCGCGAACGATCGCAAGCCCCCGCAGCGCAAGTCCTACGACGACAGGCAGTCATCAGCTGGTCGCCCGTCCCGAGACGGTGAGCGTAAGCCCTTCAGTAAGGAAGGTGGCGCCCGTAAGCCGTTCAATAGTGATCGTGGGGATCGTAAGCCGTTCAATAGTGATCGTGGGGATCGTAAGCCGTTCAATAGTGATCGTGGGGATCGTAAGCCGTTCAATAGTGATCGTGGGGATCGTAAGCCGTTCAATAGTGATCGTGGGGATCGTAAGCCGTTCAATAGTGATCGTGGGGATCGTAAGCCGTTCAATAGTGATCGTGGGGATCGTAAGCCGTTCAATAGTGATCGTGGGGATCGTAAGCCTTTCGCTGGTCGTGATGGAGAGCGTAAGCCGTTCAATAGTGATCGTGGGGATCGTCCGTCGCGTGATGGTGAGCGTCGTTCCTTCGGTAACGATCGTGGGGATCGTAAGCCTTTCAACTCAGATCGTGGTGATCGTCCGTCCCGTGATGGTGAGCGTAAGCCGTTTAATAGCGACCGTGGTGAGCGTAAGCCGTTTGCTGGTCGTGATGGTGACCGCAAGCCGTTCAACAGTGATCGTCCGTCGCGTGATGGTGAGCGGAAGCCGTTCAACAACGATCGGGGTGAGCGGAAGCCGTTCAATAGCGACCGTGGTGATCGTAAGCCTTGGGGTGATCGTCCGTCGCGTGATGGTGAGCGTCGTTCCTTCGGCAATGATCGGGGTGAGCGGAAGCCGTTTGCTGGTCGTGATGGGGATCGTAAGCCTTGGGGTGATCGTCCGTCGCGTGATGGTGAGCGTCGTTCCTTCGGTAACGACCGGGGTGAGCGGAAGCCGTTCAACAACGACCGTGGTGAGCGTAAGCCGTTTGCTGGTCGTGATGGTGAGCGGAAGCCGTTCAATAGCGACCGTGGTGATCGTAAGCCTTGGGGTGATCGTCCGTCGCGTGATGGTGAGCGTCGTTCCTTCGGTAACGATCGGGGTGACCGCAAACCGTTCAACAATGATCGTGGTGACCGTAAGCCGTTCCGCAAGGACAACGACCGCCCACAGCGCCACGGTGCTGACGAAGCTCCCGTCACCGAACGCAAGCACAATGCCCGTGACCTGCGCAGCGCCAACCGCGCTGACCGGGAACGCTCGCCGGAAATCGACGACGACGTTACAGGCCAGGAGCTGGACAAGGTCACCCGTGCGCAGCTGCGCAACCTCGAAGAGGTCAACGGTGAATGGGTCTCCAAGCACCTGGTCATGGCCGGCCGCCTGATCGACACGGACCCTGAGCTCGCGTTCCAGCACGCCCTCGCAGCTTCCCGCCGCGGCGGCCGGCTGGCTGCCGTCCGCGAAGCCGTAGCACTGACTGCCTACGCAGCCGGCGAATTCGGCGACGCACTGCGCGAGTTCCGCACGCACCGCCGGATCAGCGGCTCCAACGAGTACCTGGCCATGATGGCCGACTGCGAACGCGGCCTGGGCCGTCCCGACCGCGCCCTGGACCTGGTCCGCTCTGAGGAAGCGGCGGAGCTGGACAACGCAGGCAAGGTCGACGTCGCCATTGTTGCCTCAGGTGCCCGCATGGACATGGAGCAGTACGACGCCGCTGTGAGCGCACTGGAGATCCCGCAGCTGGATAAGAACCGCGCCTTCTCCTACAGCCCCCGCCTGTTCCGTGCCTACGCAGACGCCCTTGAACTGGCCGGCCGGGGAAGCGAAGCTGAGCCGTGGCGCCGTCAGGCACTGCTCGCCGAAAGCGTCCTGGGACTCGGCGAATTCGCAGAGCCGGAAATCATGGACCTGGGCGAGGACGACGAACCCGAGGCCAAGCCGCGTTTCCGCCGTGACGCCGAGAAGGCCGAGCACGCAGCTTCGGCCGAGGACCGTTCCGGAAACTACGCGGAGCGCGCCGAGGCTGCCCCTGACGCTTCAGGTGTCGACTCCGACGGCGATGACGACGACGCGCTGCCCAGCGATGAGCGCGAAGCCCTGCTGGGAGCCGAAGAAGCCGAAGCAGACAGCGAGGACGACGACGCCCGCGAGTCCGCGGACAGCAATGACTAAGGCCCTGCTCAGCAGCTTCGACGCGCTGTTCGCAGACCTCGACGGCGTTGTCTACGCCGGTCCGCACGCCATCCCTGGAGCACCCGAGGCGCTTCAGGGACTGGAAGCTGCCGGCGTAAAACTGGCCTACATCACGAATAACGCGTCGCGTTCCTCGGCCACCGTCGCCGAACACCTGCGCGAACTCGGAGCACCGGCAACCCCGGAGAACGTCTTCGGATCCGCGCAGGCAGGGGCAGAACTGCTGGCGGGCCTCGTGCCCGCCGGAAGCACGGTGCTGGTTACCGGCAGCGCAACGCTGACGGAGCAGGTTCGTGCGCAGGGCCTGGTCCCTGTTGCCTCGGCAGAGGATAAGCCGGCTGCCGTGATCCAGGGCTTCGATCCGGGGCTGGGATGGAAAGACCTGGCAGAAGCGGCCTTCGCCATAACAGCGGGGGCGGTGTGGGTTGCGACCAACACCGATCTCACCATTCCGCAGGCCCGGGGCATAGCACCGGGCAACGGAACCCTGGTCGCCGCTGTTGCTGCTGCCACCGGAAAGACGCCGGTAGTGGCTGGCAAGCCGGAAGCCCCGCTGTTTACGACGGCGGCACGTCACCTGGGCGTTGAACGCCCGCTTGTCATTGGGGACCGGCTGGACACGGACATCCTGGGCGGCACCAACGCCGGGTATGCCACCGCGCTGGTTCTCACCGGCGTGGATAGCCCTGCCTCCGCAATGGCTGCACCCTCCAGCATGCGACCGGACTTCCTGGTCCCGTCGCTGGCCGCGCTGTACGAACCGTATCCGGAGGTCGAACCCCTGGACGGTGGCTTCCGCTGCGGTGCTGCTTCGGCACAGGTCAGCGGGGGCGAGGTACGCATCGATTCAGCGGAAGGTGACCTGGACGGATGGCGTGCAGCATGCGCTGCCTGGTGGGCTGCACATCCGGATGCCGCCGAGCCGACGGCCCCGACAGTCCGCTGGACTGTCAGTGCCGCAAGTTAGGCTGACTCCGTGGACGAAAGCCTGGAACCCGGTACTCAATCCGGAACTGAACACAGAACTGAAGCCGGCACCGAAACCGGTGCCGGGGATGCCGCACGGGACAAATTACCCCTCACCGGCGACCCGGCCGTCGATGCGGTGCTGTCCCGCCTGGACGCAGTGGGGGAGACAGCTGTGACCGATCATGCCGCGCTCTACGCGGACCTCCACGATGGACTGCTCGCAGCCTTGAATGAGAACCCGGCGGAGGGCACGTCTCCGGACAGACCGGGCAATGCCCTGCCCGGACCGGGGGCGGCGTAGCGTGGCGCGCCTGGACCAGGAACTTGTTTCCCGCGGACTGGCCCGCTCCCGGACCCACGCCGCCAAGCTGATCTCCGCCGGACGGGTGCTGCGCGGATCAACTGTGCTTACCAAAGCGTCCACGCCCATTCAGGCCCAGGACCAGCTCAGCGTCAGCGAAGACGGAAGCCCCGACTACGTCAGCCGCGCCGGGCACAAGCTTGCCGGTGCGCTGGCTGCTTTTCCCACCGTCGACCCAACAGGCCTCAGGTGCCTGGACGCCGGGGCGTCTACGGGCGGCTTTACCGATGTACTGCTTCGGGCGGGTGCACGTGAAGTCGCCGCCGTTGACGTGGGGCATGGGCAGCTGGTGGATTCCCTCCGCGCCGACCCGCGTGTCCGCGTTTTCGAAGGGATGAACGTCCGGTACTTCACTTCAGAGGACATCGGCGGAACTGTGGACCTCACCGTCGCAGACCTCAGCTTCATATCCCTGACCAAGGTCGTGGAACCCCTGGCAGCAGTAACCAGGCCAGGGGGGAGCCTGCTGCTCATGGCCAAGCCGCAGTTCGAGGTAGGCCGGGAGCTGCTCGACCGCAGCGGCGTCGTTACCGATCCGGCAAGGCACCGGCTGGCCGTTGAACGCGTGGCGGAGGCTGCGGTGGCGGCGGGACTTGAAATAAGCGGAATCGCCCGGAGTCCTCTGCCCGGCCAGAACGGGAATGTGGAATTCTTTATGTGGATGACGGTGCCTGCGGGTCCGGTCCGTGACGCCGCTGAACGCGGGGCCGCGGCTTCCACCGCAGTCAACGGGGTCTTTGAGGGGTAGCCGGCGTTTGCAGACGCCCCGCACACCGTAGAAGACTGGCGGGACGGCAACACACTGGCTCCGTAACGGGGCAGAACAGGACTGGAACAGATGAGCAGACGGATACTGGTGCTCGCGCACACCGGCCGGAAGGCCGCCATGGCTGCGGCCCAGGAAGTCTGCACGCAGCTCAATGCCGCCGGACTGGTACCGGTGATGCGGCGCAAGGACCTCGAAGACGTCCAGGGCGAATACGGCCAGCTCACTGTCCCCACCGAGATCCTGGATGAAGACGTCCAGCTGACCGACGTCGATCTGGGGATGGTCCTGGGCGGCGACGGAACCATCCTCCGCGCGGCTGAACTGGTGCGGGACACGGAGGTTCCCCTTCTGGGCGTGAACCTCGGCCACGTTGGTTTCCTGGCCGAAAGTGAACGCGAAGACCTGGAGAAGACCGTGGGCTGGGTCGTGGACCGGGCTTACACCGTGGAGGAACGCCTCACCATAGACGTCAAGGTGTGGCTGGACAGCACCCTTCTTGCACATACCTGGGCACTGAACGAAGCCGCCGTGGAGAAAGCGGACAGGCAGCGCATGCTCGAGGTTGTCATGGAGGTTGACGGACGGCCCATTTCCTCCTTCGGCTGCGACGGTGTTGTCATGGCAACTCCCACGGGATCCACCGCCTACGCGTTTTCCGCCGGGGGGCCGGTGGTCTGGCCCGAGGTTGAGGCCCTGCTGATCACACCCATCAGCGCCCATGCCGTGTTCTCCCGCCCGCTGGTGGTGGCGCCGGATTCGATCCTCGCCGTGGAAATCCTTACCCGCAACGCGGCCAACGGACTGCTTTGGTGTGACGGCCGGCGCAGCCTGGACCTGCCGCCCGGAGCCCGTGTGGAAGTTACCCGTTCGGACGTTCCCGTCCGGCTGGCCAGAACCCACCAGACGCCTTTCTCGGAACGGCTGGTCCGCAAGTTCCAGCTGCCGACGCAGGGCTGGCGCGGACCCGTGGCACATCCCGCAGACGCAGCCGACAGCGGAGGAGTAATTCCGTGATCGAAGAAATCCGCATCCGGGACCTCGGCGTCATCACTGACGCAACACTGACCCTGGGGCCCGGCTTTACCGTCGTGACCGGCGAGACCGGTGCCGGCAAGACCATGGTCATCACCGCCCTCGGGCTGCTGCTTGGCGCACGCTCCGACGCCGGGGCAGTTCGAACCGGTGCCAAATCGGCCCTGGCTGAGGCAGTGGTGCGGCTTTCGCCGGACAGCCCGGCAGTCCTGCGTTCGGCGGACGCCGGTGCAGAACTGGAAGAATACGACGGCCAGGTAGAGCTCCTTGTGGCCCGCACCGTCAATGCGGACGGACGCAGCCGCGCCCACCTGGGTGGCCGTTCCGCACCGGTGGGAGTCCTGGCCGAGGTGGGCGGACACCTGGTGGCAGTCCACGGTCAGACAGACCAGCTGCGGCTCAAGAGCGCGGCCGCGCAGCGTGAAGCTCTGGACAAATATGCCGGAGATTCACTGGCAGGTGCCCTTACGGCCTACCGCCAGGGGTACGAACGTTGGCGGGCTGCAGGCGCTGAACTGACCGAGCTGCGCGAAACGGCCCGGGAACGCCTCCGGGAGGCCGAGTACCTGGCAGCCTCACTCGAAGAGATCGACGCCGTCGCGCCACTTCCGGCGGAGGACGAGAACCTCAAGGCAGAGGCAATGCGCCTCGGGAACGTCGAGGAACTGCGTACCGCCTCGGTGGGAGCGCACCAGGCCCTCATCGCAGGGGACTTCTCGGACGGCTCAGACGCCACGTCGCTGGTGGACGCTGCCAAACGCCAGCTCGAACTCGCAGGCGAACACGATCCGGTCCTCGCAGCCGCAGCGGGAAGGCTCGCGGAAGTCGGCTACATCCTCGCCGACATCGCAGCCGAGCTCTCCAGCTACAGTGCCTCGCTGGACTCAGAGGGTCCCGGACGCCTGGCCGAAGTCGAATCCCGGCGGGCGGAACTGGCCACGCTGGTGCGCAAGTACGCTCCGTCGATCGACGAGGTCCTGGAATGGGCCGAAACCAGCCGGGCACGCCTGGCTGATCTGGGCGACGACAGCAACCGGATCGAAGCACTCGAAGCAGAACTGACCGAGCTTCAGGCCCGCCTCCAGGACGAAGCGGTGGGACTGACCAAGCTTCGCTCCGAAGCGGCCGCCGAACTGGCAGAGCGGGTCAGCAGTGAGCTGACTGCCCTGGCGATGCCCGACGCCAGGCTCCTCATCAACGTGGAACCCACGGGGGAGCTTGGGCCGCACGGCGCCGATGCGATCGAATTCCTGCTTGCACCGCATCCCGGTGCCCCGCCCCGGCCGTTGGGCAAGGGTGCTTCAGGCGGTGAGCTTTCGCGTGTCATGCTGGCCATTGAAGTTGTGCTCGCTGAGGTGGATCCGGTCCCGACGTTCGTCTTTGATGAGGTGGACGCCGGAGTCGGAGGCAAGGCTGCGATCGAAATTGGACGCCGGCTCGCCATGCTGGCACGCCACGTGCAGGTGATTGTGGTCACGCATCTTCCCCAGGTGGCGGCCTTCGCAGGCCACCACATCCGCGTGATTAAAACCTCTTCCTCGACAGGCGACGGAACCGGCGTGACCGCCAGCGACGTCGTTGTGCTGGATCGTGAGGCCCGGATCAGGGAACTGGCCCGGATGCTTGCGGGCCATGAGGACTCGGAGTCGGCCCGTGCCCACGCCGAGGAACTGCTGGCGACGGCCGCCGTCCCCGGTAAGTAAGTACTCCAACCAACAAAAGGTGATAGGCTCGAATTCCGTGGTGCAGCGATCAAATTCCAGGTTTCCCAAGTCGTCTTCTACGACCAAACACATCTTCGTCACCGGCGGTGTGGCCTCTTCCCTCGGTAAGGGACTGACGGCCTCAAGCCTCGGTCACCTGCTTCGGGCACGTGGCCTCTCGGTGACCATGCAGAAGCTCGATCCTTACTTGAATGTGGATCCGGGCACAATGAACCCCTTCCAGCACGGTGAAGTCTTCGTGACCGACGACGGCGCCGAGACTGACCTCGACATCGGACACTACGAGCGTTTCCTTGATGAAAACCTCGACGGGTCCGCGAACGTCACGACCGGCCAGGTGTACTCCACCGTCATCGCCAAGGAACGCCGCGGCGAATACCTCGGTGACACCGTCCAGGTCATCCCGCACATCACCGACGAGATCAAGCGCCGGATGCGCCTGCCCTCCGAGGCGAAGAAGGCTCCGGACGTCATCATCACGGAAATCGGCGGCACGGTGGGCGACATCGAGTCCCAGCCGTTCCTCGAGTCCGCACGCCAGGTGCGCCAGGACATTGGCCGGAACAACGTCTTCTTCCTGCATGTTTCCCTGGTGCCGTACATCGGCCCCTCCCAGGAACTGAAAACCAAGCCGACCCAGCACTCCGTGGCAGCCCTGCGCTCCATCGGTATCCAGCCGGACGCGATCGTCATCCGCTCTGACCGGCCCGTGCCGGACGCGATGCGCGACAAGATCGGACGCATGTGCGACGTCGACGTTGATGCCGTCATCGGCTGCCCCGACGCGCCGAGCATCTACGACATTCCCAAGACCCTGCATTCCCAGAACCTGGACGCGTACATCGTCCAGCACCTGGGACTGAAGTTCAAGGACGTCGACTGGACCAAGTGGGACCGCCTGCTCGAAGCCGTCCACAACCCCAAGCATCACCTCGAAGTGGCATTGGTGGGCAAGTACATCGACCTGCCCGACGCTTACCTCTCCGTCACCGAGGCCCTGCGTGCCGGCGGTTTCGCCAA
Organism: Arthrobacter sp. BL-252-APC-1A; assembly: GCF_009696625.1. Lineage (NCBI taxonomy): Bacteria > Bacillati > Actinomycetota > Actinomycetes > Micrococcales > Micrococcaceae > Arthrobacter > Arthrobacter sp. BL-252-APC-1A. The sequence goes on along the minus strand of NZ_VULS01000014.1, from coordinate 36,796 downwards.
CAACACCAAGGTCAAGATCCGCTGGGTCCCCTCCGATGACTGCGCCACCGAAGAAGGTGCCCGCAAGGCACTTGCCGGCGTGGACGCCATCTGTGTCCCCGGCGGCTTCGGTATCCGCGGCCTCGAAGGCAAGCTCGGCGCGCTGAAGTTCGCACGCGAAAACAAGCTGCCGACCCTGGGCCTGTGCCTGGGCCTGCAGAGCATGGTCATCGAATACGCCCGCAACGTGGTGGGCCTCGAAGGTGCCTCGTCGAGCGAATTCGAACCGGATACCAAGTACCCGGTTATCGCAACCATGGCCGAGCAGAAGGACATCGTGGCAGGCCAGGGCGACATGGGCGGAACCATGCGCCTGGGCCTTTGGGACGCGAAGCTCGATGAAGGCTCCGTTGTGGCCAAGACGTACGGCAAGACCGCCGTCGCCGAACGCCACCGCCACCGCTACGAGGTCAACAACGCCTACCGCGAGCAGATCGCCGAAGCCGGTCTGGTCTTCTCCGGTACCTCCCCGGACGGTTCGCTGGTGGAGTACGTTGAACTGCCTGAAGAAGTCCACCCGTACTACGTCTCCACCCAGGCGCACCCGGAACTGAGCTCGCGGCCCACCCGCCCTCATCCGCTGTTCGCCGGCCTGATCAAGGCCGCGCTGGTTCACCAGGGCGCGGAGGCGTAAGGACATGAGCGAAGACCGGGGGTTCGCCGACGAACAGAGTCCGCGACGGCTGCTGGAATCATCCGTAGCCTACAGCGGTCCCATTTGGGACGTGGTGAGTGAAAAGTTCACCCTGACTGACGACGGCGAGCCCCTGGTCCGCGACTTCATCCGGCACCCCGGTGCCGTGGCTATCCTGGCCATGAATGAACAGGGCCAGATCCTGCTCATCAACCAGTACCGGCACCCGGTGCGCATGACCCTCTGGGAGATCCCCGCCGGCCTGCTGGACGTTGACGGTGAGGACTACCTCGCCGCCGCCGTCCGCGAGCTGGCTGAGGAAGCGGATCTGGTAGCGGAGGACTGGAGCGTACTGACGGACCTGTTCCTTTCCCCGGGATCCTCCCGCGAAGAACTTCGCATCTACCTTGCCCGCGGACTGCATGAAGTCCCCGATGCCGAACGTCATGAACGCTTCGACGAAGAAGCAGAGATCAAAATGCTGTGGGTGGACCTGGACGACGCCGTGAAGGCCGTCCTGGAAGGCCGCGTGCACAGCCCCTCAGCTGCTGCTGCAGTGCTGGCCGCTGCCGCGGCGCGCGGCAACGGCTATGCAGATCTCCGTCCGGGCGATGCGCCGTGGCCGGAGCACCATTCCGAACACCACGCCTGGCCCAACGGTTCCGTCAGCTAGGGGGACGCATGCCGTCCAACGTTCCAGCAGGCAGCGCCGGAGGGTACGGTGCCCCGGGAAGCACCGGGCCCAATGACACAATCGAGCTGGACCTTTCTGCCCAGCTGAACCCCACCCTCATTCTTGACCGCTCTGAGCTTGCAGCGGGTATTGCCTCCGAGCCGGAATCCGGCCCGGTTCGCGATTCAGCCCCAAAGGCGGCGGCCGCAAAGTCAGCAGCTCCGGCGAGGAGCTCGCGTTCAGCGGAGGATGAGCTGCGGGCCACCGCCGTCGGCCGCGCGATTGCCTCCTACCTGCAGCACATGGCCGTGGAGCGGGGGCTTGCCCGCAACACCGTCGATGCCTACCGCCGTGACCTGCTGCGTTACGCCAGATTCCTGAGCGCCCACGGGCGCGATGCAATTAAGGACATCACCCGGCACGACGTCACAGCGTTCGCACGCTCCATCGCCGAGGGATCAGACGGGGCTTCAGCATTGAGTGTCCGCTCCGCTGCACGCACGATCGTGGCAGTGCGGGGGCTGCACAAGTTCTGGGCGCTGGAAGGACTCACTGAATCGGATCCGGCCGCTGACGTCCATCCGCCGCTGCCCGGCAAACGGCTGCCCAAGGCGATCAGCGTGGACGAAGTCACCCGCATCCTTGAAGCTATTCCGCTGGATACCCCCATGGGACTGCGCGACCGGGCCTTGCTGGAATTCCTCTACTCCACCGGAGCCCGCATCAGCGAAGCCGTGGGGCTGGACCTCGATGACCTGTCCCTGGAACGGATCCCCGCCAGCGGACCCGACGTCGTGCGCCTGTTCGGAAAGGGATCCAAGGAACGCCTGGTGCCGCTTGGGTCCTACGCAGCCCGCGCCCTGGACGACTATCTGGTCCGCGGGCGGCCCGGCGCTGCCGCGAAAGGCAAAGGCACTCCGGCCCTGTTCCTGAACGCCCGCGGCGGACGGCTGAGCCGGCAAAGTGCCTGGACCATTCTCAAGAGTGCCGCTGAGCGCGCGAAGATTGACCGTGACGTCTCTCCGCACACCCTGCGGCATTCCTTCGCCACACACCTGCTTGAGGGCGGCGCCGACGTCCGTGTGGTCCAGGAACTGCTCGGCCACGCTTCAGTGACCACCACCCAGGTGTATACCCTGGTCACCGCCGATACGCTGCGGGAAGTCTACGCAGCCGCCCATCCGCGGGCACTGTGAACCCGGCAGCGCAGACGCCGCGCGCAACACCCGTGGTGCTGTGTTTCCTGATGCGCGAAACCGCGCAGGACGGGCACGAAGTCCTGCTGGGGATGAAGAAGACCGGCTTCGGCGTCGGACGCATCGTTACCCTGGGAGGCCACGTGGAACCGGGGGAGAGCCCCGAAGCTGCCGCTGTCCGGGAAGTGTTCGAAGAATCCGGTGTCACCATTACCGAAGCAGACCTTGAGCCGGCGGGAACCATTGAGTTTATTTTCCCGGCCAGGCCGGAGTGGGACATGTCCACCACTGTGTACCGCAGCTGGAACTGGCTGGGCGAGCCCATGCCGTCGTCGGAAATCGATCCGGCCTGGTATCCGGCGGACGCGGTTCCATACCCGCAGATGTGGGAGGACTCGGCGCACTGGCTGCCGCGGGTGCTGGATGGCGACTACTTCGCCGCTGCAATCACATTGGCTCCTGACAATGAGTGCGTGGCCAGCGTGGTGTTCTCCTCCACCTAAGCGGCAGGCGCAGCGGGAGCTAGGCGGCCGTGCGTGGCTGGCCCAGACGCTGTGCGGCGCGGCTGCCCGCAGCTGCCTCCCGGCTTCCGGTTGCGGCGGCCAGCCCCGTCACCGGCATGCCCACGTACATCGACTCTGCCCGGTCCACAGCGTACGTCTCGTGCCAGATCCCCACTGCTCCAGGCACTTTGCGGGCCCTGCGGTTCGCCAGGGCCGCAGCCGTACTGGGCCAGCTGGACGATCCGCCGGAATCCGCCCACGACTTCCTGGGCGCGGCCCACCACGCGCTGGGTACCCAGGACCCTGAGCAGGACTCCCATCCCCGCGCCGATGAGCTGCTCGATGAGCTGGGCTGGGAAGTGGACCCTCTGGACCACGAAGCCCGTTTCCGGCTCGAGAAGGCACTGGCCGGGCTGGAGGATGCCGGGTTCCCTGTGACCCGGGAGCTGCTCGAGACATACGCGGCAGCCATGCACAGTGTGGCTGCGCGGGAGGTCCAGGGGGTGCCCCTTGAATCTCCGGCAGAGGCGCTCAGATACGTGGTGCTCGGTACCGTCCTGATTGAACCTGTTCTGCTGGCACTTCGCCGGCTGGCGCAGCAGGATGTCTCCGGCAGGCTCTTTGCCCGGACCGGTCCTCCCGGCCCTGCGGTGGAGGGGCCAGGCCCTCTCTCGTCCTAGCCAGAACGAGAACGCCCGCGGCAGGAAGATCCTGCCGCGGGCATTCGCGTGTGTAAGAGGTCCTAGGCCAGGTGCCTCTCCTCCGGGCCGTTGTACTCACTCAGCGGCCGGATCAGGGAATTGGCTTCCAGCTGCTCCATGATGTGGGCGGTCCAGCCTGTGATGCGCGCCGCGACGAACAGCGGCGTGAACGTGGGAGTGTCAAAGCCCATCAGGTGGTAGGCAGGACCGGCCGGGTAGTCAAGGTTCGGAAGGATGTTCTTCCGCTCGGCCATTGCCGTCTCCAGGGCCGTGTAGAGCTCCCCAAGATCCGCGCGGTCGTAGTGCTTGATCATGGCATCCAGCGACGCTTTCATGGTGGGCACCCGGGAGTCACCGTTCTTGTACACCCGGTGGCCGAAGCCCATGATCTTCTTCTTCTCCGCCAGCGCTTCATCCAGCCAGGCCGCAGCGTAGGCGGCGGCGTCGGCTTCTTCCGCGGTTGCAGCGGTGATCTCCTGGAAGGTGTGCATCACTGCCTCATTGGCCCCGCCGTGCAGCGCGCCCTTCAGTGCGCCGATCGCTCCGGTCACTGCGGAGTGCAGGTCCGCCAGCGTGGAGGTGATCACCCGGGCAGTGAACGTGGAGGCGTTGAAGGAGTGCTCGGCGTAGAGAATCATCGACACGTTGAAGGCGTCCACGACTTCCGGCGCCGCTTCCTCACCGAACGTCATCCAAAGGAAGTTCGCAGAGTAACCAAGATCCTCACGTGGTTCCACGAGTTCCTCGCCGCGCCGCCGCCGCTGGTCGTAGGCCACTACAGCGGGCATCCCGGCAAAGAGGGAAACGGACTTCGCCAGGTTCGCTTCTGCCGTGGAATCATCTGCCTGCTGGTGCTGGGCGCCCAGTACCGAGGCAGCCGTCCGGCATACATCCATCGGATGGCAGGTTGCCGGCAGGGCATCGATCACGGCCTTCAGCTCCGGCGTGAGCGCCCGCTGGGAGCGCTCGGCCTCGGAGAAAGCGGCCAGTTCCTGCGGATCCGGCAGTTCGCCGTGCCAGAGCAGGTAGGCAACTTCCTCGAACGAACACTTCGCGGCCAGTTCCTGTACCGGGTAGCCCCGGTAGAGCAGGGAGTTGGTCTCGGGGTTCACCTTGGAAATGCGGGTAGTGTCTACCAGCACCCCGGCCAGCCCCTTGTGGATCTGTGTCTCGGTCATAGCTGTGACTCCTTCGTCATGGTGCTCAGGTCAGTCGTAACGCTCAGTTCAGTGGTGGTGCAGTGCCTTCTTCTAGCTCGGAGGGAAACTTACGGCCAGGTCAGGGCGTGGCCGGGGTGCCGGACGTACCGGGGACCTGGAAGTTGAAAACAGACGTGTCGAAGCGGTTGTACGCCTCATAATCCACCAGATCGTACAGGCGCGCACGTGTGAGCATGCTGGGAACCGCGGCGGCCTGCGTGCCGTCTGCCTTGATGGCTTCCAGCGTGCGCTCCGCAGCGCCCATGGCACTGCGGAGCAGCGTCACCGGGTAGATGACCATGTTGACGCCGGCTCCGGCCAGCTGGTCATAGGTGAACAGCTCCGATTTTCCGAACTCGGTCATGTTCGCCAGGATGGGGACGTCGACGGCGGCGCGGATCGCGGCGAATTCCTCCACCGTCTTCATGGCTTCCGGGAAGATGGCGTCCGCACCGGCGTCAACCAGGGCACGTGCGCGGTCCTGGGCGGCTTCCAGTCCGTCGACGGCGCGGATGTCGGTGCGCGCCATGATCAGGAAGTTGGGGTCCCGGCGTGAGTCAGCCGCTGCCCGGATACGCTTCGTGGCGGTTTCCAGGTCGACGACGTTTTTTCCGTCCAGGTGCCCGCAGCGCTTGGGATTGAACTGGTCCTCAATGTGGCAGCCGGCCAGGCCGGCGTTCTCAAGTTCCTGGATGGTGCGCGCCACGTTCATCGGCTCACCGAAGCCGGTGTCGGCGTCGACAATCGCGGGAAGGTCGGTCATCCGGGCGATCTGCCCGGCGCGCGCGGCGACCTCGGTGAGGGTGGTCAGGCCGATGTCCGGCAGGCCAAGGTCATTGGCCAGCACGGCGCCGGAGATGTAGACACCGTTGAACCCCTTCTCCTGGATCAGCCGCGCCGAGAGCGGGTTGAACGCGCCCGGATACTGCTGCAGGGTGCCGGAGGCAAGGCCTTCGCGCATGGCAATGCGCTTCTGCTCGGGTGTTGTGGAGGAGTAGAGCATTTAGAAGAGTCCCTTCGGTGCGGCAGCCGGGTCAATGACCCCGGATGCGGCGGTGATGTTGAGCTGGCCGAGTTCTCCGGCCGCCAGTTCAGGAAGCCGCTCGGCAGCGGCAATAAAGCGGTCCATTTCCTCGTCCGGGACCAGGCCTGCAGCCAGCGTCCGGAACTTGTTGATGTAGTCGGCGCGGACGAAGGGCCGGGCACCGAGCGGGTGGGCATCGGCGACGGCGATCTCGTCCGTGATGACTGTCCCGTCGGTAAGGGTGATGTCAACGCGTCCGCCGAAGGCCTTCTCGGCAATATCTGTGGAGTGGTAGCGGCGGGTCCACTCCGGGTCCTCGACCGTGGTGACCTTGTGCCAGAGCGCCACGGTGTCCGGCCGGCCTGCGCGTTCAGGGGCATAGGAGTCCACATGATGCCAGGCGCCGTCCTGCAGGGCGACGGTGAAGATGTACGGGATCGAGTGGTCCAGGGTTTCCCGGGAAGCCGTGGGATCGTACTTCTGCGGATCGTTGGCACCGGAGCCGATGACGTAGTGCGTGTGGTGCGAGGTGGAGATGAGCACCGAGGCAACGTTGGTGGGATCGGCTGCAGCCGGATACTGGCGGTGGATCTTCCGGGCCAGGTCAATCCAGGCCTGGGCCTGGTACTCCGCGGAGTGTTCCTTGGTGTAGGTGTCCAGAATGGCCCGCTTCGCCTCTCCGGGAGCCGGCAGCGGTACGGAATAGGCGGCGTCGGGCCCGTCCAGCAGCCAGGCAATCACGCCGTCTTCGCCTTCGTAGATTGGGGTGGGGGAGGTCTGTCCCCGCATGGCGCGGTCCACGGCTTCGACGGCCATCTTTCCGGCAAACGCCGGTGCATGGGCCTTCCAGGTGGAGATTTCGCCCTTGCGCGACTGGCGGGTGGCCGTGGTGGTGTGAAGCGCCTGTCCGACCGCCTGGAAGATGGTTTCTGTGTCCAGGCCCAGCAGGGTTCCGATGCCGGCTGCCGCTGAGGGACCCAGATGCGCTACATGGTCGATCTTGTGCTTGTGCAGGCAGATGGCCTTGGCCAGGTCCACCTGGATCTCGTAGCCGGTGGCGATGCCGCGAAGCAGGTCCGCGCCGGTGGCACCCGTGTGCTGCGCTGCGGCGAGGATCGGCGGGATGTTGTCGCCGGGATGCGAGTACTCAGCGGCCAGGAACGTGTCGTGGTAGTCCAGTTCACGGACGGCGACGCCGTTGGCCCACGCGGCCCATTCCGGTGACGTCTTGTCCTGCACACCGAAGACGGATGCTCCGGCGCCGCCGGAGGAAGGAGCGAAGGAAAGCGCCTGGGCACGGGCAGCAACGATCGGCCCGCGGTTGAGTGAGGCTACGGCCACTGAAGCGTTGTCGATGATGCGGTTGATCACCATGTCCGCGACGTCATCGGTGACGGCAACGGGATCGGCGGCGACTTCGGCGATCTTCCAGGCCAGCTGGTCTTCGCGGGGAAGGTTCTCTTCGCTGCGGTAGACGCGCACGTTGTGGGATTTCACGGGGAATGGTCCTCTCGGATTACGGATGGTGGACGGTGTTGAAGTGTTCAAGGCTCTTGTGGAGGTGGACTGAGGTTGCTGCTGCGGCCAGGGCGGGATCGCCGGCCGCAATCGCCGCGGCGATGGTCGCGTGTTCGGCAGCCGTGTCGCGCAGCCGCGCAGGATTGTCCTTGGCAAGACGGCGAACCCGGGCAAGGTGGAGCCGGACGTTGCCCAGGGCCTGCGTGAGGTACGGGTTGGCAGCCGCGCCGTCGATCGCAGCATCCAGCCGCGCGACCAGCGCGTAGTACCCCCGGCGCGCCGGGTCTTCATCCGGGTCTGCGCCAAGCCGGGCGGCAGCTGCTTCGAAGTCGGCGCGGAGTCCGCGGAAGACGGCAGGGTCTCCCCTCCGCGCTGCAAGGGATGCAGCCTGGCACTCCAGTGCCTGGCGCAGCTCGAACAGGGAACCCACGGTCTCGGGGGAGATGGGGGTGACGACGACGCCGCGTCCGTTGTGCGGCGCAGTGAGGCCGTCAGCAGTAAGGCGCCCGAGTGCTTCCCGCAGCGGAGTGCGGGAGATCCCCAGTCGCTGGGACTGCTCCACTTCGCCCAGCACGGTTCCGGGTGGAAGCCGCCATTCGACGATGTCCTCCCGCAGCATGGCGTAGGCCCGGTCGCTGGCCCGCATAGGTGCCCTTCCTGCAGAGTGTTAACTGGCGTTCAGTGTATACAGAGTTCGATGTTTAGTGAAGTACGTCTCGTGATTGACCCAATAATGCTGTTCGTCTGTATACAGCAGGGGGTTCTCACATCCCGTTCCTTCCCCTACGATTGCCGGTACGGGAGCGCGGGCTGCAGGTCCGCGCCTTCCCGCAACCAGCCGGAATCAAGGAGGATTCATGGGAACGCTCGGGTACGCAGAAACCTACGCCGCCAGCATCAAGGACCCGGAAGCGTTCTGGCTGAAAGCGACTGAGCTGGTGGACTGGGACGTCCGTCCGCGCAGGGCCCTGGATGATTCGGGTGCTCCGCTCTACCGCTGGTTTCCCGACGGAGCGCTGAACACCAGCTACAACGCACTGGACCGCCATGTCCTGGCCGGCCGCGGGGCTGACACCGCACTGATCTACGATTCCGCGATGCTTGGGCTCAAGCGCACGTACAGCTTCTCTGAGCTGCTGGCCGAAGTGGAGAGCTTTGCCGGGGTCCTGCACGCACAGGGCATCGAAGCCGGTGACCGGGTGGTCATCTACCTGCCGATGATCCCGGAAGCCGTGATTGCGATGCTCGCCTGCGCACGTCTGGGAGCTGTCCATTCGGTGGTGTTCGGCGGGTTCGCAGCGGCAGAGCTGGCGGCACGCATCGACGATGCGCGCCCCGACGTCGTGGTCACCGCCAGCGGCGGGCTGGAACCCAAGCGGCGGGTCGAGTATCTCCCCAACGTTGCCCAGGCACTTGAGGCAGCCACGCACCCGGTCCGGGCCGTCATCGTGGCATCCCGGGAGGGCTTTGAACACGGCGCGGCGGAGTTCGACGGCGCCGGCGGGACCGCCTGGCTCGACTGGGCCAAGCTCGCAGCTTCCGCCCAGCCGCAGGGACCGGTCAGTGTTGAAGCGACCGACCCTCTGTACATCCTTTACACCTCCGGCACCACCGGTGCACCGAAGGGTGTTGTGCGGGACAACGGGTCACACGCCGTCGCCCTGGCCTGGTCGATGGCGAACATCTACGACGTCGCTCCCGGCCAGGTGATGTGGACGGCCTCGGACGTCGGCTGGGTAGTGGGGCACTCGTACATCGTGTACGGCCCGCTGATCGCCGGGGCCGCCACTGTCCTGTACGAGGGGAAACCCGTAGGCACACCCGACGCCGGCGCATTCTGGCGGGTGGCCGCGGAACACGGCGTGGATGTGCTCTTCACCGCTCCCACTGCACTGCGGGCTATCCGGCGGGCCGATCCTGACGCTGCGCTCGCGGGGGACCATGACCTCTCCGGTCTGCGGACCCTCTTCGCGGCCGGCGAGCGTCTGGACCCCGAAACCTACCGGTGGGCCTCCGAGGCGCTGAACATACCGGTGGTGGACCACTGGTGGCAGACCGAAACCGGGTGGGCGATCTGCGCCAACCCGATGGGCCTGGACCCCCAGCCGGCCAAGGCAGGATCTCCCACCTTTCCGGTGCACGGATTCCGGGTGCGGATCGTGGACGGAACAGGTGCCGAGGTGCCATCGGGATCCGAAGGCAACATTGTGCTGGACCTGCCTCTTCCGCCTGGAACCCTGGCAACGCTGTGGGGGAGCGATGAGCGCTACCGCGCCTCCTACCTTGAAGCGTTCGAAGGCAGCTACGCCACGGGGGATTCGGGTTATGTGGATGAGGACGGCTACGTATTCGTGATGGGGAGGACAGACGACGTCATCAACGTCTCCGGCCACCGGCTCTCCACCGGCGCGATCGAACAGGTGGTAGCCGCCCACCCCGCCGTGGCCGAATGTGCTGTCATTGGGGTCCGTGACACCCTGAAGGGCCAGCGACCCTGCGGGTACGTGGTCCTCAAGGCGGGATCGGAAGCCACCGAGACAGACATCCAGGCCGCGCTCGCCGACCTGGTCCGTACACGGATCGGCCCGGTGGCGGACTTCCGCGAAGTCCGCGTAGTCGAGGCACTGCCCAAGACCCGCTCGGGGAAGATCCTGCGCAAGACCATGCGGCAGATTGCCGACGGTGACGACTATACGGTTCCATCCACCATTGAGGACAGGTCGGTACTCGATGACCTGATCCCGCTGCTGCGGCCCCGGCAGTAGCCTCCGGCCCGCTTCACCGGCGCCAGGCGTACTCAAGCTCCGGCCGGCCCGGGGCCCCGTAGCGCGGGGAACGGATGACGACACGCTGTGCGGTCAGGTGTTCCAGATACCGCCGGACGGTGATTCGGGACATCGCCAGCTGCGCTGCGGCCTCGGACGCCGAAAGGGCTGTCCCCGCCTTCCTTAGTGTCTCCGACACTGCCTCCAGGGTTTCAGGTGAGAGACCCTTTGGCAGCGGTGCCGGTACCGAAGGGCGCAGGGCGGCAAGGGCACGGTCAACGCCGGACTGCGTGGCTGAGGCGCCCTGCCCGGAGAGGTTGGTGTGGAACTGGCGGTACGCGTCGAGCTTGGCGCTGAACGCCGCATAGGTGAACGGCTTGATTAGGTACTGTGCGATCCCGGCAGACATCGCCTGCCGCACCACAGGCAGCTCCCGGACAGCGGTGATGGCCATGACGTCTGCCGGGATGCCGGATCCGCGGATCCGCCGGAGCAGGTCCAGTCCGTGCAGGTCCGGCAGGTTCATGTCCAGCAGCACCAGGTCCGCCGCCTGCGGGGATTCCTGCAGGAAGCGCAGCGCATCCGCAGCTGTGTGGGCCACCCCGACGAGGGCGAAGCCCTCTGCGCGGCGGACATATTCGGCATGCGCCTCGGCGACCACCGTTTCATCCTCAACGACCAAAACGCCGATGCTGCCGTCCCTGTTCACCGGCGTGCACCTTCCGGCAGCGGCAGCAGCACGGTAAAACGGGCGCCGCCGTACGCCGTTCCCTGATCCAGCCGGAGGGTTCCGCCAAGCCGCAGCACTGCCTGCCGCACCAGTGCCAGCCCGATGCCCCGTCCTGCTCCCGGGAACGAACTGTCCTTCGTGCTGAATCCCTGCTCGAAGATCCGCTCCCGCGAGTCTGCCGGAACTCCCGGCCCGCAGTCCTGGACGGTGAGCTCGAAATGCCGCTGTGCGCCGTCGTCCGCCACAGCCAGCCGCACGGAGACTACCGGGTCCGGCAGCCCCTGGACGGCGTCGAGTGCGTTGTCCACCAGGTTGCCCAGAATCGTCACCAACTCGCCGGAGTCCAGGACCGCCGGCCCGGCGCCGTCGGCGGCAGCCGGGTCAAGTGAGAGTTCCAGCGAAATTCCCCGTTCGCGGGCCTGCGCCTTCTTGCCGGCCAGCAGGGCAGCCAGCGCCGGTTCGCCAACAGCTCCGACGACGTCGTCCGCCAGCTGCTGGGACTGCACCAGGTCCCGGGTGGCGAACTCCAGCGCCTCCGCCGGACGGTCGAGCTCAATGAGGGAGACAACGGTGTGCAGCCGGTTGGCGTGCTCATGCGCCTGTGCCTGCAGTGCATCCGTGAGCGTTCGCATTGACTGCAGCTCCCCGGTCAGCGCTTCCACCTCGGTGTGGTCCCGGAGCGTGGTAACTGTTCCCAGCCGCTTGGGCTCGAAAGTACGCTTGCCGCGGGTGCCCCGCTCCCGGCGGGCAGCCAATGCAGGGGACTGGTTGACCACCAGGATGCGGTTCCGGGTGAAGTGGAATTCGTCGTCGGCCCTGTTTCCGCTGCGAAGGAGATCGGCCAGGGTTCCAGGCAGCCCCAGCTCGCGGACATCCACGGGGCTGCAGCGCTCCGGCGGGAGGTCCAGCAGCTCAGCCGCCTGGTCGTTGTAGAGGACCAGCCTGCCGTCGTTGTTGATCAGCAGGAGACCTTCCCTGAGCGAGTGCAGGGCTGCGTCGTGGAAGGCGAAGACTTCAACGAGCTCATCCGGGCGGCGGTCCTGTGTGGTGCGCTTGAGGTACCGGCTCAGCAGGAAGGAGGCCAGGGTTCCCCAGGCCAGCGCGGCGATCGAAATGATGAACAGTCCCGGCAGCTCGGCGTCGCGGGCTATGGCCACCCGGTCCACGGTGAGGCCCGCCGCCACCAGTGCCTGGACCGTGCCTTCGCCGTCTGTCACGGGAACGATTGCCCGGACCGACGGGCCAAGGGTGCCCGTATAGACCTCAGTGAAGGACTGGCCGCCAAGGGCTTGTTCGACTGAGCCTATGTACGGCCGGCCGATCTGCGAATCGGTCCGGTGCGTGTAGCGGGTACGGTCCGGAGCCATGATGGTCAGGAAGTCCACGTGCGCGGACTGCATTACCTCCTCCGCGTACGGCTGGAGGGCGGCGCTGGGGTTCGGACCCGCCACGGCCTCCAGGACAAACGGATCGGCGGCAATCGTCTCCGCGACGGAGAGCATCCGTTCAGCCGTTTCGTCGTAGCTGTGCTGCTCCGCCTGGGCATACAGGGCCCAGGACAGGCCTGCGGACAGGCAGAGGATAAACGCCAGCTGACCGGTGAGCAGGCGGGTGGCCAGGCTCCACTTACGCAAGGAACTCCTTCGGTGCGGGCAGCACAGGTTTGTCCGGCTGCTGTGCGGGCGGACGATGCTGAGCCGAAGCTGCGAACAGTATGAACACAACAGTGACCACCGTCACACCACGGGGTGAGTATATGTGCGGATTACTTCCGGTTCCGCCAGCGTCTTTGCCGCCGGGGCCCAGCTATCAACGAAGCTAGGAGCATGCGATGGCCTCTGCCACGATACCCGGCGGCGAACAGCCCCCGGTCAAAGCCAAAAAGAAGGACCGGACCCACCTCCTCTACATTGCCGTGATTGCTGCAGTGGTGCTCGGTGCTGTCATCGGGCTCGTTGCACCCGAGGTGGGCAAATCAATGAAGCCCCTCGGCACGGCATTCATCGGACTGATCAAGATGATGATCGCGCCGGTGATCTTCTGCACCATCGTCCTGGGCATCGGCTCGATCGCCAAGGCGGCCACCGTGGGCAAGGTGGGCGGCCTGGCACTGGGCTACTTCATCATCATGTCCACCTTCGCGCTGGCTATCGGACTGGTAGTTGGCAACTTCATCCACCCGGGCGAGGGCCTGGGCCTGGAAGCTGCCGGCGGCCCTGCACCGGCGGCAGCGGAAGATGACGGCGGCACGGTCGGTTTCCTCCTCAGCATCATTCCCACCACGCTGCTGGCCTCACTGACCGGTGAATCGATCCTCCAGACTCTCTTCGTTGCACTGCTTGTTGGCTTCGCACTGCAGAAGATGGGCAAGGCCGGGGCCCCCGTCCTCAAGGGCATCGGCTACATCCAGGTGCTGGTCTTCCGCATCCTGATGATGATCATGTGGCTGGCCCCCATCGGCGCGTTTGGCGCCATCGCGGCTGTCGTTGGCGAAACCGGTGTCCAGGCGATCGTGAGCATGGCAACCCTGATGATTGCCTTCTACCTCACCTGCATCCTCTTCATTGCCGTCATCCTGGGCGGCCTGATGAAGATTGTGACCGGCTTCAACATCTTCAAGCTGATGCGCTACCTCGGCCGGGAGTACCTGCTGATCTTCTCCACGTCCTCCTCCGAGGTGGCACTCCCGCGGCTGATTGCCAAGATGGAGCACCTGGGCGTCTCAAAGCCCGTGGTGGGCGTAACCGTCCCCACCGGGTACTCCTTCAACCTGGACGGAACGGCCATCTACCTGACCATGGCGGCACTGTTCGTTGCCTCCGCCATGGGCAAGCCGCTGGAGCTGGGCGAGCAGATCTCCCTGCTGGTCTTTATGATCATTGCTTCAAAGGGCGCTGCCGGGGTGACCGGCGCCGGCCTGGCAACCCTGGCCGGCGGCCTGCAGTCCCACCGCCCCGACCTGATCGAGGGTGTTGGGCTGATCGTGGGCATTGACCGCTTCATGTCCGAAGCCCGCGCGCTGACGAACTTCACCGGCAACGCCGTCGCCACGGTGCTGATCGGCACCTGGACCAGGGAAATCGACAAGGAGCAGGTCCGCCGGGTCCTGGATAAGGAACTGCCGTTCGATGAGGAGAGCATGAACGTGGATGCCGGATCCGGGGAGCCGGAACCGACGGAGGAATCCCGCGAAGTGGAGAGTGCTGTTCCCGCTACCGGCGTGCGCGGCTAGCTAACAGCAACAGAGAAGGGCGCCTCCGCTGATTGCGGGGCGCCCTTTGTTGTTTCTGGTGGAGCCCGGACGCATGTGTCCTTCCTGGCCGCAGCCCTGCACCGGAGGAAAACCGGAAGCTTCGAGTTAAGGTTGAGCGTCAAGGCTCGCAGGCGCTACGCCGCCCGGATTCACGGTATCCGTGTTGCACGGTTGTAACCTTGGAATGGACAGCCAGCAGGACAGCTAGAGACGGAAGCGTGGATTTATACGTGAGCAGCGAACAGAGTTCCACAACTCTGCAGGACGCAACGCAGGGCGCCGCCGATGAAGCCATGGGTCCCACGGGCCGGCCGCTGACCGAATTCCCCGAGCCTCCGGTGCTGACTTCCCACGGCCCGGCCCGCATCATCGCCATGGTGAACCAGAAGGGCGGGGTCGGAAAAACGACGTCGACCATCAACCTCGGTGCCGCGCTGGCCGAAGCCGGCCGCAAGGTCCTGCTCGTGGACTTCGACCCGCAGGGCGCACTGTCCGCAGGGCTGGGCACCAACCCGCATGAACTGGACGTCACCGTCTACAACGTGCTGATGGACCGCAAGGTGGACATCCGCGATGCGATCCAGGAAACACACGTCGAGAACATCGACCTTCTTCCGGCGAACATCGACCTCTCGGCTGCCGAAGTGCAGCTGGTCAACGAAGTGGCCCGCGAGCAGGTACTCGAACGTGCCCTGCGGCGCGTTTCGGATGACTACGACGTCATTCTGATCGACTGCCAGCCTTCGCTTGGCCTGTTGACTGTCAACGCCCTCACCGCGGCGCACGGCGTCATTATTCCGCTGATCTGCGAGTTCTTTGCCCTGCGCGCCGTGGCTCTGCTGGTGGAGACGATCGAAAAGGTCCAGGACCGCCTGAACCCGGGGCTCCAGGTCGACGGCGTGCTGGCCACGATGTATGACGCCCGGACCCTGCACAGCCGTGAAGTCATCGGCCGGCTGGTTGAGGCGTTCGGTGACAAGGTCTTCGAGACCGTCATCAAGCGCACCATCAAGTTTGCCGATGCCACCGTTGCTGCCGAGCCGATCACCTCCTACGCCGGAAACCACGCCGGAGCGGAGTCCTACCGCCGCCTCGCCAAGGAACTGATTGCCCGCGGCGGCGCACCCTAGTCCCGCGCCGGAGGCAGGCTCCGGGGACACGGCGGCGGGAGCCGGGGGTTTCCAGGTTCAGCTGGAGAATTTCCGCGGCCCGTTCGACGTGCTGCTGGGGCTGATCACCAAACACGAGCTGGACATCACCGAAATTGCCCTGGCTACGGTCACTGATGAGTTCATTGCGTATATCCGTGCCCTCACCGACTCGGGACAGGGCTGGGCACTGGACGAAGCCAGTGAATTCCTGGTCATCGCCGCCACGCTGCTGGACCTGAAGGCAGCCCGCCTGCTTCCCGCAGGCGACGTGGAGGACGACGACGACATTGCGCTGCTGGAGGCCCGGGACCTGCTCTTCGCCCGGCTCCTGCAGTACCGTGCATTCAAAGAGGTTGCGTCGCTGATGGGCAGCAGGCTCGAAGAGGAAGGGCTGCGTTTCCCGCGGGACACCGCCTTGGAGCCGCATCTGGCAGCCATGCTCCCGGAACTCATCTGGCGCACCAGTGCGGAGGAGTTCGGCCGGCTGGCCCGGAAGGCACTGGAGCCCAAACCCGGGCCGCCAACTGAAGTGGGACTGGGACACCTGCACGCGCCGCGGGTCAGCGTGCGCGAACAGGCACAGATCATCGGGGACAGGCTTCGGCTGGCCAGTCCGCTCACATTTACCGAGCTTGCCCAGGGCGCCACGCCGCTGGAAATCGTGGGACGGTTCCTCGCTCTGCTGGAAATGTTCCGTGACGGTGTACTGGCCTTTGAACAGCCCGTGCCGCTGGGGGAGCTGCGGGTCACCTGGACCGGAAAGCCGGGAGGGTCCGCGGACTGGTCTGCCGGGACGCTCACCGAAGAATACGACGACGCTGACGAGGAGTTGCATGCAGCCGCAGAAGCCTGACCATGGCCCTGCATCCGTGGACGTCCGCCCGGGCGGAATCCGTGCCGCGGCCGAGGCCGTGCTTATGGTCGCCAATGAACCGGTCACTGCCGCAAGCCTTGCCGAAGCACTAGGCGTAGGGCCGGCAGCTGCAGTGCAGGTCCTGCACGACCTGCGCCGGGAGTATGACGGTTATACTGGGGGTGGACCTGACGGGCTGCATGCCGTTGAACCGCGTGGCTTCGAGCTCCGGGAAGTTGCCGGCGGCTGGCGGATCTACTCCCGGCCCGCCTTCGCAGACATTGTGGGGCAGTTCGTACTTGAAGGGCAAAGCGCACGGCTGTCCCAGGCCGCGCTGGAAACCCTGGCGGTGATTGCCTACCGCCAGCCGGTGTCCCGCGGACGCATTTCGGCCATCCGGGGAGTCAACGTGGACTCCGTGGTCCGCACGCTGGTCCAGAGAGGACTGGTGACCGAGGCCGGCACGGAACCTGAAACGGGTTCGCTGCTGTACGTCACCACCCCGCTCTTCCTGGAAAAGCTGGGACTTGGCAGTGTGGAGGAACTGCCCCAGATCGCGCCTCACCTGCCCGGGCTGGAAAACCTCCCAGAATTTGAAGAAACTACTTACTAACCGCTACACCCGAAGGACTTCTCAATGACACAGGCACCCCGTTCCGGCTCAGGCCGCAGTAATCCGCGCAGCGGCGGGGGAGCAGGCGGCAACCGCGGCTTCGGAAAGGGCTCCAAGCCCGCCTCCGGGCGCACCGGCGGCCCGAAGTCTTCCGGCGGCCCCTCAGGTGCTCCGAAGTCCGGCGGCTTTAAGTCCGGCGCTCCCAAATCGGGCGGCTTTAAGTCCGGCGCCCCCAAGGAAGGCGGCTTCAAGCCCGGCGGTCCCCGCACCGGCGCCCCGAAGGGCAAGGGCGGTTCAGAGCGTGCCTTCCGCAACGAACGCTTCGGCAAGAACCTGGGCCCGGTAACCAAGCGGACGCACACCCGCCGCCCGGGCAAGCCGGTTATTTCCGAGCACCACGACCCCGAAGGCATCCGCCTGCAGAAGGTCATGGCCAGTGCCGGCGTCGCAAGCCGCCGCGTCTGCGAGGAAATGATCACCGAAGGCCGTGTTGAGGTGGACGGCGAGGTCGTCACCGAGCTTGGCGTCCGTGTTGACCCCAAGACCGTGGCCATTCACGTAGACGGCATGCGCCTGCAGCTGGATGAAACCCAGAAGTACTACGTGTTCAACAAGCCCCGCGGTGTGGTCTCCACCATGGAAGATCCCGAGGGTCGTCCCTGCATCAGCGACTACCTGAAGAGCACCAACAAGCACGAGCGCCTTTTCCATGTGGGCCGCCTGGACACGAATACCGAAGGCCTGCTGCTGCTGACCAACGACGGCGAGCTGGCCAACCGGCTCACCCACCCCTCCTACGAGGTTCCCAAGACCTACCTGGTCCAGGTGCGCGGTCCCATGGCCCACGGTGTTGGTGCGCAGATGCGTGAAGGCCTGGAGCTGGAAGACGGCTTCGCCAAGGTTGACTCGTTCCGCCTCGTTGATTCCACCCCCGGCCACATCCTGGTTGAGGTTGTCCTGCACTCTGGCCGGAACCGTATTGTGCGCCGCTTGTTCGACGCCGTTGGCCACCCCGTCGAGCGCCTGGTCCGGACCCAGATGGGCCCGATCCGCCTGGGCGACCAGCGCCAGGGCAGCATCCGCGTCCTTGGACGCCACGAAGTCGGCCACCTGATGGCCACCGTCGGACTGTAACGCCGTGACCGCACTGGCCAACGGGGGTACACATCTGTCCGGACCGGTCCTTGTGATCGGCACCGGCCTGCTCGGTGCGAGCATTGGCCTGGGCCTGCGGGCCCGCGGAATCGACGTCGTACTCTCGGACGTTTCACCCTCCACTGCCGCGGTTGCCAAAGATATTGGCGCCGGACGCCTGCTCGACGACGCCGAGGAAGGCTTCGCGCCGCAGCTGGTCGTTATTGCCGCACCACCGGATGTCACTGCTTCGCTGGCGGCCCGGGCCCTGAAGGACTGGCCGGGTGCCGTCGTCGTCGACATTGCCAGCGTCAAGGCCGCCGTCCTGGCGGACCTGCGCGCCACCGGAGTGGATCTGGCCCGGTACGTGGGGACGCACCCGATGGCCGGGCGGGAGAAATCCGGTCCGGTGGCTGCCCTGGGTGACCTCTTTATGTCCATGCCGTGGGTAATCTGCGCCGGTGAGGAGAGCTCCCCTGAAGCAGTCAAGACGGCCGAAGCACTGGCCATCGACCTCGGTGCCGTGGTTTCGCGCATGAGTGCGGACGACCACGATGCGTCAGTGGCCCTGATCAGCCACCTCCCGCAGGTCATGTCCTCACTGGTGGCCAGCCGGCTGCAGGAAACGCCTCCCTCGGCGCTGGCACTGGCCGGCAACGGCCTGCGCGACGTCACCCGGATTGCGGCCAGCGACCCCAAGCTGTGGGTGCAGATCCTCAGCGGCAACGCCCCGAAGCTGGTAAACATCCTGCACGGGGTGCGCGAGGATCTGAACCGGCTGATCAATACGCTTGAACACCCCACCGCCGACGGCGCGCGGCTGGACATGGCGCAGCTGATCTCCGAGGGCAACACCGGCCAGGCCCGCATCCCGGGCAAGCACGGCACGCCTCCGCAGTCCTTCGTCAGCTTCACCGTGCTCGTGGACGACACCCCCGGACAGATCGCGCAGCTGCTTACGGAAATCGGTGAAATCGGTGTCAACCTCGAAGACCTGCGCCTGGAGCACGCCTCCGGCCGCGAGGTTGGACGGGTGGAAATCTCGGTCCTGCCGAGCAAAGTGCACGGCCTGGTCAGTGAGCTGACCTCGCGCGGCTGGAAGGTAGTGGAGTGAACACAGAGCAGAATCCGGCACAGTTCAGGCTGGGCAAACCCCTGGTGGTGGCAATTGACGGTCCCTCCGGCTCCGGCAAGTCCAGCATCAGCCGCGAGGTCGCCCGCCGGCTGCGCGCCAACTATCTCGATACCGGTGCCATGTACCGGGCAGTGACCATTGCGTGCATGCGGGCCGGCATTGACCTCGGCGACGCCGTCGCCGTCGAAGCCGCCGCCCGGAACGCTGACATTGAGCTGAGCACGTCCCCGGACGCGGAATGGGTGCTCGTTGGGGGAGAGGATGTCACCCAGGCGATCCGCGAACCGGAGGTTTCCTCCAACGTCTCTGCCGTGGCCACCACCCTTGGTGCACGGGCGGAGCTGGTACGCCGCCAGCAGCAGCTGATCAAGGACTCCGGACTGCGGATCGTGGCCGAAGGACGGGACATCACCACCGTGGTGGCTCCCACCGCGGAAGTCCGAATCCTGCTGACGGCTTCCGAGGAGGCGCGCCTGCGCCGCCGCGGCGTGCAGCTGGGCGGCTCGCAGAGCGCCGCTGCCCTGCGTGAACAGGTCCTCACACGGGACGTCAAGGATTCAACGGTGGTCAACTTCCAGCAGGCGGCCGACGGTGTGATTACGGTCGATTCCTCCGATCTGGATTTCGAAGAAACGGTTCAGGCCGTGCTGGACGTGGTTTTTTCGAGCACGCACTAAGCACCAGCGGCAGGCGGACTGCCGGGGCTCCAATGGGGTCCCGGCGCCTTGCCGTGTTTCAATGGACTGGTGGCTGCATGGGGTTTTCCCTTTACAGACCCCCCAACACTTACCCGGGCTGAACGTCCGGAGACGGCCTGGCGCACCTGCGCTGACGGCCTCAACGGAAAGAAAGCAATAGTTTATGAACGCCAACGCGACCTTTGACGGCGACTCTGAAGAGTACGTCCCGGCAGGCGAGGACCAGATCGACGAGCGCCTCGCCGCCCTCGATGACGACGAAGCCAACCTGCGCGCGGAAACCCTGCGTGCCGGGCTCTCCGACTACGAGCTCGACGAGGAAGACGCTGCCCTGCTGGCCGGCGGCTATGACGAGTATGACGCAGACGCACCACTGCGCCTTGACCCGGTGGTTGCCATCGTCGGCCGTCCCAACGTCGGCAAGTCAACGCTGGTGAACCGTATCCTCGGCCGCCGCGAAGCCGTCGTGGAAGACACCCCGGGCGTTACCCGCGACCGCGTGTCATACCCGGCCACCTGGAACGGTGTGAACTTCACCCTCGTAGACACCGGCGGCTGGGAGCACGATGCCCGCGGCATCCATGCCCGCGTTGCCGACCAGGCCGAAATCGCCGTCGACGTCGCTGACGCCGTCATGCTGGTGGTCGACGCGACCGTCGGCATCACCGCCACCGACGAAGCCGTGGTGCGCATGCTGCGCAGCAAGGGCAAGCCGGTCATCGTCGTCGCCAACAAGGTTGACGACATCCAGAACGAAGCCGACGCCTCGGTGCTCTGGGGTCTGGGCTTCGGCGAACCGTACCCGGTTTCGGCGCTGCACGGACGCGGCACCGCTGACATGCTGGACGCCGTCCTGGACGTCCTGCCCGAGTACTCGGCCTACGGTGGACTCGAGTCCAGCGGCGGTCCGCGCCGCATCGCACTGATCGGCCGTCCGAACGTTGGTAAGTCTTCGCTGCTGAACAAGCTGGCCGGCACCGACCGCGTGGTTGTCGATGACCTCGCCGGCACCACCCGCGACCCGGTTGACGAACTGATCGAATTGGGCGGGCGCACCTGGCGCTTCGTGGACACCGCAGGTATCCGCCGCCGCCAGCACATGGCACAGGGCGCCGATTTCTACGCCTCGCTGCGCACGCAGGCCGCGCTGGAAAAGGCGGAGGTCGCCGTCGTGCTCCTCGCCGTGGACGAAGTCCTCTCTGAACAGGATGTGCGCATCCTGCAGCTCGCCATCGATTCGGGCCGCGCGCTGGTGCTGGCGTTCAACAAGTGGGACCTGCTCGACGACGAACGCCGCCGCTACCTGCAGACCGAGATCGAGCGCGACCTGGCACACGTTGAGTGGGCGCCGAGCGTGAACATCTCCGCCAAGACCGGCTGGCACAAGGACAAGCTCGTCCCCGCACTGGACCTTGCCCTGGAGAACTGGGACAAGCGCATCCCGACCGGAAAGCTGAATGCCTTCCTGGGTGAACTCGTGGCGGCGCACCCGCACCCGGTGCGCGGCGGCAAGCAGCCCCGCATCCTGTTCGGCACGCAGGCGTCCTCACGGCCGCCGAAGTTCGTGCTGTTCACCACCGGGTTCCTGGATCCGGGCTACCGCCGCTTCATTACCCGCCGCCTCCGGGAGACCTTCGGCTTCGAAGGAACCCCGATCGAGGTCTCAATGCGCGTGCGTGAAAAGCGCGGCAAGACCAGCAGGCGCTAGCACGGCCGCCGGCCCCGGAGCCAATATGACTCCGGGGCCGGCGCCGATGCGGGGAAAATGCCAACCATGATGTACAGTATTTGAGTTGGTTCGGCCGGAAACAAACCGGCACTAACGGATCAGCGGAACGGGTTGTGGCGCAGCTTGGTAGCGCACTTGACTGGGGGTCAGGTGAGTTAGAGCGGCGGGACTGTCCGAAAACTAAACAACGGGATGTGGCGCAGCTTGGTAGCGCACTTGACTGGGGGTCAAGGGGTCGCAGGTTCAAATCCTGTCATCCCGACAGAAAAGCCCAGGTGAGAGCACCTTTCTCACCTGGGCTTCGTCGTTCTCCTGGGTGGTCACTTGCTGGTCCACTCGCTCGATCTGCTGGATCCAGCTACCGTCGAAGTGGACCAGTCCCGCTAGGCGTTGTCGCTCGCGGAGTGCACCAGAAGGTGCCCGTGGAGTGAAACTAGAACCTAGGCACGATGCCGCCCCGGCCTGTAGCGGAAGGGTTGGGAAGCGGCCGACGTCGAGCTGATCCGCATGCTGCTTCATCTCCGTGAGATGGGGATGCCTCTGGTTGATATCGCGCAGTTCACGGGTGTAAACAACAAGGCGGCTAATCTGGCCAGACTTCGAGTGGGGCTGCTGACAGCCATCGCCGTCGCGTCCAGGATCGGCGCGAGGAGCTCGAACGAGCGCGCGATGTAGCTACGCGGAAGATCATGGACTTCAGTGATCGGATCACCGGTTCGGTGAACCTTCTCGACCGAACAGATTGCACGATTGCCTTCGGCGTCCAGAGGGAGGGACCTCTGTTGTTCCTTGTCGGTGCGCCGGTCGGGCGGGCTGATTTCGCACCGCTAGCGCATGAGCTTTCAGACCCCTGTGCCGTCGTCACCCACGCCCCGCGTGGTGTCGGTGGCAGTCGGGCGGTCCCAGGGATGGATGCACCCACGCCCGAGGTGCTTGCCGAGGGTCTTGCTGCGCTTGTTGACCGGTTCACCGGAGGGCCTGTCCTATTCGTCGGTACCAGTGGCGGCGCCGTGACGGTGTTGGAGCTGGCCAATCGGCATCCTGAAAGTGGTTGAACGGGCCGTGTTGCATGAGTCGCCGCTCGTGTCCCTCCTGGCTGATTGGAAGGTGGCGGACAAAGCTGCAGCTGTACTCGAAGCTGCGGAGGCTGATCCTCAGCGGGCAGTACCACTCCGGGTCAGCGGTGCCGATACCGCGGTCGCTCAGTCGGCTCGTCGTTGTCGGGTACCTCGCCGGCTTTCTGGGCTGCCCCGATGTGGAGGCTAACACGGGGCAACTTGAATCGGCCTGACTGTCGTTCCTATGGTGAGCCTTGTCCGGCGGGTGCCGGTTGGGCTGATTCGTGGTCAGCGTAGTACGTGTCCTCGACCTCGGTCGGGGTGCGCATGTCGAGCTCTCCGTGGAGGCGTTGGTTGTTCCACCACCACACCCATTCGAGGGTCGCGAGCTCTACTTGCTCGACGGTCCGCCAGGGTCCTTGCTGGCGGATCAGCTCGGTCTTGTAGAGGTTGTTCACGGCCTCGGCCATCGCGTTGTCGAACGAGTCGCCGACGGTTCCGGTGGAGGGGACGGCGCCGAGTTCGACGACCCGGTCGGTGTAGACCATCGCCATGTAGTTCGAGCCGTGGTCCGAGTGGTGGGTGAGCCCGGTGAGGTCGCCGCCGGCGTCCCACGCGGCCATATCGAGGGCCTGCAGCGGCAGGATCTCGGCCTTGAGCGTGGCGGCGACGTTCCATCCGACGATGCGCCTCGAGTAGACGTCGGTGACGAACGCGACGTAGGCGAACCCGGACCATGTCGCGACGTAGGTGACGTCGCAGACCCAGAGCCGGCGCGGGCCGTCGGCCGTGAACCTCCGGTTGACGAGATCCTGTGGCAGAGACTGCGTCCGATCGGTCTTCGTCGTGAAGACCCGCTTCGACCGCTTCACGCCCTCTACGTCGGCCAGGCGCATGAGTCGTTCGGTCTGGTCACGGCCGATGTTCCAGCCTTGTCGGCGCATCAGGGTGTGCATCTTCCGGCGCCCGTAGACGCCGTAGTTCTCCGCATGCAGTCGCACGACCTCCGGCACCAACAGGTCATCGCGCAGCTGCCTGGCCGACGGCGCACGACCGACCGCGGAGCGATAACCGCGAGAAGTGAGGAACCCCTGAACTGCCGGTCTGAGGACCCGGCAGATGAGCTCGACCCCGAAACGATCCCGACGTTTATTGATGAACCGGATCATCTCGGTCAGGGGCGGTCGAGCTCCTTCGCGAAAAACACGCTCGCAGCCTTGAGGATCTCATTCGCCTTGCGCAGCTCGGCGTTCTCCTTCTGCAGGCGCTTGATCTCCGCCGCCGCGTCCGTGATCAGCCCGGGCTTCACCCCGGCGTCGACCTCGTATCGGCGCTGCCACAACCGCAGCGTCTCGGGGCTCATCCCGAGCAGCCCGGCGACGTGACGGACCGCGCTCATCATGTTCGGGTGCGACGGTCGCGTCTCCGCGAGCATCCGCAACGCCCGCTCACGCATCTCCGGCGAATACTTCCTGTTCATCGTGTTCCATACTTGCTTGAAGAACGGAACGAAAGTCAGGCCGATTCAACTCATCCGTCGTCCTCCAGGTTCGCGATCATTGCTTGGAGGTTGGCGATGGTGCGATCGTACTCGCCGTCGGCAAGGCCCCGAACGGTGAGACTGCGCGTCGTTTGCACGTCCTCGGCCAAGCTGTCGAACAATGTGCCGCCTGGGCTGGTGAGTTCGTACACATCGTCCATCGAGGTCACCAAGCCCAGTTTCACCAGCGGGTCGAGGTGCTGTTGTGCGGATTCGCCCGTGGCCAGATCGAGGAAGGGGGCGACCGCCGCGTTCAGGGCGTCGAGGTGGGCGGGGTGGTCAGCGAGGATGCGGAGCAACTGCCACTGGCGACGGGTGACGCTCCGTGTTCCTAGGGTTCGCTCGAACCGTTCGTTGAGGAGGTTGTCCAGTTTGCGAAGGAGGAGGCCGATCGGGGGCTGATCCCGTCTATCAGTTGTATTCATGCAATTATCCTGCTCGCATCCGCACACACTTGTCAAGTAACAACTGTTGTAGTATTGCAGTTATGTCGAAGCGTGAACCGGAGGAGGTAGTCGAGCGGGCACTCGTGCGCATCCGACGCGATCAGCAGGGGAGTCGCCTGCATCGCACAATAGCGAGCGGTGGTTCTGTTGCGGCCTCTCCAGCCAGCGCCGCCCGCTTCCGGTACCTCGACGCCCTCGAGGATGCCGAGGATGGGATGGCGATCTCCGAGATCGCCGGGTCGATCGGCGTCGATCGCCCCCGCGCCAGCAGGCTGACGACCGAGCTGCTCGACGAGGGGCTCATCGAACGCCAGCCCGATCCCAAAGACTCCCGCTACGCTCTCATCCGCCTCACCGCACAGGGCAAGGCGCTCGTGAATGACATGCGCACCACTCGGCAGGCTGCCGTGATCGAAGCGCTGTCCAGCTTCACGCCCGACGAATCCCGCGTCTTCGCCGACCTCCTCGAACGATTCGTCGCAGCATGGCCACGACGAGATCGTCATCCTCGCGAATGAGCGTCATCGACCAGAACACGGCTCGGCGATTCCTAGCGACTCCCTTCCGTGACCGCTCGACGGCCTCATGGGTGTGTGCGAGACACGCTGGCCACCGAGGATAGCGGTGAAGCGCCCTGGGGCTCGTTCCATGTTTCAGTAAGGGAACAAGAGCATGCCCAAGCAGCTCAGTCCGGAGTTGCGATACCGCACCGTGCGCATGGCTTACTGCAGTCAAGCCCGAGAGGTGGGCCTCGCTCGCAGTCGAATCGTGCGCTCACCCCGCGGTGCGGTGTCGGCGATGAGACGCTGCGGATCTGGTGCACCCCCTGCAAGCCCAATCGAGCCTGCGAGTTGCCACGGATCAGCCGCTTAACCTCTCCGAGATCGGTCATCGGTTAGCGCGGAGTGTGTTTCGCACGCCTTCCTGGTTCCCTCGGTTGCGGGCGCGAACTGCGAGCAGTGCGCAGCCGATCACGGCGATGCCGCCGGTTACGGTCTGCCAGCCGATGTGCTCGCCCAACAGCAGGCCCGCCCAGAGGATGTTCATCACGGGTTGAGTGAGCTGCACCTGGCTGACCTGTGCCATCGGGCCGATGGCGAGGCCGCGATACCAGGCGAAGAACCCGAGGAACATGCTCACCACCGCGAGGTACGCGAACGCGCCCCACTCCACGACGGTGCCCAGGGGAGGCTGCTGCACCACGGCGATGCCGGTCAGCAGAATCATCAGCGGCGAGGCGAGCACGAGCGCCCACGAGATCGTCTGCCACGACCCCATGCTGCGGGAGAGCAATCCGCCTTCCGCGTAGCCGACCGCGCAGACGACGACGGCGGCGAACAGCAGCAGGTCGGAGACGTGCAGCCCGCCGAAACCGCCACCCTGGATCACGGCGAATACCACCGCAGCGACCGCGCCGAACGCGGCAGCGACCCAGAACGAGCGTGCGGGTCGTTCCCCCGTGCGCAGCACGGCGATCACCGCGGTCGCTGCGGGCAGCAGCGCGATCACTACGGCCCCGTGGCTCGCGGACGCGGTCGTGAGAGCGAACGAGGTCAGCAGCGGGAACCCGACCACCGCGCCGCCGGCGACCACCGCGACCTGTATCCATTGCCTCCCGCGCGGGAGTCTCTGCCGCGTCAGCCCGAGGGCGAGCGCGGCGAGCGTGGCCGCGATCACTGCGCGGCCCGACCCGACGAACAGAGCCGACATGTGCCCGTTCTCGACTGCGACCCGCGTGAAGGGCACGGTGAAAGAGAACGCGGTCACGCCGAGCAGCCCCCACCACAGGCCGGCACGAGACATCGGTAGCAGTTTCGCAGAAGATAGAGTAGCGGTATCCTTGATCGTCATGACCTACAGTAGCAGTGACCGCATCGCGTCCGCTCTCGGTGAGTGGATCGCGACCGCTCCTGCGGGTGCACAGCTTCCGTCGACGCGGCAGCTCGTCGCACGGTTTGAGGCCAGCCCGGTCACGGTGCAGAAGGCACTGCGCACCCTCGTCGGCCAGGGTGTGATCGAGTCGCGCCCGGGCATCGGCACGTTCGTGCGCGGGGTCCGGGAGGTCCGTCCGAACGACTACGGCTGGCAGACGGCAGCGCTCGGCTCCCCGCTGCATCGCATCCCGGCCTCGTCGGCGGCGCTGCGCACGGCGCCGAACGATGTGATCGCTCTGCACTCCGGCTACCCCGACAGGGAGCTGCTGCCCGAACGTCTGGTGCGGGCCGCGTTCGCTCGCGCTGCGCGGAGCGAGGCGGCGGTGGGCCGCCCGCCCGCTGCGGGCCTGCCCGAGCTGCAATCCTGGTTCGCCGCTGAACTCGGCGCGATCACTCCCACGGGCCTCACCGCCCCGGCCGCAAGGGATGTGGTGGTCCTGCCGGGTAGTCAGAGTGGCCTCAGCACCCTCTTCCGCACTCTTGTCGGGGCGGGGCGACCTCTGCTGATCGAGTCACCGAGCTATTGGGGGGCGATGCTCGCCGCCGCGCAGGTCGGAGTGCAACTCGTTCCCATCCCGTCCGGGCCGCACGGCCCGAACCCCGACGACCTCGAACGCGCCTTCGCGCAGACCGGGGCACGCGCGTTCTACGCGCAACCGAACTTCGCCAACCCCACCGGCGGACAGTGGTCGGCGGAACTGGGTGACGCCGTACTCGGGATCGTGCGCGAGCACGGCGGGTTCCTCATCGAGGACGACTGGGCGCACGACTTCGGCATCACCTCCGATTCCGTCCCCGTCGCCGCCCGTGACGACAGCGGTCATGTCGTCTACATCCGCTCACTCACCAAGAGCGTCTCCCCGTCCGTCCGGGTCGCGGGCCTGATCGCGCGCGGCCCCGCCCGTGATCGCATTCTCGCGGACACGCAGGCTCAGGAGATGTACGTCAGCTCCGCCCTGCAAGCCGTCGCGGTCGATGTCGTCACACAACCGGCCTGGCGCACGCACCTGCGCTCGCTCCGGCAGCAGCTCACCAGCCGCCGCAATCTCCTCGTCGACGCACTCCGCGAGCACGCCCCGGCGGCGCGCCTGGATGCTGTACCGCGCGGCGGTCTGAACCTCTGGTTGCGACTGCCCGACGACACGGACCTGCTCCAGCTCGCCCGAGAATGCGAAGCTCGCGGGGTCATCATCGCAGCAGGCGACGATTGGTTCCCCGCCGAGCCAACCGGCCGCTATCTCCGTCTGAACTACTCCGGCCCCAACCCCAGCGCGTTCTCCGAAGCCGCGCGGATCATCGGACACGCTCTCACGAACAGACAGTGAACGGCTGCGGTGTCGATAGCGGTCCTGACCATGCCGATCGCACGAGATGCAGCTGCTCTCATGATCGGATGTAGTCTTTCTTTCTCGGTGGCGGGAGTTGACCGGCGACCATCGCGATGAGTGCGGCGGCGAAGCCGAGAAGTTGGAGTGGGGTCAGGGCTTCGCCTGCGATCGCGGCGCCGAGCACCGCCGCCACGAGCGGAGAGAGCAGGCCGAGCAGGGCGGTCGCCGTCACAGGCAGACGCCGGATGCCGGCGAACCAGATGGTGTAGGTCAGCAGTGCCCCGATCAGCCCCAGCCAGGCGTACCCCAGCATCGCCTTGCCGTCGATACCGGGCGGAATGCCGTCGATGAGCAGAGCCGGCAGCAGAAGGACAAGACCAGCGGCGGTCAGTTGCCACCCGGCCAGACCGACTGCGGATACCCCTTCGGGGCGCCCCCACTTCTTCGTCAGCACCACGCCGATACCCATCGACACGGCCCCGCCAAGGCCCGCAACGATGCCCAGAGGTGACATTGCCGCGTTCGGGCCGAGGACGACGAGCGCAACGCCGATCATGCCGAGCACGCCCCAAGCGACGCGCCAGAGCGAGAGCTTCTCGTGCAGGATCGCCACGGCGAGGAACGCGATAACGATGGGCTGTGCCGCACCCAGCGTGGCTGCTACTCCGCCTGGCAGCTGCTGGGCCGCGAGGAAGAGCAACGGGAAGAATGCGGCCATGTTCAAGGTGCCGAGCACGAGGCTCTTCCACCACCACGAACCGTGCGGCAACTGCCTCGCGATCAGGAGCGCGATCAGACCTGCGGGAAGCGAGCGCATCATCGCTGCGAAGAGAGGATGCTCCTCGGGCAGCAGGTGCGTTGTCACGATGTAGGTGGTGCCCCAGGCCATCGGAGTCAGCGCAGTCAGTATCGTCCAACCCACTCGGCGCGTGGATCTTGCGTGCACGCTTGGAGGGGTGCGCGGTGAGGTCGTGATGCTCATGGTTACATCGTCGGGTCCGACATGCTGATGAGTCCAGAGCATTGTTGTCATATCAGTAATGAACAGGAATCATTGAAGTGTGGAGTTTCAGCAGATGCGGTATGTGGTCGCGGTGGCCGAGGAACGCAGTTTCACTCGCGCGGCGGAGCGGTGTCTCGTGGTGCAGTCCGCTCTGAGCCACCAGATCAAGGCGCTCGAACGCGAACTCGGGGTGAGGTTATTCGCGCGCACCAGCCGTAGGGTTGAGATCACCGCAGCCGGAGAGGCATTCCTGGCACGAGCACGAGAGAGTCTCGATGCGGCTGAACGGGCGGTCTCCGAGGCGGCGGAGGCGGACGGGCAGATTCGAGGCAGTCTCACCATCGGTGTGATTCCGACGGTGACCGCCATCGATATACCCGCTGCGCTCGGGCACTTCCATCGCACCCACCCTGCGGTGCGGATCAAGCTCCGAGGCGGCGGTAGCGATGAGTTCGTCACCGCGATCAGCGAGGGCCGTATGGACGTGGCAGTGCTCGGGCTGCCCGACAGCGCACCCCCGAAAGGCGTGAACGCGCGCGTGCTCGCCCGGGAACGACTCGTCGCTGTCGTGTCCGCTGAACACCCACTGGCGCGGCGTCGCAGGTTGCGATTGGAAGACTTGGCCGATGAAGCGTTCGTGGACTTTCCCGAAGGAACACCCGGACGGATTCCCTCCGACCTCGCGTTCCAGGCCGCCGGCATCCATCGCGAGGTCGCCTTCGAAGCGATGAGCGCCGACCTCATCCTCGACCTGGTCAGGCAGGGCCTCGTGATCGCCCTGCTGTCACCCGCCGTGATCCCACCCAGCAGTATGGGTCTTCGAACGATCCCGGTCACCGATGGCCCCACCCGTATCGAATACCTCGCGTGTAGCAGCTTCAACCCCACCCCCGCGGCAAGAGCATTCCTCGAAAGCCTGCCGATTCCTCAATCGGGCGACGACAAGTAGGTGCACGGGTAGGGGACCGGATGTCAGTCCGTCGGGCCTCACTTCAAGAACGCTTGACGAGTTCGACTGTTCCTTCGGGGTTCTCGGCGTGCTGGACGAATCCTTCGCTCGTGTACAGATGGATGTTCTTCGTGCTCCGCGATCCGGTGCTGAGTTGTATCCGGTCGCAGGAGCTGGCGAGAGCATCCGTCGCGTGCCGGAGGAGCCAGCGCCCGATTCCCCGCCCGTAGAGATCGGGAACGACGGCGAGTCTGCCGATGTGCCCTGTTCGCGATGCGCGTCGAGCGCGAACCATTCCGATGAGACGACCGTGGAGCCAGAGTCCGACGCTCTCCCAGTCGGTGAGCCAGGCCTGCACGTCTTCGAGGGTCTCGGTGAACGGAGCGAGGTCCAGCGTTTCGTTGCTCAACGCCTCGTCGACCCAGCAGCATCGCTGCAGAACCAGTACATGCCGGGCGTCGTTGGGAGTCAATGGGCGTGTATAGCTACCGGGCAACGGCCCGACTTCGATACCGGGTCGTGCAGCCTCCCGCATGGGCTTGAGTGCGTGAGCTAGTCTGACCAGTTCCTCCAGCAAGCCGTTCGCCGACGCGGTCAGCTGTGCACTCGGACGCACTCCGGTCGAATCGATCGTGTCTTTCAGGCGCAGGGCGACGGTCGAGCCGAGGGGGACGAGACGAAGCGTCGTTATCACCTGCTTCGCGTGCTGCACGGATCGGGTGCCTGCCGACGTGTTGCCGTAGCTCACGAACCCCATGGGCTTCCATGCCCATTCGCGGCTCAGGTAGTCGAGGGCGTTCTTGAGCGTTGCGGGCATGCCGTAGTTGTATTCAGGCGTGACCGTGATGAAGCCATCGGCCTCGTCGACGATCTTGCTCCACGCTTTGGTGTGCGGGTTTCGATAGGCGCCGATTGCCGGATGCTCCTCCTCGTCGAAGAACGGGAGATCGAGATCGCGCAACGACACATGCTGAAGCTCGACATCGAGTGCGTCGGCGCGGGGGGTGAGGGTTTGCAGGAGCCAGTCTGCAACCGCCGGGCCTATCGCTCCGGGCCGGGTGCTGCACGTGAGGATCACGACTCTAGGAGACTTTGTTGACATGTAAACGAGCATAGATCGTAGAATGATTACATGTCAACGAAAAGGATGGGGTCGGCGGCACCTTGGTTGAGCGAGGATGAGGAAGTCGCCTGGCGCGCGTTCCGTCGCATGATGATCGCCGTGCAGGCCGGTGTGGTGCACGACCTTGCGGCATCGGGCCTCTCGGAGCCCGACTACGAAGTGCTCAGCACTCTGGTCGAAGCGCCGGAGATGACGAGCACACTGCATGCCCAGGCGCAGAAGATGGGGTGGTCGCGGAGCAGGCTCTCGCGTCATGCCAGCAGGATGGAAGTGCGAGAGCTGATTCGCCGTGATCCTGACCCGGCAGATGGCCGCGGCTGTCTGCTCGTGCTTGCTCCCCTCGGGCTCGACGCCCTTCGCGGGGCGACTGCCGTGCACCTGGAGTCCGTGCGCCGTCGCTTCGCCGATCGGCTCGACGCGCGCGACCTCCTCGACATCGTGCGAATCTCTGGAAAGCTCGCCCACGCCCCAGAGTCGGGTCTACGACACGGAGGCCGTGAGTAGTCTGTCGAGAACCCTGTGGGACTGCCGGCGAGCCAGGTCGGTGTCATCGTGTTGGGCCGTCCAGAGGGCTGCCTCGTTCATCGCGCCGGAGAGCTGCGCGGTCGATGCATCGAGGATCTCTTCTGCAACTCCTGCCTCGCGTAGTGCCTCTCGCAGATGCGTCGCCGAATTCTCCGCGTCGAGTCGGCGCCATTCCTGCCAGCCGGTCACCGCAGGTGCATCGATGAGCAGGATGCGCATGGCGGCCCCGTTCGTGATCGCATCGAGGAACGCGTGCGACCCGGCCCTGAGCTGTTCGAGAGGCTGCGGGTCTGCATTCTCTGCTGCCGCGACGACAGCTCGTGCGACGTCGGCTTGGAGGCGGGAGACGACCTCGCCGAACAGCGCGACCTTGGTCCGGTAGTGGTGGTAGACCGCTCCTCGCGTGACCCCGGCGTCCCGGGCGACGTCATCGACGGAGACTTCACTGAAGCCTCGTGCTGAGAAGAGTTCCTTCGCGGAATCGAGGATGCGTTGGGCTGTCTGGGCGGCGTCGGCTGCGGAGGCGCGGGGCATGGTCCTCTTCCTTTACGTACAGTGTGTATGTATGCTGGCTTCGTTACATTCATATCGTACGTAAAGGAGTGCAATGTCCGTCACCAGCCTCTATCCCGTGCTCATGTCTCGCGATGTCGACGCCGCGGCGTCCTTCTACCGCGACGTCATCGGTTTTGAGACGACCTTTGAATCGGACTGGTATGTCAGCTTGCGCTTAGGCGCGTTCGAGCTGGCAGTCTTGGCTCACGATCACCCCACGGTGCCGGACGGATACCGTGAGCTTCCCCGAGGAGTGATCGTCAACCTCGAAGTCAGCGACGTCGATGCCTTCCACAAGCAGCTGGCCGGCAAGACAGAGGCGAACGTGGTGTTACCGCTTCGCGACGAGGACTTCGGCCAGCGGCACTTCATCGTTGCCGCCCCCGACGGCGTCCTGCTCGACATCATCCAGCCCGTGGCCCCCAGCGAGGACTACGCGAGCGCGTATGCGCAGCCATAGTCCCGTTCGGCGAGACCCAGGGTCCGGTCACCTCAGGTCTCGCCGAAGGGGAACGAAGACGGCGAGAATCGCCGCGATGACCGCGTATGCCACGAGGGTCGCAGCGCCGACCACAGGTGAGACCATCGTCGCGGGCGTCAGCGCTGTCTGGCTCGCGATCGCGCCGGTGAGGAAGTCAAAACTCGTCAGCGATGCCGTTGCGCCGCCCGGCAGGAACGGGTAGATCGCATTGACTCCGGGAATCATCATCAGGAGGTACTCGACGAACAGGAAGTAGCCGAGAACGACGCCGATCGCGACGAAGGGTGAACGGGTCAACGCGCCGATCCCTACGCCGAGCAGCATGTAGGCGGCAGCGGCGAGGCTGAGCTGTATGAGTGCCGGTACCAGATCCGCCACATCGACGCCCAGAGGTACACCGCGCATCCACGCTGCGACGATCAGGGCGAGCAAGGCCGACAGGGATGCGATCGTTCCATAGACGATGCCCAGCACCGTGTAAACGGCGAGCTTGGCTGTGAGCACTCGACCCCGTCGAGGAACGACGAGGAACGTCGTGCCGATTGTGCGGTGTCGATACTCGCTCGTGATCGCGATGGTCCCGATCAGTGCGGGGACGAACAGAAGCACGGTTCCGATACCGAACACGAATCCCACGCCTTCGGGGGTGTCGATGTCCGGCATGGGAGGCTGGGCGTTCTGCGGTCCGGTGAGCGCAAGGAGAAGCGTCAATCCGCCACCGCACGCGAGCGCAACCAGTGCCGACCACAGTGCTACTCCGGTGGCGCGCAGTCGCGCGACCTCGCCGTAGACGGCATTCATGAGAGAGGTCCTTTCTGCGTGAGGCGCAGGAAGGCTTTCTCGAGAGGAGCATCTTGCGCCACGAGTCGTTCGAGCGCGCCCGTCCAGACGGTGCGGCCCCGGTCGATGAGGATGACGTCGTCGATCGTGTGCTCGATCTCATGGAGCACATGGCTGGAGAGCAGAACGGCGCCGCCAGCATCGGCGAACTCGCGCAGGAATGTGCGGAGCCAGGCGATTCCGCTTGGGTCGAGACCGTTCGACGGCTCATCGAGCACGAGGATGTCCGGGTCGCCGAGCATCGCGGTGGCCAGCGCGAGGCGCTGGCGCATCCCCGTGGAGAAGGTGCCGACCCGACGATCGGCGTACGACGGCGCCCCCACGAGGGATAACACGGTGTCGACCCGTGACCGGTCCATTCCTCCGAGTGCCGCGTACGTGTGAAGGTGAGCGCGTGCCGTCACGCGCGGATGCGCCGAGGCGATGTCCAGGACTGCGCCCACGGTCTTTGCGGGCGCAGGCAGGCGGGCATAGGGCGCGCCAGCGATGTGCGCCTCGCCGCTGTCTGAGCGGATCAGGCCGAGTAGCGCGCGCATCAGCGTCGACTTCCCTGCCCCGTTGGGCCCGAGGAACCCGACGACGCGCCCGTATTCGACTGTCACGGTCACATCTTCGAGCGCAACGACTGCACCGAACCGTTTCGAGAGCGCCTTTACCTCGATCGCAGCGTTCAAGAGTGCACGTCCGATCGAAGGTCTGCCGCGATCGTCTCTGCAGCATCGGTGCTCAGGAGGATCTCGTCGAAGCCGACGGCGGCCCGGTCGACGGCGATCCGCAGCAGCGGGAGCCCGCGCTTCATCGAGACCAGGCGCCGCACTCCCGAAGGGTGCCTGAACGTGCCCAGTTTGCGGTAGCCAGAGATGACGAGACCGGATCTCATCCCGAGGATCTCGGACGTCCATCCCTGCTCGCTCGCGACGCCATGGATCGCCGACCTCGGAATAGACAGCTTCGGCAAGCCCGTCATCGTCGCCTCCCAACCGGGAAACTGCACGTGCACTCCCGTTTGGTCGCATGTGATGTTCGTCATCGTGCTCTCCTCGATCGCTAGAATGGAATCGTACTGAGAACATTATCATTGTGATAACAGTGAGGAGTCAAGGTGCCGGACAATACTGCTCTGGCAGAGGTCGTGCTGCACCCGGTGCGATTACGGATCATCCAGCAGCTGGGTGGTCGCAACCGCACGACGGCCCAGTTGCGCGAGGCGCTCCCGGATATCCCGCAGGCCACGCTCTACCGACATGTGGCTGCCCTCCTCGATGCCAAGGTTGTCGCCGTGGTCGATGAGCGCAGATCTCGTGGCGCGATCGAGCGAACCTTGGCGCTGGGAGACCGGATGGCCTCCATTGACCAGGCGGAGCTTTCTGCGATGAGTAGCGCTCAGCTGAGCGCGGCCTTCCTGACTTTCCTGGGAGACGTCACGGGTGATTTCGATCGCTTCCTCAGCGCGGATTCTCCCGAAGCCCGTGAGCTGGTCGGATTCGCCCGAACTCCCTTGTACGTGAACACGGAGGATCTCGCCACGATCCAGGCAGGTCTCGCTGAGCTACTGACCCCTTACCTGACGGAACGGCAGGACGGTCAGCAACGCGTCAACCTCGCCACGATCCTCCTACCAGACCCGTGAACGCATAAAGGAACGACGGCAACGCAAAGGAGCCAGGATGCCAACGACAAAGCACATCCTTGTGTACTCAGACTCGCTGACCTGGGGCATAGTCCCGACAACTCGGCAGCGACTTCCTTTCGAAGAGCGCTGGCCCGGAGTCCTGCACGCCGCGCTCAACGCGGGAAGGGACGGTCGCATCCGGCTGACGGAGGACTGTCTCAACGGGCGTCGCACCGCCTTCGACGACCCGTACAAGCCTGGGCGGAACGCCCTCAGCGGCATCCAACAGGTCATAGAAGCGCAATCCCCGCTCGACCTCGTGATCCTGCTACTCGGTACGAATGACTTCCAATCCGTGCACCAGCACAAACCCTGGCACTCCGCGATGGGCGTCTCAGCGCTCGTCCACGCGATTAGGACAGCGCCGATCGAGCCCGGGATGCCTACCCCACCGATTCTCGTTATCGCGCCCCCGCAGCTGGACAACCCTCGAGGACCGATCGGCCCGAAGTTCGCGGGCGGGGATATAGCCGCTCGGGGTCTCGCGCGGGCGATTCGACAGGTCAGCGAAGACGCCGGCTGCCTCTTCTTCGACTCGAACACGATCATCACCAGCAGCAAGCATGACGGCGTGCATCTCGACGCCGACCAGCACCACGCCCTGGGTGTCGCACTCGCGCCCGTCGTCGCGGACCTGATGGCAGACCGCGATGGTGGCTGAGGCTCCACGGTCCAGCAACGAGGGTCTTCCGGCCCCTTCTGGGACGGTCAGAGCGTGGTTCCATTCGTGGTCACAGGCGGGGTCCGTTGCTGATGTCCTTCCTCGTGGGGGTGTTGGAGAGGAACTGGTTGGCCTGCCTTGCGGCTTCGGCGAGGTGGCGGTGATCGGGGTGCAGGTAGCCCTTGGTCGTCTCGATCGACTGATGGCCGAGGATCTCCTGGAGGACGTGCAGAGCGATGCCGGCGTCGGCCATCCACGTCGCCCCGGTGTGCCTCAGCCCATGCCGAGTGAGACCGGTGAGGTTGAGACCTGCGACGAGGTCATCCCAGCGGGTGGCGTCTCTGACAGTCGCGGTGGTGAGAACGCCTCCGCGTGGCCCGCGCAGCAGCGGGTCGTCGGGTTTCTTGTCGGTGGTGAGGCGTTCGAGGACGGATTCGAGAGCATCGAGCATCGGCACTGGACGGTCGCGGCGGCCTTTGGTCTGTTTGACGACGAGGCCGCCTTTGCCCGGATAGTGCTGGCGCCTGATCCACACGATGTGGTTCTCCCAGTCCACATCCCCAACCCGCAGCCCTGCGACCTCCGAACCCCTCGCGGCCAGGAGCGCGGCGAGCATGACGTGATCGGAATACGACTGATGCACCTTCCCACACGCTGTTGCAAGCTTCCGCAGCGTCGCCAGATCCGGGAGCGCGTACTGCCGCAGCGCCCCCGTTGTGTGAGTGACGTGTTTGCCGAGATTGCGCCGTGCACGATGCTTGGCCGGGTTGATCGAGATGATGTCGTCACGCACCGCCTCATCGAGCACCCGGACGAGTGGGGCGATGGAGTTTTTGATCGTCGAGGCGGAGTGCTCGACCTCCCAAGCGTCGATGGTGCGGTCGATCATCCCCGCGGTGATCTTCGCAACCCGAACATGCCCGAGCGCAGGCAGGACACGCAGTCGGAGGCCGGTGTCGTAGAGCTCGGCGGTGGAGGTGGGATCCAGGCCCCGCTGCCAACGATCGGGACTGCTGAAGGTTTGATTGACACTTTGCCTGTGAGGATTTGATCCTTGCGGGTGGAAGGATGTTCATCATGCCCAAAGCCTTTCCCGAAGAGTTCCGACGCGATGTCGTCGCGGTCGCCCGCAA
>NZ_VULS01000013.1:0-59355 GCF_009696625.1 Arthrobacter sp. BL-252-APC-1A | reverse complement strand
CAGCAACCAGGAACGCACAGCAGCACTTGCACCATGGCTCGAGCACTACAACAATGAACGACGCCATAGCGCACTCGGAGGCAAACCACCCATCAGCCGACTGCTACCAACCTGACGGCCGGGTACAGCTAGGCGCCGTTGCCCCGGCGCTTCGGCCGAAGGAGCAGAACGGCCGTTCCCAGCGCAGCAGTGAGGATGCCCAGTACTGCGGCGAGCCAGAGCTGACCTGGGACGGGCGAGTCGAAAAGTGTGGGAATGCTCAGGATGAGAGCTGCTGCTGCCAGCGACATTGCGAGCAATAAGCTGATGAATACCCGGTTAGATTTCTTGTGCATCAATGAACCTTTCCTGAGCCAGTGGACTTCATTGCTTCCACCTGGCCGGTGGTGGCTGTCCGGCCACCCTAGACGCCGGAGGTGCAGACCTCAAACGATCCTGTTTTCGGTCTGTCCGTTTTGGGATGGCATCGTTTAAGGGAGGGGCTCGTCAGTCTTGTATCGGTACTCGTGCCGGAGACCCTTAACCATTCTTTCTCCGAGGTAAATGGTGACCCCGGCCCCGGCAGTGCATGCGACGGCGCCGATGATGCTCCACCCCGTGGGGTCGCGCAGCAGCAGGATGCCAATACCAGTGAGCAGTATCGCCAGGGCCCAGGGCCGGCGCCGCCACCAGCTGGTTCCACGCCGCACAGTTGGATGATTCCTCGGGTCCATGCGGCTGGATTAAACACTAGGACGCAGTGGCGGAACAGCGTGCGCAACGGAAGCGTGCCGCGGGCCCGCCGGTTAGCTGCAATACTCCACAGATGGCCGTTTCCTTCGCTTGCACTACCCGGACCACCACGCCCAAGACCGAGCTGTTCGACCGTGCGCGGAGCATAGATGCCCATAAGGACTCGATGGCCCGGTCCCGCGAAGAGGCGGTCGCGGGTGTGACTACGGGCCTCATATCCCTGGGCAAGGACGTCACCTGGCGGGCCTGGCACTTCGGCGTCCCGTTCAGGATGACGAGCCGCATCACCGGCATGGAAGCCCCCGACTACTTCGTCGATGAGCAGGTCAATGGACCGTTCAAGCGGTTCCGGCATGAGCACGAATTCAAAGAGGATTCGGCTGGCACGGTCATGATCGACCGCATCGAATTTGAAGCTCCCTTCGGCCCGCTTGGCCGGTTGGTGGAGAAACTGGTGCTGGCGCGTTACCTGCGGAACCTCATAGAAACCCGGAACAGGTTCCTCGTCATGGACTCAGCTCAAGGCCCAACTCCGGACCCATAGGTGCGGGCTGATCCCGATTCCGATGTTCATTGATGGACTCCTCTGGACACGGGCGGTGCGGAACGATCTGCGGTCTTTGAAGTTTGCAACTTCATGGAGACAACCTAACCGCTCAGATTTGAGTCGTCATTACCTAGAACAGCGGCCAGGGCACAGCAGG
The DNA here is from genome assembly GCF_009696625.1 of Arthrobacter sp. BL-252-APC-1A. Taxonomy (NCBI): domain Bacteria; kingdom Bacillati; phylum Actinomycetota; class Actinomycetes; order Micrococcales; family Micrococcaceae; genus Arthrobacter; species Arthrobacter sp. BL-252-APC-1A. Next base: position 57,919 of record NZ_VULS01000013.1, on the reverse strand, counting down.
CATCCCGCCACTCGGACCCGGGAACACCGCCGTCGTGCGCAGCCGGGCACAGCGCGAGGCAAGCGCCTCGACCTCCTCGGCGGTCAGCAGCTCCGCCAGCTTTTCGCCGAGATCGCCATCCAGCCCAGCAAGAACGCGATCAATGCCCGCGAGCTCCTCACTGCTCAAAGACTCGCCAATCCAGCCCCACAACACCGTCCGCAGTTTGTGCTCGGCGTGGAGCGTGACCCCGTGGTCCACGCCGTACCGGTGCCCGCCGGGCATCGCCAGGACATGGTTGCCTTTGCGGTCGGCGTTGTTGACGACGACGTCGAACACCGCCATCCGCCGCAGCGCCGCCGTGTCTTCATGAATGAGTGCGACGATCTGCCCGGCCTGGTCCTCACCCTCGAGCACGAGCTTGAACCCTGACTCCGGCACCTCACCAAGTGGCACCAGATCCACCGCGTCCTGCTCCGGATCGGCGTCCTGCCAAAGCTGGACCATGCCCTCGCCGAGGGGGCCGTTCCGCAGCCAGGTGCGCGGGACGATGTTCCAGCCCAGCGCTTCGGAGACCAGGTAGGCCGCGGCTTCGCGGTACGCCAGGCACCCGTCGGGGAAGTCCCACAGCGGTTTCTCGCCCGCTATGGGTTTGTACACAACCGCCGCGTCGCCGATGCTGCCCAGGAACGTGGCGTTGGACGCCGTCGTAATCCGCCCGGTGAGGGTCAGCTCATCGGTGAGCAGGTCCGGCTCCGGCATTAGTTTTCGGGGAGGGCGCAGATGTGGCCGTCGTCGTCGATCGGCTGACCGCAGATCACGCAGATCGGACGCCCGGCGCCCACCACTTCCCGGGTGCGCTTCGCGAAGGCGCGGGCGGTGCCCACGGGCATCCGCACCCGCAGCACCTCGGCGGCATCGGCGTCGTCCTCGTCCTCGACGAGTCCGTCGTCATCCTCATCAACTTCTTCGATGGGGTAGGCCTCAATGACGACCTGCGCCGTTGTCGGGTCCCAGCCCAGGCTCATCACGCCCGCACGGAACTGTTCCTCCACCTCATCCAGATCGTCATTGTCCACGAGCTCCAGGGGAGTGTTCGCGGGAACGTGGAAGGGGTTGCCGTCGACGGTCATGAGCTGGTCGAGGATCTCGTCGATCTTCTCCGCAAGCTGGTCCGCCTGCAGCTTTTCCATGGCAATGCTGATGAGCTGCTTGCCCGCCCGCGCCTGCAGGTAGAACGTGCGCTGACCGGGGACGCCGACGGTGCCGACTACTACGCGGTCCGGCCAGTCGAAATCGTGAACGGTTGTAGGCATAGGACTACTCTAGGCTCCTTGGGCGGGCGGCGCTGCGTGTCCCGCACCACCGCCAACCGGTGCATCGTCCTGCCCGTGGACAGCTGCCAGCCACGAAAGGTCCCCGGTGTCGGTATTGGTGGCATGGACAGTGGGACGCCCCGGGCCGTAACGCACGATCGACAGCGAGGCCGGCCCGACGTCGATGCGCTGGAACATGTCCAGGTGCATGCCGAGCGCGTCCGCGAGGACCGACTTGATGATGTCCCCGTGACTCACCGCAGCCCACACTGCTCCCGGACCGTGCTCGGCTTCGAACGCCGCATCGTGGCGGCGGATCGCAGCAACCGAGCGGGCCTGCATCGCAGCCATGGACTCACCGCCGGGAAAGGTGACGGCCGACGGCTGCGACTGCACCACCTTCCACAGGTCCTCCTTCGCGAGGTCGGCCAGCGTCTGGCCCTGCCACTGGCCGTAGTCGCATTCGGTGAGATCGGCCTCGATCGGCGCGTGGGGAGTGCCCTTCTGGCTATCGAGGATGAACTGCGCGGTTTGCCTGCAACGCTCGAGCGGGCTGGACACGACGCCCACCAGGGGTACGACGGCGAGCCGCTCACCCGTGGCGGCGGCCTGGGCGCGGCCCGTGTCGTCGAGGCTTACCCCGGGGGTCCGTCCGGCCAGCAGCCCGGAGGCATTCGCTGTGGTGCGGCCGTGCCGCACGAGGATTACTGTTGCCATCCACCCAGCCTAGTTCCCTGTAGCCGGCAGCCAGCAGATGTACCTTCCGAGCCGGGTTTCGTACGAAATCCTCCGACGGCGTCTGGACGGGACAGTTGAGCCGGTGAAGGAAGCGGCCGCACAGTCTCTGGCTCCAGTGCCGCAGGCTGATTAGGGTGGGCGCATGGCAGCACAACTCACCCGCCTCCTGACGGCGTCCACCGTGGTTTTGCTGATCGCGCTGCTGGTGCTGATGATCGCCGACGGGCTAACTCCGGCGAGCCTTGAGCGGTGGACCAACCCGGTTGCCTGGGGTTTGGCCGTGCTGATTCTGGTTCGTGTGGCAACCCGTGCCGGAGCCTGGCGTAAGGGGATTGCCGGTCCGCTTGCCGGGTCAGCGTCCGTTCAATCGCGGTTGTTCGGCTTCAGCCCGGGAAGTTCAACGATTGAGCAGCCAACCGCTCCGGCCTACACGATCTCCGACGTGGAAGACGAGGAGAATTCCCGGCGCATTCGGGACGGTGAATCCGGTTAGAAGGATGCCGGTGCTGGCAGCGGCTTGTATCCCGGGAGTGACAGGCCGTCGTGGGGTGTCCGATTCGTCTCGCCTAGAGTGTCATCGCCTATAGGCGCCGGTACTCCGTCGCGTACACATTCTGCGTGAGGGCAGCGAACAGCTCTGTGATGTAGATGGCGGTATCCGCATATTGTGCAATCAGGTCCGCACCGCTTCCAAGCGCGGCCCGGACAGGATCCAATGCTGGAGAAGTTGGGCCGGCGGACGCAGCGCGCAACAGGCCAAGCCGTGCTTCCCCGGAGATATAGCCGAGTTCGAATAACGTCCAGTGGAACAGGTGCATCAGGGCGGAATCACGGTCGAAGCCGTCATGGGTACGCATGCCCCATGCTTCCTCCGGCGTCAGTTCGAAATCCTGGTGCAGCGCCAGACCGAAGTCGGTGTAAAGCAGCCTGCCGTCCTGGACAAGGATGTTGCCGGGATGCACGTCAAAATGCTGAAATCCCTGACCGTTCATCCATGCAGTGGCTTCCAGGAGCTGGTCCACGATGCCGGGAAAAACCTCGGCCCCGAATCCCTCTTTCAAGCTTCGGCGGATCAAGTCGCCCAAGGTAACGGGCACGTACTCAAGGAAGAGCGCCATGGTCTTGCGTGCGGCCTTCATGGCGGAGAGTTTGCCCTGGACTTCAGGCCAGTGGGGTCCCCACTGGCGGGGAGGGGTATCGCCGTCGAACTCGCTGAGGTCTGCCTCGCTTTTTACATCCAGGACCCGCCAACCGAGCAGGAGCGGAAAGAAGTCCGCCAGACCCGATTGAACCCACCGGGTGGTGACCTGATGTGCTGCAAGTTCCCGCCCGACTGCGTTGGCAGGGGTTCCTATTCCGTAGTGGGAAACGAAGGGAAGCCGGAGACGGCTGGCGGTGGAGCATGGATCTGCTTCTTCAGCGCTTGTCAGCGGCAGCTGTTTGATGAAGACTGTGGTTTCGCCCAAGCGCGCAGTCTTCGTGGTTCCCCCTATGCCTACGCCTACCTGATCAGCATTTTCGATAAGCGTACGCACACCGGCATCATCCATCCCTGAGAGAGTCGAAGAGATGGCGTTGGCCGCACGTACTCGTACCGTCATCCTTACACCCTAAAGCGGAGGGTGCGTGACCTGCTGAGTCCGGCCGGTACGCCTTGGTTTGAGCCCGGTTCGGTGGCGGGCTTCCGCCCTTAACCCCAGATACGTGCCGGCGATGATGAGGGCAGCGCCGACGAAGCCCAGCAGGGCAAGCGATTCCTGGCCGATGGTGATTCCAATGAGGACAGCCCAGATGGGTTCGGTTCCCATCAGCAGGCTCGCCCGGGATCCTGATGTCTGCTGGATGGCCCAGGTCTGGACGAGGAACGCGAAGACACTGCACACCAGTCCGAGGTAGAGCACGCCAATCCATTCAGCTGCGCCGAAGCCGTCCACGGTCCGGAGCACGCCCGGGTAATCGGCGGCGGTGTAGAGGAAAGCGCAGACCGCGCCCTGAATCAGCGTCAGATTCAGAGCGCTAAAGCTGCGGCCCCGCGTAAGCGCGGACACCGCCGTGACATGAATGGAGCGCACGGCAGCTGCGGCAAGCACGAGCAGGTCCCCGGCCCCGGGCGCCGCGAATCCGTCTGCTGAGACGAGCAAACAGACACCCACGACGGCGATGACACCGGCGACGAAAACCATCCGCGGCAGCTTCACCCGGAAGGCAATGCTCTCGGTAACGGGCGTGAACACAACGACCAGGCTGATGATCAGTCCGGCGTTCGTAGCGCTCGTGCCCGCAATTCCGTGGGTTTCAAGGATGAGCACGGCCGCTTGGGTTAAACCCAGTACGACGCCGGTGACCGCCTCCCGGCGCGACGTCCGGCGGCGGTGCCAGAGCAGCCAGATCACCGCCAGCGCCACAGCGGTGATGAGGAAGCGCAGGGACAGGATGGCGGTCACGCTGACCGTGCCTGTAAGGGTCTTCGCCGCGAGATAACTGCTGCCCCAGACAACAGCGACGAGGAGGAGCAGCAGGTCCACTCTGCGCGCGGAAAGACGCGAGGCGACCCGGCGTCGTCGTTCATTGCGGAGGGCGGCTGCTGGATTCAGTATCGAGGAGGGCACTCCTCGAGTTTGATCAGAGGAGATTCGTAAGACTAGAGGCCAAAACCTGAAATGCCGGTTTAGTCTTTCTTATGGATCTTTATCAGCTCCGGCTTCTTCGGGAACTTGGCGAGCGGGGCAGTCTTGCCGCCGTCGCCCGTGCCTCACATGTCTCGCCGTCGGCAGTCTCCCAGCAGCTCACCGCCCTGCAGCGCCGCATTGAAGTCCCGCTCACCGAACGGCGGGGGCGGAACCTGGTCCTAACGGACGCCGGCCGGGCGCTGGCCCGGGCGGCGGTGGACATCAGCGTTGCCATGAGTTCCGCGGAGCAGGCCGTGGCCCGGTACCTGCAGGATCCCCGGGCGACGGTCAGTATTTCCGCTTTCAACAGTGTGGGCCTCACCTGGTTCCGCCCGCTGCTTTCGGCGCTGGCAGGTGAGGGGAGCCCGCGGCTGGTCTGCTCCGACAGGGACGTGGGACAGGAGAGTTTCCCCGTACTCGCTGCCGACTATGACCTGGTGATTGCGCACCGCCTCGAGCACAGCAAACCCTGGCCGGAATCAATGACCGTTCTTCCGCTGGTGCGCGAGCCGCTGGATGTCGCCATGTCGGAGAAGCACCGGCTGGCACAGAGACCGGGCGTCACTGTGAGGGACCTCGCCGGGGAGGAGTGGGTGTCCGTCCAGGACGGATTCCCGCTGATGCCTGCTCTGCAGGCTATTGCCGTTCACGCGGGGCAGCCCCTGAACATCACGCATCAGATCAATGAGTTCTTTATCGCGGCCGAAATCGTTGCCGCCGGCGACGCCGTGGCGCTGATGCCGCGGCACACTGCGGCACCGCGGCCGCGAAGCGGACTGGTTCTCAAACCGATCCGCGACCTGCCGCTTGCCAGGCATGTGGACCTTCTCTGCAGGCCGGAAGCGCTCCACCGGACTGCTGTGCAGCAGGTCGTCACAGCGCTCCTGGAGATTGTGGCTGCGCCCTGACCCCGGGACCAACCGCCTTCAAACTTTTTCCACAGGGTTCACCCGACGTCACTTTGGGCAGCCACCGTAAAACTCCCGCATGACGGCCGGGTCGCCAGCCTTTGCCGGAGCGATCACGCTGGCCTCAAAGTCCTGCGGGTTGGCATGGTTCTCCTGGATTGCCGGCAGCTGCACGTACCTGGACAGATACGCCATGCCGCTTTCCTGTCCCTGAGCGTCATTTCCGTCCACGGCCTGCAGATATGAACCCATCCAGGCACACAACCAGGTTTCGGCCACCGTTACGTCCTGGTTGCCGTCCAGGATTACAGGCATTTCGATCGAGGGGTTCTCTTCCGGATTCGAGTAATCGACGGAATCGAACGTCCAATCAGCACCCTGGGGCAGAGGCTCCGGAAACTCCTCAATGGCTTCCACCAACGCCTGGTCCATGCAATCCGGCTTGATGGACTGCATTGTTCCGCTGGGGTCCGGCTGGAAGATTTCACCGCCGGGGCAAGGGCGGGGCTCCCACGGGGTTGGTGCTGGGTTGGCTTTCACCTCCGCAACGGCCTGGGCTTCATTGATCTCAGCGTCCGTCGCCCCGCAGCCCGTCAGCAGCGCGCCCAGCAGAAATGCGGCCGCAGCGCCCGCAATTCGTTTCCCCATGTGTTCTTATCCCCCGTTTGTCAGTTAGTCAGACCCTAGACGGCGGCGGGCAGCTTGAACAGGCCCAGTTTCAGCGCGGTGTGCAGGTTGACTGGGGCATATGCCTATCCTTGCCAGTCGCCAGATCCATGCCTGCTCAGAATTCGCTTCTCGAGCGGGCCTGAGATTATGGGCTGGTGGAATCTGACCCGGTACACCCAGTTGATCAGGACGCGGCCATCCGAATGTGGCAGGACTACTCCGCCGCGCACCCGGAGGCTGTGGCCGCATGCCCGGACTACACCGTGGAGCATTTCGGGGATACACGGCGGCTCGCTGACGAGCTCCTCGCCCACGTGCTCAGCGGGAGGAACGCGCGACGTCGGAACTCGTCGCGGACTTCCAGGCCAGTGGTCTGAAGCCGACGAAATAGTCTTCGAACGGTTCAGGTCGTCTGGCCGCCTCAGTACGCAGATGAGGTGAGTGAGGACTGCTGACGGGCACAGTGCCCGCCGCCGCGCGCACTAAGCGCACTAAGAGGCCGAAGCCACGCCCAGCGTCTTGCTAAAGAGGAGGTAGTCGCCCTCCCGGCCCGCGGCGTCGTAACCCGTAACTTCGTAGAGCAGGCGGGCAGGATTGGTTCCGTGGACGCCAAGCTTGACGGCGCCGGCGCCGCCGAGACTTGCCTGCTGTTCGAACTCTTCCAGGAGGACCCGGCCGAGCCCCTGGCGGCGGTGGCTGGCGAGGACCTGGATGGAAACCAGGGTGGCGGCGTCGCCGCCGGGCAGCCACATCGCGAACCCGAGCGGCTGCCCGTCCGCGTCCACGCAGAAAACCGTATGGGGAAGGCAGCTGATCCAGAGTTCAAGGTTGCGGTCCAGCGCAGCCAGCCAGCCCGGAAGGGCCTCCGGCTCGATGGTCTCCATGTACCCGCGCTCCTGGCGGAAAATAAAGGGCAGGTCTCCCACCTCGGCGGGTCGAAGGCGTGCTGGATCGGTCATGGCAACGAGCATCTCACGGCGCACGTCTAGGGACGGCATATCCGGCGGCCAGTAGAACTTCCTCTTGTTCTGTGGTCGACTGAATTTGCGGCCCGGGCGTAAAGACGTTCGCGAAGCCCACCCCTCGGACCGCCGGTTTGGCAAACTCGGCTCGATCCGAAGGAGACGACCATGTGTCGTTGGCTAGCGTATTCAGGTTCCCCCGTCCGCTTGGATGACCTTCTCTATAAACCTGTGAACTCACTGGTCATGCAAAGCAAACACGCCCGCATGGGCGCGGAGACCACCAACGGGGACGGCTTTGGCATCGGCTGGTACGGCACGGAACCGACTCCCGGCCTGTTCCACAGCACGGAGCCCGCCTGGCATGACCGCAACCTGCGCGAGCTGGGACGGCAGGCATCGGCCAGCCGCGTCTTCGCGCACATCCGCGCCACAACAGGTACGGCCATCCAGCAGACAAACTGCCATCCGTTCCGGCACGGCAAATGGCTCTGGATGCATAACGGGGCGCTCGCGGACTTCCCGAAGGTCAAACGCGATATGGCCATAACGGTGGATCCGGGGCTGTATCCGGAGATCGAAGGATCAACGGACTCCGAGATGTTCTTCTACCTCGCACTGACCTTTGGGCTCGAGGAAGACCCCCGCACAGCGGTCGCCGAGGCCGTGGGATTCATCGAGGATGCAGGACGGCGCCGCGGCGTCGAGCATCCCGTCCAGATGACAGTCGCAACCACCGACGGCGACACCACCTGGGCGTTCCGCTACTCCAGCCAAGGCAAGTCGCGGTCCCTCTTCACCAGCAGGGACATAACGCCCCTTCAGGCCCTGTATCCGGAGAACGTGCTGCTGAATAAACTCTCGGACGACTCCCGGCTGGTGGTCTCCGAACCATTGGGCGATCTGCACGGGGCATGGCAGGAGGTGCCGGAATCCACGTGCGTCGTTGTCCACGGAGGCGAGCAGCAACAGTATTCGTTTGCGCCTGCGGCCCGTTGAAGCACGTTGAAGGAGTGCCCCACGGCGGTGTGAACCGGGGCGGGCGGCTGTCAGTCAGGTGCGCTCAGGGGAGGGCCTGCGTTCGGCACGATCCCGGATACCCGGCAGCATCCGCCCGCCGCGGATCTATTGACAATCAATCGATCGAATATCGATCATGAGGCATGGAAAAACTCCCGCAGAAAATTAGCCTCCAGATGGTGCTCGCGACACGTGCGGCACTTACTCTGCTCCTCCTTGCGACTGTCGCCGCGCAGATCGGCGTCGTGAGTACCGGTCGGTCGATGGCATCGGCCTATCCGGAGTTTGCCGATCTGGAAGCGCCGCTGGTTGGGGCGGCCATTCTGTTCGGAATCTGCGTTGACGTGGTACTCGTCATTACAGCAATCCTGGTTGGCTACATTCGGGACGAACGTATTTTCGGCTCAACATCACGCACGTTAATTGACATCATGGCGGCGGCTCTCGCTGCGGCAACTGCCATTGTGCTGGGAACCCTGTTCCTCATTCCCGGGCCCCCGGCGCTTGGCCTGCTGGTGATAGGCGGCGCGCTGGTTGGAGCGACACTGACCATGGTCCTGCTGGTGCTTCGTTCCCTGTTGCGCAAGACGGCGTTCATGCGGGCTGAGCTTGATGGAGTTGTCTGATGCCTATTCGCGTGGTGATCGACTCGCTCCTGGCTGAGCGCGGGCTCTCCGTGGGCGAATTTGCAGACCGGATAGGGATTACACCCGCAAACGTTGCTGTCCTGAAAAACGGGCGGGCAAGAGCTGTTCGATTCTCCACGCTTGACGCAATCTGCCGTGTCCTCGACTGCCAACCCGGAGAGATCCTGGTCTGGGAGGAGGACTGATTCCCCACTATGCCCGAGCCCCGAAGCTTGCACGGCGCGGGGTACTGTCAGCACCCACTCGCGGACGGCGCCGCTGAGCAGTTCTAATGGTCGGGACACGGAACGGTCAGCGCACGCACCGAAGGGAACGGCATGAGCGAAGAACGCCGCAGGGAAATCGGGGAATCTGAAGCTCCCGTCGAGGACGAGCTGCAGGAGTCCTTTGAGAACACCATTACCGAGGGGGCGGAGCGGCTGCACCGCACCTTCCGCAATGTTCTGGTGACCGGGGTTTTTGGCGGCCTTGAGGTGGGGCTGGGCGTCATGGCTTACCTCGCCGTGATGTACCAAACCGGAGATCATCTGCTGGCCGGAATTGCGTTCAGCGTGGGACTAATTGCCCTGTTCCTCGCACACAGCGAGCTCTTTACCGAGAATTTCCTGATGCCGATCGCCGCCGTGGTTGCCAAGGAGGCAAGCCTGCGGCAACTCGGTAAACTCTGGGGCGGGACGCTTCTGGGCAACCTTGCCGGCGGCTGGGTCATTATGTGGTTCGTCATGCAGGCCTTTCCGCAGTGGGAGGACACCATTGCCGAATCTGCACGGCACTTCACCGACGCACCGTTCTCCCTGCAGACCGTTGCGCTCGCGGTCCTGGGGGGAAGCACCATCACGCTGATGAGCCGCATGCAGCAGGGTACGTCCTCCGACCCGGCCAAGATCGTAGCCACAGTGATCGGGGGATTTCTTCTCGCCGGGCTCCAAATGTTCCATTCAATCCTGGATTCCCTGCTGGTCTTCGGCGCCATTCAGTCCGGTGCCGGCATTACCTACCTAGAGTGGCTCACCTGGTTTAGCTACACACTGCTCTTTAACGTGCTGGGGGGACTGGTGCTGGTCACAGCCCTCCGCCTGGTCCGGACCAAGAAACTGCTGAAGGAACGCCGTGCAGGAGCTCCCGCAGACCCGGATGCCTCCCGCCGGAACGGCTAGGCCAGTGGCGAGCCAGCCTACGGTTCCTCAGTGCCGGGCCGGACGCCTGACCACGACGCCGTGCCACCGGAACCGGGGAAAACGGCTTGTTTCATGGCACTGTCTCCGGCGACCGCCGTGGAGACGTAGTAAAGCGAAAGATCAGGCACCTCCGGGTTGTAGGGCCCGTACAGGCCCGGCGCGAGCGCCACGAGCCGGCCGTCCATAAGACTGCCGCTGAACCAGGCTCCGACGCGGTAGTCCACGGACGAGGCATTCACGACCATTGGGTAACCCGGGTACGCGGCACTGGCACCTTCCGCGGCCGGCTTTGCCAGGCCGACCTCGTAGCGGGCACAGACAGAGAGGATGTCCCCGATGGTGTCCGTCCACGCGAAGGGGTCGAAGTTTACGGCAGCCCCGGTTGATGGTTCGGCCAGCGTGAGAACGCCCCCCATCGCCTGGGTCAGCTCTGCCAGCTGTGGTTCCACTACGGGCGGCGCATCCGCCGCGAGGCTCCGGAGCGTTTCGTCGACGGAACCGGCGGCATCCGGCGATCCGGCGAAACCGAAGGTCCCGTCCTCGATCCGCACAAGGGAGATTGCCTGGTACAGCGGTCCCCTGCCGCCGGTCCCGAGCAGTTCGGAGCAGGTTTGCTCTTCCGTTGCCTCAGCCGCTTCGTCAGCTTCTGCGGACTGCCCGGCGGACGGCACGGAGGGCGCAGACGGTGATGCGGTCTGTGGAGAAGCCGCGGACCCGGCATTCGTGCACCCGGTCAGGAGCAGCAGAGCAAGGACAGGGACGGCAGCGGTTTTTCTCATGGTTCCCCCGGGGATCGCAGACAGTTGGATCATCCTAGCTGTCCGGCGGCCGGAGTTCTGCCGGACCGCGGGGAGCACGCCCGGCGTGTGAGGTGCGGGAAGTTCCCGGGCGGGGGCGGGCAGCGCTGATTCGGTCCGCGAAGCCGGAGAGGGAATCAATCAACGCCTCAGGGCCCAGTACAGAGAAAGGAGCGTCGAAGCGCAGGACCCAGGACATCAGCCCTGCCCAGGACCACGACCCGGCCCGCACCCGGCAGGTGCTGTCTGAGACCGGCTCCAGTTCACCGTCCCCTAGCCACGGTGCAACGGAGGCTGCGGGCAGTTCGAGGAGGAACTCGCCGTAACACGGCCACACGGCGTCGGACTCCGATCCCTTTTGCCGGGCGGCCAGGAACGCTGCCGCGTTCCCGCCCGGAAGAGGGCGCCGGGTGAAGGTGCCGCCGGCAGGGAACCTCGGCGTCAGCCGGTCCAGCCGAAAAATGCGCCAGTCCGTTTTGTCCAGGTCCCAGGCCACCAGGTACCAGCGGCCATTACGGGCGACGACGGCGTGCGGCTCCGCACGGCGGGCCGGGCCCGAGGTGTTCCCGCCGTAGTCGAAGCGGACAATCCGCCGGTCCCGAACTGCGGTGCTGAGAGCTTCGAGAACGCTCGGATCCACCTGTGCAGGGGATCCGGCGTCGGTAAAGCGGATGGCATCGATCCGGTGCCGCAGCCGTGAGGGCATCACCTGCCGCACTGTGGTTAGTGCGCGGTCAGCGGCGTCCCCCGTATCCACGCCGCTGGAGGGCGCGGTCTGCAGTGCGACGGCGATTGCCACCGCCTGCTCGTCATCGAACAGGAGGGGCGGCAGGTCGGACCCGGCAGCCAGCCGGTAGCCGCCGTCCGGGCCTTTGACCGCAGTGATGGAGTAGCCGAGCCCGCGGAGCCGGTCCACGTCGCGGCGGACCGTCCGCGGGGCCACGTCAAGGCGCTCGGCCAGCACCTTCCCCGGCCAGTCCCGCCGGGACTGCAGCAGTGAAAGCAGTGCGAGCATGCGTGCTGAGGTCCCGGACATTCTTCGAGTATGCCTGCAGAAGAGGACACATCCTGTCCGCTACCAGGTCCAGGCTGGTTTCAACGGCACAAACTGTGCTGAAACGAGAGGACAGATTCGATGAGCATCACCACCACTACCCACCTGAACTTCCGCGGCACAGCCGGCCCGGCCCTGGAGTTCTACCAGTCGGTGTTCGGCGGCATCCTCACCCGTGCCACCTACGGCGACTTCGGTATGCCAAAGGAGGTTCCGGGCGCGGACAAGATCGTCTTCGGACAGCTGGAAACCGGGAACGGCTTCCGCGTTATGGCCTACGACATCCCCGGCAAGGACAGCACCGACGTCACCGAGACTGCCGGAACCACCCGGCGCGAAAACGGCACCACGGTCACCGACCGCACGTTTTTTCAGTCCCTGCGCGGCCAGAGCCTGGCGGAGGTCACCCCGCTCTGGGACGGACTGGCCGACGGCGCGGACATCATCGAGCCCTTTGCCGCCTCTGCGTGGAGCCCCGGGTTCGGCATGCTGACCGACCGCTTCGGCGTCACCTGGGTGATCGACGTCGAGGCCCCCTACAACGGCTGATCCACATCCCCCGTGAGCTGTCGCAGAGCATCAATCAGCCGCTGGACCGGGCCCACGTCCACGGCACCGCTGCCGGCAGCACGTTCACCGGCGGCCGGCAGCAGGGCGCGAGACGCCCGGCGGCCGGCGGGCCGGTGACGGCTTTCAACCGCAGCAAGCCCGGTAAGGAACCACAGCACTTCCAGCAGCAGATCACGCGGCGGGTCGGGAAGGGTGTCCAAGGCGGAACGTGCTTCCTCCCGGAGCCCCGCCCGGACCAGCAGCAGCGGACGCACCCACTGCTCGTACGGCCCGAAGCCGCCGTCGGGCAGATCCGTGCCACTCCGGACGGCACGGGTCAGCTCGGCCAAAGCCGGAAGGCCAGTGTGGAAGCCCGGCATCTCCGTCCCGTCAGGCGGCGGCGGACCGTCCGTGAAGGTCCACCGGAACCAGCCGGTAAAGACTGTGGCCAAAGAGCGGTCGAACCGGGCCGCGAGGCCGTCGATCCGGTCAGCTTCCCGAGACGCAGCGGCGACATCGTCGATGGCACACAGTGCCTGCATCCGGAGCAGTCGTCCCTGAATTTCGAAGGTTGGCAGCTCCGCCTCCAATGCGACGGCGACGATCTCAGCTCCAAGCGCTTCGCGTGCGGACGCCAGCCCGGCAGTCTCAAAGCTCTGCTGGTACCGGGCGCTGAGGGCAAAACACATCAGGGACGGATCATTCAAATCCCGGGCGATCTGTTCAGCCTCGCGGGCTTCGGCCATCCGGGATGCGGTCCCGCGCGATTCCATCGCCACCGTGGCCAGCAGCCGCGCCCGTACCCGGGCCGAGGTTCCGGGCGGCAGGACGTTCAGCGTCCGTACCGCAGCGTCCACAATCGCGGCCGACTGAACCGGATCATCCGACCGGGTCCAGCTCCCCGGTACCTCGAAGCCGCCGATCACCCGGGCTGCCAGCTCCGGATCACCGAACTGCTCCGCGGCGGTGATGGCAGCCAGGCGCTGCTCCGCTGCCAGCCGGACCGAGCCTGACACCGCCAGCACCGGAAGCAGGCATGCCACTCCTTCAAGCTGCGCCCGTTTCCGGTTTGTCCCGCGGCCGCGACAGCCTGCCACAGGAGCGAGCTGCCGCCGTCGGGCACCAAATCCAGCGACGGATCCTGGCGCAGAATCCGCTGTTCAAGGTCAGCCAGCCGGTGCCCGGGATCCAGTCCCAGGTCATGCCGCAGGGTGGAGCGGGCTTTGGCCAGGAGAGCCAGCGCGTCGCCCTGCCGGGCAGAACGGTAGAGCGCCAGGGCAAGCAGCCGCCAGCCTTCCTCACGCCAGGGATGTTCGCTGACGTGACCATCGAGCAGCGTGAGGACATCCCCGGGGCGGCCCAGGCCCAGCCGGGTTTCCGCGAGTTGCTCAACTGTAGAGGCGCGGAGTTCAGCGGTCCTTGCCCGCTCCGCCCTGGCCCAGCGGCGGGTGCTGAATTCCTGGAACGCGGCACCGCGCCACTCATCCAGAGCCGAAGCCAGCAACTCCTTCCGGGCCGCCAAATCCAGCCCGGCAGCGGCCTGGACTGCATGCTCCGCACGCCAAAGGTCGACGTCGGCCATTTGCGGCGCGAGGGCATACCCGCCGGCGGTAGTCAGCAGAACTGCAGGGGGAGTGCGCGCAGGGCGGTCCGGTTCGAGGATGCGGCGCAGCTCTCCGATGAAGGTACGGACGGCGCCCACCGCACCGGGCGGGGCATCCTCCCACAACTCCTCGATGAGGTACTGGGTGGAAACGGACCTGCCGCGGGCCGCCGCCAGGATCCCCAGGACCTCGCGCTGGCGCGGCTTCGAGAGCCGGAGCGGGGTGTGCTCGATCTCCGCGCAGATTGGTCCAAGGACGCGGATTCGAAGCTTGCTCACCCGCTGATTCTAGTTCGCGTGCTCCCGCTGATCCGGCGCTGATTCAGCCGTGCGAACCTCACCCTAGGGCCGCAGAGGACGAACCGGCGGCCGCATACTCCGCGCTTTGCCAGCGCCAGGAAGGGATAACGATGGATCTGCAGCTTAGAGACAAAACGGCGTTCATCAGCGGTTCCACGCAGGGAATCGGCTACGCCATTGCCAAGACACTGGCCGGTGAGGGAGCGCGCGTGACGCTCAACGGCCGCGACCAGGGGAAAGTCACAGCCGCGGTCGAGGCACTGCGGCGGGAGATCCCGGGTGCATCGGTGGACGGACTCGCCGCCGACTTTTCCGATCCGATCCAGGTGGAGCGGCTCTGCACGGAACTCTCCGACACCGACATCCTGATCAACAACGTGGGCCTGTTCGACCTCAAACCGGTCGCGGACATTTCCGCCGACGAATGGCGGCGCTATTTCGAGGTGAATACCCTGAGCGGCGCACTGCTGTCCCGACGTCTGCTGCCGGGCATGCTGGAGCGCGGATGGGGCCGCATCGTCTTCATCGGCAGCGAATCGGGAGTGAACGTACCGGCTGACATGATCCATTACGGCGCGTCCAAAGCCGCGATGCTGGCCTTGGGAAACGGCCTGGCGAAGCTCACCAAGGGAACCGGCGTAACGGTGAACTCGGTCCTGGGCGGACCCACCTATTCCGACGGCGTTGCCGGCACAGTCGAAGCGCTCGCCGCCCAGACCGGGCTAGCGGCCGCGGAAATGAAACAGGCGATCATCGGGACGAACCAGACCACCCTGCTTCAGCGGTTCATCGAGCCCGAAGAGATCGCAGCCATGGTGACATTCCTGGCCAGCCCGCTGGCCTCCGCGACGAACGGGTCTGCGGTGCGGGTCGACGGCGGTGTGCTCACGGCGATGCTTTAGCTCGGGAAAGCGGGACGCAGCCCGGGTCCCTGCGGCTGAGCCAATGGGACGGGCGGACAAGTTCGACGGGCAGGAGCGTCTGGGCATTACCGCTGGCGGAGTTCAGCTGCGCCTGCGTCAGGTAGAGGGTTTGAGAGAGATCGGCCCCTTCGAGGCGCGCATCTCTGAAGTCAGCTCCGAGGACGTCCGTGCCCGAAAGGTTGCAGCCTCTAAGATCGGCGGCAATCAAATACGCCCCGCGCAAATCCGCTCCGCACAGCGACGCCCCTTTCATTTGCATGCCCATGAGGTCTGCTCCCGGGACAAGAGTGCCGTCCAGGTGATCGTCGCCGGTCGCGAGGTATGCGGAGCGGACTTCCTCACTGACTTCCATCAGCACAGCCCGGACCCGGGCGTGCATATCGCTAAGGTCGACGGAAAGTACCCCGCGCGCATCCGCCGTCACCTCCTCAATTTCCATCCTGATGCTGTCGACCAGGTGCGCCGTGTCCGGGTCGAAGGTTCTGCTGGACGCTTCCGTGAGGTACCAGAGCATTTCATGAAGCTGCCGGACAACTTTGAACGCCGCGAACATGTGTTTGGCTGTTTCCGGCTTGGCTTTCCAACTGATTCCGTGGAAGAGGTCTTGGGCTACATATTGGCCGGCACCGAAGCAGTCGAAGGTGATGCATCCACGAAAGCCCCGCGGAGTCAGGCTGTCATGGATGGTGCATGAGAAGTCGGGACCAAGGTTCCGGCAAGGAGTTCCTGCGGGTTTGTCGATAGCGAAATCCGCAGTGCGGGAAAACCCAGTGCGGTACAGCAGAGCGCGAAACAGTTGCCGCAATCAGGGCGCAGTGATTCCCGGTCAGTGGCAGGTGAGAAAGGCGTGGTGGGGTCGTTCGATGTGACGGGCATGTGGTCTTCTCTGGATGGGTTCGGTGAGGGTCCGGGTGCCAGGGGAACTCATGGAGGAGCTCCCCTGAAGGGCGCACAGAATCACCGCTCCGAATGGAAGCGGACGGGAACCGCTGCATCGACTCTGGTTCACAGAGAAAGTAAGAATGTCACTGCGGAGAAATCTAGCATCAGTCCGGCTGCCCGTCAGCCCGTCCCGGGGAAGCGCAAGGACTCCGATGGATTCGTCCCCGTGTTGAACGGATCAGCCGTGGCGCTCGGCAGCGGGTTAGTCCGCCAGATGAATCCCCAAATCGGTGCGGCCGGGCAGGATGTCCGACTGCAGGGCACGGGTGCTGCGGTAATCGCCGTCGCGCAGGCTCCGGAACCGGTGGGGAGCCTCTTTGTCCAGTGAATCCAGCCGCTCCCGCAGCCGCTTCACCTCCTGGTCCACCTGCGTGGAATCCAGGGCATCGGCGTCGTACACCACATGCAGGTCCAGTACCTCGATCCCCGTGTACCAGAGCACCCCGTGGGTAAGAGGGAAGAGCAGGGAGTCAAGGTCGCCGCTGATGCCGCGGGGGCCAATCGACCGTTCGTCTTCCCCGGCCGTCACGATGACGAGCGCCCGGCGCCCGGCCAGTCCGCCGTCGCCGTAACGCCGAGGAACACCAAGCTCCGGATCCAGGTCCCCGTAGGCGAACTGGTCGGTGAGCACGCGGTCGAACCAGCCCTTCAGGATCGCCGGGGGGCCGTACCACCAGAGCGGGAACTGCAGGACGAGCAGCTCCGCCGCGGCGAGCTTGGCCTGCTCCGCCTGCACGTCAGCCGGCAGCTGGCCGGCGGCATAGGATTCCCCGGCCTGGACTGCGAGGTTGCCCGGTACGCCCGCAAGGTCGCCGAGATCGCCGTCGCCCAGAACGGGGTTAAATCCCTGGGCATAGAGGTCCGACGTCGCCACCTGGTAGCGGGTCGACAGCGCGTCAACCCCCTCAAGGAACAGCCGTCCGTTGAGGGACGCGGCGCGGGGATGGGCGGTTACCCACAGTACGTTGCCCGGCGTCGGGGGATGGGTGATTGGCACGTCAGTCCTCCTTGAAGCCGTTGCCGCCGACGACGGCGAGAACAACCGTGGTGAGTGTGCTGCGGGCCTGGGCGGCACTGATTCTGCCGTCAAGTGCGGTCCGGGCCAGGGCGTCTCCGGCACCGGTGACGGCCTGGAGCCCGGCGAGGCCGAGCGGTCCCGTGAACGGTTCCAGCGCCGTCCGGCACATGGCCAGGTAGGCATCCTCGGCTTCCTGCCGAACTCCGCCCAGGGTGGAGAAACCCGCCAGGGCGGCAACGACGTCGGCCAGCTCCCTGCCTTCGGCAAGGCAGCAGTCGATGTAGGCGCCGGCGACCAGCCCCGCCACCACGGAAAGCTCAGGCTCCGCATCCGCGAGGGCAGCAGCCAGTGTCTTGCGCTGCTGTTCCTCGAACTCGCGGTACAGCTCGGCGAAGACTCCGGCCCGGTCGCCGAAGTGGTCGTAAACCAGGGGCTTAGTCACGCCGGCGCGTTCGGCTAGCCGCCCGAGGGTGAATTCGTCGGTCCCGGCGTCGCGGATCAGTACGCGGGCCACTTCCAACAGCTGGGTACGGCGCTCCTGCTTGGAAAGGCGCCGTCGTGGTGCTGCGCTGGACACTTCGCTCATGCTGGCTCCCGGGAATCGGTAACTTACTAGTGGCAACTTACCGTTGGTAACCGGGAGTGTCCAGGGGTGGCCGCATTATGGCTGACAGCCAACAAGCTAATGGCCGCGGGCGGATTGCTCCGACCGCGGCCACCAAAATACCGGTTGAGTTTAGAACGGGTACGGCGCAATGTCCGGACGCACGGTGAGCCACTGGGTCTCGGTGAAGGCCTCGATGTTGGCGGTGTATCCACCGAACCGGGAACCTGTCCCTGAAGCGCCGACACCGCCGAACGGGGCATTGGATTCGTCCATGACGGTCTGCTCGTTGATGTGGACCTTGCCCGAGTGGACCATGTCCGCGAGCTTCATGGCCTCACCGACGTCACCGAGGATGCTTACCGACAGGCCGTACTCTGACGAGTTCACGATTTCGGCTGCCTCCTCCAACGTGGAAAAGGCCATCACGGGCGCCACCGGACCGAAGATTTCCTCGGCCCAGGCAGGGTTTTCCTTGTCCAGGCCGGTGAGCACGGTGGGGGAGTAGAACAGGTTGTCGTAGGTTCCCCCGGCCTCAACCGTGGCACCCGCCGCCTTCGCTTCCTCCACAATCCGGTGGATGTTGTCCCGCTGGCGGTCGTCGATGATCGGGCCAAGTGCAACCTGCCCGCTCATCGGGTCACCGACGGGCAGGTGCTCTGCCTTCTCGCGAAGGGCAGAAACGTAGTCGTTCGTGAGCGATTCGTGGACCAAATGCCGTCCTGCCGTCATGCAGATCTGGCCCTGGTGAAGGAAGGAACCGAACGCACCGGCACTGGCAGCCTTGGCCAGGTCGGCTCCCGGCAGGACGATCAGGGCGTTGTTGCCGCCAAGTTCCAGATGGGCACGCTTGAGATTGCGTCCGGCAGCCTCGCCCACCTTGCGGCCGGCGGCGGTTGAACCGGTGAAGGAGATGATGCGGACTTCCGGTGCCTCCGTCAGTGCCGCGCCCGTCTCCGCGCCGCCGTTGAGCAGCTGCAGGACGCCGGCCGGGAGCCCCGCCTCTTCGAAGGCGCGCATGATCATCACGCCGCCGGAAACCGGAGTCCGCGGGTCCGGCTTGAGGATGACGGTGTTGCCCAGGGCCAGTGCGGGAGCAACGGAGCGGATGGAAAGGATTAGGGGGAAGTTGAACGGTGAGATGACTGCGACCACACCGGCGGGGGTGCGCCGTGCGAAGGACCAGTGATCGGCATTCGAGGTGAGTACGTCACCGGCCGGGTGGTGCGGCAGGCCGGCGGCATCGAAGCACTCGTTGGCAGCTACGTGCGTCTCCAGGGCAGCCTTGGCTCCGATGGCGCCTGTCTCGCGCTGAACCCATTCACCGAGCTCGGCTGCGTGGGTGACGAAGAAATCTCCGGCCCGGCGCAGTATCGCGGCACGATCCTCGGGCTTGGTGGCTGCCCATTCCTTTTGTGCTTTTGCGGCCCGGGTGGCTGCCGCGAATGCGTCGGCGGCGGAGGCCATACCGACGGTGGCCAGAACAGAACCAGTCGCCGGCTCTTTGACCTCGATTGGTTCTGCAGATCCGGCGGTCCAGCCGGTGGTGTAGATTTTTCCGTCCCACAGCGACGGGTTCAGGATGGAGGTCTGCTCAGATTCGGTGGCGGTCATGATGCTCCCTTGCATTGTTGGTGGGTTGCGCGTTCTGACTGTCTGTGTGGATGACTAACCGTGCCGGTCCAGCCGTCCGGTTAGTCATTGACGATTCGGGCGTCGATCAGCACCGGGCCCTCGGAGGCCAGGGCCTGCCGGTAAGCCTCTTCGAATTCCTGCCGGGTGGTCGTTGCGCTGGCGGGGACACCGTATCCGCGGGCCAGGGCCACGAAGTCGATGCCGCCCAGGGTCAGCCCGGGAACGTCGGGCACGCCCATTCGCTTGGCGAATCCGGCCAACGCGCCGTATCCCGAGTTATTGACGATGACGAAGACGGTACGGGTCTGCCGCTGGGCCGCTGTGTACAGGGCGGTGATGCCGTAGTTGGCTGACCCGTCTCCCACCGTGGCCACCACAGTTGCCCCCGGGTCTCCCAGCGAGAAGCCGACGGCGGCCGGCAGCCCGAAGCCCAGGCCACCCGACGCGGGGAAGTGGTAGCGGCCCGGTTTGTCGATGCAGATCCGTTCCAGGTAGTCCAGGTCCAAGGTTGTCGTCTCGTTGATGTAGACGACCTGCTCGGTGACATGTTCATTCAGCACTTCAAGGATTTCGGTGCCTGTCATCCCTTCAGCGGAGGTCTTGGCCTGCGGCAGCTCGCGTTCGGGGCGGCGGACACCGCGGTCAGTCACACGCTTTGCCAGCGTAGTGATGGCCCGGGCCACATCGGCGACGACGGCAGTGCCGAACGGAGCCCGCGTCGCCTCTGACGGATCCTGGGTCAGCTGCCAAACCTGGGTTCCTTCCTCCAGGTATTCCGCCGGCTCCCATCGGTGATACCGGAACACGGGTGCGCCCACCACCAGCACCAGGTCATGCTCCGAAAGCCGCCGGCGAACCGAGTCGATACCGGGGACGATCACTCCGGCGAAGTTTGCATGCGTGGTCGGGAACGGGCCGCGGGCAGGTGACGGGGCAACATAGACGCTGGCGTCGGTGTGCTCTGCCAGCTCTATCACCGCGTCCCATACGGATGAATCGGAGACGGCAGCTGCATCGACCTGCGGGCCCAGCACCAGCGCCACGCTCCGGGCGCCGTCAACGGCGGAAACCAGCTCAGCGGCGATTTCCTCCGACAGCACTCCCGCGGTGCGCACGGAGCGCTGGGTGAGCAGCCTGTCGGCAGGAAGGGCCGGCTCGTTCCAGTCATCCAGCGGAACCGACACGTAAACCGGGCCCGCCGGCTGTGTTGAGGCCTCCAGGATTGCCTGGGACAGGGTCCGCGGCACATCGGCGGCGGCAAGGGGCTCGTGCGCGTACTTGGTCAGCGGGTAAGTCAGCATGCCCGCATTCACATTTGCGAGCATCGTCTCCTGGCCCACGGTGCGCCGAACCTGCTGGCCGGCGAGGATCACCAGGGGGATGTTCGCGTACCTGGCATTGGTCAGTGCTCCCATGGCGTTGCCGGTGCCCGACGCCGCATGCAGGTTCACCAAAACAGGCTTGCCAGTGGCGCGGGCGTATCCCTCGGCCATTCCCACCACAGCCTGCTCATGCAAACCGAGCACAAAATCGAAATCCTTGCCCAGGCCGGCCAGGAACGGCAGCTCATTGGATCCTGGATTGCCAAAAATCGTCGTCATGCCATGGGCACGGAATACCTCAGCTGAGGTGTCTAGAACGGTCGGACCCTCCGACATTATGTGTCTCCTATCGTCGATACGGGTCATGCCCGCCACCGCAAGGTCGTTGTGCCTCGAATGCGGCACTTGAAGCCCTGTTGTCCTCCCCGGGCCTGCCTCGCTGCGGGCTGCAGGGGATAGTCAGGCGGCGGATCAAGCAGGGCAGCCAGTGTGATTCAGATCATACGTGCCCGGCGGTATGCCGCGCGAAAACCGTTCAGATCCGAACGTCACGCAGTGTCTCGCATCGATGTGCCGGAGGAGTCGTTACCTGCCGCCGCTACGCCCGCGGCGAGACCCCGCACCAGTCGGCAATGAACAGCGCGATCGACTTGGTCACCCTGCGCACGGACTCGAGGTGGACGCGCTCGTCGAAACCATGGATGTCTTCGCTGCGCGGCCCGTAGACCAGTGAGGGGATGCCTGCGTACAAGGTGAAGACCCGCGCATCCAGGTATCCCGGGGTAGTGAACGACTCCAAGTCCGTCCCGAAGGCAGTCTGGTGGGCCTCGGCCAGGGTGCGTTCGGCGTCGCTGCCGGGCTCCAGCACATAACCTTCGGCGTTGAACCCGGTGCGTTGGGCCGCCGGAACCGTCCCGGCCAGTTCGGGGCGTCTGGCTGCGGACCGCAGCGTCTCTTCAATCTCGGCCCAGGCCTCATCGACCCCCTGTCCGGGGTAGATGGAGACGCGCATCTGCAGCTCGCACCACGCAGGTACGCTGGACGGCCAGTCGCCGCCCGCGATGCCGCCCACGTTGAAGTTGATCGGATGGTCCAGGTCGGAAAAGTACTCGTGCCTGCCCCGCTCTGCGTTCCAGCGTTCCTCCAGTTCACGAAGTTCGGCGATGACGGCATAGGCGGCGTCAACAGCGTTGAATCCCTTGGCCATTTCCCGCGGGTGCGTGGGCTGCCCGGCTACCCGGACGGTGAACCAGATAACCCCGACGTTGGCACGGACCAGCATGTTCTCTTCCGGTTCCGGGATGAGCACCGCGTCGGCGGTGTAGCCGCGCATCAGGGCCGAAAGCGAACCGTTCCCCGTGCTTTCCTCCTCAACCACGGACTGGAAATGGATGCGGCCGGCGGGGTCGAAACCGGCGGCACGAACGGCGTCGAAGGCAAAGAGCGCCGCAGCGTGGCCGGCCTTCATGTCACCGGCGCCGCGGCCGTGCATCCACCCGTCGACCACGGCCGGATCCCATGGCGACCGGGACCAGTTCTCCAGCGGTCCGGTGGGCACCACGTCCACGTGTCCATTCAGGATGAGCGACCGGCCGCCGGGCCCCGCCGGTTCATACGTCCCAACGACGTTGCCCGCTTCCGCATAGGAGACCGTTACCGGACCGAACCCGGGATGGGAACTCAGCTCATCGACGTCGAGCGTCCACCTGTCCATGGCCAAACCGCGTTCCTCCATGGCGGAGTACATCAGGTCCTGGGCGGACCTTTCCTGGCCCCGGAGGGATGGAACAGCCACCAGTTCGGCGGTGAACGCAAGCTGCTTCTCGAACGCCGTGTCGACGGCATCGAGGATCTGCCGCCGGATATTCGGCTCCAACATTGTTCTGCCTCTCGGTAGGGTCCCCGGATGTGAAGTGCCCGGCGCTGCCCGGGCCCGTGCATTTGTTCGCCAACCTAAGCACGAACCATGTATTTCACGCACGGATTCGGGAAGGGCGGAGCGACCCTGATGGCCGTCGAATCCGCGCCGGCGCACAAGCGGGGCTTTTACGGCGCCGTCGTGCAGCTTGGTTCACCCACCGGAACCCTGCTGTCCACGCTCATCGTTGCCGCCGTCGTCGCTTTGACCGGACCGCAGTTCCTTGAATGGGGCTGGCGCATTCCCTACCTGGTGTCGATCGTCCTGGTGGGGGTGGGCGTCTGGCTGCGCCTGCGGGTGAACGAGACCATCGACTACCGGGCCGCGTCAGGCACGGCAGCTGCCCACGAGAAAGTACCGTTCCTGCGGCTGCTTGCCGAGGCTCCGGCCCGGCTAATCGTCGGAATCTGCGCCTACCTGATGAACAATGCCGGGTTCTTCCTGCTCACCACATACATGATCAGCTACGTCACCGGAACGCTGGAGCTGGAGGCGACCGTGATCCTGACGTCCATTTCCTGGGGTGCTGTTGCCCAGCTCATCGTCACGACGATCATCGGGAAGATCTCTGACCGCTTCACCCCGTCGAGGATGCTCATCATCGGGTACGCAGTCAGCGTGGTGACGGCCTTCCCGATTTTCTGGCTCGTGGATACCCGGCAGTCACTGGCGATCAGCGCAGCAATGTTCCTGGCCCTGGGCCTGGGATCCATTTCCTACGCAGCCCTCGGCACAACCCTGACGCAGCTGTTCCCGGTTCGGCTGCGCTATTCCGGCATTGCACTCTCGGCGAACATCGCCGGGATCATTGCCGGTTTTATGCCGGCGCTGGCGGCCTGGATCCTCACCCTGACGGGCGGGTCCTCCATCGGTCCCGCCCTCCTGCTGCTGACCGTCGCCCTGATCTCGCTCGTCGGATCGATCATCGCCCGGCGCATGATCCTCGCCGACCAGCGCACCGGGCTTCCGGGCGGCGCTCCGGCCTGAGCCGGTGCTTTCCTAGCCCAGCGGCAAATGCGGGTAGGCGGCCCCGCGCTGCTGGAACTGCAGCACATCCTTGTTCCGGATGACGCCGTCCTGGATTTCGATGGCTTTCCGGATGGTCTCATTGCCCTGCCATGCCTCCGGCCCGGAAAGAACAGTCTCCAGGAACGGAAGCAGCGCCTCACTGATTTCCCAGCTGGCGGAGTTCCAGAGGTAGGACGGACTGTGGTCAACCGCGTAGTAGTTGATGCGCTCCCCGACCTCAAACATCGGCTCCGCGAAGCTGGTGGATTTTGCCCACTCGAAGCCCATGCCCTCGTCGCAGGAGACGTCCACGATCAGGCTTCCGGCCCGAAAAGCCGCCAGGTCCCCGGTACTCAGGTACGTCAGCGGTGCGTTGGGATCCTGAAGGGTGCAGTTGACCACAATGTCGCTTTCGGCGAGGAACGGGGCCAGCGGCACCCGGCCGTCTTCGGTAATGACTTCACTGAGGAACGGTGCCTGCGGATCATGGTCGAACTGGATGATCCGCGCCGAGTGGATCGGGGAGCCAACAGCGGCGACATCGCGGTTGGTCAGCACCTGGACGTCGTGGATGCCGTGGGCGTTCAGGGCGGTGACGGCACCGCGGGCGGTGGCACCGAAACCGATGACGACGGCGCTCAGCCGCCGCCCGTAGTCGCCAGTGGACCCGGTCAGCGCCAGGGCATGGAGCACGGAACTGTAGCCGGCCAGCTCATTGTTCTTGTGGAAAACGTGGAGCCCAAAGCCGCCGTCGCTTTTCCAGTGGTTCATCGCCTCAAAGGCAATCAGGGTCAGCTTCTTGTCGATGGCCAGCTGGGTAACGGACCGGTCCTGCACGCAGTGCGGCCAGCCCCAGAGCGTCTGGCCGTCCCGGAACTCGGCCAGGTCCTCCGGCTGCGGCTTCGGCAGGAGGACGACGTCGGCCTCCGCCAGCAGCTGCGTGCGTGGAAGCATCGCTCCCACGAGGGGCTTCAGGAAATCATCTGAGACGCCGAACGTTTCCCCGTAACCTTCTTCGAGGATGAGCCGCTGCCGGAGCCCGGGGTCGATCCGCTCAACATGCAGCGGGTGGATTGCCAGCCGCCGCTCAGCTGGTTTGCGTGTGCTGGCGAGAATGCCCAGCGTGAGAGCGTTCGAAGGGGCGCTCACTTTTTGCGGCTTGCGGCCTGGGAGCCGGTGGCTTTCTCGGCGGGGCTGGGCGACGCTGCCGCAGCCCTCTTATCGGCACGCTTTTCCTTGATGGACTTGCTGGACTTGGCGGATGCTGATTGGCGCGGGGACTTGTCTGACATGTTCGCTCCTGTAACGGAACCGAAGAGGTTCCTGACTCCGAACCCTACAGGCAGGGTCAAGCGGCCGTTGACCGGCGCCGGGAGTGGGCAGCAGAAAGCCGGGCCGCCCGCATGGGAGGCCCGGCTCCGGAACTGCTGGTGTTTACTTCTGGTCGTCCTTGTTGCCGTCGACCGTGTCCTTGATCTTGTCCTTGGCCTGGTCAACCTTCTCAGGGTTGTCCTGTGCCGCTTCTTTGGCCTTGTCCGCCATGCCACCGATATCTGCCATGGGGATTCCCCTTCCAATCGGGTGCCGGGGCGTCGGGAAGTCCCGGCCGGTACATCCATGGTCCACCTGGACTGCGGGCGGTACCACCCCTTTGGGCAGATGAGGTAAGCAGATGTTTGGGCGGTTGGTGCCGCTCCGGTGCCAGCCAGCGCCGGCCAAGCGGCGGCACCCGTGCGCCGCCGTCGGGCAGTGCGGTGTTAGCGTGCCAGCGCTTCGCCGGCCCAGGCTCCGGCGAAGAAACGCGCGGAATTGGAGTCCAGCAGGTCCGCGTACAGGTCAGGTTCCAGGGCCTGCGCGGAGTCCTTCGGGATTACGGAGGAGTAGGCGGAGACGCCCAGTCCGGCTTCGCGGTCCTTTACGGTGAGGCCCGCGGCTTCGAGGATGGTGGGGAACATGCTCAGCTGGTCGACGCCGGCACGCGGCTCGGTCTCCGTACCGCCCGGGACCCAGATGCGGTTGAAGATGGTGCGGTTTGCGTGGTGGTCGAGCTGCTCGTGGAAGGCATCACCGGCGCTCATGTGCTTGAGGTGGTCGCCCATGATGACCACGGCTGTGTCTTCCAGGTAGCCCTGGGCCTCCATATGGTTCACGAAGTCGGCTACCTGGATCATGGAGCAGTGGAACGCGGACGTGACCACGTTCTCGGTGTCCACGGTGCAGTAGTCGTAAATGTGCACGGGTTCGTGTGTGTCCAGGGTGAGGACGGAGAGGTTGAACGGCTGACCGGTCTGCTCCGCGTTGGCGTGCAGTTCATCGACCTTGTCCTTGGCGTTCGCCATCAGGCGCTCGTCGCTGAGGCCCCAGTCCGGGCGGAAGTCTTTTTCGGCCTCGCCCGCGGCCCGCCAGTCCGCCAGGCCGAGCACCTCGGAGTAGCCGTGTCCGGTGAGGAAGGTCTTCTTGGCAGCAAAGGTTGAGCTGGCGCCGCCCATAAAGACGTTGGTGTAACCGTTGTCCTGCAGGATGTCGCCCAGGCAGGTGGTACCGCCCAGGTAGGTGTCCACGTCGCCGTCACCCACGTTCCGGGCGTCCGTGCCGGAGCTGCTGTTGCCGCCGCCGAGTCCGGTTCCCTTCAGCGGAATGCCGCACTGGGTGGAGACGATCCCGGCCATGGTCCAGCCGCCGCCCTTGTACTGCTGGAAGTCCTCGATGGTCTGCCAGCCCTTGTCGGCAGTGGTGGCTTCCTTCAGGGGGACAAAAGCGTCCTTCTCGAACAGCTCGTCATCGGCCAGAGTCTGTTCGCCGGACTCCAGGTAGACCAGCACTAGGTTGCGCTTGTTTTCCCCGGCGCTAACGGACGGTTTCGCGTAGTAGCCGCCGACGTCGTACTTGGAGGTGGCTGCCTTGATGTAATCCGGGAGGCTGACCGTGGTGGCGAACGCGGTGGTGCCGCCGACCACAACGGCGGAGACCAGGAATGTGGCCACAACACGCACGATCCAATTCGGACGCGGGGCGTGCAGATGACCGCCGTTTACCCGGCGGCTGCGGCGGCGGTGCCGCTGCCAGAGGAATGCCGCCAGGGTGATGACTACGGGGACAACGCCGATCCAGAGGATGGCGGTCCAGACAATTGATCCGCCCCCGCCGTCAGGTTCCACGGACATCAGGTTCAGGAGCATCTGGCCTACGGAGATCCGGCCCCAGTTGAAGTGGATGACGCCGGCGGCGCCCAGCATCACCAGGCCGGCCCAGAGCAGGACGTAGACCAGAATCTGGCCCGCAATGGCGGCGCTGCGGCGCGTTGCGGAGCTAAGCCGTCCAGCCACAGCAGTCCTCACATTCCTGATTCGGGGATTTCACCGAGCCTCTTGACAATTGGCCGTTCTCGGTCCAAGGCATCTTAGTGCCCTTTTTCCTTTGGTTCAACAATCGTTCAGCTGTGAGCCACCTGCCGTTCAGACAGAAATCGGGTCCCGGGGTGTGTGGATCCGCTGCTCTGGGGAATGGATCACAGACTGTTCTGCTTGGATTCCCCTATGAAAGCAATCGTCTACTCCGAGCCCGGAGCGTCCTCTGTCCTCTCCCTCGCCGAGCGTGAGGTTGCCGATCCCGGTTCCGGTGAAGTGCGGGTCCGCATAGCCGTGTCCGGGGTGAACCCTACGGACTGGAAAGCCCGTGCCGGCAGTGTTCCCTTTCCCGAAGTGGTGCCGAACCAGGACGGCGCCGGCATCATCGACGCCGTCGGCGAGGGGGTGGACGGCCTGCAGCCCGGGGACCGGGTCTGGGTGTACCTCGCGGCACACGGCCGGCCCACCGGCACGGCGCAGGAATTCGCCGTCCTTCCCGCCGAGCGCGCGGTTCCGCTGCCGGAAGGTATTGGGTTCGACGTCGCTGCCAGCCTGGGTGTACCGGCCATGACCGCGCACCGCGCCCTCACCGTGCATGAAGCCGGTCCCCTCCGGCTGGCACCCGGAGCCCTCGCCGACCGGACCGTGCTGGTCCAGGGCGGAGCCGGGGCCGTTGGCCATGCTGCTATTCAGCTGGCCGTTTGGGCCGGGGCCACTGTAATTGCCACGGTCAGCAGCGACGAGAAGGCGGAGCTGGCCCGCGCCGCCGGAGCCCACCACATCGTCCGCTACCCTGACGAAGCGGAAGCCGACCGTATCCGCGAAATCGCGCCCGACGGCGTCGACCACATCGTGGAGGTCTCGCCGGCGCAGAACGCGGCACTCGACGTCGAGGTGATCGCCAACCACGGCAGCGTCGCCTACTACGCGAACAACAACGGCGAGGCATTCACCGTGCCGATCGTGGCCAGCTTCGCCAAGAACGTCCGCTGGCAGGGTGTGCTCGTCTACACGGTTGGCGAAGCGGCACATCTGGCCGCGGTGGAAGACATCACCGCTGCACTGCAGGACGGCGCACTTCCGGTGGGTGAGGAAGCGGGCCTTCCACTGACCTGGTTCCCGCTGGAGGAAACCGCCGCCGCCCACGATGCGGTGGAGAACGGCACCACCGGCAAGATCCTGATCCAAGTAGGGGACTGACCTACTGCTTCCGGCGCGCGGCGGGCTTCACCACCCGCCGCGTGTAGGCGTGTGTCCCTGCCGGGCGTCGTCGGGCATTGTCATTTCCGCCCGCAGGCCCAGCAGACGGATGGGGCGGCCCGGCTCAATATTCCCTGCCAGATCCAGCGCCCGCGCCAGCACGTCTCCCCGGTCGAAGGTCTCGGGGATTTTGCGGGCGTGGGTCTTGGTGGTGAAAGGGGCGTAGCGGACCTTCAGGGTTAGGCCAATAACCGGCCTCCCCTCGGCTTCCACGTCCTTCAGGACCTCGGCAGCCAGCTGTGAAACGGCGTCGTTCACCTGGTCCGGCTCGGTGAGGTTGGTCTGGAATGTGGTCTCGCGGCTGTGGCCGCGCGCCACCCACGGTGTGTCATCGACGGTACTGGAGCCGTCCCCACGTCCAAGCGAGGCATACCAGGGGCCATTTTCGGCCCAAACTCCGGGACCAGCGACTGCGGGTCAGCCGCTGCCAGCTCATCGACGGTCTTGATCCCGAGCTTCGCCAGCCTGGCGGAGATCTTGTTGCCAACGCCCCACAGTTCCTTCGTGGGTTTGGCTCCCATCACGGTGAGCCAGTTCTCTGCCGTGAGCCGGAAGACGCCGGCAGGTTTCCCGAAGTCGGTGGCGTTCTTGGCCCGGACAAGGGTGTCGCCCACGCCCACGCTGCAGTGCAGCTGCGTCCGTTCAAGCACGGCGGCCTGGAGCTGCCGGGCATAGGCTTCCGGGTCCTCTGTATTGACGCCAACGAACGCTTCGTCCCAGCCAAGGACCTGCACGACGGCGCCGGGCTGGGCGCGCAGGGTGGCCATCACCTCGTCCGACGCCGCGAGGTAGGCTTCGGCATCCACCGGGAGCAGGACGGCGTCGGGCACTTTGCGGGCCGCGATGCGCAGCGGCATGCCGGAACCGACTCCGAAGGCGCGGGCTTCATAGGACGCGGTGGAGACCACGGCCCGCTCGGTGGGATCGCCGCGGCCGCCGACGATGATCGGTTTGCCGGCCAGCTCAGGGCGCCGCAGTACCTCGACCGCGGCGATGAACTGGTCGAGGTCAACGTGCAGTACCCAGGGAATTGAGCTCACGCGACCTAGTGTGCCTTAGAACAGCTCCGTGGTCACCGGGTGGCGTAGGGTGGTCCGAACGTTGCCGACGGGGAGGACAGACTATGCGAAACGGCGGCCGCCCGTCCGGGAAGGAAGACCGGATCCCACATCCGCTGATGAGCGTTTCGACCATTCTTCTGGCCGTGCTGTTTGGCGTCTTCGACCCCTTCACCTGGTGGAGGACAATCGCCGTGATATTTCTGTTTTCCATCGGCGTCTACGGTCTGTATCAGTGGTGGAGTTTCCGGCGGGAGCAAACGCGGGAGAGTGCCTGAGACGCTTTCGGCGTGGGTATTATGCGCCCTGAAGGACAGCCGGGCTCTGCGAAGGCCGAGCGAAACACCAGACCAGCAGCGCCCCCGCCACTATGGGTGCGATAAAGCCCGCAGCAGCCACAACGTTCAGGCCCACAAATGCTGCAGCCAGTCCAGCTGCCGCGGTCGCGCAGACGCGAACCGCCATCGAACCCGGTATGAGCCGTGCAAACGGCAACACGAGCGCGACGCCGAGCAGAAGTCCCGCAGCCACGGTCAGCGGCCACTGGACCGGATGCCCGGCGCCGGCCAGCTGGGCCGCGGACTCCGTGGCGAGGCCAGCGCTCGCCAGCACCGCCGACCCCGTAAGGACCCGGCCGAAACGCGGAACGAGGACCATGCCCAGGGCCAGGACTACCGGAATGGCGTTGAGGGCACCGGCGGCCAGACCCAGGTTCATGGCTTCCGTTGAATTCCCTGCCAGGGACGTGCCGCTGCCAAACTGGGCGAACCATGCGCTCAGCAGCCCAATGAGGAGGGTGGCCGCCGCGATCCCGGCTACGGAGGTCCGCACGGCGCGGGATACCGGAACCGGTTCGGGCCGTGCCGCCACGGGGTGAAGGAGATCCTGCGAATTACTGCCCTGGACTGCACCCTCCGTGCGGTGCGCGTCCGGTCCATGGCTCTCCTTGGCCTGGCTCTCCCTGGCCTGGCCTTCCTTGTCCTGGCCTGACCGAAGCGCGAGGAAGAGTACTGCAGCGGCGGCGAGCGGTCCGGCGGGAAGCACCGTGACATAAAGGAGTCCCAGTGCGAGTGCCGCCACGGCCGCGAGCAGGACAATCTTTGCAGTGCGGGCGTAGTCGGATCGAAGCCGCAGCAGGCAACTTACAGGAGGGCTGAGGGCTGCCGTTCCGGCGATCCATGCTGCGCCGCCGAGCGGCACGGATGAGGCTTCGAACCAGGTGAACACTCCGCCGGCATCCGCGACCGCAAAACCGGCTGACCAGCTGGCCAGTGCCAGGGCAGCCAGCGCCAGGGCAGGAATTGTCAGCACCGCGGTGACCAACGCCGCCGGAGCGGATATTCCGCCGGAACGGAACCACAGCACCAGGACGGCGAAGGTCAAGGCGAGCGGGCCGAGGAACACCGAAGCGATGAGCTGGAAGATTTCAGCGCCGGGCCAAAGCAGGGCACCCGTCATGACCAGGGCAGTGGAGGTGAGGAAGGCTGCCAAGGCCACGGCTGCGCATACCGGTGCCCAGGAGGGCCCCGCGTGCCCGCCCAGACGTTCAGCACGTTGCGACCATGCCTCGGAGAATGACAGAAAAGGATCGCCCATGGCGCTGAACATACCTGCGGCTAGGTAGTTTGGAAAGGAACACCCCACGATGGGGCGGGCGAGAGAGCAGGCAGAAGATGGACATTGAGCAGTCTCAGGCAAAGGCGCAGACCGAAGCTGCTCCCGGCTCGAAGTGGCAGGACCGGATGGACTCGGTCGGCAGGAGCCGCCGTCGAACGGCCCTGGCGATGATTGCCCTCGCCGTGCTCAGCGCCGGACTCTGGTGGGGCTGGTTCGGGTGGGACACCCAGCGGGACATTGATCCGGTAACCGGTTCGTCGTCCGGGCCGTATGAGTGGTGGCAGGTCCGGTCCTGCCTTATTTCCTGGGCGTTCCTCGCCTGGCTCGGCACGGAGGTGCTGAAGCCGTCCGCCGTCATCCTGATCATGCCTGCGGCGTTCACGGCGTCATGGATCCTGAGCGCTGCACTGACGGATGACTCCGGGCTGTGGGCAATCGGTGCGGTGCTGGTCGCCGTCGGGACCCTTGCCGGGAATGCCCTCTTCGTCGGGCTGCTGCATCTCCTGTTCCGGTGGAGAAGGAAGCCCGCCCTTCCGCCTGCCGGGTAAGCGGCCTCCCGAACGAACAGCGCCGGTGCTGCTTCTGCCTGGCGGATGCTGTCCAATGGCCGGCTCTGCCATATGGCCCTGCGGGCCCTGCGCCTGTGTGGCTGAGGCTGTCGAACCGCCGGCCCTGCCAGATGACGGTGCTGCGCCTGTTTGGGGGGGTGCTGCCGAACGGCTGGGGTCGCCAGATGGCCCTGCCAGGAGGCCGTCCCTGCCAAGTGGCCAGCGTTGCGGCGGGTGCTGCAAATGGCCCGGGTGGTTTTCCTGCGCTTTGTGTTTTTCCCTGCCGTTTGGGGACATTCCTGACACGGCGCCGCGCAGGGAAGACCCAAACCGGCAGGGATGTCCCGCAACGGAGGGAATACAGGCCTTCTCAGGTCCCAACATGGCAGGGATGTCCCGCAACGGAGGGAAATATGAGTGGGCCGGTGCCCAAACCGCAGGGGTGTCCCATTTCGCAGGGAAACGGACACGGACTGGCCGGCCGCGGAGGGCAGCCCTCTAGGGCTGGCGCCAAAATCGGCAGGGGTGTCCCGCAGAGGAGGGAAATATGACTGAGCCGGTGCAAAACAGCGGTGATGTCCCGCAGCGCATGAAACAACGACCGACCGCACTGCCGGACCAGGACGCTCGACTTTGGGGATCCGTCTGGTGCCAGACACAACCCGCCGCTACCGTGACGGCATGTCCAGCCGCGGAGCTACCGAACATCGACTGCGAGACCTGGCCGTCCTGCGCCGGGTACGGGACCGGATCGACCGGGAATACGCGCAGCCGCTCAACGTCGACGCGCTCGCACGCGATGCCCACATGTCCTCCGGCCACCTGAGCCGCGAGTTCAAGCGGGCTTTTGGCGAAGCACCCTATTCCTATCTGATGACCCGTCGGATCGAACGGGCCATGGCGCTGCTGCGCCGCGGGGACCTGTCCGTCACCGAGGTGTGTTTCGCCGTCGGCTGTTCCTCGCTTGGTACCTTCAGCACCCGCTTCACCGAACTGGTTGGCGTCCCGCCGAGCACCTATCGTCGCGAGCAGGCGGACGCAACCAAAGGCATTCCGTCCTGCGTGGCAAAAAACGTGTCCAAACCGGTCAGGAATCGAGAAGCGCACGCCGCGGAACGGTAGCTAGCGTTCCCCGTATGAACCTGAACATCCAGAACAGTTTCCTGCCTCAGACCGATCCGGACGAGTCGCTCGCCTTCTACCGTGACGCCTTAGGCTTCGAGGTGCGGAACGACGTCGGCTACGAGGGAATGCGGTGGATCACCGTAGGCCCGCCGGACCAGCCGGAAGTCTCCGTGGTGCTCTATCCGCCGACGGCGGACCCGGCAATAACGGACGAAGAGTCCCGCATGATCGCCGAGATGATGGCCAAGGGGACTTTTGCCACCCTGGTCCTGTCCTCCTCCGACGTCGATGCGGCCTTCGACAGCGTGATGTCCGCCGGCGCCGAGGTGATCCAGGAACCCACCGATCAGCCCTACGGCATCCGCGACTGTGCCTTCCGCGACCCCGCCGGCAACCAGATCCGCATTAACGGCGTCTAGGCACTCACCAGGCCGCCGTCCGCCGGGGCTGCGGCGGCACGGTACGGTCAGGCAGCTGCGCGCTGGGCGGGTCCTTCAGGCACCGCGCTCTGCTGGCCGGCACCCCAGTGCCGGGACCCGTAGGCTGGAGGGGTGCGCAAAGAAACCCTGTGGGAAGCCAAAAAACGCCAGAACCCGGAGCATTCAGCCTGGTACATCGAACGCTTCGAAAAGATGCGCGAAGACGGCGCCGACCTCGCCGGTGAAGCCCGGTTGGTGGACGCGATGCTGCCGCGCGGCGCCCGGATCCTCGACGCCGGATGCGGCCCGGGCCGTGTGGGCGGAGAACTCGCGCGGCGGGGACACGACGTCGTCGGCGTTGATGTTGACCCCGAACTGATTGCCGCCGCGAAGAAGGACTTCCCGGACCTGCCCTGGTTCACCATGGACCTCACCGAGCTGGACCTGCCCGCGCAGGGAATCTCCGCGCCGTTCGACCTGATCGTCAGCGCCGGAAACGTCATGGCGTTCCTGGCTCCGGGCACCGCGCCGGACGCCCTGGAACACATGAAGCAGCATCTGGCGCCAAACGGGCGGATCGTCGTCGGCTTCGGTGCCGGACGCGGCTACGACTTCGGCACGTTCTTCGAAGATGCTTCCTCCGTAGGCCTGACGGTGCAGCAGAAGTTCTCCACGTGGGACCTGCGCCCGTTCGACGTTGAATCCGACTTCCTGGTCGCTGTGCTGGGCCGTCGCTGATCCATAGGCGCCTCCGAGGGTCCGGGACGGCCGTGGAGCTGGAGCCGGCTCATCCTTCGGGGAGTTAACGCTCTTATGAGCCGAACGCCCGCGACCCTCGGGGAGATAACGCTGCTTTGGGTTCGGTCAAGGGACGGTATCTCCCCGAAGGATGGCGCGAGACCCCTCTAAACGACGCCAACTCCCCGAAGGATGGCGCGAGACCCCTCTGAAGCCGGACGATTGCAGCCGGAGATTCCCCGAAGCCTCCGTCCAGCGAAGGCCGGCAGCTAATTCCGAGGTGCCCTGCCACCCGGGAGTCCCCGCAGCGACTGCCTTTTGGGCTCCTTCCCGTCGAGAGGGCAGTTACGGCTCTTTTGCGGCCTCATTAGAGCCGTAAGTGCCCTCTCGATGAGTTGTGGCCGCAGCAGCGGGAGCCGGCGGATCCTCGTCCTTGAGCTGGCGCACCTCGGACTTGAAAATCCGCGGCGACTGGCCGACGCTGCGCGCCAGGCCGGGAAGCTTGGGGGCGCCGAAGAGAAGAATCGCCAGAACGACGATGATGACGATGTGCCAGCCTTCAAGCCTCATGAGCGCCTTTCATAGCGTTGGTCAGGGAAAAAACTGCCGACGGGCCGTGCAGTGCCCGGAACAGGGCCTGGTTCCGGTCCCGCAGGCTGCGCCGGCTGGCCGCTGAGTCCGGGCAGCTCAGCTCGAAGCCGTGGTAGGCGCCGGGATAGACCAGCAGCTCAGTGGACACGCCATCCTGCAGCAGCCGCATGGCGAAGGAAATGTCCTCATCCCGGAACAGGTCCAGTTCACCGGTCTGAATGAGGACCGGCGGCAGGCCGGAAAGATCCGCTGCCAACATGGGCACTGCGTACGGGGACGCGTGGGACGCAGGGGATCCTGCCAGATAGCAGTCCCAGGCGAACTCGCTGTGCGTCCGGTTCCAGGTGGGAATCCCGGCGAACTCCCGGGCTGACCCCGAGGTATGGGTGGGATCCAGCATGGGGTACATCAGGTACAGGAAAGCCAGCGGAGGTCCGGACCGGTCACGGTTCAGCAGCGCCAGCCCGGCAGCCAGTCCACCGCCGGCGCTTGAACCGGCAACCGCCACTCGCTGCGGGTCCACGCCGAGTTCGGCTGCGGAAGCAAACAGCCATTCCAGGCCGGCGAGGGCATCTTCCAAGGGCACGGGAAACGGGTGCTCGGGAGCCAGCCGGTAGTCCACCGCCACCACTACGGCATCGATGCTGGAGCACAGGGAAGCGCAGTACGCCGTTTCCAGCTCAACGCTGCCGGCAATCATTCCGCCGCCATGCAGCCAGTACACCGCCGGATGCGGTCCCGGACCGGCGGGTGTGAAGACCCGAAGGGCCAGCCCGCCGAGGACTGTGTCCCGGATCTGCACGTCCGCAGCATCCACGGCGGCAGGAGGAGGTGCCTGGTTCCGGAAATCCGCCAGTTCCGCCCGGGTTACCGGTGGGGGATAGGTCTCCGAATAAGCCAGCCCGGGCAGCAGCTCGGGGTCCACGCGGTCCCGAAACGGTTTCACGGAAGTCTTCACGGCGCGAGTGCGTCCGCGAACCAACCGGTGATCGTTGCCGGATGGGTAATGGCAGTACCCACAACGACGGCGAACGCTCCGGCATCCAGCGCAGCCCGTCCCTGTGCAGGGGTATGGATGCGGCCTTCGGCGATCAGCGGCAGTCCGAGGTCCAAGGATGCGATTTCGGCGAGCAGCTCCAGATCCGGCCCGTCCGTTTTTGGCCGTTCCCCGGTGTATCCGGCGAGCGTGGTGCCGAGAATGTCCGCACCAGCCTCCGCGGCTGCAACGGCGTCGGCTGCTGATCCGCAGTCGGCCATCACCAGCGCGGGGGAGCCCTTGTGCACCCCAGTGATGGTTTCCGCCAGGGACAGTCCGTCCGGACGTTCCCGCCGGGTGCCGTCCAGCGCCACGATGTGTGCGCCCGCTCCCGCGCAGGCCAGGGCGTGGTGCAGGGTGGGAGTGATGAAGACGCCGTCGTGCCCGTCCTTCCACAGCCCGATCACCGGAACTTCGACGGCGGAACGCACCCGGGCGATATCGCTGAGGCCCTGCACCCGCACAGCTGCGGCGCCGCCGATCACAGCGGACTGGGCCACCTGCGCAGTAGTGCGCGGATCCCGCATCGGTTCGCCGGGGTAGGCCTGGCAGGAAACGATCAGGGAGCTGCGGAGGGTTTCGAGATTAAGCATGGGAGCCTTCGGTAGCGGGGATCAGCGTCAGGGCACGGCGGGCGGCGCCGCGGATGGCTGCGGTCTCGCCAAGCTGCGCGGGAACGATCTTTAGGCCGGACAGTGGAGGCAGCAGCTCCGCGCGGGCCTGGTTTTCCATGGCGTCCCACCAGAGCGGACCGGCAAAGGCCAAGCCGCCGCCCACCACCACGATGTGCGGATCCAGGACGTTGGCCAGCCCGCCGATCGCAGAACCGGCCGCCGCTGCACCGCGGCGCAGTGCCTCTGCGGCGACAGGGTCGCCGTCGGCCGCCAGGGCATAGACGCCGCGGGTGTCCGCGGCCGTGCTGCCGCCCAGCCGGGTGTAGAGGGCATGGATCCCCGGGCCGGACGCGACAGCCTCCACGTGCCCGGCGCCGCCGCAGCTGCAGGGCAGCGGCTGCCCAGACTCGACGGCGAACGGCGAGGCGAGGTGCCCCGTGTGCCCGGCCGCGAAGGACGCGCCTTCCAGCGGCTGGCCGTCCAGCACGTAACTGCCGCCAACGCCGGTGCCCATGCCCATAAACAGGACACTCGGAACACCGGCACCGGCGCCGAGCCAACTCTCGCCCAGGGCGTGGGCGTGGACGTCATTCAGAACCGTGGCGGGCAGGCCGGTGCGTACGGTGAGCTCGGCAGCCAGGGCTGTCCCGGCCCAGCCCCGGATTGAATCCGTGGCGGAGAGCACGACGCCGCGGGCTGAGTCGATCACGCCGGCGGAGCCGACGCCCAGGGCATCCACGTGCAGGCCGCGGCTCTCCGCCTCGGCCTGCAGCGAAGCCACCAGCCCGGCGGCAGCCTGCAGGACCTTGCCCGCACCGGCCTGCGACGGCGTCGGTACCGCGGAGGAGAACAGCACGTTCCCGGCGCCGTCGACAATTCCGCCGGCAGTCTTGGTGCCGCCCAGATCGATCCCGATGACGTGGCGCATGGGACTCAGAGCAGTCCGCTGCGTTCGAGGATGGTGCGGATCGCTGCGGTCTCGGCCTCGTTCAGGGCCGCCATCGGAGCGGACATAACGTTCGTTTCGATGACACCGAGCAGCATCAAGGCGGTCTTGAACGCTCCCAGGCCAGCCGCGCCGGGGGAGACCCGTCCCGGAGTGGGGGTATAGACAATGTCGAAGAGGCCTGCCAACCGGTCCTGCACGCGTGCCGCTTCGGCATAGTTGCCCGCCTGCGCGGCAGAGTAGAGCGCTGCGTAACCGGCCGGGTCCACGTTGCCCAGACCAGGAACCACACCGGCTGCGCCGCCAAGCAGCGCGCCGTCCACTACTACTTCGTGGCCGGTGAAGACGGCGAAGTCCGGCAGGCCGCGGGTTGCCAGCAGCAGCTGGCGGAAAGATACGTCATCACCGGAGGAGTCCTTCACGCCGGCCAGCACACCGTCCTGCGCCAGCTGCACCAGCAGCGGCAGCGGCAGCTTGTAGTGGGTGCGGACGGGAACGTCGTAGGCGAACAGCGGCACGTCGAAGGCAGCGTGCAGGGAACGGAAATGGGTCTCGGTCTCGGCGGCATCGGAGATGGCGTAGAACTGCGACGTCGCCACGATGGCGTCCGCTCCCAGGCCAATCAGGCGGCGGCCTTCCTCGATGGTGCGGGCCGTGGTCTGTTCGCAGGCACCGGCGATCACGGGGACTTCACCGGCGTTGACGCCGGCCACTGTGCGGATGACCGTGTCGCGTTCCTCGTTGGTGAGGTAGGGGACCTCACCGGAGGAACCGAGGATAAAAAGCCCCGTGACGCCGCCGTCGAGCAGGTATTTGGTCAGCTTCTCCAGCGACGCCGTGTCAACGGCGCCGTCCGCCGTGCGGGGCGTGACGACCGGCGGGATGACGCCGTGGAAGCTGGGCTTGGATGCGTGTGACAAGTGGTTCTCCAGTGCTTGGTTCTAGTTCTAGACGTGCAAAAGGCTGGGAGCCGCGCCGAGCAGGCTCTTGGTGTAGTCATCGGCGGGCCGGTCAAAGACTTCTGCTGCCGGTCCCTCCTCGACGATGCGCCCGTAGTACATGACGCAGATCCGGTCGGAGACGTAGCGGACGGTCTGGATGTCATGCGAGATGAAGACCATCCCCAGGTTCAGTTCCCGTTTCAGGTCCGAAAGCAGGTTCAGGACCTGTGCGCGGACGGAAACGTCCAGGGCGGACGTCGGTTCATCAGCGACGATCACCGAGGGGCCCAACGCCAGGGCCCGCGCGATGGCCACACGCTGGCGCTGGCCGCCGGAAACCTGGTGCGGGGTAACTTCGGCGGCGGACTGCGGCAGCCCGACCAAGCTCAGCAGCTCCTTGACCCGTGCCAGCCGGGAGGCCTGGGTGCCGATTCCGTGGACCTGCAGCGGGTCGGTGAGGATGTCCTGGATGGTCATGCGCGGGTTCAGCGCAGTGGCCGGGTCCTGGAAGACGACGCCGACGGCGCGGCCGAAGGTCTTCTTCGAAGAGGAGGCCCGCGTGCTGACCTTCTGGCCGTTGAACAGTACTTCACCTGCCGTGGGCTCCTGCAGGCCCACCAGCACGGAGGCCAGGGTGGACTTGCCGCAGCCGGATTCACCCACGATGCCCACGGTTTCCCCGCGGCGCACGGTGAAGTCCACCCCGTCCACGGCCTTGACGATGTTCGGGCGGAACAGCGAGCCGGTGCGGGCCCGGTGATGGACCTTGATGCCCTTCAGCTCCAGGACGGGGGCGGTGCTGTTTTCCGTGCTCATGCTTCCTGCCTTGTGCTTGTGCCGGATTCCACCAGGTCCTGTGAACCGGCGGTTTCGTGGCTGGCCCAGTAGTGCGTGCTGTCCCCAACCTGGACGAATTCAAGGACCTGGTTCGGATCGGCGTCGGGCCGCAGGGAACGTTCAGCGAACCGGTCGCCCGCCGCGAAATCCCGGGGCGAGGGAACAGTGCCCTGGATCTGGTGCAGGCGTTCGGCGCCGGCCTCGATGGAGAGCACCGCACCGAGCAGGCCGCGGGTGTATTCGTGCCGGGGGTCCTGCAGCAGGTCCGAGACGTCGCCGGATTCAACCACCTGCCCGGCGTACATCACCGTGACGCGGTGCGCCAGGGACGCCACCAGCGCCAGGTCGTGGCTGACGAACACCATGGCGAAGCCAAGCTGCTCACGCAGTTCGTTCAGCAGGTCCACCACCTGTTTCTGCACGGTCACATCCAGCGCTGTTGTCGGTTCATCCGCCACCACGATCTTCGGCGAACGGGAGAGCGCCATGGCAATGAGCACGCGCTGGCGCTGGCCGCCGGAGAGCTCATGCGGGTAGCTCTTGAGCGTGCGGTCCGGGTCCAGCTTCACCAGTTCCAGCAGTTCGCGGGGGCTCTTGCGGCCGCCGCGGCGGGTGAGCTGGGCCATCTGGTCCTTGATGAGCATGGACGGGTTCAGGGAGCTGAGGGCGTCCTGGTAGACCATGGCGATCTGCTCGCCGCGCAGGCCCTTGTAGAGCCGGTCGCGTTCCTTCGGAACGTTGGTAAGCAGCTCCTTGCCGTTGAACCGGATGGAACCGCTGAGCTGCGCGGTGCGGGGGAGCAGGCCCATGATGGCAAGCGACGTGATGGACTTGCCGCAGCCGGATTCGCCGACCAGGCCCATGGTCTCGCCTTCGCGGACGGTGAAGCTGACCCGGTCCACAATGGCGGTGTCGCCGTAGCGTTCCGGGAAACGGATGGAGAGGTCCTTCACTTCCAGGATTACCGGCGCATCCGCTGCCACGGCGGGCAGGCGGTCCGTGCGGGAAGCCTCGACGGCGGCAAGCCGGTCCAGCTCCACGGCGAGGGCTTCGAGCGAGCCGGGTTTGTGGACGTTCGCGCCCACGGAAGGTGCACCGGCGCCGGCATCCGGAGTGGCGCCGTCGTGCTCCGTCAGCGAGGTGCCGGCAGCATCCAGTGCGGAAGGCTGGGCAGCGGTGGCGACGGCGCCGACGGCGGCCGGAGCGTGCGTGCGCGGCTTGCGGCTCCGCGGGTTCACCATGGCGTCGGTCAGGCCTTCGGCCAGGATATTCAGCGCCAGGACGGTCAGCAGGATGGTGATGCCGCCGAAAGTGGTGGGCCACCAGGCGCCGCTGAAGACCACGTTGCGGCCGTCGGCCATGACGTTGCCCCAGGAGGCTGCGGGCTGCTGCACGCCTGCACCCAGGAACGAGAGCGACGCTTCCAGGATGATCGCGTCGGCGACCATCACGGTGGCGAAGACCAGCACCGGGGCGGCGCAGTTGCGGGCAATGTGCTTGAGCAGGATGTAGGTGCGGCCGGCGCCGATCACGCGTTCGGCACGGACGTAGTCCTCGCCGTACTGGGCGAGCACGTTGGCGCGGACCACGCGGGCCAGCTGCGGCGTGTAGACAATGGCGATCGCCAGGATCAGCACCGGAACGGTGGAGCCGAACAGGTTCAGCGAGTGGTCCCGCAGCGCGAACAGCAGGGCAGCTGCCAGTGCGATGCCGGGGAAGGCCATCAGAATGTCCAGGATGCGCATCACCGTCTCGCTGACGGCTTTGCGGGAGGTCGCGGCGATGGCACCCAGGATCGAGCCGAGGACCAGGGCCAGGGCAACGGCGCCAAGGCCGATCGCGATTGAAACGCGGGCGCCGTAAAGCAGGCGGGAGAACACGTCATAGCTGGACCCGTCGGTGCCGAAGAGGTGTTCGCCGCCGGGAGCGAGTACGGGTGCGCTGGATTCGTTCTCCCCGAAGGGAGCGAAGAACGGCCCGACGATGGCCACCAGGACTATGAAGCCCAGGAAACCCAGGGCGAGTTTGGAGCTGAGGTTCAATGCGGTGAAGCGGGCACCGGTGCTGCTGAGCCGCTCGGCCAGTGAGTTGCGCATGGTTACACCGTCCGGATTCGGGGGTTGATGGCCAGGTAGAGCAGGTCAACCACGATGTTGACCAGGACAAAGGCGACCGCGATGGTCAGGACCGCGCCCTGTACCAGGTTGGTGTCCGACGTCGTCAGGCCCACCACGATCAGGTCGCCCATGCCGTTGAGGCTGAAGATCTTTTCAATGACGACGGCGCCGCCCAGCAGATAGCCCACACGGAGGCCCAGCACGGTGACGGGAGTGACGAGGGCGTTGCGCAGCACGTTGCGGGCAACCACGGTGCGGTAGGGCACGCCGTTGCCAATGGCGGTGCGGACGTAGTCGCGGTCCAGTTCCTCCACCATGGAGGTGCGGACCACCCGGATCAGCGACGCGGAAATCGGAATGCCCAGTGCCAGGGCGGGCAGAGCCATGGAGTAGAGCCAGCCGACGAAGCCGTACTGGTCTGCCCAGGCGAGGCCGCCGGTGGGGAAGATCGAGCCTTCGGGAAGGGCAAACCACTGGATCAGCAGGATGGCCAGCCAGAAGGAGGGGGTGGCGATTGCTGCGATGGAGAAGATGCGGATGGCCTGGTCCGGCCAGCGGTCGCGGTACAGGGCGGCGGTGATGCCGAGGCTGAGTGCCAGGACGACGGCCAGCAGGATGCCCAGGAAGGTCAGCTGCAGGGTGACGGGGAAGGCCGAGGCGATCTTGGTGGCCACGGATTCTTCCGGTGGGTTGGTGACGCCGAAGTCTAGGCGGATCACGCCGCCCAGGTAGCGGAAGAACTGGACCACCAGGGATTCGTTGAGCCCGCGTTCCTCACGCCAGGCATCCTTGGCCTCTTCGCTGGCATTCTCCCCGAGGACAGCGGTGGCGCGGTCAGCGGGGATCACGGACAGCACTACGAAGACCATGACCGTAACGCCCAAGAGCATAATCGGCAGGACTGCGAGCCGGCGCCCCAGGAGGCGGATAAACATTGTCACTCAGGAACTCCAATGTGCGGGAAAGAGCCGGCGGGGTGCCTGGGGGGAGGCACCCCGCCGCGGGTGGTGCTTAGTGCCGGAGGTTTACTTGCGGCCGACGCCGACGAAGGAGACGCCGGTGGTGGGCAGCGGCGCGAAGCCGTCCAATGCATTGGTGTCCCAGGCAGTGGGCAGCTTGCGGTGGAGCAGCGGGTACAGCGGAACCTCTTCGGAGACAATGTCCACCACGGAGGAATGGATGGCCTTGGCTTCTTCCGGATCCAGCTTCACGGCCTCGTCCAGCTTCGCCTGTACGTCGGCGTATTCCGGAGTGGTGTTCCAGCCGGCACGGTTCTCCATCCAGGTGGCGCCGCGGTAGAACCAGCTGAGCAGGATGTCACCGTCGTTGCCGAAGACGGACGGGTCGCCGGGGGCGCAGAGCACGTCGAAGTTCTTGCCACCCACCTTTTCCGGTGCGTAGACGGCTGCGGACTGGAGGATCTCAAGGGTGGTGCTCACTCCGATGGCGTCCCAGTATTCCTTGATCAGCGGCACCACACGGGTGACCCAGCCGGTGTCGGTGGAGGTCAGGGTGATGGTCAGGTCCTGGACGCCGGCTTCCTGCAGCAGCGACTTGGCCTTGGCGGCGTCGTACCCGTAGACCCCGGCTGCTTCGCTGTAGGACGGGTGGCCCTTCTGGAAGTAGGACGTGGCGGCAGTGGCGTTGCCCAGCAGCGCCTTGGTGATCACGGCTTCGGTGTCGACTGCGTAGTGCAGGGCCTGCCGGACGCGCTTGTCGGTGAACTTGGCGCAGTTGAACATCAGGAACAGCAGGCCGAAGGACTGGACGGATTCCACCTCAACCTTGGTGGCCAGCTGGTCCACGTCCAGGTAGGGAACATCCTCGATGGCCTGGGTGCGGGAAGGGACGGAGGCCACGCGGGCGGCCGGGTCGGCCAGCAGCAGCC
Source organism: Arthrobacter sp. BL-252-APC-1A (assembly GCF_009696625.1). NCBI lineage: Bacteria > Bacillati > Actinomycetota > Actinomycetes > Micrococcales > Micrococcaceae > Arthrobacter > Arthrobacter sp. BL-252-APC-1A. The sequence continues at coordinate 15,078 of NZ_VULS01000013.1, read as the reverse complement.
AGGTCATGTCCGCGACGCGGGCCGGGTACTTGCCGTTGTAGTCGTCGAACTTCTTGAAGACGATGCGGTCTTCCTTGACGGCGGAGACCAGGCTGTACGGTCCGGAGCCGACCGGCTTCAGGTCGAAGCCTTCAGGATCTGCGGTGACGACGGCCTTCGGCACAACTTTGATGACTGAGATGCGTGAGCTGAAGCCGGGGAACGGGTACTTCAGCTTGAACTGGACGGTTGAGTCGTCCTTTGCACTGACAGAATCGATGAAGGGGATGAAGCCGGCGAAAAGCGACTGGTTCGCCGGATCCAGGACGCGCTCGTAGGAGAAGACGACGTCTTCGGTGGTGACCGGATCGCCGTTGTGGAACTTCGCGCCGTCGCGGAGCTTCACTTCCCAGGTGGTGTCATCGACCTGGGTGGGTTCGGCGGCGGCCAGCGCCAGGAACGGTTCCCGGGTTGCCGGATGCAGTTCGGTCAGGCCTTCGAAGATGTGCAGGTTTGCTGCCTGCGGAGTGGCTCCGGTGGAGATCATCGGGTCGAAGCCCGTCGAGAGTTGGTAAGAGATGCCGGCCTCGATGGAGCCCGTACCCTCGGCTGCGGCAGCGCTGCCGGCCGGGGCGGGACTTCCGCCGGGGCTGCAGGCCGAAATAGAGCCTGCGAAAGCTGCGGCGGCACCCATGACGCCTGCCAGCTTGAGGAAGTTGCGGCGGCTTGAGTCGTTCAGCAGGCCGCTGGTGTCAAGAGAATTATTCATCTGTTGCCTCGCCATCCATGTCACTTATCGGACGTAGGATGTCCGATGCTTGTTCCGAGAACTGTAAGGTTCCTCACATAAGAACGTCAAGCGATCTCAAGACACTCTTTTTGTAACTCTGTCCTAAAGATAGGACATCCTATAACCTGTGGTGCTATCGGCTAAGTTTTATTCCATAGCCCATCGAATTGCCGTCCCAGGAGGACTTATGAGCCTGCCCCATGCTTCACTGCCGCCGGCGCGGTTCAGTGCCCAGAACCGTTCGCGGGCCCTGCAGGCTGAAATCATGGAACTCATCCTGGAGCGCGACCTCAAGGCGGGAGACGCCCTTCCCACCGAGGCGGAGCTGGCCGCGGCACTGGGGATCGGCAGGAACACGCTGCGTGAAGCGCTGAAGGTCCTGCAGGCCCTCGGTGTAGTGGAGATCCGGCACGGTTTTGGGATGTTCGTGGCTCCGGCCAATTTCGATGCGCTGGCGGACGGCCTGACCTTCCGGGGGCGGCTCTCGCTTCGGCACGAGGGCAAGGAAGCGCTCCAGCTGGTGGACGTGCGGCAGGCATTGGAAGCCGGCCTCATCGGCGAAGCCATGGACCTCTGGACTCCTGAGCACCTGGCGGAGATTGAAGCTACGGTCCAGGAGATGGAAGCCGCGGCCGCCGATGGAAACACCTTCACCGAGGTGGATGAGCGCTTCCACTACCAGCTCTTCGAACCCCTGGGCAACGAACTGCTTTCAAACCTGATGTCTGTCTTCTGGCAGGTCTACCGCAAGATCCATCTGGAGCTCGGCGGAGACCCGCTGGTCAACCTGGAGGAGAACGCCGCCGTGCACCGGGGAATCCTGGAAGCCGTCAAGGCGGGGGACAAGGAACTCGCTTCTGAACGGCTCCGCCGGCACTTTGACGGTATTCGTGGCCAGCTCGCGAAGCTGCGTGACGCGTGAGCGCCGGAACCATGGACCATCCCGCTGCTCCGCTGCTGCAGATCCTGGACCAGGCAGAAATCGGGTCCGCCGCTGCCCGGCTAGTGCTGGATGCGCTCTCCGCCCGGCCTGCGCCCGTGATCGGTGTGGCCACCGGCTCATCGCCGGCGCCCCTTTATGAGGCGCTCGCGGGCACACATGCGGACTACCGTAATGCAGCCTGGTTCGCCCTGGACGAGTACGTCGGCCTGCCGCCCGGTCATCCGGAAAGCTACGCGGAAGTCCTGCGCCGGGAGATTATCGAACCCCTGGGGCTTGATCCGCAGACCGTGCACGTCCCGGATCCGCACCGGGCTGACCTGCAGGCAGCCTGCGATGATTACGAACGGCTGATCGCGGAGGCGGGCGGAATCGACCTTCAGATTCTCGGTATCGGACGCAACGGGCACCTGGCGTTCAACGAACCCGGCGGAGCGCTGGATTCCCGGACCCGGGTTGAAGTCCTCACCGAAGACACCCGGCGTGCCAACCGGCGGTTCTTCGACTCACTCGACAGTGTGCCTACCCGCTGCCTGACCCAGGGGCTGGGCACCATCCTCGAGGCAGGGCAGCTGCTGCTCATCGCCCAGGGCGAAGACAAAGCGCAGGCACTGCACGCGGCGCTGAAGGGTCCCGTGAGCCCGGAGTGCCCGGCATCCGTCCTGCAGCTGCATGGGCGGGTTGCCGTCCTGGCCGACGCTGCCGCCGCCTCCCTCCTCTAGCCAAAGGACCATATATATGACGGCCACGAATCCTGTTCCGGAGTCCGCCGACCGCCCACGCCTGGTGCTTCGCGGTGTGGCAGTTCTCGAGACGCTGCTTCCGGATGCAGCAGTGGTGCTCGACGGCGGTGTGGTCACCTATGCCGGTCCCTCCGCGGATCTGGCACCTGCTCCGGCAGACGACGTCGTGGATCTCGCTCCGGGGCAGGTCATGGTTCCGGGGCTGGTGGACCTGCACTGCCACGGAGCCTACGGCGTCGACTTTTCCCGCGCCGACGCCGCAGCGATCCGCGGTGCAGTTGCCAGGCTGCACGCTGCCGGAAGCACCACGGTGATGGCGAGCCTGGTCACTGATGAACCTGAAGTGCTGCTGCGGCAAGTGGCGCTGCTCGCGGGGCTGGCCGAGGAAGGCCTGGTCGCGGGCATCCACCTGGAAGGCCCCTTCCTGTCCGAAGTCCGCTGCGGGGCGCAGGATCCGCGCTGGCTGCTGGCACCGGACCTGGAACTGGCGGAGGCACTGATCCGGGCCGGGCGCGGCTGGCTGCGCACCATGACCTATGCGCCGGAGCTGCCCGGCGCCGACGCCCTGGTGGAACTGCTTGCCGGGAACGGCGTAACCCCTTCCCTGGGACATACCGCCTGCACGGCCGAGCAGGCCCACGAGTCCTTGGGCAGGGCGCGCCAGCTCCTTGCTGCATCCGGGCAGTCCGGTGCCCGGCCCACGGTCACGCACCTGTTTAACGGAATGGATCCGATGCACCACCGGGCACCCGGGGCTGTTTCGGCCTGCCTGCGCGCTGCTGGGGCGGGCAACGCCGCCGTCGAGCTCATTGCGGACAATACGCATCTGGACCCCTACCTGGTGGCGACCATGTTCGACCTGCTGGGAGCCGGAAACATCGCTCTGGTTACCGATTCGATGGCAGCGGCAGGCCTGGCTGACGGCCAGTACCGGCTGGGTCCGGCTGAAGTCCTGGTCCAGGACGGCGTAGCCCGGCTGACAACCACAGGTTCGATTGCCGGCGGCACTGCGGCAATGGTGGACCTGGTGCGGAACGCCGTGGGCGCAGGAGTTCCCCTGACGGACGCCGTTATCTCTGCCGCCGCCGTGCCAGCGAGAGTACTGGGCCGCGGACAGGGGCTGGGCTCACTGATTCCCGGGGCTTCGGCTGATCTGATCGTGCTGGATGAGGCGCTGGTGCCTGTCCGGGTGATGCGCCGGGGCAGCTGGCTTTCCTAGCCCCGACGGACTTTGGGGCGGTTAGCTGAGCCGCTCGGTGAGCCGGACGGTGACCGTGTCCCCGATGTCCTTGCCCAGTTTTTTGCGCAGCTTGGCGCTGATTGAAAGCATGTGGCCGCCCTGTCCGGTGGGCATAAGGCCGCCGCGCACAGGTTCGTTGTCTACGGTGGCGGCAACCTTCACGGTCTTTCCGGTACCGAAGAACTCAGCAGATCCCGGCATCTCCACGCAGGACCAGACATCGCCTTTGACCTTCACCCCGATGGGGGCAGTGAATGTGTGATCAAGCGGGCCCGGGACTGTCGCCATTCGTATTCTCCTGTTCAGAGCCGGCGTCGCTGCCGGTCCGTTCACCCTATCGGGTTCGGGTGGGGAGAGGAACGGGCACCAAAACGCCAACGGCCCGGCAGCCAGATGCCGTAAGCACCTGCCCGCCGCGCCGCCGTCGTGCGTTTTGCTACTTCTTCGCTGGAACCAGCTCCGGGTGGTGGATGGCAGCGACCTGGGGGTGGGCGCGGAGCCAGCCCTTCAGGACATTGGCGCCGTAGGAAGCCAGCATCGGGTTCTGCGGGTCGTCGGAAATGCCGCGGGACTGGTCCGCGAGGGCCGGAGGCAGCTGCACCGGATCAATGACTGAATCCAGGCGCGGGGACCAGAAGAACGGAATGGCATAGCGGTCGACGCCGGGCGGCGGGGCCTGCACACGGTGAATGGTCGCGGAGAGGTAGCCCTGGGTGGCGACTTCCAGCATCTCGCCCAGGTTCACGACCAGCGCACCGGGGATCGGCTCAACCGGAATAAACTCGTCGGATTCGTGCGGCTTGACCTCCAGGCCGCCCACCTCGTCCTGCAGCAGCAGGGTCACAAAACCGTAGTCAGCGTGGGCACCAACACCCTGGGTGCCGGCTTCCTTCACGACGCCGCCCACGTAGTGGATGAGCTTGGCCATCCAGGCAGGGGTGCCCTCGAACGGTTCGGTGAAGTGGTCCTCCGGCAGCTCCAGCGAAACGGAGATGGCGGCGAGCAGTTCGGCGCCGACCTCGCTCATCAGCTCGGCCCACTCCATGGAGGTCTCGCGCAGTTCCGGCAGCACCGTGTCCGGGAAGAGGTTGGGTCCCTGCACCAGCCAGTACGGCTGGTCTGCGGGGTAGTCCGCCACGGGCTCGCGCTCCGGACCGAAGTCGACCTGCTCGCGGGCGTCGGGGCGGCCCTGGGTCAGTTCGGTGCCAAGCCGGGTGTAGCCGCGGAAGTGCGGCGACTTGCGGTTATCCAGCTCAAGGCGGTCCTCAAGCGGGAGGTCGAAGAAGCGCTTGGTGACATCGAAAAGGTCCTTGACGCGTTCCTCGCCTGCACCGTAGCCCACCAGCTGGAAGAACCCGATCTTGTGGGTCGCTTCGCGGAGCTTGTCGATGAATTCGGTGTTGAAGGTGCCGTCCGCGTTGCGGGCCGTGCTGAGGTCCAGGACAGGAATCGATGTGGGGTTATCGCTCATTCCGGAAACGTAGCACCGGGGCCTGTCAACTGGGAACCAAATGTTACGCAACATGGCGTCATTCAGCTCTGACCTGCGGCTTTGATGTGTTGCGCGTGGGGCGTGGCGTAACAAACACGGTTTAAGGACGCTCCGGTCCTGGAACGGCGGGTGCTTTGCCCGCCTGTTCCCGGTTCTCCTCGGCCATCCTCAGGGGGTTGCGCCTGCGCCTAGACCACGGCCGAGTCGTCCGAAGCCTCCCCAGCCGCCATCTGCGTCCACCGGCGCAGGAAAGCCTCGCCGGCGTCGTCGTGAATTCGTTCTCCGGCGGTGAGTACCGGATACGGTTTGGCGGGCACACCGTCAGCCGGACGCACGTCCACATGCGCGACGTCGTAGCCCAGGGCATGCAGTTCATCAGCCATTGCGTAGTCGGTGCGTGAGTCGCCGACCGTCCGCCATGTCCGCGGGACAGCAGTACCGTCGGCCTCCAGCAGTGCCAGCGCCCGCCGGGCGCCAAGGTCCTTGCCAACGCCGAGGGCCTCGATGTCCGTGGAGATGATGGTGGGGTCGATCCGGTAGTCGACGGAATCGTCGGAGTTCGGCGCGTGGTGGTCCAGCCGGCACACACCCATGTCGAACTCAGACATCAGCGCCAGGGCATCGGCGTCGAACTCTTTCTGCTCCGCCAGGTAGTCCGCGTTGGCAACGTCCACGTTCTGCTCCACCGAGACCATGGACCGCTTCGTCTCGTCGAAGAACATGTGCCCGGTGTACTTCCGGGCCACCAGCTCCCGAATGGCGGCAGCGTAGGGTTCCGGCAATGCCAGCTCCTCATCCACGCTCACCTCGCCCTGGCCGGTTCCGTTGAAGGAGAACCAGACGCCGCCCTTTTCGCAGATGGCATGCACCTGGACGCCGGAGGGAAGGCCGGCGGCGATCATCGGCTCCATGACCTGCTTGCGGATGAAGTCATCCGATCGGCCGGTATTGAACACCACCGGCCACCCTGCGGAGGCAAGCGAAACGAGGTGGCTAATCACGGCAGGGGAGACCGAACGGGTAACCGGCGATGCGACCGGACCGTCGACGTCGAGCAGGAGTCCAAAACGTGCAGAAGTCATGCTTAAGTATCCCCGGACCTGCGCACATGCCGTATTCGGCCCCGATCGGCGTAATCCTGCGGGTGCTGGCGGGGCGTCCTGTTTCCTTGGGTGCGGAACTTCTCTACTCTGGATTAGTGATCTTCAAAGCTGTTGGCGACGAGCGCCCCTACCCCGACCATGGATACGTAACTCCCAAGGACTGGGCAGCGGTACCTCCCCGGCAGGTCCGGCTGGACGAGCTGGTGACCACTAAGGCCACCCTGGATCTCGGTGCTTTGCTGGCCGAGGATTCGACCTTCTTTGGAGACCTTTTTCCGCACGTAGTGCAATGGAGGGGCACCATGTACCTGGAAGACGGACTGCACCGGGCAGTCAGGACGGCACTGCATCAGCGCACCATCCTGCACGCCCGTGTGCTGGTGATCGATGACTAACGAGCCCCTTCGAGGGCAGCGCAAGGGAGCTCAGGAAGAGGGCGACCCCACGGAGTGGCACGGCCACCGAATTGTCACCGAGCAGGATCTGGGTGCCGTTTTTGACGATGACGAAAGCACCGAGGCCGCAGAGGAGCGCGCACGCCGCAAGCGCACGCTGCACACGGTAGTGCTCGGCCTGCTGATCGCCGTGCTTATTGGAGCCGCAGTGGTCGCGCAGGGAATCACGGCAGGCTGGATCGCACTGCCCCGCGCGGAACCCCGCCCGGCAGTGGAATCAGGATGTCCCGCAGGCCCCTACACGTACCAGCCACCGGAGTCCGTCACGGTAAACGTCTACAACACGACGGCGACTCCCGGGCTCGCCGGGCAGGTTGCCGAGGCACTGAAGACCCGCGGCTTTGCGATAGGCGTAGTGGGCAACAGCACCGTGAACCGGGAAGGAATGACGGCCATCATTCTCTCCGGACCGGAAGGCGAACCCGGGGCCTTCACCATCCAGCAGCAGATCCCGGACACCCAGTACATCCAGGACGACAGGGAGGATGCCTCAGTGGACGTTGTCCTCGGCTCCGGCTACAGCGACCTGATTCCGCTTGAAACAGCGCAGGCCGCAGCTCCCGGTCCGATCACCTGCCCCTGGAAGAGTGAAGGAGCGGACGCAGGCTAGCAGCCGCTGCCGTCCACGGCGCAGGCTCCGCCTTCCGGTACTACGGGCTGAAGCGGCCGGTGCCCGTCCTCCCAAGCCTGTGTCAGGGCCTGCAGGAACAGGTCTTCAGGCTGGGCGCCGGAAAGGCCGAACTTCCTGTCCAGGACAAAGAACGGCACGCCGGTGACTCCCAAGGCACGCGCCTCGGCAATGTCAGCGTTCACGGAATCGGTGTAGTCGGTGCCGGAGAGGGCTTCGCGCACTGCTTCCGGCTCCAGCCCGGCATCAGCACCGATGCCGGCCAGCACCGCCTTGTCCGAGATGTCCAGGCCCTTTTCGAAGTGCGCCGAGAGCAGCGCTTCCTTCACGGCAGCAGCGGCTTCGGGGCCGCGCGTGTCACGTGCAAGGTGGATCAGCCGGTGCGCGGTAAACGTGTTTGCGACCTTCAGCTCATCAAAGCGGTAGCTCAGCCCTACGCCGGCGGCCTGCTCGGTGACATGCTGCAGCATCCCGGAAACCTGCGCGGGATCCATTCCCTTGACCTTGCTCAGGTACTCGACCTCCGAGCCTTTGAAACGCTCGGGCAGGGTGGGATCAAGCTGGTAGCTGCGCCAGCGGACTTCCACCTCCGGGGCATGCTCGAAACGGGACAGGGCAGCCTCAAAGCGCCGCTTGCCAATAAAACACCAGGGGCATCCGATATCGGACCAGATTTCTACCAGCACACTGTCGGCAACTACGGGACGAACCTGATCTATTCCCGGCACCATTCCCTGCCCCGGTTTCCTGTGGCATGATCCCGGCATGAAAATTCGCAGGCAGGTACTCGCCATAGACGCACCGGACCTCAACGTGGAGAGCACGTTCTGGGCTTCAATGCTCGGCGGAACGATTGTTGAAACAGACTACGACTGGCACAGCATCCGGGTGGACGGCGAGAAAGTCCTCGCCATCCAGCTGGCACCGGACCACATCAGGCCGCAGTGGCCGGACGGACAGCCGCAGCAGATGCATCTGGATCTCTACGTTGAGGACCTGGACTCAGCCCACGCCGAAGCCCTGGTTCTGGGAGCGGAGCTGCTGCAGGCAGCCCCGGACACGACTGTCCCCAACGGCTTCCAGGTGTACGCAGATCCCGCCGGCCATCCGTTCTGCCTCTGCTGGGGCGAAGGCTAGCGCTGCTCCGCCGCGTCCGTCGCCGGGGCGTCCGCCGCGTCCGCGACCGGGGCGCCGGGCCGGGCAGCGGCGTCGTACTCCGTGCCCGTCTCATCAGCCAGCTCTGCGCGCTGCCGGCCGGTGCCGCGGACCCAGATCCGGTAGGCGGCAAAGAGGAAGCCGATCCACACAACCCCCACGATCAGGGCGACACGGGTGTCCGGCATGATGCCCAGCAGCACCACAATGAAGACCATGAAGGCCAGCGCGGCGTAGGAGGCAACCGGCCAGAACGGCACGCCGAACTCCGAGGCCGGCAGGGAATTGCGCTTGATCTCACGCTTCATGGCGATGTGGGACAGCAGGATCATCAGCCACACCCAAACGGTGGCGAACGTGGCGATCGAGGCGATCAGCAGGAACAGGGATTCAGGCAGCACGGCGTTGAGCACCACGCCAACCAGCAGGACGGCAGCCATGACAGCCACGGTCATCCACGGCACGCCCCGGCGGGAAATCCGGGCGAATCCGGCCGGGGCCTGGCCCTGCCGGGCGAGGGAGAACATCATGCGCCCGGCCCCGAAGGTGTCCGAGTTGATGGCTGAGAGAGCGGCGGTAATCACGACGGCGTTGAGGATGTGCGCGGCGGCCGGGATGCCGAGTGAATCGAAGATCTGCACAAACGGGCTGGTTTCCCCGTCGATCTGCTCCCACGGGAAGATCATCATCAGCACAGCGAGGGCGCCGATGTAGAAGAGCAGGATCCGTACCGGAACGGTGTTCACGGCAGCGGGGATGGCCTTCTTCGGGTTCTCCGCCTCACCAGCGGTGATGCCGATGGTTTCAATGCCGCCGAACGCAAACATCACTACGGAGAAGGACGCCAGCAGGCCCCAGAACCCGTTGGCGAAGAAGCCGCCGGAGCCCAGCAGCGTGTCCAGCCCCGGATTGGCGGCATCCTCCAGCCCAAATCCGAAGACGATGATTGCTGCCCCGCCGGCAATCATGGCGATGATCGCTGCCACCTTGATGATGGAGAGCCAGAACTCGGTCTCCCCGAACACCTTCACCCGCATGAGGTTCAGGGCTGCAATCAGGAGCACGACGGCGAGAATCCAGATCCAGCGCGGGACGTCCGGGAACCAGAAGCCCATGTAGATGCCAAACGCCGTGACGTCGGCGATGGCAACGATGGCCATCTCGAAGGCGAACGTCCAACCTGTGATGAACCCGGCGAACGGGCCGAGGTACCGGCTGGCGTACTGGCCGAAGGAGCCAGACACAGGATGCCGCACGGCCATTTCGCCCAGCGCACGCATTACCAGGAAGACCGCTGCTCCGCCGATGATGTAGGCAAGGAGCACGGCGGGACCGGCTGCCTGGATGGCGGCAGCGGATCCGTAAAACAGGCCCGTGCCGATGGCCGAGCCGAGTGCCATAAAGCGGATGTGCCGGACGTTGAGTCCGCGGGCCAGCGCTTGGCCGAAGGAAGACATGGAGAAACACCTTGAACTGGGGGATTAGCCGCAGCGGCGGCCTATCAATGCTACGCCTCCCAACTTGTTCCATGCTGTGAGCTGGACCCGTACTGCCGTGGCATCGGCCACAGATGATCCGGTTTAAAGCGATAAGCGGGACCGGACGCTTTCGCGTCCGGCCCCGCTCTCGATGACTAACTGCCTAGGCAGCCGCAGCCGGTTCCCGGGATTCGTGCAGGAACCGGGCGTAGGCCGGAACGGTAAGGAAGGTCGGGAACTGCTCGCCGCAGGCCACTTCCTCGAACAGCTCCAGGGCGTCCTCGAAACGGTCGCCGTCGAAGCGCTCCAGCTTGGCGAACTCGTCGTCCATGAGCTCCTGCACCCAGTGCTGGGTCACAATCTCGCCCTCGTCGGTCACGGCGGAGGAGTGGATCCACTGCCAGACCTGCGAACGGGAGATCTCCGCAGTGGCGGCGTCTTCCATCAGGTTGTTGATGGCAGCTGCGCCGTTGCCGCGGAGCCAGGACTCGATGTAGCGGATTCCCACCTCGATGTTGCTGCGGATGCCGGCTTCGGTGATCACGCCCGGGGTGGCTGCAACGTTGAGCAGCTCCTTGTCGTTCGGGATCACGTCCTCGCGGGAACGGTCCAGCTGGTTGGGACGGTCGCCCAGTACGCCGTCGAACACCTCCATGGCCACCGGCACCAGGTCCGGATGGGCAACCCAGGAACCGTCGAACCCGTCGTTGGCTTCACGGGTCTTGTCTGCGTGCACCCGCTCCATCGCGACGTCGTTCGCTGCCTTGTCCCGGCGGTTGGGGATGAAGGCGGCCATACCGCCGATTGCGTGGGCTCCGCGGCGGTGGCAGGCCCGAACCAGCTGCTCGGTGTAGGAGCGCATAAACGGAGCGGTCATGGTCACCATTGAACGGTCCGGGAGGATGAAGCGCGGACCGCGGGTGCGGAAGTTCTTGATCACCGAGAAGATGTAGTCCCAGCGGCCGGCGTTCAGGCCTGCAGCGTGGTCCCGCAGTTCGTAGAGGATCTCTTCCATCTCGAAGGCTGCGGTGATGGTTTCGATCAGCACGGTGGCGCGGATGGTGCCCTGCGGGATGCCGAGCAGGTCCTGGGCCAGGATGAAGATGTCATTCCACAGCCGGGCCTCGAGGTGGTTCTCGATCTTCGGCAGGTAGAAGTACGGGCCGCGGCCTTCAGCGATCAGCCGGTGCGCGTTGTGGAAGAAGTAGAGGCCGAAGTCCACGATTCCGCCGGCAATCGGGGTGTTGTTTACCAGCATGTGCTTTTCCGGCAGGTGCCAGCCGCGGGGCCGGACCACAATGGTGGGCAGGTCGGTGAGCGTGGTGCCGTTGATCTTGTATTCCTTGCCCTCGGGCGAGGTGAAGCCAAGCCTGTTGTTCAGGGCATCACGCAGGTTCAGCTGCCCGTTGATCACGTTGGACCACGACGGCGTGGAGGAGTCCTCCATGTCCGCCAGCCACACCTTGGCACCGGAGTTCAGGGCGTTGATGGTCATCTTCCGGTCCACGGGGCCGGTGATCTCCACGCGGCGGTCTTCCAGGCCCGGAGCGGTGGGAGCCACCTTCCAGGAGTCGTCTTCGCGGATGTGGCGCGTCTCCGGCAGGAACGAGGGGTCAGCGCCGTTGGAGATCTTCTGCCGCCGGGCCTGGCGCTGCTGGAGAAGCTCCTGACGGCGGGTGTGGGTGGCCTGGTGCAGCGCCTTGACGAAGTCCAGGGCCTGCGGGGTGAGGATCTCCTCCTGCCGGCGGACCGGCGAAGCGGTGAGGGAAATACCGTTCAGGGTGATGGGATCGTTCATGGCGTGCTCCTTGGCGTGTTTCAAGAATTTGGGTTTCCCGCCCGCCCATCGAGATAACAGAAAGTGCTCTTTTCGAGGCCCTAACGGGCAGTTTCTGCTATCTCGATGGGGCGGGGAGAGTGGTGCTGGTTAGTGGAACTGGGCGGTTTCGGTGGAGCCGGCCAGTGCCAGGGTGCTGCCCTCAGGGTTCAGGGCGGTGGCAATTGCGTCGAAGTAGCCGGTGCCGACTTCGCGCTGGTGACGGGTAGCGGTGTAGCCGCGGTCTTCGGCGCCGAACTCGCGCTCCTGCAGTTCCACGTAGGCGCTCATGCCGGACCGGGCGTAGCCGTGGGCCAGGTCGAACATGGAGTAGTTCAGGGCGTGGAAGCCGGCGAGGGTGATGAACTGGAACTTGAAGCCCATGGCACCGAGTTCGCGCTGGAACTTGGCGATGGTGTCATCGTCCAGGTGCTTCTTCCAGTTGAACGACGGCGAGCAGTTGTAGGCCAGCATCTGGTCCGGGAATTCCGAACGGACAGCTTCGGAGAACTTGCGGGCCATTTCCAGGTCCGGGGTGCCGGTCTCCATCCAGATGAGGTCGGAGTACGGTGCGTAGGCCTTGGCCCGGGCGATGCAGGGCTCAATGCCGTTGCGGACCTTGTAGAAGCCTTCAGCGGTGCGCTCGCCCGTGATGAACTCCTGGTCCCGCTCGTCGACGTCGGACGTGATCAGGGTTGCTGCCTCGGCGTCGGTGCGGGCGATCACCACGGTGGGTGTGTCTGCGACGTCGGCTGCCAGACGGGCAGCGTTAAGGGTGCGGATGTGCTGGCTGGTGGGGATCAGCACCTTGCCGCCGAGGTGGCCGCACTTCTTCTCCGAGGCGAGCTGGTCCTCCCAGTGAACGCCCGAGGCGCCGGCCTGGATCATGGACTTCATCAGTTCGTAGGCGTTCAGCGGGCCGCCGAAGCCGGCTTCGGCGTCGGCCACGATCGGCACCAGGTAGTCATCCACGGACTGGATGCCTTCGGCGAACTCGATCTGGTCTGCGCGGAGCAGGGCGTTGTTGATGCGGCGGACGACGGTGGGAACCGAGTTGGCCGGGTAGAGCGACTGGTCCGGGTAGGTGTGGCCGGAATTGTTGGCGTCAGCGGCAACCTGCCAGCCGGAGAGGTAGATGGCCTTCAGCCCGGCCTTGACCTGCTGCACGGCTTGGTTGCCAGTCAGGGCACCCAGTGTGTTCGTGTACCCCTCATCGCCGGCGTTGCGCAGCTGGTCCCACAGCTTCTCGGCACCGCGGCGGGCCAGGCTGTGCTCCTCCTGGACGCGGCCACGGAGCTTGACGACGTCTTCGGCAGTGTAATCGCGCTCGATGCCGTCCCAGCGGGGATCGGTGGCCCAATCCTGGGCGAGCTGCTCTGCGGTGCGTGCTGTCTGTTCGTGGCTGGGTACCTGCGTCATTGCCTTACGTCTCCTAGGTTGCGATGCGTTGCCGGCGGTGCGTGGATCCGGCATTTCCTTGCTGTGCAATCAACACTCGGGCAAAAACAACCCCCTTTCTAGAGGTTTTCTATGGAAAGAAACGCAGTTCTTCGCTTATTGTGAATTTGTGACCAGCGCAACATGGAACCGGCCCATTTCAACCGGCAAAGCGAACGACGACGGCGCTGCTGACTCCACGCTCGACGTCATCTCCCTGGGCCGCCGGGTACGCCACCTGCGCAAGGGCAAAGGCATGACACTCGATGACCTGGGCGCCGCCGTCGGGACCGTGGCATCACAGCTCTCGCTGATCGAAAACGGCAAGCGTGAGCCGAAACTTGGCCTGCTGCAGTCCCTGGCCAAGGCGCTGGACGTGAGTATCGACCAGCTGCTCGGCTCGGAGCCGCCCAGCCGGCGCGCGGCACTTGAAATCGAGCTGGAACGTGCCCAGCGCGGACCGCTGTACCAGTCCCTGGGCCTTCCGAAGGTTCGCATTTCTTCGCGTTTGCCCCTGGACGTGCTCGAATCACTGGTGGGTCTGCAGGCGGAACTGGAACGCCGCCTGAACGAACAGGTAGCAACGCCGGAGGAAGCCCGCCGCGCCAACGGCGAGCTCCGGGCGATGATGCGGGAGCGGAACAACTACTTCCCGGAGTACGAACAGGCGGCACAGAAGGTCCTGGATTCGGTGGGGCATACCAACGGTCCGCTGTCCCAGCACGTTATTGCTGACATTGCCGCGCACCTGGGCTTTAGCCTGCACCACGTCTCGGACCTGCCGCACTCCACCCGTTCCGTCACCGACCTGAAGAACAAACGGATCTACCTGACCCAGTCCCAGCGCTCCGAGCATGATCCGCGCTCAGTACTCCTGCAGGCTCTGGGGCACTACGTCCTGGACCACCAGACACCGCGAAGCTACGGGGAGTTCCTCAGCCAGCGCGTGGCCACCAACTACTTCGCCGCAGCCCTGCTGCTGCCGGAGAAGGCGACGGTCGAGTTCCTGCAGCGGGCCAAGGCAGCCAAGGAAATCGCCGTCGAGGATATCCGTGACGCGTTTGCGGTCTCCTACGAAACAGCCGCGCACCGCTTCACCAACCTGGCCACTGAACACCTGGGCATCCACACCCATTTCCAGAAGGTCCACGAGAGCGGCATTGTCTACAAGGCCTACGAAAACGACGGCGTGACGTTCCCTTCCGACCACACCGGCGCGATCGAGGGCCAGCCGATCTGCCGGTACTGGACCAGCCGTGAGGTGTTCTCGGTGCCGGACAAATTCAGTGCCTACAACCAGTACACCGACACTCCGGCGGGCACGTTCTGGTGCACCGCCCGGACCGAGCGGAGTTCCGGCGGACTGTTCTCGCTGAGCATCGGCGTTCCATACGCCCATGTGAAGTGGTTCCGCGGGCGGGACACCACCGAGCGGTCCAAGTCACGCTGCCCGGACCCGGACTGCTGCCGCACGCCGCCGTCGGAGCTGGCCACTGAATGGTCGGGCATGGCCTGGCCGAGTGCCCGCGCGCACTCGCACCTGCTGGCCGCCCTGCCGCCGGGCGCATTCCCCGGCGTTGATGAGACCGAGGTCTACAGCTTCCTGCAGGCGCACTCCGGGGACTGACGCGGTTCGCCCATGTCACCCATCGAGAGGCCAGTTACGGCTCGTTTCACGCGGCTAAGTCAAGTGGGGGGTGCAACGCTGGGGGGTTAGGCTGCCGGTTGCAGCAGCATGTTCAGCCGGTTGGCTGGGGTATCCATGTCCAGGGTTGGTCTGGGTCTGCGGTTGAGCTTTGCGGCGATGCGGTCCAGATCGTTC
>NZ_VULS01000012.1:0-82473 GCF_009696625.1 Arthrobacter sp. BL-252-APC-1A | reverse complement strand
GAACGATCTGGACCGCATCGCCGCAAAGCTCAACCGCAGACCCAGACCAACCCTGGACATGGATACCCCAGCCAACCGGCTGAACATGCTGCTGCAACCGGCAGCCTAACCCCCCAGCGTTGCACCCACCACTTGACTTAGCCGGGGCTAAGGAGCCGTAACTGGCCTCTCGATGAGCGGGGTTAGGCTGGGAGAAGTCCAATCGAAGGAGAAAACCGTGGCATCTTTTCTGACCCCGCTCATTACTTCCGCCGGCCTGATCGGCGGCTACAAGACCGCCCGCGACACCGGCAACCGCCAGCTTGGGGGAGCCGTCCTCGCCGCAGCAGGTGCTGCAGCGTTTGCGCTGTGGAAGCGCGACGCCGGTACGGGCACCGCCGTCGCCCTCACCACCACCTACGTGGCTGCCTTTGGACTCTCCCACCCGCTGGCCAAGAAGATGGGCGCCTGGCCGTCGGTCTACACCGTCACTGCGGCCACTGCGCTGGCGTCGCTGGTGTTCGGCCGCAAGAAGTAGCCCTCCGTCCACCAACCGAGATCACAGAAACTGCCCGTTTGGAGGCTCAAACGGGCAGTTTCTGTGATTTCGATGAGGAAGCGCGACGGCGCCGGTGCGCGTGTGCTTACCGCCAGCCGGCGTCGGGCGCCACGAGCTTCACGATGTTCTCCAGCAGCGCCGCGTTGTAGTCGACGCCGAGCTGGTTCGGCACGGTGACCAGCACGGTGTCAGCAAGCTGGACGGCGGCGTCGTCGGCCAGTTCCTTGGCGATGACATCCGGCTCGCCGACGTAGCTGCGCCCGAACCGAGCCAGCCCGCCTTCGAGGCGGCCCACCTGGTCCTTGGCTTCAGCCTGCGCGCGGAGACCGAAGTAGCGCCGGTCCTGGTCGCTGACCAGCGGAATGATGCTGCGGCTGACGGAGACCTTCCCCTGCCCGGGATGCCCGGCCGCCTTCCAAGCCTCGTGATAGGCGTGGATCTGCTCCGCCTGCAGCTCGTCGAAGGGGACGCCGGTGTCCTCCGTCAATAGCGTTGAACTCATCAGGTTCATGCCCTGTTCCCCGGTCCACTTCGCCGTCGCGCGGGTGCCGGAACCCCACCAGATGCGGTCGCTCAGACCGGGAGACTGGGGTTCGATCGGCAGCAGGCCTGAGTGCCCGGTCATCTGCGGGTTGGCCGGCGCCATGCCGCGGCCGGTGATGGCGGCACGGAAGACAGCGGTGTGGTGGCGGGCCATGTCCGCGTCGGTTTCGCCTTCACCAGGAACGTAACCGAAGGACTCGGCTCCACGCAGCGCAGGCTCGGGGGATCCCCGGCTGATGCCAAGCTGCAGCCTGCCGCCGCTGATCAGGTCCGTTGCGGCGGCTTCTTCAGCCATGTACAGCGGGTTTTCGTACCTCATGTCGATTACGCCGGTGCCCAGATCGATCCGGGACGTGCGCGCAGCCATCGCGGCGAGCAGCGGGAACGGCGACGCCTGCTGCGGCGCGAAGTGGTGCACACGTACGAACGCACCATCGGCGCCGACCTCTTCAGCCGCGACCGCCAGGTCGATGGCCTGCAGCAGCGCGTCGCCGGCCGTGGGGGTCAGGGAACCCGGGACGTCCTGATAATGGCCAAAGGAAAGGAATCCAATCTTCTTCACACCTTCTCCAGCGCCCACGCACCGGGGGTTATTCCGGCGTGCAGTTTCCTTCGCTCCCTGTCGGTTCGCCTGCGGCGCGTCTACACTCCCGGACCATGGAAAACGAACTCGTGGAACTTGAAACGGCCGGCTGGCACGCGCTGTCCACCGGACCGGAGGAAGCGACCGCGTTCTACTCGGAGGTGCTGGCGCGTGAGCCCGTGATGATGCTGACGAATGGCCTGCGGATCGCGGACCGCCGGCAGGTTATTGAGTCCATGGGCGGCCCGCCCTGGTCAGCTTTCGAGATCATTGACCCGGAGGAGTCCTATCTAGGGCCCGACGTCGGTGTCCTCACCTACAAGGTGCGCGCAGACCGGGACGGGACGCCGTACACGGCCCTGCTGAGCAGTGTGTACGCGAAGGAAGACGGCGAGTGGAAGCTCGCCCTCCACCAGCACACGCCGTACTAGCCCAGGACTGTGTCTGCCCCCTATTCGAAGAGTCGGTCGCTCTAGGCGTTTTGTTCTTGTCCACAGCCGTCATTAGGCAATGATGAGAATAATCGTTGGACTAGAAACTTAGGGCTAGGGGATGCTCAGAAGAGCCGAGAATGTGACTTTCAGTCATCGCAGGAGTTTTTGGACCAGCAACGGTCCGGCTGTCATAACGGTTGGTAGGAAGTCTTACGAGCTGAGAAGGATCAGTGAGCGTGAATTTCTGAATCATCATGAACGGCAGAGGCAATATCCCAAGCTGGTGGCACGCATCGGTACGCGTCGATACTGGCATTATCAGGACAGGTTTTATTGGGAATCTGAGGAGCTCAACGCTGATCAGGTATATGCGCTCATCACTTCGAAGGCACATCGGCAGCGTCAGCAGGTGGAGCGGGCTCAGGCCATCGTCGCTATGGGACCTATCCCACGTCAGAAGACCAAGCGAGAGCACATTCCGGACGATCTGAAGCAGTTGGTGTGGCTGAGAGATGGCGGGAGCTGCCAGGCGTGCGGATCCTCGTCAGAATTGCAGTATGACCACGTTATCCCAGTAGCGCTGGGAGGAAATAGTACAGAGGATAATCTTCAAATCCTCTGCGGGCCTTGCAACCGGTCTAAATCCTCCGGACTCACCGTGCGGAGAGGGAGACCCTAAGCCGAAGCGGTAACCCTGTCCGCAACCAGCGCCTGCAGATCCTCAACGGTGCGGCCGGCCAGGGTTTCCCAGCGCGTGATACCGGACTGGGGGGGAATGTCGACGGCGTTGGGCACAGCAATGGTCACGGCACCTGAGGCCTTGGCTGAGGCGACGCCGGGCAGCGAATCCTCCACGGCAACAATGCGGTCCAGGTCCATGGTCGTGCCCAGTTCTTCGCCCATCAGCTTCGCTGCCAGCAGGTAGGGCTCCGGATCAGGCTTGCCGTTGGCGACCATCTCTCCGGTCACCAGGAACCTGAAGGTGCCCTCCGGCAGCTGATCGGCAATGACTTGGGCCAGCAGCGATTCACTCATAGTCACCATCGCGCAGGGAATTCCTGCGGCGTAAAGCTCGGCCAGCAGTTCGCGGGCTCCGGGACGCCAGGGGATTTCGCGCCGTACGGACCGGATTACGCTGTCCAGCATCCCGTCGAGGATTTCCCGGATCCCCAGGTCGGCTCCGGCGGCCTGCAACGCCCGTGCTGAATCCGGAAGGGCGTTGCCCACCAGTTCCATGGCCTGCTCATCGCTCCAGGTGACCCCGAACCGGGCCATCAGTTCCTTTTCGGCGGCGAACCAGTATGGCTCGGTGTCCACAAGGGTTCCGTCCATGTCCCAGAAAACGGCCTGCAGGGCGGGGTTCGGTGCCAAAGGTCCTCCTGGACGAGCGCCGCAGGAGCCCGCGGCAGATGAAGCGAATAGTTGATGAACTGCTGCGCGCCATGTACGGCGCTGCGTCCCCAATGATCGTGGCAGCGCCGCGGGGGTTCCGTCAAAACAGAAGACGCCGGCCAGAGTCCTGGCAACCCGCCCGAACTGCAGGTGAACCCCAAGGGGAGTGGTGCGGGTAATCCGACCCTGGCGCTGCCATGAGTGGAGACAAGAACAGTCCAGCAAACCTTCGGGGAGTTGACGTCCCTTAGGGCCTTTCAGGGACAACCCTCGTGCAGTAAACGCTCCTCAGGGCGCTTCAAAGCGACGGTATCTGCGCAAAGGTTTGGGGTGGGCCCTTCAAAGCGACGGTATCTGCGCAAAGGTTGCGAGCCGTTGCTGCTAGCCGCGGTGGGAACGCATGAACTCCAGCACCGGCGAAGCCAGCGACGCCCCGATCACGTCCTGCGGCCGCTTGTTCCCGGCTACCTCGAACATGTGGTTCCCGCCTTCAATACGTTCGACGACGGCGTTGGACCCAATCTTTTCCGCTACCGGTTCCAGCTCGCCGGGCAGGGCAAACGGATCCCGGGTTCCCTGCAGGAACAGCATGGGCAGTCTCAACCCATACAGATGCTCGTCGCGAACCTTCTCAGGCTTGCCCGGCGGGTGCAGCGGGTACCCGAGATACACGAGCCCCGCGGCCTGCATCCCCTCCGCCACAGCCATGGAAGCCATCCGGCCGCCGAAGGACTTTCCGCACGCCCACACGGGCACGCCGCCGGCATTGTCCTCCGCCGCGAACATCACGGCCCGCCACGCGGCAATCGCGGCCGGCGCACGGTCAGGGAACTTCTTGCCGGCCTCCCGGTAGGGGAAGTTGAACCGCCAGGTCGCCACGCCGCCGTCGTTCATCGCGTTGGTGAAGCCGGTGAGGAAGGGGTGCTCCATGCCGGACCCGGCTCCATGCGCCACCACCATGGACGCCCACGCATCGGCGGGCCGGGCGAACACGGCACTAACGGTCCCGTCCCCAACGTTGACGGTAAGTTCCTCGGTTTCAGTGGGCATAGGTCCCAATTTACGGGAGGGCTCCGCGCCGCTCACCTCACAGCGGCAGGCCGGCTTCTTCCTTGACGGTTTTCATCACGATGGTGCTGGTGAGCTTCTCCACCCCGGGCAGGTTCACCAGCACATCGTCGTAGAACTGCTGGTAGCCGGGAAGATCCGCCGCAATCACCTTCAGCAGGAAATCCGGATCACCGAAGAGGCGGTCCGCCTTCACAATCTGCTCGTGCCGGCCAACGGCCTCCTCGAAAGCCAGCATCTGCGTGCGGTCGCGCAGGGTCACGAACACCAGGGTCTGGAAGCCCAGTCCGACGGCGGCAGGATCCACCACGGCACGGTATCCGGTAAGCACCCCGGCACGTTCAAGCTCCTTGATCCGGCGGTGGCACGGTGCGACGGTCAGCCCCACCCGGGCGGCCAGCGCCGTCGCACTCATCCGTCCGTCATTTTGGAGCAGGCGCAAGATTTCACGGTCAATGGCGTCAATCACGCAAAAACCATATCGTGAAACCCGTTTGTGCAGCATATTCCGGTCAGCACTTCGCGCCACGTTTTTCCTAGGGTTGAGGAATGGATCTTTCACAGCTCGCGGGGTTCGCGGCGGTTTCGATCACCCTGGCCATGACTCCGGGTGCTGACTGGGCGTACTGCATCTCCTCCGGCCTGCGCGCTCGGCGCGTGGCCCCCTCCGTGGCCGGGCTCTGCGCCGGCTACCTGGTCCACACCGCGCTGATCGTCGCCGGGCTCGCGGCATTGATCGCGGCTTCACCCGGGCTGCTCACCGGCCTGACCCTGGCCGGCGCCGCGTACCTGCTGTGGCTGGGCATCTCCACGATGCGTTCCTGGCGCGGCGCCGGATTTACAGACGGAAGTACGACGCCGGTGCCCGCGTCTGGGGCGGAGTCAGAACCGGCCGTAGCGGAGGGCTCCGGTTCAAGTGGCTCCGGGTCCGTGGCCCTGGCCGTCCGCGCGCCGGTCCGCTCCCGCCGCGCGGTCGAGCGCCGGGAGTTCCTCAAGGGGCTGGGAACCTCAGGCACCAACCCGAAGGCGCTGCTGCTTTACCTGGCCCTGATCCCGCAGTTCGTGGATCCGGCGGCAGCCCTGGCGCTGCCGCTGCAGTCCCTGGTGCTGGGGCTGTCCCACTTCGGTGTCTCCGTGCTCGTCTACACCCTGGTGGCGCTCGGTGCCCGGCGGTTGCTCCGCTCCCGGCCTGCAGCAGCCCGCGCGGTCACCCTGGCCAGCGGCATCCTGATGGTGTGCGTGGCACTGGTCCTGCTCGGCGAGCGGCTCCTGGTCCTCGCCTGAGCCGGCCCGCCTACCCCGGCCCGCTAATCGAGATGGCAGAAACTGCCCGTTTGAGGGCTCAAAAGAGCAGTTTCTGCCCTCTCGATGGGGAGCGGGAGCGGGAGCGGGGGCGGGGGCGGGGAGGGGGAGGAAGCTAAGCGGACGACGCCGCGACGGCCTGCCGCGCCAGTGCCTTCAGGCTGAAGCCGGGGGCAGCAGCCTCCTCAGGTGACGGACTGATCCCGGCCGCCAGCAGCTTCCGTGCACCCAAATGCTCCCCGGGCGAATTCACCGACTCCACGGCGGACAGCCGTTCGTTCCGGAAACACAGCACAGAGAACTTTCCGGACTCCGGATCGCCGCTGAACACGGTCCGGTCCCCGGGTGCGGACAGGCCGGCGATCTGCAGCCGCAGGCTGCCCTGGTTGCTCCAGAACCACGGCAGGTCCGTGTACGGCTCGGCCGATCCGAGGATGGTCCGCGCCGCGTGCCGACCCTGATCCGTGGCGTTCTGCACCGACTCGACCCGGATCCGTGCCCCCGCGTGCACTGACGGGAAACTGGCGCAGTCACCCACGGCCAGGACCGACGGATCCGAGGTGCGCAGGGCGGCGTCCACCACTATGCCGTTCCCGGTTTCCAGCCCGGCCGCGGCGGCCAGCGCATCATTGGGCACGACGCCGATGCCCGCCACCACCAGATCCGCCCGGTACCGGGAACCGGTCGTGGACACCGCCCAGCCAACCCTGCCGTCCATGCCCGGCTCGAAGGAGGCGATGCCTTCGTTGAAGCGCAGCCGGATTCCGGCACGGGCGTGGGCCCCGGCGAACCAGGCACCCATGGCGGGGCTCAGGGCCCGCCCCATGGGGCCTGGCGCGAACTCCAGCACCGTCACTTCACAGCCGCGTGCCCGGGCAGCGGCGGCAACTTCCAGCCCGATGAAGCCGGCACCCACCACCACCACGCGGCGGGCCGCAGCCAGGGCCGAGTGGAGCGCCTCGGCGTCGGGCAGTGTCCTCAGCAGATGCACGCCGGGAAGGTCTGCGCCCGGGCAGGTGAGGGCACGGTTCGCGGTGCCGGTGGCAAAGACCAGGTGCCGGTAGCCCAGCTGCTCCCCGCCGGATAGGGTCACGGTCCGGGCAGTGCGGTCCACAGCGGCCGCACGCACGCCGCTGCGCAGCGTGATCTCCTTGTCCGCAAAGAACGATGCCGCGCGGAGCGGCAGCGGTGCAGGGTTGCCCTCGGGTGCCAGATAGTCCTTGGACAAGGGCGGACGCTGGTAGGGCAGGCCCGGTTCCTCGGCGATGACCGTGATGCCGTCCTGGTAGCCGCCGCTGCGCAGCGAGTCCGCAACCTGCAGCCCGGCCTGCCCGCCGCCGATGATGACTACGGACATCTCAGACCTGTTCCGCCGGAACGTCGACGACGATCCCGTCCAGTTCCGCACAGGCCTTGATCTGGCAGCCCAGGCGGGAAAGCTCCGTCCGTTCAGCTGTGGTGCAGTCCAGCATCTCCTCTTCGTCGTCACTGGGTTCCGGGAGCGCCGCGGCGAACTCGGGGCGGACATAAACGTGGCAGGTGGCGCACATCGCCTGGCCGCCGCATTCCCCGACGATGCCGTCCACTCCGTTGGTGACGGCGGCGCGCATCAGGGACGTGCCCGGCTCCACGCGCACAGTGGCCGGCGCGCCCGAGGGCTGGATAAAGGTAACGGTGTTCATGGTTCTCCTAGGAAAGTCGGGGTTAGTCCCAGCGCACGGGCATCTTGAGCATGCCGCGGAAGACCCAGCCGGCGTCGACCGTCTCAGCCGACGGGTCCAGGCGCAGGCGCGGGAAACGGTCAAAGAGTGCGGGCATGGCCACCTGGGCCACCTGGGTGCGGGCCACCCAGGTGCCGGCGCAGAAGTGCGTTCCGCCGCCGAAACCCAGGTGCGGTTTCCTGGGCCGGTGAATGTTGTAGGTTTCCGGGTCCTCGAAGACCGCCGGGTCACGGTTGGCGGCCCCAATCACGACGCCGATGCGCGCTCCCTTGGGCAGGCGGATGCCCTCCAGCACGGTGTCCCGGGTGGCTTCCCGCGGGTACATGCCGATGGGGGCCACCCAGCGGACGGATTCTTCGAAGGCCGCGGCGTACAGCTTGGGGTCCTCCTGGAGCGAGGCGAGCTGGTCCGGATTCTCCAGCAGTGCCCAGACCGTGGTGCCCAGGACGTCCCGCGGCTCGTTCAGCCCGCCGCCAATGGTCATCTTCAGGTTTGCGCGGATGGCTTCCAGGGGGATCGGCATCGAGGCCAGCCCGGAGAGCAGCGAGTGGTCCGGGTTCTTCCGGAAGTACGGCAGCATTTCGTCGATCGCGGCATCCACCTCCGCAGAGGAGCGGGCGCTCTTTTCCCAGACATCGGCGTCGTCCGCGTAGTTCCCGGTGCCGTCGATCATCGTCTGGCTCCAGCGCTGCAGGTCCTGCTGCGTGGCGTTGTGGAACCCGCAGACCAGGCGAAGGTTCTCCGCGGCGTAGGGTGCGGCGTAGTCCCAGACGAAGTCGGCGCCGGAGCCCTTGGCCTCCAGCTCCCTTAGGTACTTCTCGTTGTTCGCCTCGAAGAGGGCTTTCCAGTGGTTCTTGATGGTTCCCGGACGCAGTGTGGACCCGTAGGAGTCCCGTTCAACCCGGTGTTCCGGATCGTCCTTGCGGAGCATTGAATGGCCCATGGACCGCTTCATCAGTGAACCGGTTTCATCGGCGGAGAAGGTTGCGTCGTCCTGCTCGATGGTGTGGCAGGCGGCGTAGCTGGTCACCATGTATCGGTTCACCGCCGGTACCCAGTGCACCGGGGCTTCCTCGCGCATCCGCCGGTAGATCGGGAACGGGTCCCGGTACAGGTCGGGGATGGTTACCCAGTCGGCCACGGGCGCTTCGCGGAATTCCCCGGCCGCTGGGATGGTGCCGGGAACGCCGGCGGCCGCACCAGGGAAGGCGGCTTCGGCGGAGCCGTTGTCCGCCGGCACGCCGGAAAAGGGGCAGCCGGGGGACTGGGTGGTATCCGGGGTGGTCATCGGTGATCTCCTCGTGTGCGTTGCGGCGGCACCCGCCTGCCCAGTGTGCCGTGCGTCATATCCACGGTAAAGTACAAGAAATCATTGAATATCCACGCTTTGAGTGAGGTTATGCATGCTCCGGTACACCCTGCGGCAACTGGAGGTCTTCGCCGCCGTCGCTGACCAGGGCAGTATTGCGGCTGCGGCCCAGAGCCTGCATGTCTCCGAGTCGGCAGTGGCCGGGGCGCTGAACAACCTTGAACGGGCCTTCGGGGCGCAGCTGGCGATCCGGCGAAAGGCGCACGGCATCACACTGACCACGGCCGGGCAGAACGTGCTCGGCCGGGCGCGGAGCCTGCTGGTGGACGCCGTTGACCTGCAGCTCCACGCCGGCGGCAGCGACGCCGAGGTGCGCGGTTCACTGGTCCTGGGCTGTTACCTGACGCTGGCCCCGACGGTGCTGGCCCGCCTGATCGAGCACTACGGGCGGCGGTATCCGCTGGTGGAGCTGGACTTCTATGACGGTCCGCAGTCGGAGATCCACCGGCGGCTGGCGGACGGACAGCTCGACGTCGCCATCGCCTACGATCTCTCGCTTCCGGCGGGGCTGAACCGGCAGCCGCTGTTCGCGGCCGAACCGGCCGTGGTGCTCTCGGCGGGGCACCCACTCGCGGAACGGACCGAATTGTCCCTGGGCGATGTGGCGCCCGAACCCATGATCCTGCTGGACGTTGATCCCAGCCGGGAGAACACCATGACCATGTTTGATGCCGCCGGCCTGGTGCCGAACGTGCGGTTCCGCACTACGGACTATGAGGTGACGCGCTCGCTGGTGGGACGCGGGATGGGCTACGCCATCCTCGTCCAGCAGCCGGCCGGAGAACTGTCCTATGAAGGCCGTCCGCTGGTAGTGCGGCCGCTTAGCCCCGCGGTCCGTCCGGTTCCGGTCTCCATGGTGTGGCCGTCGGCCCTGCGGCCCTCCCGGAGTGTGGCCGCGATGCTCGGCCTCGCCGCCGAGCTGTACGGCTGAACAGCAACGGGGTGCCCGCAGCAGCCGGGGAAGGCTCCGGATTAGTCCGGCACCGCAGTACCCCCGGATACTTGGAAACATGACATCAACGCACACTGACACCCTTCCGGCCCGCGGGCCGGAGGCGGTGACGGTCTCCATCACCCGGCGGGTCGATCCCCGCCGTGTGCCTGAGGCCACCCACTGGGTCCAGGAGGGCGTCAACCTCGCCAACACCTGGCCAGGGTTCCTCGGGTCCGGATGGGTCCGCGCCTCCGCTACGTCCGATGAGTGGCACATGCTGTACCGGTTCTCCGATGCGGCTGCGCTGGATGCCTGGGAACATTCCGAGCCCCGGCGCGACTGGCTTGAGCGCGGCCGGGACATGGTTGAGGACCGCACCGTTACCCGCCGTACCGGTATTGAGGGCTGGTTCGACGCGCCGTCGTCCATCACGGACCTTGAGACTCCCGTGAAACCGCCCCGCTGGAAGCAGGCCGTGGCCATCTGGCTGGGCTTCTTCCCGGTGAACCTGGCCTTCACCTGGCTGGTGGGACTGACCGTTCCGGTCTGGGATGACATCCTGATGCCGCTGCGCGTACTGATCACCACTGCGATCCTGACTCCGATCATGGCCTACTGGGTGCTGCCGTGGGTCACGGGCCTCCTGCAGCCCTGGCTGCAGCGACGCCGCGACTAACCAGCGTCCGCAAAAAACGACGGCGCCGCCCGGGATCTCCCCGCGCGGCGCCGTCGTGTTTTTGCTACCGGACATCAGCTGGAACAGCCGCCGGTCTGCCGGCCTTCCAGGCTTTAATGAATCCGTCGCCGATGTCCCAGACGCCGATAACCAGCACCGTCGCCGCCGTGATGCCCGCAATCCAGGTGGATGCGTCCGCACCCCAGTCGACGTTCGCCAGGAAGCTCCAGTCAAAGACCTGGTCCGTGGACAGCAGCCACAGCACCGGCACCATAAAGGCCAGCGCAAGCACGGTGTTCACTGCGGCAAAGGCATAGGTCCAGCGTCCGGCCAGATAAAGCACGACGGCGAAACCCGCCTCGAGGACCAGCAAAACGATCACGTACGGGAGCCAGAAACTCCAGAGGTCTTCCTGCAGCACCACCACGGGTTCGCCGTTGAGGTACAGCAGCGACCCGATCCGCTGCCAGAGCAGCACGCCGATGAAGAAGGCAACCAGCACCACCGAGGCGATGGTGTCGCCGAGGGTGACCTGGGACTTTCGCGGTACCTGCGGCAGCGCGGCGGGGGACCACGGCTGCAGGCCCAGATCCTTGCGCCGGGTGCCGTTGAACTGGATGATCGCGAAAACCAGGGTGACCCAGAAACCAAGGTGCACGAGTACGCTGATGGCCGTGCCGATCGCGGCGCCGAAGGCTCCGGCTGGCTCGCCGGGCTCGAGGGCCATCCGCACCACTATCGAGCCGACAAAGGAGAGCGGCGTGATGATGATGGCGAGCGTCTTCAGCAGGCGCCACCAGTCCAGGAAAAGGTCCGGGCCAATCAGGTAGAGCTCACGGCCGGTGTACTGCGCGGCAAGCCGGGCGGGGTCCCCAAGTTCGGTGAGGACGGCGGTTTCGGCCTCGGCCGGTGACTGCCCGCCTTCCACCCGCGCCTCGACGTCGTCGGTGATTGAACCGCGCAGTTCCCGCTCGATGTCGCCGCGCTGGCCTTCCGGGATGGAGCGCAGGGCCGCAAAGACGTAACGGTCAGTGAGGGTACTCATGATGGCTGTCCTTCGTTGAGCAGGCGGATGGAGTTGTGCAGGTTCTCCCAGTCCTGGAGCAGGGCCCGGAGCAGTTCCCGGCCTTCCTCGGACGTGGTGTAGAACTTCCGCGGGCGTGCTTCTTCGGTATCCCACGAGCTGGTGAGCAGTCCCTGCTTTTCAAGGCGGCGCAGCAGCGGGTAGAGAGTGTTGGCTTCCACGCCGAAACCTGCCTGTTCCAGCGCTTCCAGCAGCCCGTAGCCGTAGCCGGGCTGTTTCAGGATGGAGAGGCAGGCCAGCACCACAGTTCCGCGGCGCAGTTCCTGGAGATGTCCACCCAGCAGTTCTTCGTCCATGCCTCACACTATGGTGTGTGACGCACACTAATGCAAGAGGCAGATTGTTTTATTTTCTCCGAACGGGTTGGCGCAGCACGGTCTTCAGCCTCTCCGGGGCAGTGCGGCGGGGGTCGCTGAGATAGATCTCGTGGTGGTCCCCGTTGAAATCCAGGTGGTTCTCCGGCATGAACTCATGGTGCAGCCGGGCCAGCAGTGGAGCTTCGTCGTCGTAGGAACCAATATGGAGCACCTGCACCGACAGGCCCTCGCGAAGTTCCAGCCAGCGGATGCGAGCGGCTGCCTCCAGGCCCTTCTTGGTCCGTACCTCCGCAGCAGTTTCCCCAGCCATTTCCGGGCTGATCCACTCCGGCTGGCTGATCAGCATGGTCCAGTCCCAGGAGTCTTTGTTCCCCTCCGCGAAAACCTGCGGGTTCTCCGCCCGCCACAGCCCTTCCAGCGGCGCCACCACCGAGTCCCGCCCCAAACTGCGCTTCGCAGCGAACTTCAGGGCATAGGCCACTGAGTAGAGCGCCTGCACGGCGGCGGCGTAATCCGGGGAGGTGTTCGGGTTCCCATGGCCGTCAACGGCCAGGAAACGCTGCGGCGGAACCTCCACCAGCGTGAAGCTGCGCCCGGGGGAGTAGATTTCCCGCTCTGCCTTTTTGACGTCGTACTTCGCATTGCCTGCGGATGAGTCCATGGCTGTTCCTCCTGGGTTCAATGAAAAGGCACCCGGTGCCGGCGGGCAACGGTGCTGAGCCGGAGCGTGCGTTCGTTACGATCCATGGAGGAAACAAGTCCTTGGACAGGGAAATGACAGGGGAATGATGACACTGGTTGGCACAGCCGCAACGGTGGTCCTGCTGCGCGACGGCGAGCATGGGATTGAGGTCCTGCTGCTGGAGCGGCCGCGGCACACGGGGACGTTTGCCGGTGCCTGGGTTTTCCCCGGCGGACGGGTGGATCCGGAAGACTACGACGCCGCCGGGTCGGTGCCGCCGGACCTGGAGGCTGAGCCGCGGAACCCTGAAAAGGACCTGCCCGCAGCGAGGATCGCCGGGGTGCGGGAGACTGTTGAGGAAACCGGACTGGAGCTCGCACCGGAGTCACTTGTTGAACTCTCCTGCTGGGTTCCCCCGCTGCAGGCGCCGAAGCGGCTGCGCACCTGGTTCTTCCTGGCACCGGCGCCGGCGGGGGAGATCAGGCTGAACCCCGGCGAGCTAATCGACTATGCCTGGCTGAGGCCGGGTGATGCCCTGCAGCTGCACCGCACGGGCAAAATGCTCCTGGTTGCTCCGACCTTTGTCACGCTGACGCTGCTGCAGCGGTTCCAGGATGCTGCTGCCGCACTGGAGCATGCTGCCGGTGCCGTTCCGGAGACCTTCAGCAGCCGCCTGCTGGACGGCTACGAACCCGACGCCGTTATTGCCTGGCACGGCGACGAAGAGTATCCGGGGGAGGGGACGGGGCAGCCCGGTGACCGGCACCGCCTGGTGATGCGGGGCAGCGACTGGCGCTACGAGCGGAATTAGCTGCCAGGCTGTGCCGCGGGCCGCTGCCGGGGCAGTTCCGGCAGCACGCGGTCGCGGCCGGCGAGGAAGGCCATGGCGCAGCTCAGCCCCATAATCCCGGCGCTCGCGGCCAGCGGGACCGTCCAGCCGCCGCTGAGGTCGTACAGGAAGCCGAAGAGCACAGGTCCGGCGGCTCCGATTGCATAGCCGACTGACTGGGCCATGCCGGACAGGGCTGCCGCCTGGACGTGGTTGGTGGTCCGCAGGCTAAACAGGGACAGGGCCGTGACGATCATGCTGCCGCAGCCCGAGGCGCTGACAACCACCCACACCAGGGACAGCTCGGGAGCAGCCAGCAGTCCGAGGAAGCCGGCCATGGCCAGCAGGCTGCCCGCCATGCCCAGCAGGCGCTGGTCGGCAAACCGGCCCAGGACGGCGCCGGTCAGCAGGGATGACGCTGTGCCCACCACCAGGAAAGCGGAGACGTGCAGTCCGGACGTGGTTTCGGAAATTCCCTGGTCCCGTTCAATACTGGGCAGCCAGGTTGTCACGACGAAGAATCCAACGGACTGCAGGCCCATGAACAGGGTTACCTGCCAGCCAAGCAGAGTCCGCCAGGGGGAGCGGAACCGGACCGGCGCGGACGGCTCCTCTACTGCCGAACCGGCTGCATCGCCGTCGGCCTTCCCGCGTTTCAGGCCCGGGAGCAGGATCGCCATGGCGATCAGTGCCAGCCCGGCCCAAATGCCCAGCGCCAGGCGCCAGCCTGAACCGGGGACCAGGGAAACCGGGACGACGACGGCGGCGCCCAGGGCCGTGACCAGGCTCTGGGCGGCAATGTAGAGGCCTGTGAGCTGGCTGATCCTGCCCGGGAAATCGCGTTTGATCAGCGAGGGCAGCAGCACGTTGAGGAACGCAATCGCGATGCCGATCAGGACGGTTCCCGTCCAGAGTGCTGTGGGAACTGGTGTGGATCGGAAGACGGTGCCGGCCGCAAGCAAAGCCAGCGAGAGCCACAACGCCCGGTCCAGGCCGATCCTTATGGCGACGGCGGGAGCCAGCGGCGAGAACAGTGCGAACGCGATGAGGGGCAGTCCCGTGAGGAGGCCGGACTGGGCGCTGCTGAAGTCGAATTCGCGGCCGATGTCTGCTAGCAGCGGGCCCACGGAGACGAAGGCTACGCGGAGATTTACGCCAATCAGGAGGACGCCGGTGAGTGCCAGTCCCGCCCTGACAGGGGGCGTCCTTCGGGTCCTGCTGAAAACCGCCACGCTTCTCCCTTGCAGCTGCGGATGTGTCATGGAACACGTTAGCGCGAGGTGGGGGGACTCGGGCTAAGAGTACTTATATGACACGCTGCTGCGGTTGCGGCGAGAAGCGTGGCGGGGGCTGCTGTGACTAGGAGGCGGTGCCTTCGGCGGAGATCTTCTCGATTTCTTCCGTGGTCATGCCGGCCACGGCTGCGATGCTGCCGGTCTCCAGTCCTTCGCTGACGGCGCTCTGCACCAGCTCGGTGAGGACCTGCTCGGCACGGTCAACTGCCCACTGCTGTGCTTCCAGGTTGGAGGCGGCCATGGCCAGGGAGGACAGGGGCTCGTCGTCCGGGGCGGGGTTGGCGGGGACCTGCTGTGAATCTACGACCGTCATGAACTGCACCCTTCGATAGGTAGGCTAGCAACTAGCTAGCTTGACTATTTATAATGTAAGGTTCCTGGGATGTAAAGTTTGGAGACCTATCCTACCCGTCGCTCTCCAGGACCCGGGTCATTTCCTGCAGGAAGCGCGTGATAATCACGGCCTCCTCAGGAGTCAGTGATTCGGCGGTGTCCAGCATCTTGCGGTGCATTTTTCCGAGGGTTTCCCGTACCTCATGGTCAGCATTCTCGGTCGGGATGATCTCCAGGGCGCGCCGGTCCGTGGGGTGCGGCCGCCGGGTCAGGTAACCGCCCTTCTGCAGCCGGTCTATCAAGGCGGTCGTGGAGGCGGTGGAGATGCTCAGGACGCGGGACAGATCCTTGGGGCCAATGGATTTGCCGGCCTGGCGGGCCTGCATGACGTAGCGGACGGCCAGCAGGTCCGTCTCGTTCATCCGCATCGAGTCGCGGGTTCTGCGGCGCATGGCAGCTTCGGCTGCGCGGTAGGCGCGGAGCGCGTTCAGGACGTCTACACCGCCGGCGGTCTCAGCTGACTGGTTGTACCAGTAGCCCGCGCCTGTCGGGTTCGCGGTTTCAGGCATGCGCACAATTCTAGCCCAACGGAATACTAGTCAGTCTACTTATTCGAACTGGTCGATACTCAGTTCGGCAGCAGTCTTATGGCATAGGGTGGAAACCCCGGCAATTACCGCACCTTCCGGCCCGGCCGATGCAGGGCAGGACCGTGCACGTGCTGCAAAGGAGAATCCGCAATGGCCACACCCTTTGAAGAACCCGCAATTCCTTCCGGCAACGAAGAAGACACCCTGGAGCAACAGCTCCCCGCCGCGCCGGAACTGGAAGAGGACGAAAACGCCGGCGATCCGGTCCGCCCACACGGGGATCCACTCCTGCCCGGAGGTTCAGAGGCAGACCGGCTGGACCAGGAACGCGACGGCACGGCCCCCGACGGCGAGGACGACTACCCCCGGGACACCGGCGAGGAGTACCCGGAAGCCGGGGAATAACGCAGCCGGCTCCCGCCGCTCAGCCTGTCAGGATCCCCGCCAGGCCGTGAATCAGGCGGGGATGCCACCAGGCCCAGTCGTGTCCTCCGGTGATGGACTGGAAACCCGCATCAACCCCGCCGTTCACCAAGGCACGGCTGAGCGCTTGTGCCGGTTCATGGATGCTGGGCTCGTAGATCCCTGCCTGCAGCCTGACCAGGAGCCGGCCCGGGGCCGTCAGCAGCGGCTGCTCCAGGCTGTACCGCCACAGCGAGGGCGACTGCGCCAAGGCAGCAGCTGCCGTATGGGGGTATCGAGCCACCTGCCAGAGGGCAGCGAGCCCTCCGTAGCTGGCTCCGGAAATGATCGTTCGCAGCGGATCCGGTGAGAGGGGCAGGGAGCGCCGCAGCTCCGGGATGAGGTCACAGGCGGTGAAATCAACGGTGCCCGTCGGACCGGAGAGCTCCAGGCTGCGGGTCGGCACGTCCACGGAGTCCACCATGGCCACGTGCAGCGGCGGGATGATGCCGGCAGCAATCGCGGCGTCCAGGGTGCCCGCCAGGTTTTGGTACTTGGCCCACACCTGCCCGTCGTGCAGTACCAGGAGCGGGGTTGAACCGGAATTGGCTGCCTGCGGCCGGTAGAGCCACACATTCCGCAGCCGGCCGGCACGACGGTCACGGACCCGGCGCAGTTCAAGCCCCCGGACAAAGTTGCCCAGGACCCGCGGCGGTGCCGGTGCCCTGCTGCCCGCCCCGGTATCCTCCCGGCCAAGGCTGCGCAGGGCGGACGGCTCACCCATGATGCTGGTGCCGCGCGGGGCGGATGGAACCGGAGCGGCAAGCCAGGGGGAAGGCGGCACGGCAGGCAGCCGGACCACCGACGTCGCCGCCCCCGACATGCCCGTGGACTGCGCTTCGTTCCGGGGATCCGGCCCTCCTGCATCCGCGGCAAGGCGGACGCTGCGGCGGTCCGTGGCAGCGCGCCAGGGCGGGGTGCCGGGTCCGCTGTGTGCGGTGATCCGGTAGCTGGCTTCCCAGGAAGCCGGCATCCGCCAGCTCAGTGCCCAGAGACCGTCCGGCAGGGCTTCGAACTCACAGGCCCCGAGAGTGTCCGGGTGCACCATCGCATTGGCGGAGAGGACTACGGCGGACGCGGCCGGGTTCCGGTACAGGAACGTGACGGCACGGTAACCCGGGTCTGCCTCGGGGTCGTCTTCGATGAGCAGCGTTTCCCAGGCGTACCGATCTGCCAGCAGCTGCTGGCGTTCCGGCGCGGACAGGGTGTCCCAATGGGCACGGAAATGTCCGGCCAGGACACGGATGGGAACGGGCGGCTGCGGGACAGGCTCGCGCGGGGGAGGGAACGCCGGCGCGGTCGCCGGAGGCTCAGTGGGCATGGGCGTGGGCATGGCGCCGCTCTTCCTGGCCGGGGAGAACCGTATCCAGCTCCCCGTCCACTCGGTCGTGGTCCGTGGCACGTCCGTAGGCCACTTCGTCGATTCCGCGGTTCCAGTAGCCGATGATCAGCTGCTTCCGGCGCGGGAACCCCGCCTCCTTCAAATGGCGGCGGGCGAATCGTACGACGGCGGATTCCGCTGACACCCACACCGCCACCTGCCCGGCTGACAGCTCGGCGGCGGGCAGTGCCACCGCAGCCAGCGCATCGGCCAGCAGCGTGGTGGTCCCCGGAGCGGCCCCGTTCCGGTGCAGCCAGCGCACCTGGACCCCGTCCGGTGCAGGAAGGACCTGCTCTTCCTCCGGGCCCGCCACCTCAATGACTGCCAGTCCGCGCTGCTGCGGACCGAAGCGTTCCAGTGTCCCGGCGATGGCAGGAAGGGCGGTTTCATCACCGGCCAGCAGGACCCACTCCGCTTCGCCTACTACCGCGCCGCCTCCGGCGAGGGCCGCTATCTGGTCACCGCGGGCGGCGGATTCGGCCCAGGACGCGGCAACGGACGTTCCGCGGTGCCGGACGAAGTCCACGGCCATAGTGGAGGCATCCTCTGCCAGGCGGCTGACGGTGTAGGTGCGCACCCGTTCACGCTGCCCCGGCTTCCAGTCCCAGCCATGCTCGCCCCGATCCGGCAGGTCAAGCGGCCGGCCAGGGGCCGGGAAGTAGAGCTTGACGTTGGGAACATGGGGGCCGGCGTTGACGTAGCCGGCGATTCCGGGTCCGTCGAAGTGGACCCGCCGCATGCGCGGGGTGAGGTCTTCGATGTGTGTAACGGTGAGCAGGTGGCCGCTCATGCGGGAGCTCCTTCGGTGGTCAGCGTCAGCGGAACATCCGGTCTGCTTCGGGGTGTTTCAGGTCCGGAATGTCCGGGTTCCAGGGGCACCACCAACGGTCCTCCCGTAGCCGGATCCGGGATGACAAGGGCGTCAATCCCGTAAATCTCCTTCATAAGTTCCGGCGTCGCGATCTCCGCCGGAGGGCCCTGGGCTACGATCCGCCCGTCTTTCATGGCGATCACATGGTCCGCGAAGCGGAACGCCAGTCCCAGTTCATGCAGCACTGTCACCAGTGTGTAATTGCCGGTCCGGTGCAGGGTGCGGCACAGGCGAAGGACATCAAGCTGGTGGGAAATGTCCAGGAACGTCGTGGGTTCATCCAGCAGCAGCACGGGCGTGTCCTGTGCCAGCACCAGGGCCAGCCACACCCGTTGGCGCTGCCCGCCCGAAAGTTCGCCGACCGTCCGGTCAGCGAGGTCCTGCACGCCCGTGGCTTCCAGTGCCGCGCTCACGGCTTCCTGGTCCGCGGCCGACCACTGGCGCAGCAGGGACTGGTGCGGGAAGCGTCCCCTCGCCACCAGGTCCGCCACGGTGATGCCGTCCGGGGCGGTGGAACTTTGCGGCAGGAGCGCAAGCCGTCGGGCCACGTCCCGGGTTGGATAGGACTCGATGTCCTTTCCCTGCAGGAAAACGTGCCCGGCCTGGGGTTTCAGCAGGCGCGAGAGCGCGCGCAGGAGCGTCGACTTGCCGCAGGCGTTCGGACCAATGATGGCCGTGAAGGATCCTGGCGGAATCCTCACATCCAGGTGTTCGGAGACGGTTCGGCCGTCATAGCCGATGGTCAGGCCGCGCCCGGAGAGGACGTCTTCCATGGGGTTCTCCTTGGTGTTCATGGGTTAGACCTGCTTGCTTCGGGTCAGGAGCCAGAGCAAATACACGCCGCCCACCAGCCCAGTCATCAGCCCGATCGGCACGGCTGCCTGGATGGGCAGCCGCTGCGAGAGAAGGTCCGACCCGGCAACCAGCACCGCGCCCATCAGCGCACCGGTGCCGAGGTGGACGCCGGGTGAACGGGTCAGCCGCGAGGCAAGCTGCGGTGCGGCGAGTGCCACGAAGACAATCGGACCCGCAGCCGCGGTTGCCACCGCCGTCAGTCCCACTGCCGCGGCCATCGCCAGGATCCGCGTGCGTTCGGTGCGGATTCCCAGTGCGCGGGCGGCGTCGTCGCCCATTTCCATCTGGTTCAGGTTCCGGGACAGCACCAGCAGTACGGGCAGCAGGATCACGACGGCGGCCAGGACCGGCACGGCGTGCCCCCACGTGCGTGCGGCCAGGGAACCGGAAAGCCACAGGTGCGCCTCGGCCGCGAGATCCGAGTCGCCCTTGGCCAGCAGGATGGTGTTAACGGCCGTCAGCATGGCACCGACGCCGATGCCGACCAGGACCAGCCGGTATCCGCCGGTAATTCCGCCGTTGAGCGAGAGCAGGTAGACGATTCCGGCCGCGAGCAGGCCGCCGGCAACCGCTGCTAGCGCAGTGGCCCCCGGACCGGCGTCGAACAGCACGATTTGGGCCACGGCCCCGGTCGCGGCGCCGGTGGTGAACCCGATGATGTCCGGCGACCCCAGAGCGTTGCGGGAAATCGACTGGAACGTGGCCCCGGCGGCGCCCAGGCAGGCGCCGACCCCCAGGGCCGTGAGCGTGCGCGGCAGTCTGATCTTCTGGACAACTTTGACGCTGCGGTTCTCGCCCTGGCCGAAAACCGCACCCAGGACGTCGCCAAAGGCCAGCGCGATGGTGCCGGTCTGCATGCCGGCAAGGCCAAGCACGACGGCGGCGGCCGCCAGGACCACGCCGGTCACGAGCGTCCGGCGCCGGCAGCGCAAGAGGACCGGGCCGAGGGACAGGGTGCGGGTGCGCGGGGGAGAGCTTTTGGAGATGGTCACAGTTTTGCCAGCTTTCGCCGCCGGGCCAGGGCAATAAAGAAGGGTGCACCTACCAGCGCGCTCATGACACCGGCGCCGATTTCCGCCGGAGCGGCCACCAGGCGTCCGGCTACGTCGGCGAACAGCAGCAGCAGCGCCCCGAAGAGCATGGACAGCGGGAGCAGCCGCCGGTGGCTGGGGCCGGTGACGAGCCGCGCCACATGGGGTGCCGCCAGTCCGAGGAAGGCGATAGGGCCGGCAGCAGCAGTGGCAGCGCCTGCCAGCACGAGGATGGCAACGGCACCGAGGACCCAGATGCTGCGGGTCCGCACGCCCAGGGTCCTGCCGAGATCAGCGCCGAGGGCCAGCGAATCCAGGCTTTGGGAGAGCGGCAGTGCTGCCAGTACGGCGATCAGGCAGGCCCCGAAGACCCAGGGGAGCACGTCGTAACCGCGGCCTTGGAGGGATCCGGAGGCCCAGGCGGCATAGGCGGTGATCGTCTCGTCGGGTCCGCCGAGAAGGATGATCTTGGTTCCGGCGCCGAGCATGACGGAGAGCCCGGCGCCGGCCAGGACCAGCCGAACCGGGTTGGTGCCGGCGTCATGGGCCCGGCCCAGCAGGTACACCAGCACGGAGGTGGCTGCCGCTCCGGCAAAGCCCAGCCACATGTACTGGTAGGGGGAACGCATGTTAAGGAAGCCCAGGCCTATGGCCACGGCGAATGCGGCGCCCGCGTTCACACCGAGCAGCCCGGGCTCGGCCAGGGGATTGCGGGTGAGCGCCTGCATCATCGCTCCCGCCAGGCCAAGGGCGGCACCAACGGTGATGGCCAGGAAGGTGCGCGGCAGCCGCAGTTCACGGACCAGCAGGTGCGAATCCCGGGAAGGATCGAAGGCGGTCAGGGCTGCCCAGGTATCGGCCAGGGCGATGGTGCGTGACCCCGAGGCGAAACTGGCAAACGCCAGCAGCACCAGCAGGGCCAGGCCGAGGGCCCAGGTGATTGCCTGCCGGTGCTGCCTGCGCGGTGTTTTGAACACTGAACGTGCCAGCCGGGGTGTTGTTACTTCGCCGGGAAGGAGGCCGTGAACCACTCCACGATGTCGCTGGCGCTGAAGTAGTCGAGACGGAAGGACTCCGGGCCCATGGAATAGACCTTGCCGGCCTGGACCGATGGCAGGTTGGCGAGGGTCGGGTCGGCAGTGAACGCTTCGACGGTCTTCTCGGTGGAGCTGATCAGGAAGGTGTAGTCACCTGTCACCGATGCAGAAAGGCCTTCGTAGGACGTGAAGGTGAAGTCTTCGCGCTTCTGCGTGGAGGTGTCGTACTGCTCGTCCGGTTCCGCGACGGTGAAGCCCAGGGCGGTGAGCAGCTGGGAGTGCGGGCCGGTGCCCTTGCCCACCGGGGAAACGTCGCCGGCGTTGTAGCTGACAATCGACGCCGTCGTGCCTTCTGCGATGTCCAGTTTCCTGGCCGCCTCGGCGAGGGAACTGTCGAACTCTTCAACCACGGAGACGGCCTTGTCCTCCAGGCCAGTGGCCTCGCCCAGCTCCACGGCAAGGTCCTGCCACGTCTGGTCGCCGTAGTTGACCACGATGGTTGGGGCAATATCGCTCAGTGCGTCGTACTGATCCAGCACGGAGTCAGCTCCGGAGGTGGAGACGACAATCAGGTCCGGGTCCTCGGCGATGACGGCTTCGAGGTCCAGCTCTCCGATGGTGTAGAGGGGTTCGACGCCGCGTTCTACGGCGACGTCGGCCCACTGCGA
The DNA here is from genome assembly GCF_009696625.1 of Arthrobacter sp. BL-252-APC-1A. NCBI lineage: Bacteria > Bacillati > Actinomycetota > Actinomycetes > Micrococcales > Micrococcaceae > Arthrobacter > Arthrobacter sp. BL-252-APC-1A. The sequence goes on along the minus strand of NZ_VULS01000012.1, from coordinate 60,478 downwards.
GAAGAAGCCGTTTTCGTCGGCGGTGCCGCTGCGGGCCGTGCTCACGGACGTAGCCGTGACGGGGGCGTCGATTGCCAGCAGGGTGCCGGTGACGGACAGCGAGGTGGAGACGATCGTTTCCGGCATGGCGTCAATGACCGTTTCGCCGGCTTCGTGCGTGATGGTGCGCGGCCACTCGGTTGAGGGTGAGCTGCTTGCGGCCGGATCGGCGTCGGCAGCCTCGCTGCTGCAGGCGCCGAGGGTGAGGGCCAGAACAGCCGTGGCTGAGAGTGCCAGGGCCTTTTTGGGCAGGGGGAAGCGCAAGAGGTACTCCTAGGGTGCTCGCCGCCGCGGCAATAAACGTGCGGCGCTTGACGGTGAAGTATGCGGACTCAATTCCGCAGCAGGGTTAGCCTAACCTAACTTGGACCGAATTACGCAACGTTACTGTTCGCTAATACTCTGACGTGGGTCCGTGCCCCTCGAACGCGCCAATTTGGGCCGGCTCAGTGAACCTCAATCTAAGAACCTCTGGTGTTGAAGGCCGTGCGGACCTAGGGTAATTCGCATGCGAAATATTGAGGCGCCCCGAACTGAGGCGCGGCAGGTCAGCATCGGTGTGCGGACCGCGGGAACCATCTTCGGTACGCTGCGTCTTCCCCTGGAGGATGAGCCGCTTGCCGCCGTCGCAATCCATCCGGCCACTGCGGTTCCGCAACGGCTGTACAGCGGCTTCGCGGAGTATCTGGCAACCCGTGGGTTCGCCGTGCTCTCCTACGACTACCGCGGAACCGGTGCTTCCGGCAGCCCGCGGCAGTACCGAGCCCTGCGGATGCGTGACTGGATGGACGTGGATGTTCCGGCCGCCGCAGCCTGGCTGCGCGAACGCTACCCGGAGCTGCCGCACGTCGCGGTGGGACACAGCCTGGGCGGGCATGCGCTCGCGCTGAACAACGGCGGGGAAGGCCTGCACGGTTTTATGACGGTGGCCTCGCACGCCGGTGTCACCCGCTCCATACCCGACCGTGCCGAGCGCGCCCGGGTGGAACTCATCCTGCGCGTCCTGGGGCCCGGAGCGGCACGCGTCCTGGGCTATGTTCCCGGACGCAGGATGGGCCTCGGCGAGGACATGCCTGCTGCTGCCATGCTGGAATGGAGCAAATGGTCCCGCACGCCCGGGTACTTCTTTGATGACCCCACCATGCATGCCCGGGAACGGACAGCGCGGGTGCGGACCAGGGTGCTGTGCGTTGGGCTCGACGACGATCCCTGGGCTACGCCGGAACAGATCGGCGTGATTGCCCGCCAGCTGGTCAACGCGCAGGTTCAGACCCGAACCTACGCGCCGGAGGACGCCGGTGTGCCGACAATCGGGCATATGGGATATTTCCGCCGCGGTCCCGGCGCGGTGCTGTGGCCCGACGCCGCTGCCTGGCTCGCCGCGCGTGCGGGAATAAGCGGGTCATGAACGGCGGTAGGCCTCCTCGGCTGGTCTTCCTCACCCTGGAAGCCCAACGGCGGCTGGCGAGGTGGATCAGCCGGCGCGGGCGCCCGCACGGCATCAGCGCACCGGCTGCCGGAGTGCTGTTCCACGTCGCGGCCGCGCCAGGGACCACCACGGGCGAGGTCGCCTCAGCGCTGCACGGCTCGGCGGCAGGTACTTCCGGGCTGCTGTCGAGGATGGAACAGTCCGGGCTGATCACCCGCAGTCCTGACCCCGCGGACCGGCGGACCATCCGGGTGGAGCTCGCTCCAGCCGGGGAAGACGCGATGGCTGACATCCGCGAAGCGATCACCGACCTCAACGCCCTGATCACCGACGGCTTCAGCGCGGAGGAACTCGAGACCGTGGCACGCTGGCTGCGGCATGTTTCCCGTTCCGTGGGATAGCAGCGCCGCGCTAGGGCTGGTCCACCGCAGCCGGCAGAGTGAGGACGCCATCCCGCATCCTCACCACTACGTCCGCAAGAGGGAGGAACTCGACGTCGTGCGTCACCAGGATGGTGGCAACATTGAATTCCTCCGTGACGTCCCTGAGCAGTTTCATGATGGAGGCGGACCGGTCATGGTCCAGTGCGGCGGTGGGCTCATCCACCAGGAGCAGTGACGGATTCCCCATGAGCGCCCGCGCAATGTTCACGCGCTGCCGCTGGCCGCCGGAGAGCTGGTGGGGCCGCTGGTTCACCTGTCCGTCCAGCCCGACGAGGTTGAGCAGTTCTCCGGCGCGGTCCGCGGCCGGACCGGTGCGTTCCCCGCGCAGATGGGCAACGGCCACGAGCTGCTCCACGGCGGTGAGTGCCGGCAGCAGGTTGGGCTGCTGGAAGACGATGCCGATCTCCTCCCGCCGAAGACGGGCACGCTCAGCGTCATCCAGCCCGCCGACGTCGGCCCCGTTGACCAGGACTGTTCCGGAGGTCGGTGGGATCAAGGTTGCCGCGACGGCGAGCAGGCTGGACTTGCCGGAGCCTGAGGGCCCCGCCAGCCCCGTGACGGTTCCGCGGACGGCGGACAGGCCCACGTTATCCAGGGCCCGGACGGTGTTGTTCTGCCCGTCAGGATACTCCAGGGTGACGTTCTCCAGGATCAGGGCAGTGGTGGTGCTGTTCATGGGATGTTCCGTTCTCTAACTGGTGTGGTCTGCACGGTGGCGATTCAGTTCCCGCCCAGGGCCAGGAGGGGGTCCACCTTCGTGACGCGGCGGACGGCGAGCGCTGCGCCCGCGAGGCCCAGAACGAAGACACCGGCAACCGGGAGCACCGTCGTGGCGGCTGTGGCAGCGAAGGGTGCGGCCTTGGCGGCTACGGCACCGGCGGCAGCACCGAGCAGCCCGCCGGCAACAGTTCCTGCGGCCAGGATGACTGCGGCCTGGGCGAGGTAATCGCGCAGTACGTAGGAACGGGTTCCGCCGAGTGCCCGCAGCACTGCGATGTCCCGGGTGCGCTGGAGCGTCCACACCGTCAGGAAGGCTACGATCACCAGGGCTGAAATGCCGTACAGGAACGCCTGCATCATCAGCAGGGACCCGTTCTCGGATGAATAGGCCGGGAGCGCGGAGAGGCTGGCGGAACGTTCCATGCTGGTGGTTCCGGCTTCGGTGTTGGCGGCGTCCAGCGCACCACTGTCCCGCTGGCCGCCGTCGTAGTCCACGGCCAGTACAGTGCCTGCGACGTCCGGTTCGGTGTGGGCGGCGGTCTTCCAGTCGGGAAGCGATATCCAGGCGACCGGAGTGTGGCTGTACCACTGGTCTTCAACGACAGCCGCGACAATCAGCTGCTGGCCGTTGACGGACGCTTCCGAGCCGGGCTGCAGTCCAAGGTCATCGGCGAATTGCTGGCTGACCACTGCCTTTCCCGGTGCCACCCCGTCAGGGGCAATGCTGCTGCCGGGGTTTACGCCGAAGATCGCCGCGGATGCCGTGCCGCCGGCCTGGATCCTGCCCTGGGAGATGCCCAGTGGCTCGGCGCTGCTAATTCCCGGCGCGTCCTGCCACGCCTGCTGCTGTTCCGGGCTGACCGAGGATTCGGTAAACGACGCCTTGGGTTCGGTACCGGGGGGCGCCCCGAAGACGACTTCGTCCGCTCGCAGGGACTTGATGCTGGAAGTGGACTGGTCGGCAAGGCCGGCCGTGAGGCCGGAGAGCATCACGAGCAGAAAACTGATGAGGGCAACGACCGTTCCCATCAGGGCGAAACGGCCTTTCGCGAAGCGCATTTCTCGCAGGGCCAGGTACATGTGGGGTTCCTTTGGTCTTGTAGTCTGCAGGGCCCGGACTTTCCGGGATTTCCCTTGCTTTCACTCTTCCGCCGGGAAGGAAACCCGGCATCGGTGGACCGTACGGTCCGTACGCATCAAAAGGTGCAGCGGACGGTCAACCATTCGGTTGATGCGGCACGGTGCGGCCGTGGCTAGGCTGGCGGTATGTCCGCTGAGTTGGACCGGCCACGGGCCGGCGAGCGGGTCCTGCGTGTGCTGCGCCTGGCCCTGCACGTCGGTTTTGCGCTCCTGCTCGCCGTCGCCGTTGGCCGGATGCTGCTTATGGGCCCGCTGTCCTGGGTGTCCTTCTTGGCGCTGCTGCTGTCCGCGGTGCTGGCAGCGGTCTATGTGATCGGGACGGTGGCCGAAAAACGGGCGTCCGACGGCGGCCGGGGACGCCGTGCCCTGCGCTTTGACCCGGAGCGGCACGGCCTGGCCTGGCTGGGTGCAGTCACAGGTCTCTGGGCTTTGCTGCTGGTGCTGAGCCCGGACTTTTCCTGGCTGGCCTTTCCGCTGTTCTTCCTCCAGCTGCATCTGCTGCCCCTGCGCCCGGCGCTCCTGGCCGTCACGGTGACCACCGCCGCCGTCGTCGCGGCGCAGTGGGCGCACGCCGGGGAGTTTCACGCCGCGATGCTGTTGGGCCCGCTGATTGGGGCCGGATTCGCCGTCATCATGGCGCTCGCGTACCAGGCGCTGTACGCCGAGGTGACCAACCAGCGAGAAGCCCTGGACGAACTGCACCGCACCCGCGCAGAACTGGCACGCAGCCAGCGGGAACAGGGGGTGCTGGAAGAGCGCGGGCGGCTGGCCCGCGAAATCCACGACACCCTGGCCCAGGGACTGGCCAGCATCGTATTAATGAGCAGGTCGGCCCGCGCTTCCCTCGATGCCGGGAACCTCGAAACCGTGCGGGAGCGGCTGGGAACGGTCGAGGAAACCGCGGCGGAGAACCTGGCCGAGGCCCGGCAGTTTGTTCGGAACCTGCGTGGATCCGAGAACGGCGGCGGGTCACTCGTGGACCGGTTGGAGCGTGCCTGCCGGTCTGTCCAGGAACGGGCTGCCGCCCAGGGCCAGGAGCTGGCCTGCAGTTTCCGGTTGGAGGGCGTCCCGGCAGCGTTGCCGGCGCCCTATGAAGTTGCCGTGCTGCGGGCAGTGCAGGCTACGCTCGCGAACGTCCTGCAGCACGCCTCCGCTTCCCGGGCCGTGGTGACGCTGGCCTTCGTCGGCAGGGACGTGACGCTGGACATTTTCGACGACGGCCGAGGGTTTGACCCGGTCGAGCGTGCCCGTTCGGGGCCGCGCCACGACGGCAGCGGCTACGGACTTATTTCCATTGCAGACCGCGTTGAAGCGCTGGGAGGCAGGATGGACCTTGAGTCAGTGCCGGGAGAAGGAACCGCCGTGGGCATCCGCCTTCCCCTGCCTGACGCGCGGCAGGCCGCGGCGGATCTGCCCGCATCCGTTCCGGGACAGGTTCCCGACGCGGGAGGGCAGGGCCGTGGCTGAACTGCGTGTGCTCTTGGTGGATGACCACCCGGTGGTGCGGGCCGGGCTGCGGGCGATGCTTTCCGGCTTCGAGGAGGTTTCCGTCGGCGAAGAGGCAGCGGACGGGGATGAAGCGCTGAAGATCCTTGGACGCGAGGCAGCCGTGGGCGAGAGGATTGACCTGGTGCTCATGGACCTTCAGATGGCTCCGGGCATGGATGGCGTGACAGCCACCCGTCGCATCAAGGAACAGTACCCGGACCTGCCTGTGCTGGTGCTGACCACCTACGACACCGACGCGGACATCCTGGCGGCCGTCGAGGCCGGCGCCAGCGGCTACATGCTCAAGGATGCCCCGCCGAAGGCGATCCGGGACGCCGTCCGGTCGGCTGCGGCCGGACAGACCGCGCTCGCTCCGGAAGTCGCCGCCAGGCTGATGGGCCGCGTGCGCAATCCGGAGCCTTCCCTGAGCGCGCGTGAAATCGAGCTGGTTGAGCTCCTGGCCACCGGGATGTCCAACCGGGCCATGTCCCGCCGGCTGTTCATCAGCGAGGCTACCGTGAAGACCCATCTGGTCCACATTTACGAGAAGCTCGGCGTGGACAACCGCACCGCGGCCATCGCGGTGGCGCGTGAACGGAGAATTATCCGGGCCTAACGGGCGGAGATCGACTGCCCCTCTGGTGACCGCCCGGACCGGAGGTTAGTCTCGGCGGCCAGAGCCGGATCCAGCAACCCCGTTTCGGACCGGGACCGGCTCCGCCTGACGACTCGCACCCGAGGGGAACCATGAACACTCAGCAGTCTTCTGCCCACCGTGAAACCACGAATCGAAGGCTGCGCCGGAGGATCAGAGGCCTTGCCGTCTTTGTCCTGGCGCTGCTGCTTCTGCTCCCGTTCGCCGGACCGGTCCAGGCACGCATTGACGAGCCGGTCCCGAACGACCCTGTGGGCACCTCCGACGAGACGGACATCGTCATCACGTCCCTGGGATTTGGGCAGGCCGTCAACGGGGCGATCCCGCCCCTAGGAGCTACCTGGCCCATCAATTTCTATCCCACAACGCGGCCGGCGGGCTACGAAACAGAGAACGTGGACTTCGCGGGAATCATCGAGACCCAGGACGCCCAGGGCACCACCACAGCCCAGATGTACTGCATCGACCTGCGCACCTCCACCCGTGTGGGCATCGGCTACGTCAACGGCACCTGGTCAGAAGCCAACGTTCCCAACATCGGATACGTGGAACGGATACTAAATACCTACTATCCGTCCTCCAACCTGCCCGCGGGCCTCAACAACAACCAGCGTGCGGCGGCAGTGCAGGCAGCCATCTGGTTCTTCACCGACGGCTACGTGGTCAGCGTCAGCGATCCCCTCTACCCCGCCGTCGCCGGAATCGTGAACGCGACCATCGCCGCCGGCCCCCAGACCGAACCTCCGGCGCCGGATATCTCCGTCACCCCTGCCACGGCAGAGGCCTCGGTCAATGGTGTGGCGGGTCCCTATACCGTGCAGGCGCAGGAGGGGGCCGACATTACTCTCAGCGTGTCCGACGGCTTCACCCTCTATGCCGACGCAGCCGGCACTGTGCCCATCACCAATCCGGTTGGATCCGGGACCCAGGTATGGGTGAGAAGTGATGCCGGGGACACAGGACCGGCCACCATCCTGGCCCAGGCCGCGGTTCCGGTTCCGACTGGAAACGTGTACCTGTACGACGGCGCCACGTCGGGAACCACAACCGCCCAGAAGCTGATCCTTGCCGCCACCCGGACACTGACTTCCAATGCGACGGCGCAGGCGGAGTTCTTTGAAGTCGGTTCCCTTGCAGTGACCAAGACGATCGACGGCGAGGCAGCCGGCAGCCAGGAAGCCGTAGCCATCAGCATCAACTGCGGCGAGGGCTACCAGTTCACGTTCACCATCGATGCGGGCACCACAGGATCCGTCAGCCAGACCTTCAACGAGATTCCGGTGGGATCCACCTGCACTATCACCGAGCCCACCAACGGCGCCACGGCGACCGTAGCGGTGAGCACCGTTCTGCCGGACCCCGTGCCCATCACGGCGGGGACCACCGCGACGGCCACCGTTACGGACACCTACACCTTCGTGCCCGGGACGCTCTCCGTGGGCAAGACCATCGCCGGTGAGGCCGCCGGGGCCCAGGGTGAGGTGGTCATCACGGTGGTCTGCACCTCAGGTGAAGCCCAGGTGGTCAATGACACCATCACCATCCCGGCCAACGCCACGGAGGTCACCCCCACCGAGTACGGAAACCTGCCGGCTGGCACCAGCTGCGTCGTCACGGAAACCAGCAGCGGAGAAACCACCAGCATCGCGGTGGAGACCACGGGAACGGGGACATACACCGTTCCCGCTGCGGGCAGTGTGCAAGCCGCTGTCACCAACACCTACACGTTCAGGACCGGTGTCCTGGCAGTCCGCAAGCTGATCGACGGCGCTGCCGCCGGCCAGCAGGGTCCCGTGACACTGAACGTCGTCTGCACCGGGGCTTCTACCCTCAACGAGACGATCACCATCCCAGCGGGAGCCACCGAAACCGATCCGGTGGAATACCCGGGCCTGCTCGCCGGCACGAGCTGTACCGTCACCGAAACGGCCAACGGATCCAGCACCGAGATTGGCGTCGAGACGGTGTTTGAACCGACCACGGGTACTGTCACCATCCCGGCGGAGGACGGCGTGGAAGTTATCGTCACCAATACCTACTCGGTGAACCCGGGCTCACTGACTGTCTCCAAGACCATCGCCGGAGCAGCGGCAGGTCAGCAGGGTGAAGTGCAGATAGACATCCTCTGCCGCCTCGACGACGTCACCACCTTCAGCACCTCGGTCACGATTCCGGCGGGGACTACCGCACCGCAAGCGCAGACGTTCACGGACATCCCGGCGGGCAGCGCGTGCGCAGTGACGGAGTCCGCCACCGGCGAGACTGACGAGATCGCCGTCGTCGTTGATCTGCCGGACACCGCGACCATCCCGGCAGGAGGCACCGCAACTGCCGCGGTCACCAACACCTACACACAGAAACCCGGCATTATCACGGTCTACAAGAATTTCGAGGGTCCGGCCGCCGGCAGTCAGGAAGGCGTCCTGGTTGAGGTCACCTGCACGCTGAACGGGGCGACCGTCCTGGAAGAGACCTTCCAGGGCCCGCCGCAGGCAGCTTCCCCGGTCTTCGGCCGCTTCCTGAATGTGCCGGCGGGGGCATCCTGCTTGGTCACGGAACTTGAAGACGGCAGCACCCCCGCAATCCTGGTGGAGACGGATCTTCCGGATCCGTTCACCGTTCCTGCCGGAGGTGAAGTCGAAGCCACCGTCACGAACACCTATACCTTCGCTCCCGGATCAATCTCCGTGAGCAAGGTCATCGACGGCGAAGAGGCCGGGAACCAGGGTGAAATCGTGCTGCGAACCGTCTGCATCCTGGACGGCGAAACGGTCCTCGACGAAACATTCACCATCGCGGAGGGATCCACCGGCACTGAATCGACCCAGTACGAGGACCTGACGGTCGGCACCGAATGCACCGTGACCGAGACTCAGGACGGCTCCACCGAAACCGTTGGGGTAGCCACCGTGCTGCCGGATCCGGTCACTATCGCGGCCGGCGCCGGGGTGGAAGCCACGGTCACGAACACCTACACCTTGAATCCGGGTTCGCTCAGCGTCAGCAAGGTGATCGACGGTGAGGCAGCGGGGGCGCAGGATGACATCGTCCTGGGCATCACCTGCACGCTGGACGGCGTGAGCGTGCTGGATGAGACGGTCACGATCCCCGCGGGAACCACCGGGACTGAAACCCAGGTGTTCGAAGACCTGGCTGTGGGTACCGAGTGCGCGGTCACCGAACCGGGCAGCGGTGCGACGGACGCCGTCGCGGTCACCACGGTCCTTCCGGAACCGGTAACCATCGCCGCGGCCACCGCGAGCGAGGCGACGGTGACCAACACCTACACCTTCAATCCGGGCACGCTGGTTGTCACCAAGCAGATCGCCGGTGCAGCTGCCGGGCATCAGGGCGAAGTGGTGCTGAACGTGGTCTGCACGCTGGGGGAGGAGACGGTGCTGGATGAGACCGTGACGATACAGGCCGGTGCCACCGGCGACGTCATGAACACCTACGGCGGGCTTGCCCAGGGTTCTGAATGTGCCGTGACGGAGACGGCTACCGGGGTAACCAGCGGGCTGGAAGTCAGCACAGTCCTCCCCGAACCGGTGGGGATTACCGCGGCCGGTGCCTCCGAGCTGCGGGTCGTCAACACCTACACCTCAACGCAGCCGGCACCGCGCCCGACGCCGGATCGGCCGGGCAAGAAGCGTCTGCCGTCCACGGGCGCCGAGTTTGCCGGGGGCTTCCTGGCCCTCGGCGCTGGCCTGATCGCGGTGGGCGGTGCAGGCGTAGCGGCAGCTAAGCGCCGCCGCGGCAGCAGGAGTTAGCCAGTAGTAAAAGGATTGGGCGGCCGGGAAACCGGCCGCCCAATCCTTTTAATCGTTAATCGTTCCTGGATTCGTCCGGGTCCTTGTCCTCGGAGCCCGGAACCGCACCAAACCTGCGGTTCACCCCGGAGCCGTGTCCCATTGAATCCGGATTGGGTTTACCGGCAATGATCATCAGCAGGAACGTCAGCAGACAGACGATGAACGTAATGCACCCGGCAGCCAGCCCCAGCTGCCAGCGCAGTTCGTTCTCGGCGCCGCCTGTGGAAACCACTGCCGTCGTGACGGCTACGAATCCGGCGATGACGCCGGAGACTATGACGGGGACGTTGCCGTAGTCCGGTCCTGCTGGTGTCCGCTGCGGTTCGGCCATGCGATCAGCTCCTGGGCTGGTGCTTGGGTGCTGCCGTTCTGCGGGACATTCTGCCACTGCACCCGTGCAGCAAAAAGGGCCGCAGGCAAATGCCTGCGGCCCTTTGGCGGCTTTCCGCCGGCGCTGCCCTACGCGTTCGCCTCGGCAGCAGCCGGAGCGGCCATGCCGGAGAGGTTCGGAGCAGTCTCGAAGCTCATTTCAACAGCGGATACGCCGCCCGCCACGAGGGCAGAAGCGACCGCGATGCCCGCGAGAAGGGCAGTGGTGCGGTTCGATGACCGTTGGCTTGTCTTGGTCTGGAACATAGGTATGTCCTCCTTTCCAGATCTGGAGTGGGACCAGCAGGCAGGCCGAAGTGCCCGCGCCGCTGTGCCTTAATTAATGCTAGGCCGGACCGCGGGCCGGCTGGCATAACACGGCTCACAGATCCGGGATTTCCTCCCGTGGTGTTGGCCACGCAGGGATGTGGTGTGCACTACGCCGGGATAGCAGGGCTAATCGGTTTAGCGGCCGGCCTCTCGACGGGAAGCCTGCCGCAGCGCCTGCCAGGCTCCGGTGGACCAGAGTGCCCAAATGACCAGGAGCGGCTGGAAGAACAGCCGGACGAGGCGCTTTTGATCCGTGTCGAGGCCAAAACCGTCTGTCTGGGTTACGTACTGTGAGATGTTGCCCGGGAAGATCGCGATGAAGAAGGCAGCTGCAGCCAGCCCAACAGGTACCCGCCGGCTGGGCAGAGCGGCCAGGGCGGCGCCCAGCCCAATCTCAGCGATCCCCGACAGCAGCACTACCAGGTCCTTGTCCAGCGGCACCCAGCCGGGGACCTGTGCCTGGAATTCGTCCCGGGCAAAGGTGAGATGGCTGGTTCCAGCGAACATCAGGAACAGGCCCAGCACCACTGCGGCCGCCCGGCGGGGGCGGCTGGCCTTGGGGGCACGGGCGGTCAGGGTGCGGATCAGGGGGCTGCGGGACATGCCCCGACGCTAACGTATCCGCCCGCCGCCGAAAAGTGCGGCGGCGGGCGGCGGGGGTCAGTGGCCGAAGCTGTCGGAGTCCAGAATCCCGGCTTCTCCGGCGTCCAGCGCTGAAAGATCCGCGATTTCCGTTTCTTCCAAGGCGAAATCGAAGACTGCGAGGTTTTCCGCCAGGTGTTCCCGCGAAGATGCCTTCGGGATGGGAACCAGCCCCTGCTGGACGTGCCAGCGCAGCACGATCTGTCCCGGGGTCTTTCCGTACTTCGCGGCCAGCGCGGTGACTGCAGTGTCCTCCAACAGGCCGCCGTCGCGCCCCAGCGGGCTCCATGACTCGGTCACGATGCCGAGCCTGTTGTTTGCCTGGCGGGACGCTTCGCGGATGTGGCGGGGATCCACCTGGATCTGGTTCAGGTCCGGGATGACACCGGCGTCAGCGAGGCGCTGCAGGTGGGCCGGCTTGAAGTTGGAAACTCCGATGCCGCGGATCAGGCCTTCTTCGAGCAGATCGTTCAGCCCGAGCACTGCTTCAACGTACTGGTCCTGGTCAGGGTTGGGCCAGTGCACCAGCAGCAGGTCGATGTAGTCGGTGCCGAGCCTTTGCGCTGACGCGGAGAAGGCCTGGCGGACGCCGTCGCGGCTGTGCCAGCGCTTGTTGAATTTGGTGGTGATCACCACGTCACTGCGGGCGGTGGGGACGGTGGAGTTCGGCATGAAGCTTCCTTTCACTGTGGCTGTTGTCCGAGCCTAGCCAACCCAGCTCACGGTTTCAGAAACGTCCAGGACCCGCACCTCCCACGGGCGAAGGTTCCCGGCACCGCCTGCCTCGGCGTAGTTGCCAAGAATCGGCGGCCCATCGGCCGCGAGCCCCAGCGGAACCTCCAGGGCGTCGCCGGACACGTTGGCGAGGACCAGCCAGGCCGCGTCGTCCAGGGTCCTGCGGTAGGCGAACAGGTGCGGGTGTTCAGGCGCCTCCAAATGGAAGTCGCCAAGAACAACCACATCGTGGGTGTGCCGGAGCCGGATGAGGTCCTGGTAATACCGGAAGACCGATTTCGCCGCGGAACGGTCGGCTTCGGCATTGACGTCCACATGGTTCGGATTGACGTCGATCCAGGGCTGGCCTTCGGTAAACCCCGCGTTCGGTCCAGCAGTCCACTGCATCGGGGTGCGGGGATTGTCCCTGCTCATGGCGCGCAGTGCTTCGAGGGCCTCCCCGGCGGGCATGCCCTGCGCTGTGGATTCAGCGTAGAAGTTCAGTGACTCGACGTCGCGGTACTGCTCGATCGAGGTGAAGCCGGCGTTGGTCATGCCGATTTCCTCGCCCTGGTACACATACGGCGTACCGCGCTGCAGATGCAGCAGCGTGGCCCAGAGCGTGGCTGATTCGTAGCGGAATTCGTCATCGTTCCCGAACCGGGACAGATGCCGCGGCTGGTCATGGTTGCTCAGGTACAGGCTGTTCCAGCCGCGGTCCGCCAGTCCGCGCTGCCAGCGGTTCCAGGACGTTTTCAGGTCCGGGAGACTCAGGGGCCGGTAATCCCATTTCCGCCCGCCGGCCTGGTCAAGGCTCACATGCTCGAACTGGAAGACCATGTCCAGTTCCGCCCGGTACGGGTCGGTATAGAGCAGCGCCTGGTCCACCGTGGCGCCGGGGGTTTCGCCCACGGTGAGAAAGTCGCCGTCGCGCCCTGAAAAGACCTCGCGGCGCATCTCCTGCAGGAACTCGTGGATCCGGGGCCCGTTGGTGAAGTGCGGGGAACCGTCGCCCCAGACACTGCCCGGTCCCACCAGGCCGTCGGGCAGCGCCAGGTCCTTGGAGATGAAGTTGATGACGTCCATCCGGAAGCCGTCCACGCCCCTGTCCAGCCACCAGCGCATCGTCTCGTAGACCTCGTGCCGAACGGCCGGGTTCTCCCAGTTCAGGTCCGGCTGGTGCGGCGTAAACAGGTGCAGGTAGTACTGTCCGGTCTCCGGCTCGAAAGTCCAGGCCGGTCCGCCGAAGTGCGAGCCCCAGTTGTTCGGCTCCGCGCCGGGTTCCCCGGGTTCAAAGCCCGGCCGGGCGTCCCGCCACCAGAAATAGTCCCGGTACGGGTTCTCCCGTGACTTCCGGGCTTCCTGGAACACGGGGTGCTCGCTGGAGGTGTGGTTGACCACCAGGTCCATCACCAGTTTCATGCCGCGCACATGCAGCTGTCCGAGCAGCTCGTCGAAGTCCTCTTCCGTGCCGAACAGGCGGTCGATCCGGCGGTAGTTGGAGATGTCATACCCGTTGTCCCGCTGCGGCGACTCGTGCACCGGGGACAACCAGACGACGTCGACCCCCAGATCCTGCAGATAGTCCACATGGGCGAGGATTCCGCGCAGGTCCCCGATTCCGTCCCCGTTGCCGTCCGCGAAACTGCGCGGATAGATCTGATAGACGACGGCGCTGGTCCACCATGCTGGCTGGTGCGGATCGCTCATGGCTGGCTTCCTCTCGCAGGCAGTGCCTGGGAGTCTACGCCGATGGCCCTGTGCGATAAATCGACCGGTTCGGTTTTCTGCTGCCGGTTTGAAACGGCAGCAGAAATGGAAACCGGCAGCAGAATGGCTGGGGTATTCTCCAGATTCGGAAGGAGAACGATGCCTGCAGTACCAGCCACCCCGGTTCCCCCGTCCGGAACTAGGCCAGACGAAGGCAAGCGCGCCGACGCCCGCCGCAACATCGAGGCGATTCTGGCGGCTGCCACCCGACTTCTGGCCGTTGATCCGAACGCCAGCGTGAGTGAAATTGCCAGGGCGGCCGGCGTTGGCAGAGTGACCCTTTACGGCCACTTCGCGACCCGCACGGTCCTGCTTCAGGAAGTCATGGCGCGCGCCATCGACCAGACGGACAAGGCATTGTCCGGCGAGGAATTCGACGGCGATCCGGCCGAGGCGCTCGGCCGGCTCCTGGAAATGACCTGGCACCTAACTCACCGGTTTGGGGCACTGGTGGTTGCTGCATCCGGTAGCCTTCCACCGGAGGAGATCCGGCGGGCACATGACGAGCCCGCTGAACGGGTCCGGGTTCTGCTGGAACGCGGACGGGAGCAAGGTGCCTTCCGCATTGATATGCCCGTCGAATGGCAGATCAGTGTGATCCAAGCGGTCCTGCATGGCGCTTCTGCTGCTGTGCACAGAGGAGAAATCTCAGCTGAGCAAGCACCGTCGCTGGTGCGGACCACACTCCTGGCGGCGCTCCTTCGGTAGCGCCCATCCAGTGCCGCAATAACGTCGTTTACCATCACCATCTCCCATCGTGTGTGGCAGCGCCGTCGCTATGCCGCGCCCGGAGCAACCTTATTGCGACACAGGATGAACCGGGTGCGAGCAATCCAGCATTATTGCGACACAGGACGGACTCCCGTCAGGCCGGAGGGCTTGGTGGAAAAGGCCATTCCGAAAACCTCTTGTTGAACACCACTGTTCGAGTTACGTTGGGTTGCATCCGAATCCAACATGCTGGGTGGGTGTTTGCGATGCAGGCTTTTGACGATTCAGAACCACGCTCGGAGAGCGGAACAGGGCATGAAGCCGCTTTCCCAGGGGAGACAGCCGCCGGAGTTCCCCACCGCTGGAGAATGCTCTGGCTCCTGGGCATCGCCCAGCTGATGCTCATTGTGGATGTCACGGTGGTGGCCATCGCTCTGCCGGCCATCCAGGTTGACCTTGGCCTGGGCCGGTCCGAGCTGGCTTGGACAGCGAGCATCTACGCCCTGGTGTTTGGTGGGCTGATGCTGCTGGGCGGGAAGGCCGCGGATGTGCTGGGTCCCCGCCGCGTGGTGCTGGCAGGCCTGGGCCTGTTCGTGGCTGCCTCACTGCTGGCGGGGCTGGCGGGAGGGCCGCAAGTCCTCCTCACTGCGCGGGCACTGCAGGGACTGGGAGCCGCCGCGATGTCACCTGCAGCGCTCTCGGTGATTGCTCGGAGCTTCTCCGGGGACGAGTTGGCGCGCGCGTTGGGCGTCTGGTCGGCCCTCGGCGGGGCCGGGGCCGCCCTGGGGGTACTTGTGCTGACAGCCGGCCCGGGTTGGCCCTGGGTGTTCTTCGTAAACGTGCCCGTCGGAGTTCTCCTGCTGGTGTGCCTGGCTTTGTGGGTCCGGCCGCTTCCTGGCTCGGGCGGACGGCTGGACCCCGCAGGCGCGGCCCTGGTGACCGCGGCGACGGCAGCAGTCGTCTACGGACTGGTCTCTGCCGGCGACTACGGCTGGGTCAGCGTCCAGACGCTGGTCCCGGTAGCAGCGGGACTGCTCGGTTACGTGCTGTTCTGGCGCCGCATCCGCAGCGCCGCCGAGCCGTTGGTTGATCCCGCCATGCTCCGGCGGCGGCCAGTGGTCCTGGGCCTCGGCCTGATCTTCGTGGCTACCGCCCTGATGATCTCCGTGTTCTTCCTGGGTTCCTTTGTGCTGCAGCAGCTGCATGGGTTCACGGCGTGGGAAACCGGATTGTCGTTCCTGCCCGTCGCGTTTGGCACAATTCTGGGCTCGACGCTGGCTGGGCGGATGCTCCCGGCCCGCGGCGTCCGCGCAGTGGCAGTTGCAGGCCTGCTGATCGCATGCGCCGGCTTGGCGGCCGCCGCGGGGATTCTCTCCATGACAGTGCTGATCATCGGCACGTCGGTGGCCGGGTTCGGCGTCGGGGCAGTCTTTGTTGCAGCCGCCGGGAGCATGTTCTCGGCAGTGCAGCCGCAGGAGGCAGGAGTTGCGTCGGGTGCGCTGAGCACCTTCCATGAGTTTGGGGCCGCTGCCGGCGTCTCTGCTGTCTCGAGTGTGGCGGCCGGCATTATGACCCCGAGTTTTGGAGTCTTCGCCGGCGGTTACTGGTTCGCCGCGGCGATCGCCGCGGCCGCCTGCCTTGCTGCGCTGGCCTGGCCGAGAAAAGGTGCAGCGGCCGGCATGGCAGGCTAAGCGCAGCAGAATCGCCGGCAGGGGCAGCCGCAGCCCGGCTCCCTACAAAGCCAGCCGCATCAGGACCCGGGGAAAACCATTAAGGACAGACGAGGTGTCCGCGGCCTTAACGAATCCAGCTGCCTCGAAAAGGCTGCGGGTGCCGGCGTATGCCATGGTCATTTCCACTTTTTCGCCCTGGTTGTCCACCGGGTAAGCCTCGACGGCGGGTGCCCCGTGCCCTCGCGCGAAGTCGACGGCGCCGGACACCAGTGCGTGGGAGATTCCCCTGCCGCGGTGGCCGGGACGGACCCGGACGCACCACAGGGACCACACCGGCAGGTCATCGAGAATGGGAATCTTCCGGTTCTTCGCAAATGAGGTGTCCGCCCGCGGATGAATCGCTGCCCACCCGGCCGGCTCGCCGTCGTCGTACGCCAGGACGCCGGGAGGCGGCACTTCGCCCAGCAGGCCCCGCATCTTCTCTCCACGTGCCTGGCGCTGCAGCGCCTGGTTCTCCTTGGAGCTCAGCAGCCGGTAGCTCAGGCACCAGCAGGCGTTGGATTCAGGATTCTTGGGACCCAGGACGGCGGCAGTATCTGCGAACACCGTTGCGGGCCGGACCTCGACTGGCATGCGCACACCCTACCGCCGAACCGGGCCAAAGCTGAGAACCGCGCGGAAACGGGCTAGACTAGCCGGTTCATCCCGGCGGATCCTCCGCCGGAAGACATAAGCAGCAGGAAAAAAGAAAAGAGAGCGCAATGTTCGCCGCTGGTGCGTCCATTACCGAGATTGAGCAGGACGTCGAGGACATGATCGTGCAGCTGGTGCACCGGCTGGGAGACCTGGCCGATGCGGACCCGGATCCGGTGGGAGCCCAGGAACGGGCCTACATCAAGGCCTTCTCCGACGTCCGGGCCAACAGCTCCATGGACCAGGCCGCACTGCTGGAAACAGCCATCAGCCGCCCCAACCTCGCAGAGTCGCTGCTGTACCTGAACCGCCGGCTGGATGCAGCGAACCTGGGCCCGCGGGACCCGGCGGGAATCATCGGCGTCGTCATCCGCCTGGCCATGGACGGGCTGTGGGTCAGCGACATCCTGGACTCCAGCCGGTTCACCAGGGCGGAGCGCGAGCGGATCACCACGCTGCTCACGGCCTTGTCCCGGCTGAGTGATGAGCGGATGGCGGAGCTGCTCCCGGAGTGCGCCGCCACCCGCTGACCGGTTACTTCTTGTCATCCCCGGTGAGCCGCTGGGACAGGTAGACAGGGATCATCGACGCCACGATCAGCACGGCGGCAATGACGTTCACCACGGGCGCCTGGTTGGGGCGGGCCATGTTGTTGAAGATCCAGATCGGGAGCGTTTCGGTGCCGGGCGGGGCGGTGAAGGTGGTGACCACCACCTCATCGAAGCTCAGCGCAAAGGCGAGCAGCCCGCCCGCAACGAACGCCGAGCGGAACCCGGGGAACGTGACCTGGAAGAAGGTCTTCACCACGTTGGCGCCCATGTCCATGGCCGCTTCCTCCAGCCCGCGGTTCATCCGGCCCAGCCGTGCCTGGACGTTGTTGAAGACCATCACGATGCAGAACGTCGCATGGCCAACAATCACGGAGAACAGCCCCAGACCGATCCCCAGCGGTTCCAGCACGGTCTTGAACGTGTTGTTCAGGGCGACGCCGGTGACGATGCCGGGCAGCGCGATGGGCAGCACCACCAGCAGGTTGATGGTGTTCTTGCCGAAGAAGTCGTACCGGGACAGGGCAAAGGCCACCATTGAGCCCAGCAGCAGGGCGATCACGGTAGCGACGGACGCAACCTTGAGCGAGGTCCACAGGGCCTCCCGCACGCCCTCGTTGTGCCAGGCGGCGACCCACCAGCGGGTGGTGAATTCCTGAATCGGGAACGCGCCCGAGGTGGTGGCGTTGAACGAGTTCGCGATGACCAGCAGCAGGGGCAGGTAAATCGCGGCCATAACCAGGCCGGCGAAGACCCGAAGGGTGATTTTGGCAGAAGCCGATAGCCTCATGGGTCTCTCCTACAGTTGCTTCAGGGCGCCGGACTTGCGGGCCAGGAACAGGTAAAGCACGACGACGATGATCGGCACGGTTCCGAAGGCCGCGGCGAGCGGCGGGTTGAGGTTGATGTTCGAGGCGATCACGGTGCCGATCACCTGGGTCTTGCCGCCGACGAACTGCGCGGCAATGTAGTCGCCCAGGCTCAGCGAGAAGGTGAAGATGGACCCGGCGACGAAGGCGGGCTTCAGCAGCGGAACTGCTACCGTCCACACGGTGGCCCAGGCTTTGGCGCCGAGGTCGGAGGAGGCGTCGAACAGGCTGTCGGGGATCTGCCGGAAGGCGTTGTAGACGGGCACTGCCATGTACGGGAACCACAGGTAGGCCAGGGTCACGATCAGCGCGGCAGTTCCGTAGCCGGGGCCGGTCATGCCCAGCGGCGCCAGCAGCCAGTCCAGCGGGCCGCCGGAGGAGAAGGTGATGCGCCAGGAGAAGACTTTCACCAGGTAACCGGCCCAGAGGGGCAGGGTGATGCCGATCGCCAGGGCTGCGCGCATTTTCGGCGAAGCCACTTTTGCCATGTAGAGCCCGAGGGGCAGGGCCAGTGCGGCGCAGAGAACAGTGACCGCCAGGGCAATGCCGATGGTCCGCAGGGCGGTCTGCTGGTACGCCGGGACGGTGATGATCTCAATGAAGTTCTCCAGCGTAAACGCAGGAATGACCTTCGAGGTGAAACTGTCCGTGCGCCAGAAGGCGGTGATGAACAGCAGGATCAATGACCCGATATAGAGCACGCCGAGCCAGCCGAGCGGCAGCAGGAGCAGTCCGGTCAGGCGGGCTTTCGGCCGGGCATAGAGCATGCGGGAAATGCGGTCGCCCAGGCTGTTGCGGGGCTGCACCGCCGCTGCGGGCGGGGGCGGGGTTTCGTGGATTACTGCCATGGCGCTTTTCCGGCGGATCTCCGCCGATTCTCCTCTTGGGCCGGGCCTGTGGGACGTGGTGCCGCAGTGCGCGGCTGGGAGGTTGGAAGCCGGTGGGCGGCGGCAGTTCTCTCCGCCGCCCACCGGCGGTCAGTACGGGCTGGAACTAGCCCTTGATCTCAGTCCAGGCCTTGGTCCATTCCTGGTAGTTGGTGCAGGTCACGTCGGTGCGGCCGTCAACGCACTGCTCAACGGGAGTGGTCCACATCCAGACCTGCTTGTAGTAGTCCTCATCGGTGGCGTGGAAGGTCTCGCAGTGGGCTGCGTTGGCTTCGGAACCTTCACAGGCCAGGGCGTTGGCCGGGGCCATGCCGAAGTTCTGTGAGATCTGGGCGTTGACCTCGGCGGAGGAGGCGTAATCCATCCACTTGTAGGCGCAGTTCGGGTTCTTCGACTCGGCGGCGATCATCCAGGTGTCGGACCAGCCGGTCGCACCTTCCTTGGGCAGCACGGACTCAACCTTGCCGCCGTCGCCCTGGGCCAGGTTCACGATGACCTGCCAGCCGGTGCCCATGTGGGCGGTGCCGGAGGAAATGGAGCTGACGGCCTTCAGGGCGTCGTTCCAGTACTCGCCCACCAGGCCGTTCTGGGTCTTGAGCAGTTCGACGGCAGCAGCGAGCTGCTCCTCGTCGAGGGCGTACGGGTTGGTGATGCCCAGGTCCGGCTGCGTGGCCATCAGGTACACGGCGGCGTCGGCGATGTAGATCGGGGAGTCATAGGCCATGGTCTTGCCGGCGTAGTCGGTGTCCTCTTCCCACAGCGGCGCCCAGGAATCCGGTGCCTGGGCGACGTGGTCGGTGTTGTACATCAGCACGTTCGCGCCGCGGCCGATCGGAACGCCGTAGCTCTTGCCGTTGAGCGTGTCGTAGACCTGTCCCTTCAGGCCGTCCACGATGTTGCCGAAGTTGGGGATCAGGTCGGTGTTGATCGGGGCCACGTCGCCGCCGGCGATCAGGCGCAGGGAGGCATCGCCGGAGGCCGAAACCAGGTCGTATTCACCGCTGCGCATCAGCTGGACCATTTCATCCGAGGTGGCACCGACCTTGCGGTTCACCTGGCACTTGGTCTCTTCCTCGAACGCGGAAACCCAGTCGGCGTCCGGGTTGGTGGAGCCGTCTTCCACGAAGCCGGCCCAGGCAATGATGTTGACCTGGCCTTCGCTTTCGCCGATTTCCGTGGCCATGGGCAGGTCCGGAACCTGGATGCCGGTGGTGCCGGAGTCCGTGGTGGAGGCGTCCCCGCCGCAGCCGGCCAGGACCAGCGAGAGCGAGGCGAGCGCTGCCAGCGGCAGGGCCTTGGTGATCTTCATGGGTGAACCTTTCATAGTGGGTGCGGAGCGGGTGGTGCAGGCCGGTGGTGGCTGGCCGGGTGGGATAAAGGTTTTAGGAGACGTGGAAGTTGAACCGGGAGGGCCACTGCAGTTCGACGGCGTCGCCGCGGGCTGCTTCCGTGGCCCGGGAGTCGTTCTGCTCCTGGACGATCAGCCGGTCCCCGGTGTCGGTCAGGGCGACGTAGCGCGTAGTGGGCCCGGTGTACACGATTTCCTCAATGACTGCCGGAACGGAGGAGAAGCCCTCCGGTGCCAGGGCACCGGGGGCAGCAAGGTGGATCCGTTCGGGGCGGATACTCACCAGGCCGTCGGCGCCGGTGAGCCGGCGGGAGAGTTCGCCCTCCACCAGGTTGGTGCTGCCAAGGAAGGTTGCCACGAAGCGGGTGGCAGGCCGCTCGTAAAGGTCTTCCGGGGTTCCCACCTGCTCGATCCCGCCGTCGTTGAACACAGCAATCCGGTCTGAGAGGGTGAGTGCCTCTTCCTGGTCGTGGGTGACGAAGATGAAGGTGATGCCCACCTCACGCTGGATCTGCTTGAGCTCAATCTGCATCTGTTCGCGCAGCTGCTTATCCAGGGCGCCGAGCGGCTCATCGAGGAGCAGAACCTGTGGACGCAGAATCAGTGCCCGTGCCAGGGCAATTCGCTGCCGCTGCCCGCCGGAGAGCTGGGAAGGCAGCCGCCCGGCGACGTGGGGCAGGCGGACCATCTCCAGTGCCTCGGCGACGCGGCGCTCACGTTCAGGCCTGGGTGTCTTGCGCAGCTTCAGGCCATAGCCCACATTCTGGGCCACGGTCAGGTGGGGGAAGAGCGCATAGTCCTGGAAGACGGTGTTGACGTCGCGTTCAAAGGGGGCCTTGGCCGTGACATCGGTGCCGTGCAGCTTAATGATGCCGCTGGTAACGGGCTCGAAGCCGGCGACCATGCGCAGCACCGTTGTCTTGCCGGAGCCGGAGGGGCCCAGCAGGGAGAAGAACTCGCCGGACCGGATGTCCAGATCCAGGTCCTTGACCGCGGTGAAATCGCCGAAGCTCTTCGTCACGGCCGAGAGGCTGATGGCGTTGCCGGGAGCAGCCTGTTCCTCGGCGGAGGTGGAGATAGGTGCAGCACTGGCTCGCACGGTGGTTCCTTTCACTTCAGCTGGAAGCGCCGAAGCGCGTCAGGTAGTAAAGCTATGAAACCAGATGTTATATGTAATTCACGTCACTTCAAGTAAATTTCTTGTTACGGATGCGCGGCCCCGCACTCTGGCGCCAGCCGGACCGTCAAGCTGGAAAGATCGTGAACATGCCCCACAACACCGCTCCCCAGAAACGCCTCCTAACTGCTGTCTTCGCTCCGCTGGGTGACGCCGGCAAGGCCAGCCGCGTCGAAGAGCGCATAGTTCAGGGGATTTCTGCTGGTGCGCTGCTGGACGGAGACCGTCTGCCAACCGAGATGGAACTGGCTGCGTCCATGGGTGTTGCCACAGTGACGGCCCGAGAAGCGCTGGCCGGACTGCGCTCCCGCGGGCTGGTTGAAACCAGGCGCGGACGCGAAGGCGGCACTTTTGTGACGCTGCCTTCGGGGGACCGGTCAGTGCTGGTGCGGCGCCGGCTGACCTCCATGAGTCGGGTGGAGCTGCGTGACCTCGCCATCCATTACGCCGCCATCGCGGCCACTGCCGCGGAGCTGGCTGCCGAAGCCGCCGAACACGAGGACGTGCAGGCGCTGGAACAGCTGCTGGATGTACCCGCCGGCAGCAGCCGCGCCGTCGGGGATTTCCTGTTGGAACTGGCGGCACTCAGCCAGTCAGCCCGGCTGACCCGAGAATACGTCCGCCTGCATACCGACTACGGGTCGCTCCTGGGCCTGGCGCACGCCGACCCGGTTTTTGACTCCACCATGGTTCGGCTGTGCCGCCGGATCTGCACTGCTGTCTCCGGGGCCGATCCCTCGACGGCGCGCTCACTGGTCCGCCAGTATGTCCAGGCCTCCGTGGCCTGGCTGATCGATGAACATACCCGTCTGCACTCCGCCGCCCTCACTACGGCGGAGCCATCACCCCCCGCACCCGCCAGGAGGAAAGCATGAGCATTTCCCGCAGTGAATCCCAACCGTTTCCGGCAGCGCAGCCGGAAGACGTCGGCATCTTTTTCCAGGAGCTCCTGGAACATCTCGAAGAGTGGAAGCCCCGGCTGGGGGCCCTGTTCAGCGACCCGGCGGCGCCGCCGCTGCGCCGGGAGGTGGATGCCGCCGTCGAGCCCCTAACGACTGCGCTGCTGGGAGGCAGCGACTATCCGGTTGCCGGAGGCGGGTTCGTGGCAGCGCACCAGGCTGTAAGCGATGCGCCCTGGCATATGGCCTGGTGGCAGGGCCGCAGCAAGGAAAACCAGCTGCTCACTTCACTCGAGAGCATGGGGGAGGCCTATGCCAGGCGGGAATGGTTCTCGGTTCCGCTGGAGACGGGTGCCAGCCATGTGACCGGCCCGTATGTGGATTTCATCTGCACTGACGAGTACACCGTTACCCTCACTTCCCCTGTCAGCGTGGGCAGACGGGTTGTGGGCGTGGTGGGCGCGGATGTCTTCGTGGAGTCGCTGGAGGAAGTGCTGCTCCCGGACCTGCGCAGCCTGCACCCCGAGGCGTCCCTGGTCAACCGGGTAGGGCGTGTAGTGGTCTCAGCGGATCCGCAGCTGGCGGCCGGACGGCTTCTGGTGGGGGACTGGCGCAACGCTCCTGATCTGCTGCGGATGGAACTCCGCGGAGCCGAGTACGCCGGGCGCCTGGCGGCAGTTTATCCGTGCGGCAGCCTGCCGCTGGCGGTCGCGGTCCCCGCGTAACGCTTCCTCCCTGCCCCGCCGAAAGGCCAGTTACGGCTCTTCTCAGCCGTCAGAAGAGCCGTAAGTGCCCTCTCGACGGAGGACGGGCGGGCTCAGACAGCGGACGCCGGGCGTGCCGGAATGTGGAAGAACGGCACGGTGCGGTTGACCATGGGACCGATCAGCAGGGCAAAAGCCACAGTGCCCAGTCCGACGGCGCCCCCGAGCGCCCAGCCGATGGCGAGCACAGTAACTTCAATGCCTGTGCGCACCGCCCACAGGGGCCAGCCGAAACGGGCATGGAGTCCGGTCATCAGTCCGTCCCGCGGGCCGGGCCCCATCCGCGCACCGATGTACAGTCCGGTTGCCACCGCCAGCAGTCCCAGTCCGGCGGCGAACATCAGGATCCGGGCCCACAGCTGCGCCGGTTCGGATACCAGGGCCAGCGCCACCTCGGCGCTCGGTCCCACCAGCAGAACGTTCAGGACCGTACCTGCACCGGGTTTCTGCCGCAGCGGAATCCAGAGCAGCAGCACCGCCAGCCCGATCAGGTTGGTGACAAGCCCAAACGCGATCCCCGTCTGGATGCTGGTGCCCTGCCCCAGCACGTCCCACGGCGAGACGCCCAGACCGGCACGGATCATCAATCCGATGGAGAAACCGTAGAAGAAAAGGCCGGCCAGCAGCTGAAGCACCCGGCGGAGGAAGTTCACGGACATGGACTCAACCAAACTCCTCCCGGCCCGGTAATCCAAAAGCGCCCCTCAGAGAGGAGAAATATGGGGTAACCGGTTAAGCACGCAGGCGTATGACGGCGTCGGCGTTGCCTGCGTGGCGGGCAACCAGTTCCGCGTTGGCCTGGTCACTGCCCAGTGCCCACGCCCGGGCGTCAGCGGGGCTCTTTCCAAATGATTCATGCCGTGCTGCCAGCCGTTTCAGCCGTTCACCTTCGTCCAGTTCGAGATACCAGACGGCGTCGAGCTGGGCCCGGGCCCGAGACCAGTCACCGGAGTTCAGCAGCAGGTAATTTCCTTCCGTGATGACCAGCGGGACGCTGCGTTCCACCGGGACGGCCGAGCCAATGGGTTCTTCGATGTCCCGCCGGAATTCCGGGGCGTAGACCACCGGCTCCTGCTGCTCCCGCAGCCGGCCCAGCAGTGCCGCGTACCCGCCGTCGTCGAACGTATCCGGGGCGCCTTTGCGTTCCCGGTTCCCCCTTGACTCCAGGACCTGGTTAGCCAGATGGAAGCCATCCATGGAAACCACGACGGCGAGCTGAAGTCCCAGTTCTGCGGCCAGAGCGGAGGCCAGGGTGGATTTGCCTGCGCCGGGCGGGCCGGTGATGCCGAGGATGCGCCGGGGCCCAGCAGCAAGGCGGCGTGCCTCGGCAGTGAGTTCGGAGAATGTGCGGTCCAGGATCTGCATGTGTTCCATCTTTGCGCAGGGGCTGGAATGTTCCGGGGTGCCGGTGGGTTAATGGCTGTGTAACTGAATATGGGGATGATCGGTATCGACGATGTTTGCCGTACCTGGGGAAGCGGGCCGAGGATGCAGGGTTATCTCGCAAACGCCCCCTGTAAACAAATAAGTGCCAAACCTATGCGCACTGACTTCGCTCTCGCCGCCTAGGCCAGAGTGAGTCCGTCAGACCGGAAACGCTTCCGTTCCGGATCCTGGCGTCGTTAAGGAAGCCACTGCCGGACACCGCTGCCGTTCAGGTGTCCGGGACAACTGGAACGGCTGGGCCTGGATCAGCCACCCGCCTGCGGGAGGGCTGGGGCCGAGAAAATCCACAGCAGGCTGCGCCCGGAGAAGCCCAGGCACGTCGGCGTCGGACGGGGGTTCGATTCCCCCCATCTCCACCAGGCTGCGTCCCGTCTCGAAAGGCCGGGGCGCAGTCTTTTCTATGCCTGCAGCCGTGGCCGGCGGGTCCCTGCTGCTAGCGGGCGCCCGAGGACTCCCGAACCACAAGCTCCGGCTGGAATCTCACGTGGCGGTGGCGGTGGTCTTCAGCCAGCTCGTCCTCCAGCAGCTCAACCGCAGTGCGCCCAATCAGCCGGGCCGGCTGGCGGATGGAAGACAGGGGAACGATCGCGGACGGCGCGAAGTCGATGTCGTCATAACCGACCAGGGCGATGTCCTGGGGCACCCGGATGCGGTGGTCGAAGACGAAGGCCTGCAGCAGCCCGATCGCCAGCAGGTCATTGGCGGCGAACACTGCCTCGGGCCGGGACCGGGCCGGACGGCGGAGCAGTTCCTCGCCCACCCGCCTGCCCTCAAGCACCGTCAGGGCCGTGGTGCCTACGACGTCCAGTGAAGATCCGGGCACTGCTTCCACGGCTGCCTGGGCGCCGGCCTGTCGGTCGGTCACCTGGTGCAGGCCTGCAGGGCCGCCCACGAACGTGATGCTGCGCGCGCCTCCGGAGAGCAGGTGGGCGACTGCCAATCGCCCGCCTTCGACGTCGTCCACTGCCAGGGAACAGTACTGGGCGGCGGGAGCCTGTTCATCCACCAGCACCACCGGAGTGCCGCGGGAACTAAGCCGGTCAATGCGGCTGCGGTCCTGGGAGGACTGCGGCGTAATGAGCACCCCGCGCACCCGCTGTTCCTCGAACAGATCCAGGTAGACCTCTTCGCGTGTGCGGGAGAGCCCCGAGTTGCCCACGATTACGGCCTGGCCGAGGGTATCCGCTGCGGCTTCGGCTCCGCGGGCGATCTCGTTGTAGAACGGGTTGCCTGTGTCCTGGACTACCAGTCCGATGGTCCGGGAGCGGCCGGCCTTGAGCTGGCGTGCGACGTCGTTGCGGACATATCCAAGGTCCTCGATCACCTTCAGGACCCGGCGGCGCCGGTCCTCGGAGACGACTTCCGGCCGGTTGATCACGTTGGAAACCGTTCCAATCGAGACCTTGGCTTCCCGGGCGACGTCCTTGATGCTGACCGGGAATCTGTCCATTTCTCTTCTCTTCCGTCCGGACGGGGTCCACTTCTCCTGGCACCGTCACCGGCGGGCCGGGCCCGCGGGACAGGTTCTTATTGTAAGCAGCATGTCCTTTGGGCGCCGGAGCGCCGGCTGATGTTACAGGGCAGCCCGGACCCGCGGCTCGTAGCGGATCGGTTCGAAGGTGCGGGCAACCAGACGGCGCAGTTCCTCCAGCCCGCCCGAAACCAGGCCCGCAGCCCGTGCCTGGACCAGCACGTTGCCAATCGCCGTGGCTTCGACCGGGCCAGCGTAAACCGTGCGCCCGGTCCGGTCTGCCGTGAGCTGGCAGAGCAGGGTGTTCTGCGAGCCGCCGCCCACCACATGCACGGTGCGGATACTGCGTCCGGTGAGGGTTTCCATCTGTTCGATGACATCCGCGTAGGCGGCTGCCAGCGATTCAAGGATCGAGCGGACCATTTCGGCCCGCCCGCGGGGCGGCTGCACTCCGTGCTCTTCGCACCAGGCGGTAATCCGTGCGGGCATATCGCCCGGTGCCGTGAAGCGTTCGTCCTGCACATCGAACACCGGCACCGGAGCGGTGACCGCTGCCGCCTGGCTGATCAGCTCGGCCAGGTTGCTGGTGCGCTGGGAATCGGTGGTGCCGGGTCCGTCCCACGTGCGGATGGACTCGGAGAGCAGCCACAGCCCGGACACGTTCTTCAGGTACCGAATGCGCCCGTCCACGCCGCCTTCATTGGTGAAGTTGGCGGCATGGCTCTCGGGAGTCAGTACCGGGCCGGGCAATTCAACACCCACAAGCGACCAGGTGCCCGAGGAGATGAAGGCTGCATTCTCATCGGCGAACGGAACAGCCACTACAGCGGATGCAGTGTCGTGTGAACCGACTGCGGTGACCGGAACGCCGGCCGGGGCACCGAGCTCTTCGGCCACAAAGGGCAGGAGTCTGCCGATCTGCTTCCCCGGAGCGATGAGCGGAGCGAACAGGTCAGCGGAAAGCCCGAGCCTGTCCATCAGCGCTGTGTCCCACTGCCGGGTCCGGGCATCGAGCAGTCCGGTGGTTGCGGCGTTGGTCTCCTCCGTGACCTGCCTGCCGGTGAGCCAGTAGGCAATAAGGTCCGGGATCATCAGCGCCCGCTCCGCCATCGCCAGGTCCCCGCGCTGCCGGTCCACGGCCAGCTGGAACACGGTATTGAACGGGAGATGCTGCAGCCCGCTGCGGGAATAGAGCTCCTCCGGGGAAACTGCCGCGTGCACGGCCTGGACACCGCCGGCGGTGCGGTGGTCACGGTAGTGGTAGGGCAGGCCGAGCAGCTTCCCGCCGCGCAGCAGCCCGTAATCCACTGCCCAGGAGTCGACGCCGATGGACCGGACGTCAGGTTCCTCCCGGAAGGCCTGGGCCAGCCCGGCGGTCAGTGACCGGTAGAGCTCGGTGATATTCCAGTGCAGGCCGGGCCCGTCCCCCTCGTGCAGCCGGACCGGCTGGTTGGGGAAACGGGCCACGTGCCGCATCCGGATCCGGCCGCCGGACACGCCGCCGAGGATGACCCGGCCGCTGGTCGCCCCGAGGTCGACGGCCGCTACGGATGCCGTTTGCTCCATGGTCACTCTGTCCTTTCCTGCTGCGCCGCTTAGCGCAGGAACGCGGCGGCGACGCCGGCGTCGACCGGGATGTGCAGGCCGGTGGTGTGGGAGAGGTCGGAACTGGTCAGCACTGCGGCTGCGTTGGCCACGTTTTCCGGCAGGACCTCACGCTTGAGCAGGGTGCGCTGGGCGTAGAACTTGCCCAGCTCCTCCTCGGGCACACCGTAAACCGCTGCCCGCTTGGCTCCCCAGCCGCCGGCGAAGATGCCGGAGCCGCGGACCACGCCGTCGGGGTTGATGCCGTTGACCTTGATGCCGTGTTCGCCCAGTTCCGCGGCCAGCAGGCGCACCTGGTGGGCCTGGTCGGCCTTGACGGCGGAGTAGGCAATGTTGTTCGGGCCTGCGAAGACGGAGTTCTTGGAGGAGATGTAGAGGATGTCCCCGCCCATTTCCTGGGCGATCATGGCCTTGGCAGCGGCCTTGGCCACCAGGAAGGAGCCCTTGGCCATCACGTCGTGCTGCAGGTCCCAGTCCTTTTCGGTGGTTTCCAGCAGCGGCTTGGAAATGGACAGGCCGGCGTTGTTCACCACAAGGTCGATTCCGCCGAAGGCCAGCACCGTGGCATCGATGGCGGCGGCAACCTGCCCCGCATCGGTCACGTCGGCGCGGACACCAATAGCCACGTCGGAGCCGCCCAGTTCGGCTGCCACCTGCTCGGCAGCCTCAAGGTTCAGGTCGGCGATGACCACGCAGGCGCCCTCGGCGGCGAGGCGGGTGGCGATGGCCTTTCCAATCCCCGACGCCGCGCCGGTCACCAGAGCGACGCGGGTGGCGTGGCTGCGGGGCTTGGGCATCCGGGCCAGTTTGGCTTCCTCCAGGGCCCAGTATTCGATCCGGAACTTCTCCGACTCATCGATCGGGGCGTAGGTGGAGATGCCTTCGGCACCCCGCATGACGTTGATGGCGTTGAGGTAGAACTCACCGGCCACGCGTGCGGTCTGCTTGTCCTTGCCCCAGGAGAACATGCCCACGCCGGGCACCAGCACGATCGCCGGGTCGGCTCCGCGCATGGCGGGGGAGGCGGCGTCGGCGTGCCGCTCGTAGTAGGCCTGGTAGTCGGCCCGGTAGGCCTCGTGCAGTTCCTTCAGGCGCGCGATGCAGTCTTCGACGGGTGCGTCGGCCGGCAGGTCCAGGACCAGCGGCTTCACCTTGGTGCGCAGGAAGTGGTCAGGGCAGGAGGTGCCCAGCGCAGCCAGCCGGGGATGCTCGGCAGCGGAGAGGAAATCAAGGACCCGCGGATCGTCCATGTAATGGCCCACCTGGGGGCGGTCGTGCGATGCCAGTCCGCGGATCACCGGGGCCAGGGCTGCGGCCTTGGCATGGCGCTCGGCCGTCGGAAGAGCTTCGTAGCCGGCCAGTACCGGACCGAACGGTTCAGCCTTGGAGTGTTCGGCGATGTACGCCTCGGCGGTGTCAATGATCCACCGGGAGTTCGCCTCGGCCTCGTCGCTGGTCTCACCCCAGGCGGTGATGCCGTGGCCGCCGAGGATGGTCCCAACAGCGCCGGGGTTGGCTTCCTTGATCGCGGCGATGTCCAGGCCCAGCTGGAACCCGGGGCGGCGCCACGGTACCCAGACCACCTTGTCACCGAAGATCTTCGCGGTGAGTTCCTCGCCGTCGGCTGCCGTTGCGATGGCAATGCCGGAGTCCGGGTGCAGGTGGTCAACGTGGGCTGCATCGACCAGCCCGTGCATGGCGGTATCGATCGAAGGCGCTGCTCCGCCCTTGCCGTGCAGGCAGTAGTCGAAGGCCGCAACCATCTCGTCTTCGTGCTCCACACCGCGGTAGACGTTCTTCAGTGCCTGTACCCGGTTCAGGCGCAGCACAGCGAGGCCCTTCTCGGTGAGCGTTCCGAGGTCCCCGCCGGATCCCTTGACCCACAGCAGTTCGATGTCCTCACCGGTAACCGGGTCCGCCGCGGTGCCCTTGGCGGAGGTGTTGCCGCCGGCATAGTTGGTGTTCTTTGGGTCTGATCCGAGCCGGTTGGAACGGGCGATGAGGTCTGCGGCGACGGTCCGACCGGTCGTCGTGTTGCTGGCGTGGGCGTTCATGCGGAAGTCTCCTCGTGGAGTGGGTGGAATTCGTTGGGAGCGGGACGGCGCGGGCGGCTTAGGAGCCCCAGGAAGCCTGGGTTCCGCCAACGCGCTCTTCAGCGATGCGCTGCTGGTACCCGGATGCTGCGTAGGCTGCCATCGGATTGGCCGGCAGGCCGCGGGATTCGCGCCAGGCAGCCAGCTGCGGGCGGACGTCGGTGTAGAACGCGTCCATGAGGACTTCGTGGGCCCCGAGGACATCCCCCGCCGCCTGCGCGGCGGCCAGTGCTTCGCCGTCGATCAGCAGGGCGCGGGCCGTCATTTCCTGGACATTGAGCACCGAGCGGATCTGGCCCGGGATCTTGTCTTCGATGTTGTGGCACTGGTCAAGCATGAAGGCCACGCCGTTTTCCGGGTTGAGCCCGCCGCCGCGCACCACCTCGACCATGATCCGGAAGAGCTGGAACGGGTCTGCGGCTCCGACAATCAGGTCGTCGTCGGCGTAGTTGCGGGAGTTGAAGTCGAAGGAGCCCAGCTTGCCCAGGCGCAGCAGCTGCATCACGATGAACTCAATGTTGGTGCCCGGTGCGTGGTGGCCGGTGTCCAGGCAGACCTTGGCCTGGTCGCCCAGCGCGGCGACCTGGGTGTACGCCGTGCCCCAGTCCGGCACGTCGGTGTGGTAGAAAGCCGGTTCGAAGAACTTGTACTCCAGCACCAGCCGCTGCTCGGAACCCAGGTTGGAGTAGATCTCCGCCAGGGATTCGGCCAGGCGGTCCTGGCGTCCGCGCATGTCCTGCTGCCCGGCGTAGTTGGTGCCGTCTGCAAGCCAGATCTTCAGGTCCCTGGACCCGGTGGCGTTCATGATCTCCAGGCACTCCAGGTGGTGGTCGATCGCTTTGCGGCGTACCCCCGGATCAGCGTGGGTGAGGGAGCCGAACTTGTATTCCTCGTCCTGGAAGGTGTTGGAGTTGATGGTGCCCAGTGATACGCCCTGGTCTGCTGCGTAGCGGGCGAGGGCGGCATAGTCGTCCACCTTGTCCCACGGGATGTGAAGCGCGACGGCCGGTGCCAGCCCGGTGAAGCGGTGAACCTGGGCGGCGTCGGCGATTTTTTCCTGCACCGTACGCGGAGTTCCCGGCGTCGAGAAGACCTTGAAGCGGGTTCCGGAGTTGCCGAAGGCCCAGGACGGGAGTTCGATGGCCTGTGCGGCCAGCTGGGGGGCGATGTCGTCGAATACAGGCATGTGCGTCACTTCTCTGTGGTAGCCGGCGGGCGGCACCGGGTCATGCTGGGCACCGCATTGAATCGTTTCATCAAAGTATGCCGTTCATGCTGGGAAGGTCAAACGTGGTCCCTGTAAAGAACAGTGGCAGCGGGAGTAACGACTTCTTGAAACGTCTCAATTTTTGGGTACTATGAGTCCGGCAGTGCATGAGAGGTCCCTCACAGGATCCGCTCGGCCGGCCCATCCTCCCGGGGTGGCCACCCCTGCTGCCGCCACTGGTGCGAAGTCCTCCCGGACCCGCCACATTACGAAGGAGTGATGCATGGGCTCTCCCCTAGCCACGGCCGAGCTGCAGGAGCTGGTTCAGCTTCCTGCCGGGGTCACCAGCACGCGCGGCTGTTTCCTGCTGCACATCCGCCCGGAGCGGCTCGCCGAGTACGTCGAGGTCCACCAGCGGGTCTGGCCGGAAATGCTGGACGCGCTGCGCGAGACCGGATGGCGGAACTACTCGCTGTTCCTTCGCCCGGAAGACGGCCTGGTTGTGGGCTACTTTGAGGCGGAAGACGCCGAAGCCACCCAAAAGCTCATGGACGCGCATCCCGTCAATACCCGGTGGCAGGCCGAGATGGCCCAGTACTTCGTGGAAGGTACCTCGGCGCAGGCGCTGACGCAGTACTTCCACCTCTCCTAACCCAGTTTTATCCGGGGCACAGCCGTGCCCGCTTCACAGCACCTTCTTCACTGTTGCAGAAAGGCTCGCCATGAGCACCACGAAGCTCGGCGGATGGAAAGCCACCATCGCCGTGTCCATGTCCAACTACATCGAGGCCGGTTCGATCATCGCACTGGCCACCAGCCTGTCCCTGTGGCAGGAGTATTTCGGGTTCAGCAACCTGCTGGTGGGACTCGTCGCGGCCCTGAGCGCGAACGCGTTCGGTGCGGCCATTGGCGCACTCATCGGCGGACCGCTGGGTGACCGGTACGGCCGGAAGTTCATCTACACCTATGACCTCATCCTTTACATGCTCGGTACACTGCTGGTCATTTTCGCCGTGGCTCCCTGGATGCTCATTGTCGGCGTCATCCTGACCGGCATCGCCGTGGGCGCCGGTGTACCGGTGGCCTGGACCTACATCGCCGAGGAAGCCCCTGCCGAACACCGCGCAAAGCACGTGGGCACCGCCCAGCTGGCCTGGTCGCTTGGCCCGGCACTGGTGTTCCTGTTCGCCACCATCGTGGTGCCGCTTGGCCTGACGGGCAGCCGAATCATCTTTGCCCACCTCTTTGTGGTCGCCTTTGTCACCTGGTGGATTCGCCGGGGCCTTTCGGAATCTGTCACCTGGAAGAAGTCCGACGAAGAGCGCCGCACGGCCGAAGCCGGCGGAATCAAGCGCCGGAACTACCGTGAACTGCTCACCAACGCCACCAACCTCAAGGCCCTGCTGTTCCTGACCGGCGTCTACGCGCTCTGGAACCTGGTTGCCGGCCAGATGGGCATCTTCATGCCGCGCGTCTACGAGACCGCGGGCGTCGAATCCGCCACCCAGCAGAACCTGCTGCAGGTACTCCTGTGGACCCTCACCGTGGTAGCCACCTACTTCGGCTTCATGAAGTACGGCGACCGGGTTGACCGCCGCAAGCTCTATGGCATCGGAGCCGTGCTGGGCATCATTGCCTGGCTGCTGCTGGTCTTCGCGCACGTCACTATGCCGGTGCTGATCCTGTTCGCCGCCCTCTGGGGTATCTCCGCAGGCATCGGCGCCCAGGCCTTCTACGCTCTCTGGGCCGCAGAAATGTTCCCCACCCGGCTGCGCGCCAGCGCTCAGGGCGTGCTGTTCTTCGTGGCACGCATCGTCGTCGGCGTGCTCAGCTACTGGTTCCCCACTCTGCTGGCCGAACAGGGCGTGCCGTTCGTTGGCATGATCATGATCGGTGCACTCGTGGCAGCCATGGTGATCGGCGTCCTGTGGGCCCCGAACACCCGCGGCCGGACCCTGGAAGACATCGAGGCGGAGCGTTACGGCAACGCTCCGGACACCGCCAAGCAGTCAGTCTAGGCACAGAAAAGCCAAGGGCCTCCGGCCCGGTACCGGTTACACGCCGGACCGGGCAGGGGGCCTTTGTGCTGCTGCAGGCAGTTCAGCGGGTTTCCGGGCGGAACCCGAGGCAGCGTCCATCCGGTATCCGGTCCCGGCGCCTGCCGGCTCCATGCGTGCTGTAACAATGGGGCGCATGGCCATGCACAGATTCCCGGTCCGCCGACTGGAGGAAGACCCCGCCCACCCTCTGGAGCGCAGTACCTGGCCGGCAGTGCTGCCGCCGGTGGCCCAGATACTGGACCGCGGCCTCGATTTGGGGCCCGCTACCATCCTCGTGGGGGAAAACGGCTCAGGCCACACGGAGGGGATACTTCCTGAGGGCCGAAACGATGCACGGCTTCTACACGTATCTCGAAGAGAATCCCCGCATGGACCGGCCAGACATCCCCTTCCACGAAATGTCCCATGGAGAGTCCTTCCTGGAGCTGGCTGCCGACCGCTTCCGGGGACGCGGGCTCTGGGTGCTGGACGAGCCTGAATCGGCGCTCTCCTTCTCCGGCTGCCTCAGGCTTCTCTCGGTGCTGAAGGGGCTGCTTGCCGACGGCCGGTCACAGGTCATCATGTCCACCCACTCACCGCTGCTGGCAGCGCTGCCCGGGGCAGAGATCCTGGAAGTGGGCACCTGGGGGCTGCGGCGGCGGACCTGGGAGGATCTTGACCTGGTGGAGAGCTGGCGGTCCTTCCTGAGTTCACCGGAGAGGTTCCTCCGCCACCTCTGAGCCGGCAGTTTCGTGACTTCCAGGGCACAGGGTAGTTGGATGTGCCATACGGCAGTTGCCAGGGGTACCGACGCCCCTGCGGCCGGAATTCAAGGAGGTTCCATGGGACGGGTCAGCGGCAAGACGGTCTTGGTCAGCGGGGGTTCGCGGGGCATCGGGGCGGCCGTGGTGCGCCGGCTGGTGGAGGAGGGTGCACAGGTGGTCATCGGAGACGTGCTCGACGACGAGGGCCGGGCGCTTGCTGATTCCGTGGGTGCGGCAACGGCTTTCGTCCACCTGGATGTCACCAGCCCCGACGACTGGGCGGCGGCCGTCCGGAAAGCGGAAGAGCGGTTTGGTGGCCTTGACGTTCTGGTGAACAACGCCGGCATAGCGAATTTCGGCAGCATCGAGGACTACACGCTGGAGCAGTGGAACACGATCATCGGAATCAACCTCACCGGCGTATTCCTGGGCATCAAGGCCGTGGTGGAACCAATGAAGCGCTCCGCGGGGGCATCCATCATCAACATTTCCTCCACAGCCGGGCTGCAGGGGTACAAGGACCTGCCGGGATACACGGCCGCCAAATACGGGGTGCGCGGGCTGACTAAGTCTGTTGCGATTGATCTCGGTCCCTACGGAATCCGGGTCAATTCAGTGCACCCGGGTGCCATCCGTACACCCATGACAGAGGGACTGGAAGGCGGGCAGGAACATGTGGCGCTGCACCGCAGGGGCGAGCCGGAAGAAATCGCGAACCTGGTCCTGTTCCTCGCCAGCGATGAATCCAGCTTCTCCACGGGCGCCGAGTTCGTGGCCGACGGCGGAGAGACCGCCGGGCTGGCACGGTACGAGGTGGCAGTGCTGAGCTCTGAACCGGGCCAGGCGCCGTCGTCGCCTCCGGGGCCGTCCATGCCAAGCCAGGCCCCGGGGTCGCCGGAACCGCCTGCCATGTGAGGTTAGCGGGGCAGTTCTGCGTCTTCGCGCGCGGGGCTGCCCACGCTGCCCCTCGGCTCCGTGAACACGATGTACCGGTAGGCGAAGTAACGGAAGACGTTGCCGAGCAGGACACCGATGATGTTGCCGGAGATGTTGTCGGCGAACTGGCTGGTGAAACCGAGGACGTAGTGGGAGACAAACAGGCAGCCGGTGGCGATGCCCAGCCCGATCAGGTTCGTCAGCGCGAAGAGGATGGTCTCCGAACGCACGCTCCGGCCGCGGGTCCTGCGGAAGGTGAGGTAGCGGCTGCCCAGCCAGGAGATCGTGGTGGCCACAACGACGGAGACGATCTTGGCGGAAATGGGATTGTCGTCCAGCACCGTGGAGACCAGCAGGTTGAACAGGCCGATGTCCACCAAAAAGGCCACGGTCCCCACAAAGGAGAACGAACCCAGCCTCCGGAGTACCCTCCGGGCAGTAGAGATGCCGTCCATGCTGCTACCAGTTCTCTGTGCGGCCCGGGAGGGGCTGCGTCGCGGTTGCCTGCGCATCGGCGGCAGGCCTAAGAACCACGGAAATTGGCTCTTTCTTCATGTTTTCACATGGACCAAAACGGTACAAAATCGCCGCTCCGCCCCGATTACGCGAGCTTGGGGAGCCGGACGCGGAAAACGGTGCCCTTTCCCGCCTCGCTGCTGAGGGTGATTGTGCCGCAGTGGGCATCAACGATGTTCTTGCTGATGACCAGGCCCAGGCCGACCCCCGGAATGGCTGCCTTGCGGCTGGTGCCCGACCGGAAGAACTTGGTGAAGACCTCGGACTGCTCCGCTTCGGTCATGCCGATCCCGGTGTCGGCGACCTCGAACTCCACGGTGTCGGCGCTGTCCCACGCCCGCACGGTGACCCGGCCGCCGTCGGGGGAGTACTTGACCGCGTTGGACAGCAAATTGTCGATGACCTGCCCTACCCGCTGCGGATCCAGCACCGCGGGCAGGCTCCAGGGGAAGTCCGCAACAAGCTGGACCTTGCTGATCTCTGCCTGGGGTGCCGCAGAGGTGAGGGCACTGCGGAGCAGTTCCGCGAGGTCGGCCGGCGCCCGTTCGATGCTGCTGGGGCCGGCGGCGGCGGACAGCAGGTCGGAGACCAGCTCCAGGAGTTTCTCGGAGTTACGCTGTGCGACGCGCAGGGACGTCGCGACGTAGGCGGGCATCTTGTCTTCTTCTTCCAGCGCCAGGTCCAGGTAACCCATGATGGACGTCAGCGGGGTGCGCAGCTCATGCGAAACATTGGCAACGAAGTCCTCCTTGGCCGCGACTGCGTTTACCAGTCCAGTGACGTCGCTGAAGGCCAGGACGGACCCCTGGAAACCGCCCTGGCGCTGCACGGACCGCGCGGTCACGCTGAACGCCCGCTGCTGCTCTCCGGTTCCGAACCAGACCAGATAGTCGGAGAAGGACTGGCCCAGGACAGTACGGCGGACGGGACGCATCTCCGCAGGAAGGGGCGTCGTTCGGTCCGGGCCGAAAATGAGCAGCTCGCACTCGTTCGCTTCCGTTGTGCCCGGAGGGAGGGCGCGGCGGTGGATGAAACGCTGCCGGGAGTTGGTGAGGATGGTGTTTCCCTCTTCATCCACCACGGAAACGCCAACCTCAACGGTGTCCAGCACCGTCTGCAGGAGCGATTCCTTCCTGCGGCTTTCAGCCAGGCTTTCCTGCAGCACACGGTCCTTCTCCCGCAGGGCACGCTGCTTCTCCAGTACGTCCGCCTCCGCGCTTGCACGGGCCGATTCTGCCCGTTCGGCAGCACGCAGTGCCGTGACAAGTTCACGTTCGTACAGGCGCCGTTCGTGTGCGTTGAAGACGACGACGCGGTCCACCGCAGGCCTGGAGCCTTCGGCAGGGTGGCGGGTGGCGGAGATGAGCGCCGGCAGGCGGGTGCTGTCTGCGCTGACAAAGTCGACCGCAAGCTCGGCGAAGGACCGCCCAACGCCCAACTGGGGCAACGCATGCGTTGAATAGACGATCCGGTCGCCCACCGGAAGCAGGGACAGCAGGCTGGTGCCCACCAGCTCCTCACGTGGGTGGCCGATCCAGTTGGCGAACGTGGCGTTTGCTTCGACGATGGTGCCGTCATCCAGGGTCACCAGATACCCGGAGGGGGAGCCATGGAAAAGCTCCCGGTAATCCAGGTCCATGGCAGGCTGAGGCAGCTCCGTGCCGGTTCCATCCGTCACAGCGGTGTCCCGGCGAGGAAGGCGAGAATCGCTGTCGCGGTTTCTGCGGGTGCGCTGACGTGCGGAAGATGGCCGGTGGCGTGCAGCTGCACCAACGTCGCCTCCGGCATGAGGTCACGGGTGTAGACGCCGATATGAGGCGGCGCCAGCAGATCCTGGGAACACTGCAGGATGAGCGAGCGGACTTTGACTTCCGGCAGCTGTCCGCGGACATCGGAACAGAACGAGACCCGGGCAAAGTCCCGGGCCACCGCGGGGTCAAGGCGGCAGAAGCTGCCTTCAAGCTCATTGTGGAGTTCCGGGCTGCCGGGATTGCCCATGATCATGGGGGCCATGGCAGCGGCCCACACAATATAGTTCGCATCCAGGGAAGTGAGCAGCTCGTCGATGTCCGCTGAGGTGAAGCCTCCCCTGTAACCATCCTCCGGACGGTCCATATAACTCGGTGATGACGCGAGCAGGACCAGGTTTGCGAACCTTGCAGGATCGGCCGCGCCGGCTGCAACGGCCATCATGGCGCTGACGCTGTGCCCAACGAATGTGACTTCCCTCAGATCCAGTTCGGCGCAAATCTCCAGGAGGTCCTCCACATATCCCTCGAGGGAGGAGTACTTGGCCGGGTTGTACGCTCCCTTATCGGAACCGCCGGCCCCCACATGGTCGAAAAGCACCACCCGGTAATCCGCCGTGAAGTAAGGAAGGACCCTGCGCCACATTCCCTGGTCGCAGCCGAAGCCGTGTCCGAACATGACAACCGGTCCTTCGCTGTTGCCAAGGACCTGGACGTTATTGCGGGCGGTAACGTCAGTCGTCATGGAACGGCGGCCTTCGGTTGGGGCGGAGTGGGGGAGGAGATGCTGGAGTGAACTTTACCGTTCCGCAAGCGCACTCTGGTGAATCCTGAGAAACGACACGGCGCGCTGATCAGGCAGGATGACCGGCAGGTGCATTTGCCGGGAATCTCCGCCCTGAGCGGTGTCTGGCATCCCCGCCGGCCCTCACCCCCGTGCGAACCGGAGCTCCGCGGCGCCGCCGTTGAAGGAGGTGGTGCCCACCAGATGCATTCCGCTGATTGGGTTCCGGACGGGAAGGAGGGGACGCCCGGTTCCCAGCGCCACGGGCATGTAGGTGATCCACAGCTCGTCCAGCAGTCCGGCATCTGCGAACTGCGCTGCTACGTCGCCTCCGCCCACAACCCACACGTTCCTGCCTCCGGCGTGCAGCATGGCCTCCTCCAGGATTGGCTCCGGGTCTCCGCTGACAAACCGGACGCCGGAGCCCGGCGGGGCCTGAAGCTCCCGGTGCGTCAGCACCAGGCAGGGGAGTTCCCCGTAGTCCCAGGTCCCGGGCTGCTCACGGCGGATCCAGTCATAGGTTTCGGCACCCATGATGATTGCCCCAATGCCCGCGATAAAGCTGTCGTAGTGGTCCTGGAAGGACGCGAAACCGAAGCTTAGGAGCCAATCCAGGCTGTTGTCTTCGGTGGCGATGAAGCCATCCAGTGACGATGCGACGTAGTAGATGACCTTAGGCATGGATCGAGAATAGTGCCGGGGTGCGCCGGGGGTTAGGTTCCTTCCCCTCCTCCACGCCGTGAGGGCGTAAACTGCCCGTCCAGCGCTCCGGACGGATGCCTGTCATTTATATGCATATGCATATATCATCGGAGAAGCTGCAACACATTGTGTGAGGGGAATGGCATGAGCAACATCGAGACTGCGCCGCTGGAAGTCGAGTGTGCCAGTACGCCCGCCGCCGACGTTGAAATCCATACGCCCCGGGATGTGCCGCTCGGCGGGCCCCGCGCCATGCCGGTGCGCCGTACCCTTCCCCAGCGGAGCCGCAGCCTGATCGGCGCCTGGTGCTTCGTGGACCATTACGGTCCCGACGCCGTCACCCGCACCGGGGGGATGGTGGTCCCGCCCCACCCGCACACCGGCCTGCAGACCGTCAGCTGGCTCTTCGCGGGCGAAATTGAGCACAGGGACAGTTCCGGTGCACACGCCATGGTTCGCCCCGGGGAAGTCAACCTCATGACGGCCGGGCGCGGCATTGCCCACTCCGAGGTCTCCACGCCGCAAACCGCCACCCTGCACGGCGTTCAGCTCTGGCTGGCCCTGCCGGAAACCTCCCGCCACACCGATCCCCGCTTTGAGCACTACGCGCCCGAGCCCGTCCGTGGCGGGGGCTGGGATTTGCGCGTGTTCCTTGGGGAACTGGCGGGCTCGGCGTCCCCGGTGCGCGTCCATTCGCCCATCCTCGGCGCAGAAATCTGTCTGGAACCGGGAGCCGTGCTGGAACTCGACGCCGATCCCCGTTTCGAGTACGGGCTCCTCGCGGACACCGGGGAGCTGCGCTTTCAGGGCACCGGTGTTGTGCCCGGCGAGCTGGCGTACGTGCCGACCGGAAATACGACGCTGCGGATTAGTGCGTCTGCAGATGCTGCAGTCCGTGCCGTGCTCATCGGAGGGGAGCCACTGGGCGAAACGATCGTCATGTGGTGGAACTTCATCGGCCGCAGCCACGAGGAAATAGTGCAGTACCGCCGGGATTGGCAGCAGCACATTGGTGCCGAATCCCATCCCGGTGCGGATCCTGCGGACCGTTTCGCAGTGGTGCCCAACGATCCGCTGCCGCCGCTGCCTGCACCTGACCTGCCCAACGCCCGTCTGCGCCCGCGCAGCTAAAGAAAGGCCGCCTGATGAAAATCCAGCACAACCCCGCGAAGCAGCGCTATGAAGCGATTGACGAGGGCGACGGCACAGTAGCCGGATTCGCTGCCTACCGTGACCGCCCGGGGAGCCGGGCGTTTACCCACACAGAGGTCTCCGATGCCTACGCGGGGCAGGGGGTGGCTTCGGAACTTGCCCGCTTCGCCGTCGAAGACGTGCGCGACGCCGACCGGCGGCTGGTCCCGTATTGCCCCTACATCGCCCGCTGGCTCACAAGGCATCCGGAATACACCGGATTCGTGGACTGGCCCCAGACCGCGAAAACCAAGAATGGGGAGTCAGCACGTTGAGTGGCAGGGTCTTTATCGACAAGCAGAACCGGCCGGTTTACCAGGCGCTTGGAGCTACGGCAGCGGCTATCCGCAGCGCTGCGGAGGAAGCGGGGCTGGGCCGGATCATCATGGAACTCGTCAACCTGCGCGTTTCCCAGCTCAACGGCTGTGCCTTCTGCCTCGACCTGCACACCCGCCAGGCCCGGGAGGCCGGCGAGAGCGACCAGCGGCTGTCCGTACTGCCGGCCTGGCGGGACACTGATCTGTTCGACGACACGGAGCGGGCCGCCCTGGGCCTGGCTGAAGCGCTGACCCACCTGCCCTCAGACGAGGTCCGCCAGGAGCTCTTTGCCAAATACCGTGGACAGCTGAGCCCGGAGCAGTTTTCCGTGCTGAGCTGGGCAGTGGTGGCCATGAATGCTTTCAACCGGGTCTCGATCATCAGCGGCCACCCGGTCAAGCCCCGCTGACCTTCGCGGCTGCGGCGCCGGCATCCTGCCCAGTCGACCAGCTTTCCTCCGGACTGTCTGCCATGGAATAGTGGCGGCCATACCGTAAGCATGCTGACGAACGGAGGAACTTCCATGGGAGAACGGCTCGTAGCGGATGTGATCGTGGACAGGCTTCAGGCCTGGGGCGTGGACCGGATTTTTGGTTACAGCGGCGACGGCATCAACACGGTGCTGGGCGCCCTGCGCCGCTCCGGGTCGCCGGAATTTCTCCAGGCCCGGCATGAGGAGAACGCCGCCTTTATGGCTGTGGGGCACGCAAAGTACACCGGACAGCCCGGCGTTATGCTCTCTACCCAGGGTCCCGGCGCGGTGCACCTGCTCAACGGTCTTTACGACGCGAAGATGGACAGCGTCCCGGTGGTGGCGATCATCGGGCAGCAGTCCCGCAGTGTGCTGGGCTCCGCGTACATGCAGGAAATCGACCTGCTGAACCTCACCCGCGACGTCGCATCCTCCTTCCGGCAGCAGGTCAACAGCCCGGAGCAGGTGCCGCTGGTGCTTGACCGCGCGTTCAAGGCTGCGCTCGCGGACCGGGCACCCGCCGTCGTCATCATTCCCCACGATGTCCAGCAGGCGCCCGCCCCGGAACTTGAGCAGGAACACGGGATCGTCACCAGCGCGCCGGTGTGGAGCCCGCCAAATGTGGTGCCCGCACTGGCTGATCTTGAAGCCGCCGCGGAAGTGATCAACGCCGGCGAACGGGTTGCCTTCCTGGTCGGCCAGGGCGCCCGCGGGGCAG
Organism: Arthrobacter sp. BL-252-APC-1A; assembly: GCF_009696625.1. Classification (NCBI taxonomy): domain Bacteria; kingdom Bacillati; phylum Actinomycetota; class Actinomycetes; order Micrococcales; family Micrococcaceae; genus Arthrobacter; species Arthrobacter sp. BL-252-APC-1A. The sequence goes on along the minus strand of NZ_VULS01000012.1, from coordinate 19,348 downwards.
GCCGGCAGGTCGAGGCGCTGGCGCAGAAGATCGGTGCGGGAATCACCACCTCGTTGATGGGCAAGCCGTACGTGGATGAATCCCATCCGCTGGCAGCCGGGGTGATGGGCCATCTGGGAACCAGTGCCAGCGGAACGGTGCTGGGGGAGTGCGACACCCTGGTGATCATCGGCTCAAACGACCCGTGGACTGAGTTTTATCCGCCGCCCGGAGCCGCCCGGGCCGTGCAGATCGACGTGGACGCGGCTGCTATTGGCAATCGCTACCCGGTGGACGTGGCCGTCACCGGGGATGCCGCTGCCGCGCTTGAAGCCCTGGACCTGCTGGTGAAGCCGCGCACTGATTCGCCCTGGCGCAGCCGGGTGGAAGAAGCAGTGCAGAACTGGCACCGGCTTGCGGCGGAACGTGCCGCCACCCCGGCCCATCCGGTCAATCCGGAACTGGCTGTACGTGAACTCAGCGGCCGCCTCCCGGAGAATGCCCAGGTGGCCGTTGACGTCGGCAGCGTTGTCTACTGGTACGCCCGCCAGCTGCGGCTTCCAGCCGGCGTTCCCGCACATCTCTCCAGCACACTGGCGAGCATGGGCTGTTCCATTCCCTACGGGCTGGCCGCGAAGCTGTCCGATCCCGCCCGTGCGGTGGTGGCGCTCTCCGGTGACGGGGCCATGCAAATGGCGGGCCTGTCCGAGCTCATCACCGTCAGCCGGCTCTGGCCGCGCTGGGCGGACCCCCGCTTTGTGCTCATGGTGCTGAATAACGGCGAACTTGCGGAAGTCACATGGGAACAGCGGGAGATGGAGGGCGATCCGCGGTTCGAACAGAGCCAGGCGCTGCCGGACTTCTCCTATGCCCGGTATGCCGAGCTGCTCGGGCTGCAGGGGATCAGGGTCGAAGATCCCTCCCAGATCGCGCCCGCCTGGGATGCCGCACTGGATGCCGACCGGCCCGTGGTGATCGAGGTGATCTCCGATCCGGATGTTCCGCTGCTGCCGCCGTTCGAAGCAGGGCGCCAGAAAGGCAAGGACATGATGGATGCGCTGGTCAAGGAAGGGCCGGATACTGCCCATGCCCGGGAGCTGCTGGAGACGTACCTGCGCCAGGAGGAAAACCTCTCCATCTCCTAGCCTCGTGGCGGTTTAGGCCGGAAGCGTTACGGGGACGAAGCGCACGGCAGTGCCCGGACGCAGCTGGGCAGCCAGATCCAGGTCCGCCTCCAGCACGACGCCGATCACCGGATACCCGCCGGTCACAGGCGCGTCGGCGAGGAAGAGGATTGGCTGTCCTGACGGCGGTACCTGCACCGAGCCGGGAAGCACCGCCTCACTGGCCAGCTCCCCGCTGCGCAGGCAGGGCAGGGGGCTGCCTTCGAACCGGATTCCAACCCGGTTGGACTGCCCGCCGACGGTCCAGTCGCGGGACTCGAACGCACTCGTGCCGTCCGGCCCGAACCAGTCCTGCCTGGGCCCCGGGACGTACCGCAGTTCGGCGAACCCGCCCGGCAGCGGCGGCGGCACTTCGGCATGCCCGACGGCGCTTCCCGGTTCAGCGCCAATGGTGAGCGCGGTCCCCGGTGCCACCGGTTCGGGGCCGAGGCCGGCCAATGTGTCCGTGGATCGGCTGCCCAGCACGGCTGGAATCTCCAGTCCGCCGCGGAATGCGATGTACGTCCGCAGTCCGGCTACGGGTATACCCAGTTCCAGTTCGCTGCCGGCACGCAGCAGGAACGGCCGGTCAGGAAGCATGCCGGCGTTTGGTCCACTGGCATCCTGAACTGTCAGCCCAGCGGAAGCGCCGGTCACGGCCAGCACCAGATCCTGTTCCGCCCGCAGGCGCAGCCCACCGAAAAGCACCTCCAAACCCGCGGCGTCCGGGGTGTTGCCTGCCAGCCGGTTGGCCCGGGCCAGTGCTGAACGGTCCGCGGCCCCGGAGCGGCCGACTCCCACATGGCTGTGGCCCGGGCGCCCCAGGTCCTGCACCGTGACCAGCAGCCCAGTCTCCAGAACCACGGCGTCCGGCCGGGCCTGCAGCCCGGGGTCAGGGTCACTCCGGGCCAGATCGGTGCCCTGCCCCCGGTCGCCGGCAGAACGGGCGGACAGCTCAGCCCGCTCCCGCACCGGGACAAAGCGCACCCGCATGCCGGGCGCGATCAGTGCGGGGAACTCCCGTTCCAGGTCCCAGAGCGGGGCGGAAGTCCGGCCGATCAGCTGCCAGCCGCCGGGTGAGACCCCTGGATAGGCTGCCGAGTATTCACCGGCGAGCGCTACCGAGCCTGCCGGAACTGCCGTGCGCGGCTCGGACCGGCGGGGAACCTGCAGGCGCGGGTCTCCGCCGGTGAGGTAGGCGAATCCCGGTGCGAATCCGCTGAACGCGGCAGTCCAGTGTGCTGCCGTATGTGCCTCAATGACGGCCTGGACTGAGCCCAGGCCGGAGAGCCGGACGACTTCTTCCAGGTCTTCGCCGTCATATACCGTTTCCAGCTCCACCATCCGGGGCTCCTGAGCTTCGTCGGGAAGAGCTTCCCCTGCCAGCTGCCCGGCCCGGGCAGCTGCTTCGCGGGTCTCGGTGCGGGTTGCAAACCTGACCAGCACCGTCCGGGCAGCCGGGACGGCCTCTATCTGGCCGGGCAGCGGGCTGGTGGCGAGCAGGGAATGCAGGGCTGAGGCCTCCGCGGTCCCGGACGTCTCCAGCAGCAGTGCCCGCTCACCGACGGCGCGGACATGGAGCCCGGTTCCGGAAGCGAACCGGGGCGCGGTGCCGGGATTAGATGAAGCTTGCAACGGTGACGCCGTTGGATTCAAGGGCCCCGCGCACAGCCTGTCCCATTGCCACTGCGCCCGGGGTGTCCCCGTGCACGCAGATGCTTTCCGCCGCAACGTCAATCACGGTGCCGTCAGCGGTCTGGATCTTGCCGTCCACTGCCAGCCGCAGCACGTGCTCGGTGATCTCGGCGAGGTCGGTCAGCACGGCTCCGGGCTGTGTGCGGGAAACCAGCGAACCGTCAGGATTGTAGGCACGGTCCGCGAATACCTCGGCGATGGACCGCAGTCCCGCCTGGGCAGCGAGCCGTTCCACGACAGAGCCGGGCAGCACCACCAGCGGCAGTCCCGGGTCCACTGCGCAGACTGCATCGACCACTGCCTGCGCCTGAAGGGGATCGACGGCAATCCGGTTGTACAGCGCGCCGTGCGGTTTCACATAGCTCACCCGGGTGCCGGCGGCCTGCGCCAGGGACTGCAGGGCACCAATCTGGTAGATCACCTCGCCGGTAAGCTCCCCCGGATCCACGTCCAGGGCCCGCCGGCCAAAACCGGAGAGGTCCCGGTATCCGGGATGGGCGCCCACGGCGGTTCCGGCCTGCGCCGCTGCCAGGCAGGCGGCATACATGGTGCCCGCGTCGCCCGCATGAAAACCGCACGCTACGTTGACGCTGGAGACAGCGCCGATCATCGCGGCGTCGTCTCCCAGCGACCAGCGGCCGAACGACTCACCGACGTCGGCATTGAGGTCGATCGTGGCCATGGCCGTCCTTCCGTCAGATCTCCGGGCTCCCAGCTTCGCGTTTTCGCGCGTCATGTTCAACACATGTCAGCAGGCGGCGCCCCGGACACGGGACGCCGCCTGCCAGAGGGCGGGTACCTACGGGCGGGCAGGTGCCCCGAGCTGCGCGGGCTCCTCATCGTTGAAGTACGCGGACTCCGAATGCGCCGCCAGATCGATGCCCTGGACCTCGTGTTCCTCCGGCACCCGCAGACCCATCACCAGATCCAGCACCTTGGCAATGGCCCAGGTGAGAACGAAGGAGTACGCGAGCACGGCCACTGTTGCCACGGACTGGAGTCCCAGCAGGGACCAGCCGCCGCCGTAGAAGAGTCCGCTGACGCCGTTGGGAGCGGCTTCGGTGGCGAAGAAACCGATGAGCAGGGTGCCGATCACACCGCCCACAAGATGGACGCCGACGACGTCGAGGGAGTCGTCATAGCCCAGGCGGAACTTCCACTCGATCGCCAGGGAGCACACCAGGCCGGCAACCGCGCCAATGGCCACAGCACCCAGGGGGCTGACAGCACCGCAGGCGGGGGTAATGGCAACCAGGCCGGAAATCAGGCCCGACGCCGCTCCCAGGGTGGAGGAGCGGCCCAGCCGCAGCCGCTCCATCAGTGCCCATCCCAGCAGGCCGGCTGCTGCCGCGACTGCCGTATTGAGGAAGACCACCGCGGCGGTGTGCCCGGCGCTGAGGGCTGATCCGGCGTTGAAGCCGTACCAGCCCACCCAGAGCAGGCTGGCCCCGAGAATCACCAGCGGACGGTTGTGCGGCTGGCTGATGACGTGCGGCCAGCCGCGGCTGCGGCCCAGCACCAGTGCGAGTGCCAGGGCAGCGACGCCGGCATTCATGTGGACTGCTGTTCCGCCCGCAAAGTCGATGGCGCCGAGGCTGTTGGCAATCCATCCGCCGGTGACGCTGCCGTCCTCACTGTCGAACGCGAAGACCCAATGCGCGACGGGGAAATACACCAGAGCTGCCCAGAGTCCTGCGAAGACCATCCATGCTCCGAACTTCATCCGGCCTGCCGCGGCCCCGGCGACCAGCGCCGTCGTGACGCAGGCGAACATGAGCTGGAAAGCAGCGAAAAGCGCAACGGGCAGCGCAGCTGCGGGGTCCTCGGTGAGCAGTCCTTCCAGGCCAAGGAACTCCAGCGGGTTGCCTAGAACGCCCAGGGGAGTGAGCGAGTTGCCGAAGGCAGCGGAGTAGCCAAAGAGCACCCACAGGACGGCAACCAGGCTGGCACCGCCGAAACACATCATCATCATGTTGAGGATCCGGCGTGATCCGACCATCCCGCCGTAGAAGAAAGCGATACCGGGAATCATGAGGCAGACCAGTGCTGAGCTGGCCAGCAGCCAGGCCGTGTTTCCAGAATCCATGAGCGGCTCCAATCCGGGTGCGGACCGGCGTGTATAGCCGGTGCGGGATTTGTTGAGACCGAGACTGGGGTGCGGCCGCAGGAAGTGGCCGCACCCCAGAATAGGAACCGCTGTGTTACAGCCGGGAGCGCCGGCAGGTTAGCACTGTGTTAACAGCCGCTGGGAGGCTGCTGGGCAATGGCTGAACACCACGGGAGGAACCGCTGCAGGGACGTTGGCTCCGGTGGGGTGCCCGTGGGGGGAATCAGGCAGTGGGGACACTGCCCCGTCCGAAGGTAATGGCCCGTACCAGCTGCACCACGCCAAGGACCACCAGGAAGATGCCGCCAAAGATGACCAGGGCAGCCAGGGACGCAACCGGGAGGAACAGGACCACGATTCCGGCCACAACGCTGAGGATGCCGAAGGTGATTGCGTACCAGCGCGATCCGCCTGATTCGATCTCCGCGAAGGCCATGATCCCCTCGATGATCCAGGCGATTCCCACCAGCATGCCCAGGACAGCCAGGGAAGAGAGGGGGTTGCGGATGGCCACAATGCCCACAATGAACAACAGCAGGCCAACGATGATGTTCAGTACCCGAAGCCCCGGAGTCATGGCGGAGATGATTCCGCTGACCACGCGCAGGCCGCCGGAGATGAGGAAGTACAAGCCGAAGAAGAAGGCGATCACCGAGAGCGTGGCTTCCGGCCAGAAAAGCACCAGGAGGCCCAGGATCAGGGATACGACGCCGGAAATACCGAAACCTGTCCGCACTGCGTTAATGGTCCGGGACGACAGGTCGCTGGTATCGAGTCCCAGCCCTCCCCAGCCGTAAAACGCACCGTTGGTCATGGACATGACTAGCCTCCTGCGTTCTCGGGTGTTCTCGGATTCGTTCCCCCAGGCCCTTCGGATTATCCTCCTGGCCCCGGAGGCAAGACCAGCATCCATACGCGTTTCGGGCAGCGGACGGGAGGAACAGCTGTCCTAGGTGATGCCCAAGAGTGAGCGGACCTCGTCCTCCGGCGTTTGGCCGAAGCGCCGGTAGGCGGAGCCAACGGCGGGCAGTCCGCTGTCCGGCCAGGGCAGCACGACGTCGTCGGCGGCCGCAGCGATGCTGGTGGCGGCGGAACAGGACATGGGTGCTGCAGCTATCAGCCAGGCGGGGTGCAGGCTGCGCACTGCAGTGAGCGCGGCGCGCATGGTCGCACCCGTAGCCACGCCGTCGTCCACCACTATGACGGTGCCTCCGGCGATCTTCTGCGGCCCGCGGCTGCCCCGGAACCGGGCGGCCCGCCGCAGGAGCTCCCTGCGCTCGGCGGCCAGAACCGAATCCAGGGCAGCCTGCCCGTCCGGTGCGGCAGCGGAGAGCCAGGACCGGACGATTTCCTGGTTCCACACTTCGGCTGCCTCGCCGCCTGCTTCAGCCACTGCCCCTGCCGCAAGTTCAGGCTGGCGGGGATGGCCCACCTTCCGGACCAGGACCACGTCCAGGGGCGCGCCCAGGGCAGCGGCCGCTTCGGCCGCAACCGGCACCCCTCCGCGGGGCAGGCCCAGGACCAGCAGGTTCTCCCGGCCCCTGTAGCCCTCCAACGCGGTGGCCAATACCCGGCCGGCGTCCTGCCGGTCGGCGTAGGGAAAAGGATGGCTGGCCTGCTGGCCCATGGTTCTCCTGAAGACAGACGGTCCGGGCGCCTGTTTCTCCACGGTAGGTACCGCCCCGGCCTCCGGCAATGCCCACACGAATGCTGCCGGAATGGCGCGTTGCCAAACACCTCGCCGCGTAGCAGGCTGGGGCGCATGACTGAAACGGCAGTAATTACCGGCGCAACAGCGGGACTCGGCGCGGAGTTCGCGCGGGCACTGGCCGAACGCGGCTACAACGTGGTCCTGACTGCACGGGATAAGGAAAGACTTCAGTCCAAGGCCGACGAACTCGCCGCCCGCTACCATGTGGAGGCTTCGGTGCTTCCCGCGGACCTTTCAACCAGCGAAGGCGTTCAGGATGTCGCGGCGAGAGTGGGCCGGCCGGACGTCGCTGTGCTGGTCAACAATGCCGGATACGGCCTCAAGAACGACTTCCACGCGAATCCGGTCCAGACCGAGATCGACCACCTGAATGTGCTGGTCCAGGCACCGCTGCTGCTCAGCCACGCAGCCGTGAACTCGATGCTTGAGCGCGGCGGCGGGCGGATCATCAACGTGGCTTCAGTTGCCGGGTTCATCCCCCGCGGGACCTACAGCGCAGCGAAGTCCTGGGTGATCAACTTCAGCCGCTGGGCCAACCTGCACTATGCCTCCCGCGGAATCTCCGTGACCGCCGTGTGCCCCGGCTTTGTCCACACCGAATTCCATGAGCGGATGCAGATGGACAAAACGCTGTACCCCAAATGGATGTGGCTGGATGCGGACCGAGTGGTACGGGAAGGCCTCGCTGACGCCTTCGCCGGCAAGGGAGTCTCGGTGCCGTCGAAGCGGTACAAGGTGCTCGCCGCCGTGGGAAGCCGCGGCCCGCAGGGACTGATTGCCAAAATCGGTGGTCGCGGGCGCTGACAGTACCGGTTCCGGCCGGAAACTGGAAAGGGGCGTTCCCCCTTTCCAGTAGGCTTCCAACCACGCACCATCGCTGTGAAAGGTTTGAAAATGGCATTGCCCGTGTACGCCCTGCATGAGAACCCCGAGTGGTTTCCGCCCTTCGCGAAGGCCTTCGAGGCTGAAGGTGTGGAGGTACACGAATGGCTGCTGACCGACGGCGTGCTGGACCTTGACGCCGCCCCTCCGGAAGGCATCTTCTGGTCGCGGATCAGCGCCTCATCCCACACCCGTGGACATTCTCTTTCCAAGGACTACGCCCGCGCGGTGCTGGCGTGGCTGGAAGCCCACGGACGGCGCACCGTCAACGGGCGGCGCGTCCTTGAACTTGAAATGAGCAAGGTGGACCAGCTCACCGCACTGCGCGCCGCCGGTATCGAAACACCCCGGACCGTGGCAGCCATTGGCCGCAGCCAGATCCTGGCGGCAGCCAAGGAATTTCCGGTGCCGTTTATCCTCAAGCACAACCAGGGCGGCAAGGGCCTGGGCGTGCGCAAATTCGAGTCCCACGGCGAGCTGGCGGACTACGTTGCTTCCGCCGATTTTGAGGAACCGCAGGACGGAATCACCCTGGTGCAGGAATTTATCCAGGCCGCTGAGCCGTTCATCAGCCGGGTGGAACTGGTAGGCGGGAAGTTCGTCTACGCGATCAGTGCCGACACCGCCCGCGGCGGTTTCCAGCTCTGCCCTGCGGACGCCTGCGCCATCGACCCGGCCACGGGAACGCCGATTATGCCGCCCGGCGCATCGATTGCCCCCGACCCTGATACCCAGCTCTTCAGCCTGCGGGAAGGCTTCGACCACCCCATCATCGCCAGGTATGAGGACTTCGCCCGCCGCATGAACCTGGAAGTGTGCGGGATCGAGTTCATTGAGGCTGCTGACGGGCGGGTGCTCACCTATGACGTGAATACCAACACCAACTACAACGCGGCCGTCGATGCCGCCGCGCCGGTCTCTGCCCCGCGGCAGCTCGCGCGGTACCTGGGCGGGCTCGCTTCACGGTAAAGGCGATACCCGGACCTGCACTTTTCACTGTCCATGCGGCGACTGGAATATAGTCGAAAAGTACCGAAACTAAGGAGCTCCTTCCATGACCGCTGCCCAAGAACCGCTCTGGGTGAAGCACTACCAGCCCGGCGTACCGGCAGAAATCGAACTGCCGACCGAGTCCCTGACCGCCATGGTGGAGGACGCCGTGGCACGGTTCGGGCCCAAAATCGCGCTGGAGTTCTTCGGTGCCGAAACCACGTATGAGCGGCTCGGAGACCAGATCAACCGGGCAGCCGAAGGGCTGCGGAAACTCGGCGTCCGCAAGGGCCACCGGGTGGCGATCATCCTGCCGAACTGCCCGCAGTACCTCATTGCTTTCTACGCCGTGCTGCGGCTGGGCGGAGTCGTCGTCGGGCACAATCCGCTGTACACGGAGCGAGAGCTGCGGCACCAGTTCGAGAACCACGGTGCGCAGGTGGCCATTGTCTGGGACAAGGCTGTCGAGAAGATCCAGGATTTCCCGGACGACGTCGCTGTTCCGAGCATCGTCGCCGTGGACATCACCAAGGCCATGCCCCGCCTGAAGCGGATCGGCCTGCGCCTGCCGATCCCTTCCATCCGCCGCACCCGGGCCGGCCTCACCACCAAAACAGAGCACACCATCCCCTGGGAGAAACTGCTCGACAGTGATCCGATCGACCCGAAACACCCGAAGCCGGCGGTCACGGACCTGGCCGCACTGCAGTACACCTCCGGGACCACGGGCATGCCCAAGGGCGTAATGCTTACCCATTACAACCTCCGCTCCAATGCCCTGCAGGGCCAGGCCTGGATGCACGGGGCGAAGGAGGGCGAAGAGGTCATTTACGGCGTGCTGCCCATGTTCCATGCCTTTGGCCTGACGCTGTACCTCACCTTCGCAATGCTCACCGGTTCGAGGCTGGTGCTGTTCCCGAAGTTCGACGTGGACCTGGTGCTGGATGCGGCGAAGAAGTCCAAGCCGACTGTCTTCTGTGCCGTGCCGCCGATTTACGAGAAGGTCGCTCTTGAATCAAAGAAGCGCGGCATAGACATCTCCACCATCCGATATGCAATTTCCGGTGCCATGACTCTCTCGGCGAAGACCGTGGAGATCTGGGAGGAAGTCTCCGGCGGCCTGCTGGTTGAAGGCTACGGCCTGACTGAATCCTCTCCGGTGGCGCTGGGCAACCCGTTCGCGGAGACCCGCCGGAACGGAACCATCGGTGTGCCGTTCCCCAGCACCCGCATGCGTGTGGCCGATCCGGAGGACCTCTCCCGGGACGTTCCCCAGGGCGAGTCCGGCGAACTGCTGATCAAGGGACCGCAGGTTTTCTCCGGGTACTGGAACAACCCCGAGGAAACCGAAGAGGTGCTGACCGAGGACGGCTGGCTCCGCACCGGGGACATTGTCACCGTGGACGAAGACGGCTTCGTGAAGGTAGTGGACCGCCGCAAGGAACTGATCATCACCGGCGGGTTCAACGTTTCCCCTTCCGAGGTTGAGGAAGTCCTCCGCAGCAACCAGGGCATTTCCGACGTCGCCGTTGTGGGCCTTCCCCGGGGTACCGGCGGAGAGCAGGTGGTGGCAGCCGTCATCATGCAGCCGGACACGGAACTGGACGAGCAGGCACTGCGGGCCTTCTGCCGCGAGCGGCTGACGCCGTACAAGGTTCCCCGCCGCATTGTCGCTATCGATGAGCTGCCCAAGTCCATGCTGGGCAAGGTGCTGCGCAAGCAGGTGCGTGAATCTTTGCAGGACTCGCTCTAGTCCCTCCTTCCACGGCGGGTTCCTTCGCATCCACGGAGGAGCCCGCTTTTTGCTGCAGCTTTTGGTCCCGTGGTGTACCCGGTTTCCTATTGACGCGGTTCCACGCAGGCAGTGGAATGATAAGCAGGCTTGGCAATTCAGGCCCGGCCGGAGAAATGGCCATAGGGAGCCAGGACCTGCACCGGTAAAGCAGGGTGGAGAACACCTTCGCTCACCGTGATCCCGCCGCCGCGGGCGGAAGCGGCTGGAACGGGTTCTGGTTCGGAATCGTGATCGCTGTGCCGGGCCCCCGGCGCAGACGCTGCCGAAGGAGAACACACGATGATCAGCAATGAGCAGGTCGAAGGACTCATGGCCGCTTCGGGGAACGTACTCGGTCCCAACGGCGACAAAATCGGATCAGTGGGAACGTTCTACCTCGATGACCAGACCAACGAACCGGCCTGGGTTACCGTCAACACCGGCCTCTTTGGTACCAGCGAGACGTTTGTCCCGCTCAGTGAGGCAAGCGTGGAGGGCATCGACGTCCTGGTGCCTTACTCCAAGGATGAGGTGAAGAACGCGCCGCAGATCGCCAGTGACGGCTCTATTAGCGCTGAGGAGGAAGTGACCCTCTACCGCTATTACGGGTTCACCTATGACGACGGAACGTCGGACGTCGATTCGGTGGACGCGGATGCAGGAACGGACACACTCGTCGAATCGGACACGGAGACGGTTTCCGATACCAGCGGAACCCGTTCGGGTTTGGTTGATGACACACAGTCCGGCTCCGGGGTGGGTTCAGGATCCGGCATGGGCTCCGGATCAGGCCTGGGTTCAGGCACCGGCTCAGGTATGGGTTCGGGGTCCGGAACGGGCGTCGGCTCGGGGGCGGGCACATCGGGAACAACCGGGATGTCCGGCACATCGGGTTCAGGAATCGACGACGCCATGACGCGCTCCGAGGAGAAACTCGACATTGGCACCGAACGTCATGAGACCGGGCGGGCCAGGCTGCGGAAATACACCGTAACTGACACGGTCACCACCGAGGTGCCGGTCAGTCACGAAGAAGTGGTGATCGAACGCGAACCGATCACCGATGCGAACCGCGACGCAGCGATGAGCGGCCCGGAGATCCGGGAAGATGAGTACGAGGTCACGCTGCACAGCGAAGAGCCCGTGGTCCAGAAGCACACCGAACCGGTGGAGCGGATCCGGCTGGACACCGAAACCGTCACCGACACGGAAACCGTTTCCGGAGACGTGCGCAAGGAGAAGATCGACACCGAGGTGGAGGACGCTTCGGGGCGGACCATGTCTGCGGGCAGCGAGAGCGGCTCCGGTTCAGGGCAGGAATCCGGGCACCACAGCTCCGGACACCATGACTCCGGTTCGGGGCATGATTCCGGTTCCGGCAGCTCGGGATCAGGCGGTTCACGCTAGCCATTCGGCTGGATAAACAGTCCTTTTACGGAACCCCGCCGGCTCAGTGCCGGCGGGGTTTCACCGTGTGGGCTGTGGTTTAGTCCCGGTGGCGCCGGGCCTGGAAGCGGAACCTGTCGCCGCGGAACACCGAACGCGTCCACTCCGCGGGCGTATCCCCGGCAAGACCCAGCCTGTGGATAAGCAGCAGCGGGAAGCCCATTTCCAGGCCAAGCAGCCGCACGTCTTCCGGTCCGGCCAGCTGGGTTTCCACGGTGTCCTCGGCATCCGTAATGCGAATGCCGTAGCTCTCCTGGAGTGCGGCATAAAGCGAACCGCTGTGGGCCAGTGCGTCGGCAAGTTGCGGCAGTTCACCCGGGAGAAGCGCCGTCTCATGGGCCAGCGGTTCCTCGTTGATGAGGCGGATACGTTCAACCCGGGTTAACGGCGCACCGGCGGGTTGCTGAAGCCGATGTGCCGCTTCGCCTTCTGCAGGCACGGTGGAAATGCCCAGTAGCTCGGAGGATGTACGAAGGTGCTGGGCCGCGGCGTCCTCGGTGAAGGAAGTCAGCTGGCGGACATAGGTTGGACGGTTGTGGGCCACGAATGTGCCGTGGCCCTGGGTCCGGTCCAGTACGCCTTCCGCAACAAGTTCTGCGATGGCCTGCCTGACCGTGGTTCGGGAGGTTCCGTACTCAGCGGCAAGGGCCCGTTCAGTGGAAATGAGCGTGCCGGGTTCCCCTTTCGCGGCCAGGGCGCGAATCCGCTCCTTGAGTACGTAGTACTTCGGAGCGGGATGGGAATGTGACGTCACGGCTTCAGCATAGCGATTGACTCTCAAATTGGTCTAGGCCAAACTGAACGACATTGACAGCCCACTTGCTTATGGCATGGGGAACCTACGGGAAGGGCGGAAATGCGTTCAAGAAGGAAGACCCGGCTGCGCGCCGGATCGATGGGGGCCGCCGGCGTAGCGCTGGCTCTGGTGCTGACGGCATGCGGCGGCAATGGTGAGGCCGGCAATGAAGCCGATGGCACGCTGGAAGTCTGGGCCCACTCCGGCCAGGCCTCCGAGGCGGAAGCACTGCAGAGCCTGGTGGATCAGTTCAACGATGCCAATGAGGACATCACGGTCGAACTGACGCTGGTGCCTGAAGCTGACTACACCAGCACTGTTCAGGCCACCAAGGCCGAGGACCTGCCGGACATCATGGAAATGGATGCTCCGACCATGGCTTCCTTCGTCTACGACCGCAAGCTGGTCCCGCTCGAGGGGATCGTCTCCGAAGAGGTCCTGGAGAACCGGATCGGCGGTGTGAAGGAGAGCGGCACCTACAACGGTGAAACCTACGCGGTTGGCATGTTCGACGTCGGACTTGGGCTCTGGGGCAATGCCTCCCTGCTCGAAGCGGCAGGCCTCGAAGCTCCGGCAACTGCCGGGGAAGCCTGGACCGTAGAAGAATTCCGGTCCAACCTGGCCAAGCTGGCCGAGGTCAGCCCTTCGGGTAACGCGATCGACCTCGGTGAAGCGAACTCCTTCGCCGCAGAATGGGGTCTGTTCACCACCAGCCCCAACCTGTGGTCGGCCGGCGGCACGCTGATGAAGGACGGCAAGGCTGAAGGCGTGCTCAATTCCCAGGAGAACGTCGACGCGCTGACCGAATGGTCTTCCTGGAAGGAATACACGGATCCGAACACCAGCGGCACTGCGTTTCAGGAAGGTCAGGTAGCCCTGACCTGGACCGGTAACTGGATGTACCCCGGCTTCAGCGAGGCGCTCGGTGAAGACCTGGTGCTGATGCCACTGCCTGACTTCGGCAACGGCACCAAGGCCGGCCATGGCTCGTGGCAGTGGGGTGCCACCCCTGCCGCCGAAGGCAACGAGGAAGCTGCCGGCGCGTTCCTGGACTTCCTGATGTCGGATGAGGCCATCACCGCCATGACCGACGCCAATGCCGCGATCCCGGGCAGCACCTCTGCCCTGGAAACCAGTGAACTCTACGGCGACGGCAAGCCGCTGGCCCTCTTCGCGGACAACCTCGCCTCCGCCTGTGGTTCGGAGGACGTCACCGCCGAGTGCATCGCCGTCGCCCGCCCGGTAACCCCGGGCTACCCAACGGTCACCAGTTCCGTTGGCAGCGCCCTGCTCGCCATTTGGGGCGGTGCGGACGTGAAGGAAGAGCTGGACAAGGCGGCGCGCGCCATCGACTCCGACTTCACCGACAACAACGGCTACGAAGACGAATAATCCCAGCTGCGGCGGGGCCGGGCACGCGCAGTGCCCGGCCCCGCCCAAAGCGGGATGGAGGAATCCGTCATGACCACCACGTCACTGCTGCCGCCCAAGAGCGGAACGCCGGAAACGCCTGCGCGTCCGGCCAGGCGCCGCGGCGCCGCCGGGCCTGCCATGGCCGCCCCGGCCATGCTGCTGCTTATCCTGTTCGTGGCGGTGCCGTTTGTGGCCGCCATCGGGTTTTCGCTCTACAACGTCCGGCTCGGTGATCCCCGCGAACCAAACTTCATGGGTTTCACCCAATACGCCCGCATCCTGACAGACCCGGATGTCTCCGCCCAGTTCCTTAGTTCTCTTGGGCACAACCTGATCTTCGCCGTCATTGTGGTCCCCGTGCAGACCGCACTGGCGCTGGCCCTGGCCATGCTGGTGAAGCGGGCGCTGCCGGGTATGGCGGTATTCCGAGCGGTGTACTTCCTGCCCGTGATTTTCCCGATGGCGCTGGTGGCGATCATCTGGCGGCTGATCCTGGCCCGCGGCGACCAGGGCCTGCTTAATGCCACGCTCAATTTCTTCTCCGGCGGCAATTTCGGCGCCCAGGACTGGCTCGGCTCGGAGCTGACCGCCCTGGGATCGGTGATCGTGCTGTCCATTTGGCAGGGCTGCGGCTTCCAGATGGTAATCCTTCTGGCTGCCCTCCAGCAGGTGCCCGGTGAGCTGTACGAGGCGGCTGAGCTGGACCGCGCCAACGGCTGGCAGCGGCTGCTGCACGTTACCCTTCCAGGCATCCGTACCACGCTCGTCTTTGTAGCGCTCTACACGACCATCCTCTCGCTGCGCGTCTTCGACCAGATTTATGTTTTGGCCAAATCCGGCGGGGGCCTCAACGAGGACGCCACACGCACCGTCATGTATCAGGCCGTCACCGCAGCCTTTGACCAGAACAACATTGGCCGCGCCAGCGCCATCTCCGTGGTCTTCTTCATCCTGGTGCTGATCCTGTCCCTGATCCAGCGCCGACTCACGCGCGAACGGGAGGCCTAGGCATGGCAACCACTATCCAAAACAGCGGACCACGGAACAGTGCTGCTCCGGCAGGAACTCCCGCCGCACCCCGGCTGCGCCGAAGCAGCCCGCGGCACCGCGCCGGTATCACCGTGCACTACTTCGCCCTGGTCATCACCAGCCTGGTGTTCCTGGCACCGGTCGCGTACATGGTCGCTGCGTCCTTCGCTCCGGCGTCGGACACGCTGGCAGGCTTCAAGGTCTTCGACGTCTCCCACTGGGGCCTGCACAACTATTCGGGTGTCACCGCGAGCCTGTCCTCGGACAGCACCGGACACCTCTGGCGGTTCTTTTTGGTTTCCTTCACGGTGACCGTCGCCGTCGTCGGCCTCGGTTTGGTGGTGAACTCGATGGCCGCGTTCGCACTGTCCCGCTTGGAGTGGAAGGGCAGGGGGATTGCACTGCTGGGCATCCTGATGCTGCTGATCGTGCCCTTTGAAGCGGTCGCCGTCCCCATGTTCTACCTGTACAACGACGCACGGAACACGCTGTGGATACAGATCGTCCCGTTCATCGGCAACGCCCTCTCGATCTTCCTGTTCTATTCATTCTTCTCCGGCATCCCGCGCAGCATTGACGAGGCAGCCCGGCTGGACGGTGCCGGACCGTGGCGGATCTTTGCGCTGATCATCGCTCCGATGAGCAAGCCGGTCTACGCGTCTGTGGCCATCCTGACCTTCCTCACCCAGTGGGGCGCCTTCCTCTGGCCTGTGCTGATGGTCTCCGAACCCAACCTGCGGCCGCTGCCGCTGCAAATCAGCGTGTTCGCAGGCCAGCTGCCCCCTGCCTGGGGGCAGGTAATGGCCTTCGGCGTACTGCTGGTGCTGCCGGTACTCGTTGTGTTCCTGCTCTTCCAGCGCTGGTTCATTGAAGGCGTCGCCTCCTCCGCGGTGAAGGGATAAACATGGTCTTCCGCCTCAACGACCACTGGGCCTGGGACAGCTGGCTGGCTGACGACGGCGAGCAGTACCACCTGTTTTTCCTGCGCGCCTCCCGTGCCCTGCAGGATCCACTGCGCAGGCACTACCGCGCGTCGATCGGCCATGCCGTTTCGAACGATCTGGAGGACTGGGAGCTGCTGCCGGATGCCCTGGTGGCTGCCGACGGTCCGGCCTGGGATGACCTGGCCACGTGGACCGGATGCACGGTGCAGGGTGCGGACGGGCGCTGGCATCTTTTCTACACGGGTGTAAGCCGGGCAGAGAATGGACTGCAGCAGCGGATCGGAATGGCCGTTTCGGAGGACATGGTGACGTGGACGCGCCGGGACCGTCCGCCGCTGGAGGCGGACCCGCGCTGGTACGAGAAGCTGGGGGAGGGGACCTGGCCGGATGAAGCCTGGCGGGATCCGTTTGTGTTCTGGGATGAAGACACCGCACTGTGGCACATGCTCGTGACGGCCCGTTCCCGCGAAGGCGACCCGGCCGGCCGTGCGGTAGTGGGCCACGCGGTCAGCCCGGATCTGGAGGACTGGGAAGTCCGCCCGCCGTTGTCGGGTCCGGCCGGGTTCGGCGAGATGGAAGTCATCCAGTCCCGGATAGTGGACGGACAGCCGGTGCTGATCTTTTCCTGCCTGCCCGAATTCGCTCCCGGCGTGGATGCGCCGCGTGTTCCCACCGGAACCTGGATTGCTCCGGGCGGATCACTTTTGGGTCCGTGGAAACTGGAGGAGAGCGCCGAATTTTATCTCGAAGGCATCTACGCGGCCCAGCTGGTTCAAAAGCGCGACGGCGAATGGGTCTTGTTCGGATTCCAGAACGGCAGTTTTACGGGGGAGATTTCAGGCCCAACGACGCTAAAGGAACTGACGAACGGCGCACCGCTCTTCAGCTGAACCGCCTGCGGCCACTGCCCGGGTGGAGAGAATTATGCGTCCGCATGAACATAGCTCTGACCTGCGATATCGGGTTCGACGACAGCAAATCCGTGGGCTATGATCCGATCGCCAGCCCGCGCACTAAGCAGGCTTCATTTTCTACTCACAGGGGGAAATTCGAATGTCACAGCACTCTGCACCCAACCCGTACACGCCGGCCCAGCCCGGCACCACAGACCTGTCCCAGCCGCTCTATGGCGCAGGCATTGGAGATGCCGTCAAGCGGTTCTTCAAGAAGTACGCCACCTTCTCCGGCAGGGCGAGCCGCAGCGAATACTGGTGGTGGATGCTGGTGAACTTCGTTGTCATCACCGCGCTGGTCATCTGGATGTTCGCGGCGGCAGCCGGCAGCGTGGATCCGGTGACCGGCGAACTGGAAGGTACCGGCTTTTTGTTCCCCTACGCGCTGATTGGCCTCTGGTCGCTGGCCACCCTGGTGCCGAGCCTCGCGCTGACGGTGCGGCGCCTGCACGACGGCGGGTTCAACGGCTGGCTGATCCTGCTTGGTCTGATTCCGGGTGTGGGCGGCATTGCCATCCTTGTCTTCTCCCTGATGCCCAGCAAGCCGGAAGGCGCCCGGTTCGACGCCGGCGCCCAGCAGTACGGCGCGTACCCGCAGGCACCGTACCAGTCCTAGCCATCCAAGGACCCGGGGAGCATAACCGCAGGTGAAACGGGGTGCCCCTTCCGATTGGGAGCAAAGACTCCAATACTGGGAGGATGACCCACACCACATCGCCACACCCCGGCAATGGTGCCCCCTACAGCTCCGCTTCCGAATCCGCCAACCTCGCGGAGGAATCCATCCAGCTGGTTCGAACCTGGCTCGCAGAGGCGTCCACTCTCGAAGTGGACGCCTCTGCTGCGCAGCTGGCCGGTGTCCTCAAGGACCCCGGCGGCCTCGGCTTTACCGTCGGCTTCGTTGACGGGGTGATCCGTCCCGAAGACCTGCAGGTCGCTGCCCGGAACCTCGCCAACCTTGCCCCCCAGGTTCCCGGATTCATTCCCTGGTATTTGAAGGCCGCCGTACGTACTGGCGGAGTGCTGGGTCCGGCCGTTCCGTCAGTTGTGGTCCCCGCTGCCAGGCGGGCGTTGCGGAGCATGGTGGGTCACCTGATCATTGACGCTTCCGAGGACCGTCTGGGCCAGTCCATCGCCAGGCTGCGCCGCGACGGTGTCCGGCTGAACATGAACCTGCTCGGCGAAGCAGTGCTGGGCCGCCGGGAAGCTGAACGGCGGCTGGAAGGTACCCGCCGGCTGCTGGAGCGCAGCGACGTCGACTACGTCAGCATCAAGGTCTCATCCACTGTGGCTCCCCACGCGCCGTGGGCCTTCAACGAAGCCGTCGCCGACGTGGCGGAAACCCTTGCCCCGCTTTACCGGCTGGCAGCAGGATCCCCCCGCCCCAAGTTCATCAACCTGGACATGGAGGAGTACAAGGATCTTGAGCTGACCATAGCGGTCTTCATGGAACTACTGTCCCGGCCCGAGTTCCATAACCTTGAAGCGGGCCTGGTGCTCCAGGCCTACCTGCCTGATGCGCTGGCCGCCATGCAGCGGCTGCAGGAGTTCGCCGCTTCCCGCCGTGCCGCCGGGGGTGCACCCATCAAGGTGCGGCTGGTCAAGGGTGCCAACCTTCCCATGGAGCAGGTGGAGGCTTCCCTGCACGGGTGGCCGCTGGCCACCTGGGGGTCAAAGCTCGAAACGGATGCGAACTACAAGCGCGTCCTCGACTACTCGCTCCACCCTGAACGGATCCGCAACGTGCGGGTCGGCGTCGCCGGACACAACCTGTTCGACATCGCGTATGCCTGGCTGCTCGCCGGAGCCCGCGGAGTCCGGGACGGCATTGACGTGGAGATGCTGCTCGGGATGGCCACTGCGCAGGCCGAAGTGGTCAAGAGGGAGGTCGGTTCACTGCTGCTCTACACACCCGTGGTGCACCCGCAGGAGTTCGACGTCGCCATTGCCTACCTGGTGCGGCGGCTGGAAGAAGGCGCCAGCAGCGAGAACTTCATGTCCGCAGTCTTTGACCTGGCGGAGGAGGAAAAGCTCTTCGAACGCGAAAAGCAGCGGTTCCTGGATTCCCTGGCGGCTGCGGACAGCAGTGTTCCCACGCCCCGGCGACAGCAGGACCGTACCCTGTCCCCCGAGCCCGGGCCGGAGGAATTCGGGAACACCCCGGACACCGATCCTTCGCTCCCAGCCAACCGGGGCTGGGGACGGGACATCCTGTCCCGGGTGCCGGGATCAGATCTCGGCCTTGGCCTCCTGGCCGCGTCACGCGTCGAAACCGAAGAACAGCTCGAAGAAGTCATGACCGGAGCGGCGGCCGCCCAGGCAAGCTGGGCGGCCCTAGGTGTACCCGGCCGTCAGGTTGGTAGCAGTCGGCTGATGGGTGGTTTGCCTCCGAGTGCGCTATGGCGTCGTTCATTGTTGTAGTGCTCGAGCCATGGTGCAAGTGCTGCTGTGCGTTCCTGGTTGCTG
>NZ_VULS01000011.1:0-96212 GCF_009696625.1 Arthrobacter sp. BL-252-APC-1A | reverse complement strand
CATCGGCTGGTACAACAATGAACGCATCTCGACAAAGCTCGAGGGCCTGAGCCCGGTGCAATACCGTGCTCAGGCCCTCGCGGCCTAGGATCTTATTTGGCCAGTCCAACTTTCGGGGAGCAGTTCACTCACGGGGGTCCCGGCCTTTTTGGCTGCGGAGTAAGTTGTTGAACTGGCGCCTAATTAACCGACCTGGTGGAGCCAGCGGACGGGAGCGCCGTCTGCCGCGTGGCGGAACGGCTCAAGTTCATCGTCCCACGCTTCGCCGAGTGCCAGCGAGAGTTCGTGGTAGACGGCGGCCGGATCTCCGGCTCCGTTTTCGTAGGCATACCGGATCCGGTCCTCAGAGACCATGATATTTCCGTGCACGTCCGTGGTGGCGTGGAAAATCCCGAGCTCCGGAGTGTGCGACCAGCGGCTTCCGTCGGATCCGGCGCTGGGGTCTTCGGTGACTTCATAGCGCAGGTGGGCCCAGCCGCGCAGCGCTGAAGCCAACAGCGAGCCGGTACCCTGCGGGCCGGCCCAGGCGAGTTCCGCCCGGACCATTCCGGGAGCGGCCGGCTGCGGGGTCCACTCAAAGTCCGTGCGCTTTTCAACGACGGATTCGATGGCCCATTCGATATGCGGGCACAACGCAGAAGGGGCTGAGTGCACGAACAATACGCCGTGCGCCATCACAACAGTCATTCCATCCTCCGTAGCTGTAGGTGCGTCTTCCCCAACGACCTGCACTGCACGGTATGGAAGTTCTGAGCCCGTAATACTCTCGCAATCTGCAGAAAGCATAGGCTGCAGACGTGAGACCTAGCATCATTGTGCCGCATGTTACGCAATTACGCCAATGAAACTACTTGGTTGTAAGTGAATCGGGTTGCGCGCAGTGCCGCGGCGTCTCTCAGGCCCGCGGGTGTGCCTGCTGGTAGCTTTTGCGCAGACGGTCCACGGAGACATGTGTGTACAGCTGGGTGGTGGCGAGACTGCTGTGCCCCAGGATTTCCTGCACGCTGCGAAGGTCCGCACCGCCGTCCAGGAGGTGGGTGGCAGCGCTGTGCCTCAGGGCGTGGGGGCCTGTTGCCGAGGTGTCCCCGAGAGCGGCAAACAAAGCGGCCGTCACCGACCGGACCTGCCGCTGATCGATCCGGCGTCCGCGCTGTCCGAGGAACAGCGCGTACCCGCTGCCGTCCCCGGCCAGTGCGGGCCGGCCGCGGCGGAGCCAGTCGTCGACGGCGAGTGCCGCTGGAAGTCCGTAGGGGACGGTTCTTTCCTTGTTGCCTTTTCCGACTACGCGCAGTGTCCTGCGGTCCTGGTCCAGGTCATCAACGTCCAGGCTGGCCAGTTCGCCTACCCGGATTCCGGTGGCGTACAGCAGTTCCACCACGGCCCGGTCCCGGAGCGCTACCGGGCCTCCCTCCGCGGCGGCCTCAGCCAAAGCCTCGAACAGGGATTCGACCTGGGCCGGACGCAGGACACCTGGAAGGGTTTTTGTCCGTTTGGGAGCTTTGAGCCGCAAAGCGGGATCCGCCGCAATCAGTTCCTCCCGCATGGCCCAGCCGGTAAAGGAACGTACGGTTGCTGCCCTCCGGGCAATCGTCGCGCGCGCCAGGCCGCTGTCGCTCAGCGTGCCGAGCCAGCTTCGCAGGACGTGCAGGTCTATGTCAGCAAGGGTCGTCAGACCGAGGCCGGCGGCATAGTCCAGCAACCCGGCGACGTCACCTTCATAGGCCCGGACGGTATGCTCGGAGCGGCCGCGTTCCGAGGTGAGGTAGCTGCAGAAGGACTCCAGCGCCCGGGCGTACTCTGCCGGCCTGGTTTTAGGCGTACCGGCTGGAGGATCGGGCTTGCTGGTATTGCTCACTGTCCCACCTTCGCCGCTTTCCGCGGCAGCTTCAAGCAGGCACACCGGCCCCGGAGCACTGCTGTCGAAGCACTTCATTCCCCGGAGCCGCCTCCAGCTCCAGCAGTGCCCGTTTCGCGTCCACTCCCCCGGAGTAGCCGGTGAGCGCTCCTTTGCTGCCGACGACCCGGTGGGTCGGCACCACAATGTCCAGGGTGCTGCGTGACAGGGCGGCACCCACGCCACGCGCTTTGGATGAGTCCCCCAAAGCGAGGGCCAGCTGCTTGTAGGTGCGTGTCTGTCCGTATGGGATGGCTTTCACAGCTTCCCAGACCCGTTCCTGGAACGGCGTTCCCGCCTGCAGTACCTGCAGGTCGAAGCAGCACCGGCGCCCTGCGAAGTACTCCTCGAACTGGCGTTCGGCGGCCTCGAATCCGTTCTCGGCTGCAAGGCCCAAACGGGCTGTGTCCGGCAGTTCCCCTCCCATAGGTGCTGTCTCGACCGCAATGAGTGCCCCGTCCTCCGCGATGAGGGTGAGGATGCCAAGCGGCGAGTAGATCACTTTGTGTGTGCGCATTTCAGTCTCCGTTATGTTCTGTGCTGGCTGTCCCTGTGTTTTCCTGCTGTTTGCTGCGGTGAGACCGCTGCCATAGTCCGGCCCCCGTCCTGCGCGCCAGGCCGGCGAGTTCTAGTCTCGCCAGCCCTGCACGCACGGCCGGCGGGTCCAGTCCTGCGACGACGGCAAGTTTCTGGGGCAGTGCGCCCTTCCGCAGCGGCAGGGCGTCGAGAAGGAGAATGTCTGGCGGGGAGAGTCCGTCATGAACGGCTGGAAGGACAGCGCTTTCCTTGCCTGAGTCCGGGCTGGCCGGCAGGAGGGTGAAAGGATCGGCCAGCTCCAGGATCTCGGCCGGGTCAGTGACGCAGACAGCGCTCCCCTCACGCAGCAGCCGATGGCATCCGGCGGAGTTCGCCGAGTAGACGGACCCCGGCACTGCTCCGAGCCCCCTGCCCAGTGCCGCGGCGTGATGTGCAGTGTTCAGGGCACCGGACCGCCATCTGGCTTCAACCACCACCGTGGCCGCACTCAGCGCTGCAATCAGACGGTTCCGCTGAAGGAACCGCCAGCGCGTGGGTGCCGAGCCAGGCGGTACCTCGCTGAGAACCAACCCCGTGTCCGCTACAGCACGCAGCAGGTCCTCATTCCCGGCCGGGTAAAACCTGTCGATGCCGCCGGCCATCACAGCTATGGTTGGCGGCGCATCAGCGGCTTCAGGTACGGTGCTGCCCGCTTCGGCCGAACGGTCGCCGCCGCGGGCAGCACGTGTTGTGGCCGTAGTCCCTCCGGCTGCTGCCAGCGCCGAGCGGTGAGCCTGCGCGTCGATCCCGTAGGCACCACCGGAGATAACCGTCTTACCGCGAAGCACCAGTCCGGCGGCGAGGTCTCCCGTGATCGCGAGGCCGTAGGAGGTCGCATCCCGTGAGCCGACGAGTGCCAGGCAGTTTCCGGCTGGCGGCACCGTGCCTCCACCACGGCTCCAGAGACAGAACGGCATGCCCTGTCCAAGGTCTGCCAGCGCTGCGGGCCAGCCTTCCTGCTCCGGGACCAGCACGCGTCCGCCGAAGCGGGAGGCCGTCTGCAGGTCCCGCTGGGGTGCCAGATCGGCGGCGCGCGGATGCCATCGCTGAAGTGCTTCGTCAAATGCACGTCCGGTGGCAGGTATCCCGCGTTCATCCAGCAGTGCGGCGGTGGCACGGCGGAGGGCGGAACCGGCCTGTTGGTGGCCCGCGGCAACGCGGGCCGCAGTCACCGGGCCCGCCGCTGCTACGAGGGCCTGGCCAATGGTGTCGGAGGGTTCGATGAGCCTGGACAGGGCCGCCCGCGCGAGAAGGATCGGCTCCAGGTCGTTCATGCGGCCACCGCCTGCTGCCGGAAGCCCAGTGCCTGGCCGATGTCGTCTGCGTCCGGACTGTCATGGCCGGCCAGGTCCGCAACTGACCATGCGACCCGCAGCACCCGGTCATACCCGCGTGCTGTGAGGGTCTGGCGGTCCATAGCACGGTCCAGGGCCGCAGTACTGCTTCGGGCCGGCCTCAGGGCTCCCCGGAGAACAGTGCCTGGCACCTCGGAATTGGTTTCGCAGCCCAGCTGCCCAAGCCGGTCCGCCTGCCGTTCCCTGGCCTGTGCCACCCGGCCTGCCACCGCTTCACTTGGTTCTGCGGTACCGGCGGCTGCGAAGTCCTGAAGTGAGATCCGGCGGATTTCCAGCTGCAGGTCAACCCTGTCCAGGAGCGGCCCCGAAAGCCTGCTGAAGTATCGCCTCCGCTGCTGCGGTGTGCAGGTGCACTCAGTCCCCTTTCCGCTGGCCAGCCCACAGGGACACGGATTGGCGGCCAGGACCAGCTGGAATCGGGCCGGATAGACCGCAGTTCCGGCGGCCCGGTGCAGGACAAGCTGACCGTTCTCCAGCGGCTGGCGGAGTGCATCCAGCACCCGCCCTTCGAATTCCGGCGCTTCATCGAGGAAGAGCACGCCGCGGTGGGCACGCGACGCTGCGCCCGGCCGGGGTATGCCGTTCCCTCCGCCGATTACCGCTGCCGCAGTGGCTGTATGGTGCGGACTTTCGAAGGGCGGGCGCCGGATCAGGCTCGTGCAGGACGCCCCCCTGCCGCCGAGTGAGTGGACTGCCGTCACTTCCATTGCCGGAGTATCGGCGAGGTCCGGCAGCAGGCCGGGCAGCCGCTCAGCCAGCATGGTCTTCCCTGCTCCCGGCGGGCCTGTCATCAGAAGGTGGTGCGCCCCGGCAGCGGCCACTTCAAGGGCGAACCTGGCCTCGTCCTGCCCGGCGATGTCGGCAAGGTCGGGGACGGCAGCAGCTGAGGGGGACTCCGGGATGTCCGTGTCCCATGCATCATCCGCCGGGGGAAAGACCAGCAGATCCGCCCGCGCCCCGTACGCCAGCGCAACCGCAGCAAGCGAACCAAAAGCGCGTACCCGGGCACCCGGCACCAGCGCCGCTTCGGAGGCGTTGGGTTCGGCTACGGCAACGTCCGGAAATCCGGCGTCGACGGCGGCCATGACGGCAGGCAGCACGCCACGCAGGGGACGCAGCCTGCCATCCAGCCCCAATTCAGCCAGGAAGACAGTCCTGCCGGTGCCCCGGACATCTCCGGCCGCGGCAAGTGCTGCCATAACGATCGCCAGGTCAAACCCTGATCCGCGTTTGTGGACATCTGCGGGCATCAGGTTCACGGTAATCTTGCGCCGGCTCAGCGGCAGTCCCGCGTTCTTTGCCGCTGACTTGACCCGGTCGCGGGACTCGTTCAGGGAGGCATCCGGCAGCCCCAGGAGGATGAAGGCCGGGAGTGACTGGCCAATGTCCGCCTCAACTTCCACGATCCGACCCTCCAGTCCAATGAGTCCTATGCCGTAGGTCCTGCCCAGACTCATCAGCCAATTCCCTTCAGGTGTTCGATCACAGGTTCCTGCTCGGCACCTGGCAGCAGCACGGACACCGCGTCCACCCGCCAGCGGCTGCATTCGGCTGGATGTTCCCTGATCCAGGCAGCCGCAAGCAGGTAGAGGCGGCTGAGCTTGGCCGCGGTCACCGCTTCAAATGGATGTCCGTAGTCCAGGGACGACCTTGTTTTTACCTCGGTGATAACCAGGGTGTTCCCATCCCTGGCGACCACGTCGATTTCTCCCTGCGGACACCGCCAGTTGCGTTCAAGGACGTCATAGCCGGCGGCAGACAGATACTCCGCGGCGAACTCCTCGCCGGCCCTGCCCAGCTGGTCTTTGGCTTTCATGCCCCGAGTCTGTGCGGTCCGGGCTCCTCCCGGACCGGCCGCGGAGGCATGTGTGGACAGAACGAGCTGGCGCACACACGGAAGGACTGCCTGTGCAGGATAGGAAGAGTCCGGAAGACTCAGGGGCGGTACAGTACCGGCAGGGGCCGCAGCCGGAAGGGCCCGCCGTCTGGAACCGGCAGAGGCGGAGCGTCAGGGCCGGCCCCGGGAAAACCATGGAGGATGCTGATGTGCGGCCTCAGCACTGAGGAAAACTCAAGTGCCGGATCCTGTGCTGCGTAAGCTGCCGGATCGGGTACCCCGCAGCGGTCCAGAAACAGAAGCAGCAGCCCGTAAAGCGCCTCGTGCACGGCCCGAAGATCCGGTGTGGGATCGAATTCCAGCGCCAGCGTTGAACCTGTGCGGCCAAAGCCGGCCAAACCACGGGGAAAGAGGACAAAATCCTGTGCCGGCAGTGCTGCCTCGGATTCGTCCAGATAATCGGCAAGTGCCAGCACGAAGACCTCTCTGGAGACCCCGGTGGCCTTCGCGAGCCGGTCATAGGCCTCGTCGGCCTTCCCGAAGTGGATCAGGGTCAGGTGCACCCTGCCGGAGCTGACCGGCCGGGCCCGCGGGGCCCTTTCCCGCACGGCGGACTGGAGACGCAGCAGCCTGTCCAGCCCCGCGCCGTCGGGCTTAAGCTGCGCATAGATGCGCACCCCTGAAAGCACACCGGACAGATCCCGGTTGTGCCGGGGAAGCGGATCAGGCGTGGATGCAGCCATCTAGGCAGTCTAAGATGCCGGCAGCCAAGGGCGGCGCGGTACCTTTGGGCAATGGTGCTTGGGATCCCAATGCTGCAGGATGAGTCGCTGTTGCTGCGGCCTCATCTGCAGTCCGATGCGGATGCCGTGGTGGAACGCTCACGGGATTCGCTGACCATTGCCTGGACCACCGTGCCGCTGGATTACACGCGTGAGATGGCGCTGAACTACATCGCCGCCGTCGGGGTTCCGCAGCAGGACATTGTGTCCTGGGCACTGGAAGAAAACGGAGAGTATGCCGGCAGTATCGACCTGCGCCGGCAGGGCGCGGGCACCGGAAGCCTCGGGTTCGTGACGTCGCCGCGGTTTCGCGGCAAGGGGCTGATGAGCCGGGCTGTCCGGCTGGCCGTCTCCTACGCATTCGACACGCTGGGCTGGGAGAGCCTGAACTGGACCGCCAACGTGGGGAATCTGGGGAGTTACAAAGCAGTGTGGCGCAACGGGTTTCCGTTGCCCGTAACAGTTCCGCGGCTGCTGGCCCATCGCGGAGAAATGGTGGACGGCTGGTTTTCGGAGCTGGAATCGGACGCCCCGCGCGTCCCCAGGATCCTGTGGAGCGACTGCCTGGCCCTGCTGCCCAGCGTTCCGCAGGCGCCGGCTGGACCCGGCAGGCCCCTGACGGACGACTAGCCGAGTTCGTCCGCCTTGGGCAGGGTGAGGTCGTCGTTGCGGGTGAGCTCCTCAACGTTGACGTCCTTGAAGGTGATGACCCGGACGCTTTTAACGAACCGCGCGGACCGGTAGACATCCCAGACCCAGGCATCCTGCAGTGTCAGGTCGAAGTAGATTTCGCCGTCGGCGCTGCGTGCCTGCAGGTCTACGTGGTTGGCCAGGTAGAAGCGCCGTTCCGTTTCCACCACGTAGCTGAACAGCCCCACAACGTCGCGGTATTCGCGGTAGAGCTGCAGCTCCATATCTGTTTCGTAATTCTCAAGATCCTCTGCGCTCATTGCACCATCATCCCCCAACCGGGCCCGGTGCGGGCCCATCTTCGTCTGTTCGTCCTGTTCCCAGCCGCCAGGACAGGCGGTGCAACGGTGAAGGTCCGAGTGTATCGATGGCTGCGCGGTGTGCTTCGGTGGCGTATCCCTTATTGACGTCCCAGCCGTATTCCGGGTGCAGGGAGGAGTACTCCACCATCATGGCGTCCCGCTCCACCTTCGCCAGGACAGAGGCTGCCGCAACGCTGAGGCAGGTCATGTCCGCTTTGATCCGCGTGTGCACCGGTGCAGTGCAGGCGGCGTCGTCATCATCAGACGGCTCGTCAAACAGGCTCGCCTGCATTTCGGGTGAAAGCCAGTTGTGGTTGCCGTCCAGGAGGACGACGTCGGGTGTGAGGGTTTCGCAGACCTGGGTCCAGGCACGCGTGCCGGCCAGCCGCAGGGCCCCCATCAGACCCAGGAGATCGATTTCCGCCGCGCTGGCGTGTCCAACTCCCCAGGCCGGGCACCATTTCTTGATGAGCGGAACCAGGGTCTGCCGGTCTGCGGGAGTCAGCAGCTTGCTGTCCCGGACGCCTTTGAGCGCGCGGACGGACTCGAGCTGCACAGCAACCAGGCCTACGCTTACCGGACCGGCGAGGGCTCCCCTGCCCACCTCATCGCAGCCGGCCAGCACCCGGTGCCCCATCGCGGCAAAGGTCCGCTCAAAGCGCAGTGTCGGGCCCTTGGCTGCGGCACTCCGGGCACGCCGGGGACGGGGTGCTCCTGCTGCGGTGGCCCCCGAAGGTGCCCGCAGGGCGGGATCTGCCTGGCTGGTCACTTGGACGCCGTTTCCGCCCCGGACGGATCAGGTACGTTTTCGAAGACCTCGGGGTAGCTGCCAATGAAGCCTGCCCGGCCCAGCGGCCAGGCGATGACAGCCGCCTTGCCCTCAATGTCCTCGATGTTGATGAATCCGCCGCCCGGTCCGTTCTGGTGTTCACGGGAGTCCGCCGACGCGTTGCGGTGGTCACCCATGACCCAGACCTTGCCCTCCGGGACCACCACATCGAACGGGATCTCGGACGGCTGCGCACCGGGATACAGGTAGGGCTCATCCAGTGGCTCGCCGTTGACGGTCACCTTGCCGTCAGCATTGCAGCACACAACATGGTCCCCCGGCATACCAATGATCCGCTTGACCAGGTGCTGCTCGGATTCGTCCGGCAGCAGCCCCACGAAAGTCAGGGCATCGGCCAGGATGTTGCCGCCGTCGTCCTGCTGGGTGGCAGGCAGCCAGGCCTGGGTGTCCTTGAAGACAACGACGTCGCCGCGCGCCAGGTCGAAGGGCTCCGGGACCAGCAGGTTCACGAAGATCCGGTCATCGATCTCCAGTGTTTCCTCCATGGAGCCGGAGGGGATGAAGAACGCCCGGAAAAGGAAAGTCTTGATCAGGAAGGACAGCAGCAGCGCGATGGCAACAATGATGACGACTTCGCGCAGCCAGGCGCCGAAGCCTCTGTTCTTGCCGTCCTTGCCCTTGGCGTGGGCGGCTTGGGAGCGCGCTTCACCGGAGTCTGCGGTCCCGCCGGTGGGATCGTCCGGGAAGTCCTGCGCCATGTGTTGTCCTCTTATTCCGCTGAATGCCATACGGTGTCCAACTCTAGTCGCTCAATCTCGGTACTTCTTTCGAAAGGCCAGAGGATTCGCTGTGCGCGGCCGATCACACGCTCTTCGGGAATCAGCCCGCCGCCCGGGGCGCCGAGCAGGCTGCGCGAATCTGCTGAATCAGAGCGGTGGTCGCCGAGCAGCCACAGCCGGCCTTCGGGTACAACGACGTCGAACGGCGTTTCGCTCCCGGTATCACCGGGGAAGAGATAAGGCTCACGAATTGGCTGTCCATTGACGGTCAGCATGCCGTCAGTGCAGCACGCCACGCGGTCGCCGGGAACGCCGATAACCCGCTTGATGTACACGGTGTCGCTGCCCGCCAGGCCGAGCCATTGGGCAGTTGAATCCAGTGCCTGTTTCAGGAAAGGGTCGGAGCTGTGCAGCGGGGCCAGGGACCCGCGGCCGTCGAAAACTACGACGTCGCCGCGCTGGATCCCGGATCCGCGGTACTCAGTGCGGGAGACGAGTACCCTGTCCCCCGGCTCCAGCAGAGGCTGCATGGATTCGGAGGGGATGTAGTAAACGTCCAGGAGGAAGGCACGGACCAGCCCGGCCAGTACGACGGCGCCGGCCAGGGCCCAGAGCACGAAACGCCAGCCCGCAATGGACTGGCGTTTCGTGTGCTTCCGGGGGCCAGCCCCGTCCGCGGATGTCTGCGACAAGAAAATTACTTGGCGGGACGGAAGTCGCGCTTTTCCTTGATCTTGGCAGCCTTGCCGCGCAGGTCGCGCATGTAGTACAGCTTTGCGCGGCGGACGTCACCGCGGGAGACGACCTCGATCTTGTCGATAACCGGGGAGTGCACCGGGAAGGTACGCTCCACGCCAACACCGAAGCTGACCTTGCGGACCGTGAAGGTCTCGCGCAGGCCGTCGCCCTGGCGCTTCATGACGAAGCCCTGGAAGACCTGAACACGGGTGTTCTTGCCTTCAACGATGTTCACGTGAACCTTGACCGTGTCACCGGCGCGGAACTCGGGGATGTCCGAACGCAGCGAAGCTGCATCAAGAGAATCTAGGATGTGCATTGTTACTCACTCCTGGTGGACGCCACAGGTCATCCACTTTGGTAACGGCGGCAAGGATGTACCCGAAGGTGCACAGATGCTGCCGAAGCTATATAACCGGCGTTCCGGGAATCGGTTGCCGGTGTGTCTTGCTGTTGGCCTCACTCCCCCTGTGGCAGGTGCGGACCCAGATGACACAACTCTCTATTCTGCCACAGCTGGGCAGGCCCCACCAACCGGCAGGCTCAGGCCTGCGGCAGGACGGCGCCTTCAGTGACAGTCCAGCCCAGTGCAGCCAGAGTGGCCCGGTCTGCCTTGTCCAGGCTGGCCGGGTCCAGTTTGGCAATCAGGTCCGGCCGGCGCTCGGAAGTACGGCGGAGCTGCTCATCGCGCCGGAACCGGGCAATCTTTGCGTGGTTGCCGCTCAGCAGCACCTCCGGAATTGCCCGCTCACGCCACTGCGAGGGCTTGGTGTACACGGGGTACTCCAGCAGGCCGTCCGAATGCGATTCCTCCACCAGGGATTCCGGATTGCCGACGACGCCGGGCACCAGGCGTCCGACCGCTTCAACCATGGCCAGCACGGCAACTTCGCCGCCGTTCAGGACATAGTCGCCCAGGCTCATCGGGCGGACGGTGAAGTGCTCCCCTGCCCATTCCAGCACGCGTTCGTCGATGCCTTCGTAGCGGCCGCAGGCAAAGACCAGGTGCTCGGCGGCGGCGAGTTCGTACGCCGTCTGCTGCGTGAAGACCTCTCCGGCCGGTGACGGAACGATCAGCGTGGGCTTCACGCCCGGCTCCGGGGCGCCGTCGAGCGCGGTCGCGAGGGCCTGCGCCCAAGGCTCGGGCTTCATAACCATGCCTGCACCTCCGCCGTAGGGGGTGTCGTCAACGGTGCGGTGCCGGTCAGTGGTGAAATCACGAAGGTCCTGGACGCGTACGTCCAGCAGCCCGTCCTGCCGGGCCTTGCCGATCAGGGAAAGATCCAGGGCGGCAAGGTACTCCGGGAAGATGGAGAAAACATCAATGCGCACTTAGCGTTCGGCCCCGTCCTTGCCGGCTTCGGGCAGGTTCAGTTCAAAAAGGCCCGGCGGAGGAGTCAGCAGGACGTACCCCTCTTCGGTGTTGACCTCAGGAACGATTGCCTCGACGAACGGCACCAGGATCTCCTGCCCCTTGGTGTCTTCGACAATCAGCAGGTCCTGGACGGTGAGTGTCCGCAGTGCCGTGACGGTACCAACGACGTCGCTGCCAACCTTGGCTTTCAGGCCCACGAGCTCGTGCTCGTACCAGCCCTCTGCGCCGTCGTCCTCTTCCGCTTCTTCGGTATCAATGAACAGCTTGGCGCCGCGGATTTCCTCGGCGCCGTTGCGGTCAACGATTTCCTCAAAGCCCAGCAGGAGAATGTCCTTGTTCCAGCGGGCGCTGAGGACCGTCAGCGGTCCCTTGGCTGCCGGTTCAACGGTAAGGACTGCCCCCGGCGCGAAGCGGTCTTCAGGGGCATCGGTCAGCACCTGCACGGTCACCTCGCCACGGATGCCGTGGGGCTTGCCGATGCGTGCCACCTGTAACTGCATGGATTCTCCTAGGGTCGTTGGGCGCGGCCAAAAAGCCGGAGCCGAAAAAAACATCCGGCCCCTTCACCATTATCTGGTGGCGGGGCCGGATGTTTGGAACTGCTTGGAATTGCTGGTGCGTCAGCGGCGGCGGTCGGTGTCGACGACGTCGACGCGGACCTGGTCGCTGCCGGCCAGGGCAGAAATCACCGTGCGCAGTGCGCGGGCGGTGCGTCCCTGGCGGCCGATAACCCGGCCAAGATCGTCCTGGTGAACACGGACCTCGAGGGTTTCCCCGCGGCGGTTGTTCTTGGCGGAAACCTTGACGTCCTCAGGGGAGTCAACGATTCCGCGCACGAGGTGCTCCAGCGCTTCGGCCAGCAATCTACTCAGCCTCAGCCTCAGTGGAAGCGGCTTCTGCCTCTTCCTTCTTGGCCTTCGGGGTGATTGCTTCGGGAACGATCACGGACTTCTTCTCGGGGGCCACGAAGGGCTCCTTCGGAGCCTTGGTACGCAGGGTACCTTCCTGGCCGTCGATGTTCTTGAACTTCTGCCAGTCACCGGTGATCTTCAGCAGTGCTGCGACCTGCTCGGTCGGCTGGGCGCCGACGCCGAGCCAGTACTGCGCACGGTCGGACTTGATGTCGATGTACGACGGCTCCTCGGTCGGACGGTACAGTCCGATTTCTTCGATGGCACGGCCATCGCGCTTGGCACGGGAATCCATGACAACAACGCGGTAGTGTGCTGAGAACTTCTTGCCGAGGCGCTTAAGGCGAATCTTTACGGCCACTTTTGTGGTCACTCCTGATCTGAAATGGGGCGAACCCGAACTTCTGCTCCCGTGGGGCGGGCCATAACGTTTGGGGTTCAAAAGGACAAGATGCTGCACGGAGAGAGGGGCCACGCAGATCGAGTACCTGTCCATTGTGCCAGATGACTCCGCGTTTCGCGACTCGCGCTGCTGCGGCGGGGCAGCAACCCCGGGCATGGGGTGCCGCGCGACCAGCATTCATCCACTTTGCAAAACCGGCGGCGCCGGGCACCCAAGGGGTCCTCAGGCAACGGCGACGCGAATGCGGTTGCGCCAGGGATCTTCGAAACGCAGCTCGGCACCGGTGTGATGGCTGGCAATGCCTGCGGACTTCAGCCGGTCAGCCAGGGATCCGACGTCGTCCTGCCCGGGAACGCTGATCAGCACCTCACCAAGGCCGAGGGTGTCCCGGCGCGGGCCTGCTCCGCGGCTGTTCCATACATTCATGGCCATGTGGTGGTGGTATCCGCCGGCGGAGACAAAAAGAGCCTGCCCGTGGAAGTCGGCAGTCCGTTCGAATCCGAGGGTGTCCACATAGAAGGCGGCAGCAGTATCCGTGTCGCCAACCTGCAGGTGAACGTGGCCGACGCCGGCTGCGGCCTCCGGTGTGCGGGCCAGGGCGTCTTCACTCAGGTGCGTTCGGAAGTACTGCTGGGGCGGCAGGGCCAGGGAAGCCATGCGGACAGTGCGCCCCTGCGGCGTGTCGTCCCAGTCCCAGGCTTCGCGGGGACGGTCCCAGTACAGCTCGATTCCGTTGCCTTCCGGATCGGTGAAGTAGAACGCTTCACTGACCAGGTGGTCGGCACTGCCGACGTAAGCCGAGGGGTCGAACTGTGCCGCGAGGGCCACTGTAGCGGCCAGGTCCGCCTGGGTTTCGAAGAGGATGGCGGTGTGGAACAGGCCGGCTTCCCCGCGGGATGGAACCTGCAGCCCGGCAGCGGGCGCCAAATGCACCAGCGGCACAGTGCCGCGGCCAAGGTACATGCCACCGTCAGCCTCGGCTACTACCTGCAGGCCAAGCGCCTGCCGGTAGTAGCCGGAGACCTTCTCCATGTCCCCCACTTTGAGCATCACGGTCCCCATAGCAAGGTTCGCGGGCAGCAGGTCCTGGGCATTTACTTGAAGGTTCATGTTTTATACATTACTTGAAGCTTCAGCTAATTTCCAGCAGCTGCTGCAGCCCGCCCGGCGGAACCCAGTTCAAGGCGCATGGCAACGCGTTCCCCGATGCTGTCCAAACCCAGTTCCGCCTCATGCCGCCGCACCTCTGCCAGCTCACCGGCCGGTTCAACTTCGCTGAATCCGCAGCTGCGGTAGAAGGGCGCGTTGAACGGGACCCGGGCAAACGTGCACAGCGTCAGCGCCGGGTACCCTTCGTTCCGCGCCCACTGCACGGCAGCCGCCACAAGGGCACGTCCCAGTCCTGCCCTTGCTGCGTCGGGATGAACGGAGAGCTGCTCCAGGTGTGCACAGCCGCCCACCTCCTCGAGCCGGGCGAAGCCGGCCGGCGGGCTGCCAGCGACCAGCAGGTGCCGGGACCCCGCAAGGTCCCGGGGTGACGCAGGCGGCGGAAGGGTACCGAGGAGCCCGGCGTGAATTTCGGGCCGGGACGCGAGAAGGGTGTCCGACGCCGCTTCAAGGGCAGGCAGCAGCACCACGTCCGCAGGCCGGGCCGGCCGGATTTCAGGCACAGCCGGCGGCAGCAGGTGCTGCAGCAGTACGGGCAATGAATTCCGCTATTGCTTCCCGTCCTGCCGGGGTGTCCTGCGGGCGGTGGTTGCCGCCCACGGGGCGGTGTTCGGCACCGGTAGAAGCAAGGAATGCTGCGACTTCTTC
Organism: Arthrobacter sp. BL-252-APC-1A; assembly: GCF_009696625.1. NCBI lineage: Bacteria > Bacillati > Actinomycetota > Actinomycetes > Micrococcales > Micrococcaceae > Arthrobacter > Arthrobacter sp. BL-252-APC-1A. The sequence goes on along the minus strand of NZ_VULS01000011.1, from coordinate 81,965 downwards.
ATACAGCGGCTCCCACTCCCCCGTGAGCACAAGGGTGGGAACCCCGGGAACGATGTCCAGGGGCGCGTCCCAGGGCGGGGCCTGCAGGCGCTGGCGTGCAGCAGCGCGGGGATCGTTGCCGGGGTCTGGTGCAGACTCGGCAGAGAAGACCAGGCGCGCGTGTTCGCGGCCGTACTCTTCGTCAGTGAGTCCTGCGGCGGCCCGGAAGAGCGGATCCAGCAGGGCACGCCGGGCGGCGGTTGCCGGCAGGTCCCGGGTGAGTGAAAAGACGGCAGGCTCACACAGGAGAAGGGAATGCACCCGGGCCGGGTCACTGACAGCTGCCATCATCGCGGACACGGCACCTTCAGCGTGTGCCACCACGTGTCCGCCCTGGCCCAGTGCCTGAAGGATAGCCGCGGTGTCGGCGGCATGGTCCGTAGGGGCTGGCGGAACGTTGAGGCCGTAACCGGCGCGGCGAAGAAAGAGGCAGTCGTAACTGCGCGCCAGGGCGTGCTGGCCCGGCCAGGCCGCAGCACCGAAGCGGCCCGCACCGTGCACAAAGACAATCCGTTGCTGAGCCATCAAACCAGCCTAGTCTCCCGGCGGACGCGCGCGGCCGGCCCGGGAAGACCCGGACCGGCCGCGCGTATGTATGTGTGTTACTTGCCGAGGAACTTCTCGAAGCCCTTGGGCAGGTTCAGCGATGACGGGTCAAAGTCCCCGCCCTGCTGCCCGAAAGCGGAACCGGTTGGCAGCGCGCTGCGGGCACCTGCCCTCCGTGCCTCGGCCTCAGCGCGTTCCTGCGCTGCCTTGGCCGGGTTTCCGGAGCGGGCCTTCTTCTTGCCCTTGGCAGCCTGCTGCTTCTTACGCGAGCCGCCGCCGAAGCCGCCGGGTCCTGCCATGCCGGGCATACCGGGGATGCCGCCGCCGGCGGCCATCTTCTTCATCATCTTCTGTGCCTGGGTGAAGCGCTCCAGCAGGGCGTTGACCTCAGAGACGTGCACACCGGAACCACGCGCAATGCGGGCACGGCGGGAGCCGTTGATGATTTTCGGGGCAACACGCTCGTGCGGGGTCATGGAGCGGACCATGGCCTCAACGCGGTCGATCTCCCGCTCGTCAAAGTTCTCCAGCTGCTCGCGCATCCCGGCGGCACCGGGCATCATCATGAGCATCTTCTTCATGGAGCCCATGTTGCGCAGCTGCTGCATCTGGGCCAGGAAGTCTTCAAAGGTGAAGTCTTCCTGGTCGACGAACTTCTTGGCCATGCGGGCCGCTTCGTCCTTGTCCCAGGACTTCTCTGCCTGCTCAATGAGCGTCAGGATGTCGCCCATGTCCAGGATGCGGCTGGCCATGCGGTCCGGGTGGAAGACCTCAAAGTCCTTCAGACCTTCACCGGTGGATGCGAACATCACCGGCTTGCCGGTCACCGAGGCGACGGAGAGTGCGGCGCCGCCGCGGGCATCGCCGTCGAGCTTGGTCAGCACGACGCCGGTGAAGTTCACGCCTTCGTTGAACGCCTGGGCCGTGGCAACGGCGTCCTGGCCGATCATGGCATCAATGACAAAGAGGACTTCGTCCGGGGTGATGGCGGCTCGGATGTCTGCAGCCTGCTGCATCAGTTCCGCGTCAACGCCAAGGCGGCCGGCGGTGTCCACAATAACAATGTCGTGGAGCTTGGTGCGTGCTTCTTCCACGCCCTGGCGTGCGACGGCGACCGGGTCGCCGGTTGCTGCCTCGAACTCCGAGCTGACACCCGGGTGCGGAGCGTAAACCGGCACGCCGGCACGTTCGCCGTTGACCTGGAGCTGCTTGACGGCGTTCGGGCGCTGGAGGTCTGCGGCGACCAGCAGCGGGCTGTGGCCCTGGTCCTTGAGGTAACGGGAGAGCTTGCCGGCGAGGGTGGTCTTACCGGCACCCTGCAGACCGGCCAGCATAATGACCGTGGGCGGGTTCTTGGCCAGGTTCAGCCGGCGGGTCTGGCCGCCGAGGATGCCAACAAGTTCCTCGTTGACGATCTTGACGACCTGCTGGCCCGGGTTCAGCGCCTGCGAAACCTCGGAGCCGAGGGCGCGCTCCTTGACGGAGGCGGTGAAGGCACGGACCACGGGAACTGCGACGTCGGCGTCGAGCAGGGCACGGCGGATTTCCCGCACTGTGGCGTCGACGTCGGCTTCGCTCAGCCGTCCCTTGCCACGCAGGTTCTTGAACGTGGAAGTCAACCGGTCAGACAGTGAATTGAACACGCGCTGCGCACTTCTTTCATCGGGTAGTTCGCCATGTTTGCCAGGCCCAGCTGTTAAGGGTACCAAGCGCGGGTGGGTATTGGCCGCATGAACCTTATGCGGATGGGCCCGCGGTGGCACGCTGGAATCATGGCTGCCAACGCAACGCCGTCGTCCCGCGTGAAGACGCTGCTGATTCTGGGCGGAACCGGAGACCTCTCGCACCGGCTGCTGCTGCCCGGGCTTGCCCGGCTGATAGCCCGCGGGCGCGCGCCGGGGCTGGTGGTTGTCGGTTCAGGGTCTCGGGATTGGAGTCAGGACGAGTGGAAGCAGCGGGTTAGGGATTCGTTTTCCTCCGAGTATGAGGCAGCCTCGGCGGACGCACGCAGGGAGCTCGACGCCGCGGTGCAGCGCAGCTCCTACCTCCAGCTGGATCTGGCCAGCCCAAGCGGGCTTGGACCCGATTTGCTGGAGCTTGAGCCGCCGCTGGCCGTGTACTTCGCCCTACCTCCGAAACTCACGCTGCAAACGGTGGAAGGCCTCTCGCCCCGGGACCTTCCGCCGGAAACGCTGCTGGTCCTGGAAAAACCGTTTGGTTCAGACCAGGCATCGGCCCGGGATCTGAACCGCAGGCTGGTTTCCCTGGTTCCGGAGGAAAGAATCTTCCGGGTGGACCACTTCCTCGGCATGACAACGGTCATGAACATTGTCGGAATGCGTTTTTCGAACCGGCTGCTGGAACCGATCTGGAACTCGCTGCACATCGAGAAGATGGAGATCGTCTTTGACGAGCAGCTGGCACTCGAAGGGCGGGCGAAGTACTACGACACCTCCGGGGCGCTGGAGGACATGATCCAGAGCCATCTGCTGCACACCATGGCATTTATGGCCATAGGCCCTCCCGCCACCCTGGGCGAGCGGGATGTGCGGGATCTGGTGGCAGCCACCCTGCGCGCTTCCTCGGTCAGCGGGGACTTCCGCAGGTCCAGCCGCCGTGCCCGCTATACCGCCGGCATGATCGACGGGAAGGAAATCGAGGGGTACACCGACTCCCCCGGAGTGGAGCCGGCGCGAAACACTGAGACCCTGGCGGAGATTGAGATTGCCATCAACAACGACCGCTGGGCGGGTGTGCCGTTCATCCTGCGCTCGGGCAAGGCCCAGGCCCGGACCCGGAAGGAAGCAGTGGTCACGTTCCGCCCGGTGAACCATCTGCCGGAAGGCTTCACCGGGTCAACCACCCTGCCGTCCCGGCTCCGCATTTCGTTCAACCCCGCCTACTTGGAGCTGGAACTGAACGTCAACGGACCTGCTGACATCTTCAGGCTTGACCGCAGCGCTCTCTCCTCGGAGCTGCACACCTCCCAGCTCACACCGTACGGGGAGGTGCTGGAAGCGGTGCTCGAGGGAAACCGGCTGCTGTCAGTCCGCGGGGACATTGCGGAGGAATGCTGGCGGATTGTGGATCCGGTGCTCGCCGCCTGGCGTTCGATTGAGGTTCCGATGGGAACGTACGCCGCGGGTACGCAGGGGCCTTCCGGCTGGGAGTCCAGCCGCGGAAGCCTCTGACCGCTCCGCTGACGCATAGAAGCCGCCCGGTCTTTCGACCGGGCGGCTTCTTAGGAGATGCCCTGTGGTTGCCTGCTGGTTACGGCGGCTGGCTACAGCGCGGAATCGCCCCGTTCGCCGGTGCGTACCCGCAGCGCTTCCTCCACGTTCGTCACCCATACCTTGCCGTCACCTGCGCGGCCGGTGTTCGCGGTGGAAACAAGCACGTCCACGATGTCACTGACCCACTCGTTGGCGGCCAGTACTTCCACCCGCAGCTTCGGCAGCAGGTCCACCGTGTATTCAGCGCCGCGGTAGACCTCGGTGTGGCCGCGCTGGCGGCCGTAGCCGCTGGCCTGGCTGACGGTGAGGCCCTGGACGCCGTAGCTCTCAAGGGCGCCGCGGATGGCGTCGAACTTTTCCGGCCGGACGATTGCGGTTACGAGTTTCATGAGTTGACGCTCTCCTTGATGGGCGCGGTGGTGGACTCGGCTACCGGGCGGAAGGACCCGCCTACGCCGATTCCGCCAAGTTCATAGGCGGTCTCAGCGTGTTCGCTGAGGTCTACACCGTTGATTTCCTGCTCCTCGGTGACCCGGAAGCCCATGGTCTTGTGGATGGCCAGGCCGATGATGAGGGTCATCACCGCTGAGAAGACGATTGCAACGACGGTGGCCACGATCTGCGCACCGAGCTGCGCGAAGCCGCCGCCATAGAAGAGGCCGCCCCCTTCACCGTCAACCGGAAGGGCGATGAAACCGATGGCCACGGTGCCGACCAGGCCGGCGACCAGGTGCACGCCGACGACGTCGAGGGAATCGTCATAGCCGAGCTTGTACTTCAGTCCGACGGCGAGCGCGGCGAGGATACCGGCAACCAGGCCCAGTCCCAGTGCCCCGATCGGGGAGACGCTGGCGCAGGCCGGCGTGATGGCCACCAGACCGGCCACGATGCCCGAAGCTGCGCCCAGGGAGGTGGGCCGGCCGTCACGGACGCGCTCGGTGATCAGCCAGCCGACCATGGCGGCCGCGGGAGCGGCGAGGGTGTTGACCCAGATGAGGCCTGCTTCCTCAGCAGTGCCGGCAGCGCCGCCGTTGAACCCGAACCAGCCGAACCAGAGCATTGCGGCACCGAGCATCACGAACGGGATGTTGTGCGGGCGGTGGCTCGGGTCGGAGCCGAAGCCGCGGCGCTTGCCGATGATGAGTGCCAGGACCAGGGCTGCCACACCGGCGTTGATGTGGACCACGGTTCCGCCGGCGAAGTCGATGGCTTCACCAACTACGGAGCCGATGGCACCTTCTTCACCCAGCAGGCCGCCGCCCCAGACCATAAAGGCCAGCGGGCAGTAGACCAGGGTGACCCAGACCGGCACGAAGACGGCCCAGGCGCTGAACTTGGCGCGGTCAGCAATAGCGCCGCTGATCAGGGCCACGGTGATGATTGCGAAGGTAGCTCCGAAGCCGGCGCCGATCATGTCTTCGGTACCGATCAGGTCTTCCAGGCCGAAGGACGCGAAGGGATTTCCGAAGAGCCCTGCTACGCCGTCGCCGCCGCTCATGGAGAAGCCCCAGAGGACCCAGACCACCCCAACGAGTCCGATTGAAACGAAGCTCATCATCATCATGTTCAGGGCTGCCTTGGCCCTGGTCATGCCGCCGTAAAAGAATGCCAGTCCGGGGGTCATGAGCAGCACCAGCGCCGCCGATACCATCACCCAGACGTGACCTGCAGTCAGATCCATCTTCATGTCCTTCCACGTTCTGCGGGCATCTCCCGCGCTACGAAGAACATTGCCGGGGCGAAGTTTCGGTATTCAGCCGGGGGTGTTGCCGGGACATTACAAACTTCGGCGCCGGGTAAAAGTGCCGTGTCAGCCGCGTTTCGGGCAGGTTACCTGCAACTGTGGACCCGCTGTGGGTATTGCCCGGAGGCAACTGGAGGCACAGCTAGGATGTTCCTGAGTCTCTATTACCTCCCGGAGGAACAACCCCTTATGCCCGAGAACACCCCTGTGCCCGGACCAGATCCGCACGCCGGCAGCCGCGGAGCGGACTCCGTCCGTCCCCGGGACCGGAGGAAGCCCCGCCGGAAGTGGATCGCGGGGACCGCCGCTGCGGCCGTGGTGATCGCCGCGGGCATTACCGTACCCCTGGTTCTCAACAACGACGACGCCGAGCCGGCAGACGCTGCCAACGTCGAGACGGTTGTTGAAAGCCCCGCTCCTCTGCCTCCGGCACCGGAATTCACCTACTACAACCAGGCCGGCCCTCCCGCCGGATCACCGCTGAACGCAGTGGAACCGCTGGCACTGAACGTCGAGGCCAGTTCCACGGGGACGTTCCTTCAGGAAGGCCTGGTCGGCCTGTCCCTGGAAGCCACTGACCTGGCTGATCCGGCCCTGTCGGGTGACAATCCGGAAATGGTCCAGTCCCTAAGCGGCCTGGGCAAACCCCTGCTGCGGTTCGGCGGGAATGCCGTCGACCGCCGCTTCTTCTGGACCTCCACAGGGGAACCTCTCCCCGGGAACCTCAAGGGGGACAAGGCGCACCCGGTGCGGGCAGTGACCCCGGGAGACCTTGAACGGGTAGCAACGCTGCTGGAAGCCATCGACGGCACAATAAACCTCACGGTGGATCTTGGGCACTACGACCCAGCACGTGCAGCCGACATGGCAGGCCACGCCGCACGGATCTTCGGAGACCGGCTGGTGGGGATCACCGTGGGCAATGAACCCAACGGATACCCGCACAACGGAGTGCGTGATGAAGGCTGGACCAAGGATGACTATCTCACTGAGCTGAAGGCTTACGCTGATGCCATCTACGCAGCGGCACCGGAAGTGAAGATCATTGGGCCCGGCGTGTACACCCAGCCCTGGTGGGAGCCCTTCACCAAGGTGGACCTTCCCCAGGAAAAGATCTTTTCCTTCCACCACTATCCGCTCTCTGTCTGCGACGGGAAGGCGGATCCGTTCGGTGAACCGACCCTGGCCAACCTGATGGCCCAGCGCATCCATGACCATGGCGACGGATACCGCGAAGCTGCTCTGGAACCTGCGAATGCGGCCGGACTGGAAACCTGGATCACTGAGGCGGGCATTTCTGCCTGCCCCGGATCGAACGAGACAACCAAAACCCACGCCTCCGCACTGTGGGCAGCTGACTACGCCCTTGGCGGGGCCCAGCTGGGCATCACCCGCATGAGCTTCCACTCTTCGCTGATCACGTGCACGGGCGGCCCGCCCATGTCCGCCATCTGCACCGGCGGTGAATACCTGCAGCCCAACGGCGAGGTGAACGAACGGGCCAACTTCTTCGGTCTCTCCATGGTTGCCGAGATGGCACCCGGCGAGTTCCTGAAATCCGCCGAAGAAGGCGGTGGGCTCAGCCACTCCTACGCTGTCCGCCACGACGACGGAAGTGTGAGCGTCATCATCATCAACGCCAACAATCCTGAAACTGATGCCCAGATGGAGGTCACGCTCGAGCTGCCCGGACGTCCCCTGACGGCCGCCATGTCCCAGATGACCGGCCCTTCCTATGCCTCGGAGGACGGCACGCTGATTGACGGACAGCCTGCTGAACCGGGACCGGTAGCCGAGCGGCTGACCCTGCCGGGCTTTGAGTACGGCTCACCGACTCAGACCTTCTCGCTGACGGCGGGAACAGTGACGGTTCTGAACTTCCAGCTTCAGCCTTAGCGCCGGCTCGCCTGCAGCAAAAAGGGCTCCCGCACCTATGTGCGGGAGCCCTTTTGCGTTTGGGTTCGGCAGTGCGCTAGGACAGCAGAGCGTCCACAAAGCCTTCGGCGTCGAACGGAGCCAGGTCGTCGGGGCCTTCGCCCAGGCCAACCAGCTTCACCGGCACACCGAGGGTGCGCTGGATCGCGACGACGATTCCGCCCTTGGCGGTTCCGTCCAGCTTGGTCAGGACGATGCCGGTGATGTTTACGACTTCGGCGAAGACCTTCGCCTGGGTGAGGCCGTTCTGGCCGGTGGTCGCATCGAGCACCAGCAGGACTTCGTCAACCTCTGCCTGCTTCTCGATGACCCGCTTGACCTTGCCGAGTTCGTCCATCAGACCCACCTTGTTCTGCAGGCGCCCGGCGGTGTCGATGAGCACGGTGTCCACTTCGCCGTCGATGCCTGCCTTCACGGCCTCGAACGCGACCGACGCCGGATCGGCGCCGTCCACTTCCGAACGCACGGTGGGCACGCCCACGCGCTGGCCCCACGTGGCCAGCTGCTCAGCGGCAGCGGCACGGAACGTGTCTGCCGCGCCCAGCAGCACGTCTTTGTCCTCTGCCACCAGGACGCGCGCCAGCTTGCCCACGGTGGTGGTCTTGCCGACACCGTTGACGCCCACGACCATAACGACGGCGGGCTTGTCCGCATGCCGCTCCACGGCCAGTGAACGGTCCATCGAGGGGTCAACCAGCTTGATCAGTTCCTCGCGCAGCATCGCGTGGACTTCCTGCGGGTCACGGCTGCCGGAGATCCGGACCCGCTCGCGCAGTGCGTCAACGAGTTCCATGGTGGGTTCCGTGCCGAGGTCTGCCAGCAGCAGGGTTTCCTCGATCTCGTCCCAGACGTCCTCATCGATCTTGTCGCTGGAGAGCAGTGCCAGCAGCGCCTTGCCCAGCGCGTTGTTGGACTTCGCCAGCCGGGCACGCAGCCGCGCAAGCCTGCCCTGAACCGGTTCAGGGGTTTCCAGGGCCGGAGCGGCGGGCTCTGCGGGAGCTTCTTCAAGGTCCCGCAGGTCATCCGGCACCGTGACCGTTGGTTCGGCTTCCGGCGCGGCAGTGCCGGGGCGGTCCAGGACGGAGGTTGCGCCGCTGCCGCCGGGCAGGTCATCAGCGTCGCGCTTCGTCGGGTACATTCCCTTGGGCGTGCGGCGCGTGCGGACCAGCAGGGCTGCCAGCGAACCGACAACAGCCAGCCCAATGACCACATAGATCACAATTGAAAGAGTCTCATTCACGCTTCCCAGCATGTCATACGCCGCCCCCGGCGGGCACCCGTCAGGGCAGCCTGCTGCGGGCACCCGACCCGGGGCCCAATCGCGGCGGAGTCTGCGAGAATCGAAGCATCATGGTGAGCACTCCCCGGATTCCGATCCCCCGCGAAATTAAAGTCCTTATTGCTGCTGCGTTCCTGATCGCCCTCGGTTTTGGGCTGGTGGCACCGGTGCTGCCGCAGTTCGCGCAGAGTTTCAATGTAGGCGTTGCTGCGTCCTCCGTGGTGGTCAGTGCCTTCGCCTTCACCCGGCTGGTCTTCGCTCCCGCGGGCGGTGCACTGCTCGAAAAGCTCGGCGAGCGCCCGGTGTACGTGATGGGCCTGCTGATCGTGGCCCTGTCCACCGCCGCGTGCGCCTTCGCCGGGAACTACTGGCAGCTGCTGATCTTCCGCGGCCTGGGCGGCATCGGCTCCACCATGTTCACCATTTCCGCGATGGCGCTGATCATCCGTCTTGCCCCGCCGGCAATCCGCGGCCGGATATCCGGGGCCTACGCTTCCTCGTTCCTGCTGGGCAATATCGGCGGGCCGCTTCTTGGCGGCCTGCTGGCCGGTTTTGGCCTGCGCGTTCCCTTCCTGGTGTACGCAGCAGCCCTGCTGGTGGCCGCCGTCGTAGTCGCCTACCTGCTGCGCGAGGCACGCGGCGGCACCGGACCCAAGGAGAAGGAGGGGGAACGGGTACACCTCTCGGTCCGGGAAGCACTGTCTGACTCCGCCTACCGCGCCGCGATGGTCTCGTCCTTCGCCAACGGATGGTCCTCCTTCGGGGTGCGGAACTCGCTGCTTCCGCTGTTCGCGGCCGCCGTCCTCTCTGCAGGCCCGGAGATCGCCGGGATCTCCCTGACTGCGTTCGCTGCCGGAACCGCACTGGCGCTCACCTTCTCCGGCCGCCTCGCGGACTCCTGGGGACGAAAGCCCCTGGTCATCACAGGGCTGGCCGTCAACGCAGCAGCAACGGCCGCGATCGGATTCTCCGGCAGCGTCACGATGTTCCTGGTCGTCTCCGCCATTGCGGGTCTGGGCACCGGCCTGCTTAATCCCGCACAGCAGGCTGCAGTGGCCGACGTCGTCGGTTCAGGCCGGAGCGGCGGCAAGGTACTGGCTGCTTTCCAGATGTCTGCGGACACCGGGGCGATCATCGGTCCGATCCTCGCCGGGGTGCTCGCGGATACCCTTGGCTACACCTGGGCGTTCGCCGTGACCGGTGCAACTGCGCTGGTGGCACTGCTGATCTGGCTCACTGCCCGGGAAACCCTGGCACCTGAGATGCGGATGGCTCGAATGCGTTCCAGCCGCACTACCATCGAGGAATGAAGCCCTTCCTGCTCCTGGCCACACGCGCCGAAGACGGTGCCGCCGAGGAGGAGTATGAGTCCTACCTGCACTTCGGGGAACTGACCCCGCCGCAGCTGCACCGCGTACGGATGGAGGCAGCTCCCCTTCCGGCAATCGATCTGGCGGACTACAGCGGAATCATTGTCGGCGGCAGCCCGTTCAACTCTTCCGACCCAGAAGAGACCAAGTCGGATCTTCAGCTGCGGGTGGAGAAGGAACTCTCGGCCCTGCTGGACACAGTGGTGGAACAGGACTTCCCATTCCTCGGTGCCTGTTACGGGGTCGGCACGCTGGGCCGGCACCAGGGCGCCGTCGTCAACCGCACCTACGGAGAACCAATCGGTGCCGTGCCGGTCACGCTGACTCCCCAGGGCCGGCAGGACCCCCTGCTGGAAGGGCTGCCTGACACCTTTGATGCGTTCGTGGGCCACAAGGAAGCCGTGTTCCGGCTCCCGGAACACGCCGTAAACCTGGCCGGCTCCCCCACCTGCCCGGTGCAGATGTTCCGGGTGCGGCAAAACCTCTATGCCACACAATTCCACCCCGAGCTCGACGTCGCCGGATTGCTGACCCGTATCTCGGTCTACCGCAATGCGGGATACTTTCCGCCGGAGGAAGCTGACACGGTGATGGATTCCGTCCGAACGGCACAGGTCATCGCCCCGCCGCTGATCCTGCGCAACTTCACTGCCCGCTACGCCCGCTAGCGGCGGCCAGCCGCTGGCTGATCACGGCTGAGACGCCGTCTCCGCGCATGGAGACCCCGTACAGGGCATCGGCTACCTCCATGGTCCGCTTCTGGTGCGTGATGACAATAAGCTGGCTGGATTCGCGGAGCTCCTCGAAAATGGTGATGAGCCGGCCAAGGTTCGTGTCGTCCAGTGCCGCCTCCACCTCGTCCATCACGTAGAACGGCGAGGGGCGTGCCTTGAAAATCGCCACCAGCAGCGCAACGGCGGTCAGTGACCGCTCACCGCCTGACAGCAGCGAGAGGCGCTTGATCTTCTTTCCTGCAGGGCGTGCTTCCACCTCAATGCCGGTGGTGAGCATGTCCTGGGGGTCTGTGAGGACCAGACGCCCCTCCCCGCCGGGGAAGAGCCGCGCAAAGACACGTTCGAACTGCACGGCGGTGTCCTGGAACGCAGAGGTGAAGACTTCCTCCACCCGCTGGTCTACTTCACGGATGATGTCCAGCAGGTCCTTGCGGGTAGCTTTGAGATCCTCCAGCTGGGTGCTCAGGAACTGGTGGCGTTCCTCGAGGGCCGCGAATTCCTCCAGCGCCAGCGGATTCACCTTCCCGAGTGCAGAAAGGTCCCGCTGGGCCCGCTTGAGCCGCTTCTCCTGCTCGGCCCGGTTGTAGGGAACACCCTCCGTAACGGGGTTCCCGTCATCGTCCACCGGCACGTGCAGGGCAGCCCATTTCCCGGCACTCTCCGCAGTCTCGGCAGGCACCGGCACCAGTTTGTCCGGACCGTACTCCGCCACCAGGTTGTCCGCTGTGATGCCCAGTTCCTCCACGGCACGCGTTTCGAGAGCTTCGATCCGCAGCCTTTTCTCGGCGCGGAGCAGCTCATCACGGTGCACCGAGTCGGTGAGTTTGGCCAGTTCAGCCACGGCCTCGGCGTTGGCCGCCCGGACCGTGGTCAGCTCCGCGTCGAACTCAGCGCGGACGGCCTCGGCCTTGTCACGTTCGGCTGCGGCCGCTTCCAGCGACACGTCTGCCCAGCGTCCGGCCAGCACGGCAGCCTGCGCCACTGCCTGTGCCCGTGCTGCCTGTGCGGCTCGCACCCGGGCCCGCTGTGCTGCGGCAGCCCGCGCGCGGCGTTCGGCCGCGGCTGCCCGCTCCAGTGATTCAGCGCGTCCGGAGACGGCGGCCAGCTGCTCCTGGGCAGAGCGAAGGGAGAGCCGCGCATCCATTTCGGCCTGGCGTGCCTGGGCGGCAGCGAGCGCCAGCGCATCGCGGCGGTCCGTGGAGGGTTCGGCCGTGTCCGCTGAACTGTCCTGTGCTGCGGCGAGGCGGCCGGTGACTTCGGCGAGTTTCTCCTGTTCACGTGCCAGGTTCTCCTGCGCCGCCTCCGCGAGCCGGGTGAGCCGTTCAGCTTCCCCGGCGGCCGAACGCAGGGCCGAGCCCAGCGCTCCCAGCCGTTCCCCTACCGCAGCCAGCCGGGCGTCGGATTCATGCAGTACCACCAGAGCAGCGTCTGCCCGGGCCTGGGCAGCGTCACGTTCTGCCCGGGCTGCGGAGATCGCGAAGCGTGCCGCCTCTGCCCGGGACACGGCCTCAGTCAGCCGGTTCTGCGTTTCCTCGACGGCGGCCTGGATCTCAATCAGTCCCGGAGCCGTGGTGGAACCGCCGGCAGCGGTGAACGTGGTCAGCACATCGCCGTCCGCTGTGACCACCCTCAGGCCCGGACCGGCGGCCAGCACACCGGCGGCGCGTTCCAGCGAATCCACGACGACGGTGCTGTGCAGGAGAGTGCGCACGGCTGCTGCCGCTCCCGGGACTGCCTGAACCAGATTCGTTGCGTAAACGCACCCGTCAGGCAGCCCGGGCAGCTCCTCGTTGTCTCCGGGACCGCGCTCTCCGGCGAGAACCAGGCTCACCTGCCCCGAACCGGTGTCCTTGAGCAGCTTGAGCGCCTGGAGAGCTGTGTCGAGTTCGCGCACCGCGAGGGCTTCGGCTGCGGTCCCGAGAGCCGCGGTGACGGCACGCTCATAACCCGGGGTCACAGTCACCAGATCGGCCAGGGGTGCCAGCACTCCTTCCAGTCCGGCGTCCAGCACCGCGCGGGAGCCGTCACGGCGGTCCAGGCCCACGGCTAGTGCGTCACGGCGCGCGGTCAGGGTTTCCCGGTCGCGGACTGCCTGCCGTTCTTCCTCCAGCAGCCCGGCCAGCCGGGTTTCGGCCGCTTCCAGGGCATCCGTGGCTTCCTCGTACTCGGCGTCCAGCCCTTCCTCACCGGACTCTGCTCCGGCGGCTTCCTGTTCCAGGGCTGCGAAATCCCCTTCGGCGGTGCGCCGGCGTTCCTCGGCCTGCGCAATCGAGGCGCGCAGGCGCCCGAGCTCTGCCTCAGCGGCCTCAACCCGGGAGCGGGCAGCGGAGACGGATCCGGAGAGCCGGGCCATGCCTTCCCTGCGGTCCGCGGCGGCACGCAGCAGGGACGCCAGCCGGCGTTCCTCCGCCGCGGCTTCCTCCTCGGCGGCAGCCCGCACCTCCACGGCGTCTTCCAGCATGCCTTCACGCTCAGTTGCTTCCGCTTCCAGGGCCTGCATTTCGGCCCGGACGCGTTCGGCCTGTGCCTGCAGTTTCTCCGGGTCCCGGCCAGGGTCGGCGGCCGGTTCCGCCGAGCCGAGCAGGCGGCGCCGTTCCTCGGCCAGCGCGGCCAGGGACCGCAGCCGTTCCCGCGCGGAGGAGAGCGCATACCAGGCGTCCCGGGCGGCGTTGACCCGCGGCGTTGCCTGCGCGGCCAGGCGTTCAAGTTCCGCCAGCCTGGCTCCCTGCGCCTCCGCTTCCTGTTCCACCTGCTGCCGGCGCACGCGCAGTGCGTTCTCCGCTGCGGTGTCCTGTTCAACGGCAGCGGCGAGGGTCACGATGTCGTCGGCCAGCAGCCGGGCACGGGCATCCCGCACGTCCAGCTGGACCTGCTTGGCCCGGCGTGCCACGGCAGCCTGCTTTCCCAGCGGCCCCAGCTGGCGGCGCAGTTCTGCGGTGAGATCCGTCAGGCGCGCCAGGTTGGCCTGCATTGCATCGAGCTTGCGGACCGTTTTCTCGCGGCGTCTGCGGTGCTTGAGGATTCCGGCAGCCTCCTCGATGAAGCCCCGGCGGTCCTCCGGTGAGGCGTGCAGGACCTTGTCCAGCTGGCCCTGCCCCACAATCACGTGCATTTCCCGGCCCAGTCCGGAGTCGGAGAGCAGCTCCTGGATATCCAGGAGGCGGCACGGGGCGCCGTTGATGGCGTATTCGGAACCGCCGGCGCGGAAAAGCGTGCGGGAGATGGTGACTTCGGAGTAGTCGATGGGCAGGGCGCCGTCGGAGTTGTCGATGGTGAGGGATACCTGTGCCCGGCCCAGCGGCGGCCGGCCGGAGGTGCCCGCAAAAATGACATCCTCCATTTTTCCGCCCCGCAGGGTCTTGGCGCCCTGCTCCCCCATGACCCAGGCCAGGGCATCCACTACGTTGGACTTGCCCGAACCGTTGGGGCCGACGACGGCGGTCACTCCCGGTTCGAACTCGAACGTTGTGGCCGATGCGAAGGATTTGAAGCCCCGCATCGTCAGGGTCTTTAAGTGCACTGGCCTCAGTCTCTCGTTTGTGGAAGATTCACTAAAGCCGGGTGATGCCCCACACTTAAGCGCAGTACTCGCAGAGCGTAATCCGGGATTTCGCGCCGTCCGGGCCGGGCAGGAAAGTAGGCTTCTAGGAGAATCATATGGTTCGACGGCGCCGTTACGGGTCACGACCGGGCCCGGACCGCGATCTTTTTGGCAGCAGACAAGGCAGGCATTTTGAGCGGGAACTTCAACTTCCACCACACCAACACGGCACTCCTCAGCGTCAAGAGCGTAGAGGCACCCGTTGTTGTAAGCTCGCAGGATTTCGATGAACAACTCTCCCCTTCCTTGAAACGGCTGCGGCTCTCCAAGGGTCTCCTGAAACGGGTGGCCGGCGTCGAGGAACGCCGATGGTGGGCTCCGGGCACAACGTTTGAGGACGGTGCCATCGAAGCGGGCGCCAAGGCGATGGCCGAGGCCGGCGTCGAACCCTCACAGATCGGCCTGCTGATCAACACTTCCGTTACCCGGAAGAACCTGGAGCCGTCCGTCGCGGTCAAGATCCACCACAATCTGGGCCTGCCGTCCTCCGCCCTGAACTTTGACCTGGCCAACGCGTGCCTGGGATTCGTCAACGGCATCACCATGGCCTCGAACATGATCGAGTCCGGGCAGATCGACTACGCGCTGATCGTAGCCGGCGAAGACTCGCAGGTCGTCCAGGAAACCACCTTCGGGCGCCTGAACCGGGAAGATTCCACCCGCGAGGACTACCTGCGGGAATTCGCCACCCTGACGCTGGGCAGCGGCGCAGCGGCTGCCGTGATCGGCCGGGCGGCAGACCACCCCGGATCTCACCGGATCCTGGGCGGGGTCTCCCGCGCAGGAACAGAGCACCACGAACTGTGTGTGGGCGGCGAAGGCGGCATGTACACGGACACCAAGGGCCTGCTGGACGGCGGCCTGGACCTTGTTGTGACGGCGTGGCATGAAGCCCATGAAAACGGCTGGGACTGGACCTCCATGGACCGCTACGTGACCCACCAGGTGTCCAACTCCTACACCAACGCCATCATCAAGGCCGTGGACCTGGACCGGACCAAAGTGCCCATCACGTTCCCGCGCTGGGGCAATGTGGGTCCGGCTTCGCTGCCGATGACCCTGGCCCAGGAAGCACGCGCCCTGGTTCCCGGTGACCGGGTGCTGTGCATGGGTGTGGGCTCGGGCCTGAACACCACCATGATGGAGATCGCGTGGTAGCAGAGCTCTGGCCCGGTGTTCCGGCCGCGTGGTCCCGCTATGTCCAGGTTCCTTCCTCTGCTGCTGTGGACCAGCCCGGCACCGTCCACAAATGGCATCTGCTGGACAACAGCCCGGATCTTGAAGCCCGCGGCGCCGAACCGGCGGGAACGCTGCTGTGTGTGCACGGTAATCCCACCTGGTCCTACCTCTGGCGGACACTCGCAGCCGCCGGCAGCACGGCGGAGCGTCCCTGGCGTGTCATCGCCGTGGACCAGCTGGATATGGGCTTCTCCGCCCGAACCGGCACTTTCCGCCGGCTCGCGGATCGCATTTCCGATCTTGGCGACCTCACCGACGCCCTGGGGATCACCGGACCCGTGGTCACCGTGGGCCACGACTGGGGCGGCATCATTTCCCTGGGCTGGGCACTGGCACACCGCAGCCAGCTCACCGGAGTCGTCCTGACCAACACCGCCGTGCACCCTGCCGGGTTCTCCCTGCCCCCGGCACTTAAGCTGGCACTGCACCCGGCCGTCCACGGATGGGGCACCAAACGCACCGATGCCTTCCTCCGCGTCACGCACTCCCTGGCCCAGCCGGCACTGCAGCCTGAAATCCGCGCCGCTTACGCAGCGCCGTACCGCGGTGCCTCACGCCGTGAGGGCGTGGGCAATTTCGTGGCCGACATCCCGGCTGACGAAACACATCCGAGCTTCCGTGCGCTCACCCGGGTTGCCGAAGGCATCCGCAAACTCACCGTCCCGGTCCTGGCACTGTGGGGCCCCAAGGACCCGGTTTTCTCCGACCGTTACCTGAGGGACCTGCTGCAGCGGCTGCCGCAGGCGGACGTCCACCGCTTTGAAGGAGCCGGCCATCTGGTGGCCGAGGACCGTGACATCGCCGCACCGGTCTTTGACTGGCTGGGCGTCCTGCACACCAAAGAGACGCCCTCCGCCTCCCGGCCCGCTGATACCTCCGGCACCGCAGGGTTCCGTCCCATGCCCGCAGAACTCGATGATCGGAGCACTGATGTCTCCCCCGCCGTCGTGGACATGGCGCCGGCATCATCCGGCAAAGCCCCTGCCGTCCTTTCCTGGGCCGAGCTGGGTACCCGCGTCAACGCCCTGGCGGCAGGCCTGGCAGACATTGGGGTTCGTCCGGGGAACCGGGTGAACCTGCTGGTGCCGCCGGGCATAGAGCTCACAACCCTGATCTATGCCTGCCTGAAGCTCGGCGCGGTAGTGGTCGTTGCCGACGCCGGACTGGGCACCAAGGGCCTCAGCCGTGCCATCAAGGGGGCGGGCCCGGATTTCATCGTCGGAATAGAGCGCGGCCTCGCCGGAGCCCGGCTCTTCGGCTGGCCGGGAACCCGCATCCTGGCCGGCGAAGCCTCACCGGCCCGGCTGCGCCTGCTCGGCGCGGCGCATACGGTGGCTGAACTGACGGCTGCCGGAACAGGCCGGCCGGCTCCGGAGTGGAAGACCGACCCCGACGCCGATGCCGCCGTGCTGTTCACCTCCGGCTCCACGGGCCCGGCCAAGGGCGCCGTCTACACCCACCGCCGGCTTGCAGCCATGAGGGACACCCTCCGCGAGACCTACAACCTCAAGGCCGGCTCATCGCTGGTAGCAGGTTTTGCGCCGTTTGCCCTGCTGGGACCGGCACTCGGCGCTACCTCGGTGACACCGGACATGGACGTCACCGCACCGCGCACGCTGACCGCTGCCGCCCTGGCCAATGCCGCTGCGGCTGTCCAGGCCACCACAGTATTCGCGTCCCCTGCAGCGCTGGCCAACGTGCTGGCAACCGCACCGGATCTGAACCCGGACCAGCGCCAGGCACTGGCAAAGGTGGAGCTCCTGCTTTCCGCCGGTGCCCCGATCCCGGAGGCACTGCTGACCAGGGTGCAGGAACTGGTCCCGGCCGCCGAGCTGCACACCCCCTATGGCATGACCGAGGCCCTGCCGGTCACGGACATCAGCCTGGAACAGATCCGCAAGGCAGGAACCGGCAACGGCGTCTGCGTCGGAACCGCGGTTGCCGGCGCCCGGGTTGCCCTGGCGCCGCTGGCCGCAGACGGAACCTCCGGAGTTGAGATCACCGAAGACGCCGGCGTTACCGGGGAAATCCTGGTGAGCGCCCCGCACGTCAAGGACCGGTATGACCGGCTGTGGATCACCGAACAGCACAGCAGTTCGCTGCCGGGCTGGCACCGGACCGGGGACGTAGGCCATTTCGACGCCGACGGCCGCCTCTGGGTCGAAGGCAGGCTGGGGCATGTCCTCACCACCCCCGGCGGCGCGGTGACCCCGGTCGCCGCGGAACAGGCCGCCGAGTCGGTGCCGGAAGTGCGCCTTGCCGCCCTGGTAGGTGTGGGACCGGCCGGCACGCAGGTCCCCGTCGCCGTGGTGGAGACCGTGAACGGCGTGCGCCGTCCCGGACCGGCCGACGCGTCCCTGTCCACGGCCGTGCGTACCGCCGTTGCTGAGCGCTGCGGGCTGGATTTGGCCGCGGTACTGGTTCTGCCGCAGATGCCCACCGACATCCGGCACAACTCCAAGATTGACCGTTCAGCCCTTGGGACCTGGGCCGCAGAGGTCCTGGCCGGAGGCCGGGTTTCCGCGCCGGGAGCACGCCGATGAGCCGGCGGATCCTGGTTACGGGGGCCAGCGGCCTCCTCGGGCGTGCCGTAGCCGGCGTCCTCGCCGGACAGGGGCACTATGTGCGGACCCTGCAGCGTCGCCCGGCGTCCGTTCCGGGCCTGGAGTCAGTGGCCGGGTCCATCACGGACCGCACGGCTGTGGACGCCGCGATGGCGGGGATCGACGCGGTCGTCCACCTCGCTGCCAAGGTTTCCTTTACCGGTGCGTGGGCTGAGTTCCAGGCAACCAACATCGACGGTACCCGGAACATCCTGGACGCGGCCCGGGCAGCAGGAGTACGCGACGTCGTGTTTGTCTCCTCCCCCTCGGTGGCCCACTTTGGCGAGCCGATTGCCGGCGCCGGCGCCGGCACCGCGGATCCGGAACGGGCCCGCGGCCACTATGCCCGTTCCAAGGCCGCCGCTGAACTGCTTGCATTGGCGGAAGACTCGGCGGATTTCCGGGTCGCCGCCATCCGGCCGCACATCGTGTGGGGACCCGGCGACACCCAGCTCGTGGAACGGGTCATGGACCGGGCACGATCCGGCAGGCTGCCCCTGCTGGACGAAGGCGCGGCGCTGATCGACACCACCTACGTGGACAACGCTGCATCCGCCATTGCCCGCGCGCTGGACCGGATGGAACAGGCGCACGGCCAGGCGCTGGTGGTCACCAACGGCCAGCCGCGCATAGTCCGGGAAATGATCTCCGGCATCTGTGCCGCTGCCGGGATCCCGGCGCCGTCACTGAGTGTGCCCGGCTGGCTGGCCCGAGGGGCCGGAAGCGTGATTGAAAAGGCGTGGCTGGCCGCCGGGGCCCGCGGGCTGGTGCAGGATGAACCTCCCATGACCCGGTTCCTGGCCGAGCAGCTCTCCACCTCGCACTGGTTCGACCAGCGGAAGACCCGGCAGGTCCTGGCCTGGGAGCCGGAGGTCTCGGTCGAGGATGGCATGGTCCGGCTGGCGAAGCAATACGCCGCATAGGATGGCAGGGATGAAGACTCTCGAACAGACCCAGTCCTGGCCCGCAGAAAACGTCTCCGCCGCCGTCATTGCGGCCGACGGTACCGTCCTCGGAACCGCCGGTGACCAGCAGAAACGGTTTCCGCTGGCCTCTGTCACCAAACTGCTGAGTGCCTACGCCTACCAGGTTGCCCTGGAAGAGGAAGCCCTGTCCCTGGACGATGCTGCGGGACCGGAAAATTCCACTGTCCGGCATCTGCTGGCCCACACCGGCGGCTATGACTTCGGGGACCGCACTGTCCGCTACGAACCCGGAACCCGGCGCCTGTACTCCAACGCCGGCTTTGAGGTTCTGGGCGAAACCCTGGAACACGCCACGGGCATCCCCTTCGCGGACTACCTGCAGGAAGCAGTGCTGGCTCCGCTGGGCATGAAGGACTCTTCCCTCGAGGGCTCACCGGCGGCCGGGGCGGTCTCAACGGCAGCGGATCTCAGCAGGTTCGCTGCTGAGCTGCAGAACCCAACTCTGATCTCGGCAGATTCGCTGGCCGCTGCCACTTCGGTGGTGTTCCCCGGTCTGGCTGGAGTACTGCCCGGCTTCGGCCGGCAGAAGGAGAACGACTGGGGCCTGGGATTCGAAATCCGCAACGGAAAGTCCCCGCACTGGACCGGGCAGGACAACTCTCCGAAGACCTTTGGGCACTTCGGACAGTCCGGGACGTTCCTGTGGGTGGACCCGGAGCTGAAAACCGCTGCGGTAGCCCTCACCAACCGGGACTTTGGTCCCTGGGCAGCGGAAGCCTGGCCGCTCTACAACGATGCACTAGTGGCAGAGCTGCGCAGCAGCTAGCCACCAGCCGGGCAGGAGCTACCACCGGCCGTTGCGCGGGCGCTTCTGGCAGACCGGACAGCTGTACGACGAGCGGTTCATGAACGAATCACGGCGGATCAGCGTGGGAAGTCCTGCCGCCTCGCACCGCGGGCACGGCTCTCCCTCACGCCCGTAGGCATTCAGGGAACGGGCAAAGTAGCCGGATGCGCCGTTGACGTTGACGTACAGCGAATCAAAGCTGGTCCCGCCGGCTTCCAGGGCGCGGAGCATCACGTCACGCGCCGCTTCCACCAGCCGCAGGGCGTCTGCCCGGCGCATCGTGTCGGTGGGCCTGGCGAAGTGCAGCTTCGCTGCCCACAGCGCTTCGTCCGCATAGATGTTCCCGACGCCGGAGACCAGCCCCTGGTCCAGCAGCGCCCGTTTGATCCCGGTGCGGCGGGCCCTGAGCCGGCGGTAGAAGGTGTCAAAGGAGAATGCCGGGTCCAGCGGGTCACGCGCAATATGGGCGGCCTCGGACGGCACCAGCGGCAGGCCTGTTTCGGACAATCCGCCGGGCTCTCCGTCCGGAGTGGGCAACAGGTCCGCGAGGAAGACTCCGCCGAAGATCCGCTGGTCCACGAAGCGCAGTTCCTGGGGCATGACGGTCCCGTCCGCATCCACAGCCGGACTGAGGGTAAAGCGGACTTTCAGATGCTTCTCGTCCGGCAGTGACGGATCTTCCATCAGCAGCTGCCCACTCATACCCAGGTGGGCCATCAGCGCAAAGGGGGGTTCGGCGTCGGGCGCTGAAGCCTCGGCCACCGGCATCCACAGGAACTTGCCGCGCCGGACTACGTCCAGCACACGCGCACCCTCAAGATTGCCGCGCAGGTCCTCAGGCCCGGGCGCATGCCGGCGGATGGAGCGGGTATCCAGGACCTCGACGCCGGTGATGGTGCGGCCGCGCACCCAGCGGGCAAGACCGCGGCGGACTACCTCGACTTCGGGGAGTTCAGGCATGGCACAGCTACGTGCCGGAAGGTGCCGCCGGAGCGGGGAGCGTTTCCCGGAGCTGCCGGCAGGTGTCAGCGGCTGCTTCCTGTTCGGCGTCCTTCTTGGAACGGCCGGTGCCCGTGCCAAACGCACGCCCGCCTATGTGCAGCACTGCAACGAAGCTGCGGGAATGGTCGGGGCCGGATCCGGTGACGCGGTATTCGATGTCGCCCATTTTCCGGGCGGCAGCGATTTCCTGGATGGAGGTCTTCCAGTCGGTGCCGGCACCAAGGGCGTCGGCATCATGGAGAAGCGGCCCGATGAGGCGCATGACCATTGAACGCGCGGTCTCAATGCCGTGGCAGAGGTACACCGCGCCGATGAGGGCTTCAGTGGTGTCGGCCAGGATGGAGGACTTGTCTTTGCCGTTGGTGAGTTTTTCGCCCTGGCCAAGCAGGATGAAATCGCCAAGCTTCAGCTGGCGGGCAACGGATGCGAGGGCCTTGGTGCTGACAACGGCGGAACGCCGCTTGGCCAGCTCTCCCTCGGAAAGATCGGGATTGTCCCGGTAGAGCGCGTCCGTCACGGAGAACCCGAGAATCGAATCCCCCAGGAATTCAAGGCGTTCGTTCGTGGGGATGCCGCCGTGCTCGTACGCGTAGGAGCGGTGTGTGAGCGCAAGTTGAAGCGTCCCGGCATCGATATCGACGCCGAGACGCTTCAGAAGCTCTTCAGTATTTTTCACTTGCTGATTTTGCCCCGAAAAGCAGTGCGCCCCTTCAGCGGCTGCCGTGGAAGGCAGACGGTAAAGGGGACGGTCACTGGTCTTAGACGTCCGCGACCTTGCGGCCCTTGTATTCAAGGAACAGCGCGGTACCTGCGGAGTCGGTTACGACCTTGGCCTGGTGGGGCAGGCTGTAGGTAACGCGGCCGTTCTCAACGGTCTTTACCAGGTTGGGCGCAGTTGCCTTCCACTGGGACCGGCGTGCACGCGTATTCGAGCGGGACATTTTCCGCTTGGGAACAGCCACGACTAACTCTCTTCTCTCTCGTCTGACTCTGTACTTGTTGCCGCATCTTCAGCGGCGGTGCCAGCCAACCCGGCAAGGGCTGCCCAGCGAGGATCCACGACTTCATGGTGGTGACCCGGATCCTCCTCAAGGCGCACCCCGCATTCGGGGCAAAGGCCTTCGCAGTCCTCCCGGCACACCGGCTGGAACGGCAGGGAAGTTACCACTGCGTCCCGCAAAACCGGTTCAAGATCGATTACATCTCGCTCGATCCGGCGTTGCTCTTCTTCCTCTTCTTCTTCAAAGGACTCTGTGTCCTCGTAGTAGAAGAGTTCCTGCACATCGACGTCCTCGTTGTACTCGATGGGAACCAGGCACCGTCCACATTCCCCCTTGACGGGGACGAGTGCGGAACCCGAAACCAGGATCCCCTCGTGTACAGCCTCGAACCTCAGATCGAGCTCGATGTCCGATCCGAACGGCACGCCAATAAGCGCAACACCGAAGTCTTTCGGTGCCGGCACATGCTCATGCATTGTCCGCATTGTTCCCGGGCTGCGCCCGAGATCCTTGACATTAATCGCCAAGGGGGAACTCGGTTGTGACCGCGATGAAACGCTAATGAGAACTCCTGTAGAACATAGACCGACATATCATCTTAGCCCGACGAGGTGGAATCTCTCAAACCGGGGTTCCGGGCAGGGTGCTTGAAGCGCGCCCGGTTTCCGTCGTCCTTCCAAGTCTACCGCCTGGCAACGGGTCCGCGGTGCGGGTGAATGCCTGCCGTCCTGCCGCACTCCTCTACGCTTACACTGTGCCTTCTTCCCTTTCCCGCCGCCGGTTCCTCCGGACCGCCGCCGGATGCGCTGCCGCGGCAGTTTCCGTGCTGCTGGTCTGGCTGCTGGTGGCGGTGAACCTCTTTTACTATCCGCAGGCAACCCGCGAGCCCAGCAAGGCGGACGCCGTCGTTGTGCTTGCCGGCGCTGCGGCGGAACGCCTTCCCGTTGGCCGGGAATTGATGAAGCAGGAAAGCGCGCCCGTACTGGTGCTCTCCACGACCGACACTCCGGGCAATACCAACATGGATATCGTCTGCAAGTATTCCCGTGACCCGGCTATCCGGTGCTTTGAGCCGTCACCGCTGTCCACCCGCGCCGAAGCCCGGGCTATCGCCAGGCTGGCGGCAGACAATGGCTGGGAGAACATCATCGTGGTGACTTCCAAGTACCACCTGGTCCGTGCCCGGGCCAACATTGAACAGTGCTCCAACGCGCATGTGCAGATGGTGGCCGCTGAACCCGACCTCGGACCTGCTCAGTGGGCGGGCAGGTTCGTCGAAGAAACCGGCGGAGTGCTGGCGGCGTTCCTCCGGCCGGCCTGCAGTTCCCCGATCGGTTAGACCATCCGCTTCAGCACAGTACTGGGAACGAAATCCGTGATGTCCCCGCCCAGCGCAGCCACTTCCTTGATCAGGCTAGAGGACAGATGGGTGTAGGAATTCTCCGCGGCCAGGAACACGGTTTCAACACCTGTCAGCTGCCGGTTCATTACCGCCATGGGCAGCTCGTACTGATAATCCTGGACTGAGCGCAGGCCCTTTACGATGGCGCTGGCACCGTGCTCCCGGCAGAAATCCGCCAACAGCCCCTGCCCCATGGGAAGCACTGAGATCCCGGCCAGCGAGCCCAGTGTCTCCGAGGCGATTTCCAGCCGCTCCTCTTCGGAGAAGCGGTACTTCTTGGCGTAATTGGTGGAGACGGCCACGATGACTTCATCGAACAGGTTCGCAGCGCGGGCAATCACTTCAAGGTGTCCGTTGTGAATAGGGTCAAAGGATCCGGGGCATACAGCGCGTCGCATATCTCGAATCTACCCGTTGAACTGCCCGGCGCCGCTGAAGGCACGACGGAAGGGAAAACTCTCCAGCACAAGCCCTACGTCCACCGTGGTCTCGGGCAGGGACGCCCGCGCGGCGATCTCAGTCAGGAGCGGCTGTGTCAGCGAGCGCGCAGGAAGGTCACAGGCGCTCACCGCTGCGGCGTCGAGCGTTGTGAAGAAGTCCTCAAACTTGAATGTGTCTCCGCTGATCAGGAGGTCACTGATCCGCAGCCAGACCCAGGGCACACCGTAAGCCTGCGCAACGATGATGCCGTGCAGGGAACTGGAGACGCACACCTGCGCCCCGGCGATCTGCGCAACCACCGCTTCCACGCCTTCCCGTACGTCCACCAGCTGCACTCCGGGACCTGCCAGGTGCGCCAGGGCGCTCCGATGGTCAAGGTGGGGAACGACGGCGATGGGCGGGCTGCTGTGCCGGTCCGCTGCGATGAAGCGGTCCGCAGGAAGGAACTGGCCTGCCGGAAGAAACTGGGGCAGCAGCAGGGCCGGATCGCCGAAGACTTCGGGAACCTCCCACCCGGCTTTGCCCATGAGCTCTTCCCGGGTGTGCCGGCCACGGACGGCGTGGACGCGTATGTCCCGCAGGCCCCTGAGGCGTTCCAGAGACTCCGCTCCCAGAGGTCCCATCAGCCCTGAGCCCCAGATCCGGGAACCATCCTGCTCCAGCCAACCGGCTATTGAGCCAACGGAGGCCAGTGGAGGTGAACCCAGCTGCCTGCCCCTGCCGTTCACCGGGGTGAGCCCGCTCAGCCGGGCTGCCAGCCAGGGACCCGCTGCGTCTCCGAAGTTGGGCTGCTCATCCCACCAAAGCAGGTTCAGGAACTCCGGCGGAACGTCCCCGCCCGGCCGGACGGCACCAAGCATGTCATTGACCAGCCCGGAAACGTGTCCAATCCATCCGGCCGCCGAAGCGAGCAGGGCAGACGGGGAGGAGTCCTTGACCGGCCTCTCCAGTACGTGGCGTTCACCCCCGCTGCACACCAGGGCGAACCGGCCCACCAGCGCGTTCCGGAGGATGCGCCGCGCTTCGTCGGTGGGAGCCGTAACAGACAAGGCCACACCGCTGCCCGTCTCCACCAGCTCCAGCGTAAAGCTGCTTCCCCCGGCTTTGAAGTCAAAGGCCAGGCTGTCCGGCCCATGACGGCGCGTTCGGGTCCACACCGGTTCCGGGTGGGCAGCGGCCTGCTTTGCCGTGAGGGCCGCCAGGACGGCTGACGTCATCTTTTCTGCCTCCCGGTCCGGGCCCATGCCGGGCCGGCGTGCCTTCGTAAACGCCAGACACTATACCTGCCGCCCGTTTCCGCCCGGCCTGGGGTAATACTTGAAGGCATGACTTCAACACCCCGCATGCCCGCGCTTCGAGACTCTTTGGACGGGTCCCCCGCCCCCTGGCAGCGGACGGCAGCCGGCGCGAACCTCCTCGGAGCCGACGGCAACCTGGGCATCACCATCTTCGAGGAAATCACTGCCCTGGCCGGGACACACGGTGCCATCAACCTGGGGCAGGGCTTCCCGGACGAGGACGGCCCCGCAGAGATCCGGAACGCCGCACGCAAGGCGATCCTTGCCGGAATGAACCAGTACGCACCAGGCCAGGGCCTGCCGGTGCTCCGTGAAGCCATCGCCGAGCACCAGGATCGCTTTTACGGCCTGCAGCTGGACCCGGCAACGCAGGTACTGGTCAGCACCGGTGCAACGGAAGCCATCGCGTCGACCCTGCTCGCCCTTACGGGTCCGGGCGACGAGGTCCTGACCTTCGAACCCTTCTATGACTCCTACGGCGCAATCATTGGACTCAGCGGTGCCGCGCACACCACCGCTCCCCTGCTGGCACCGGACTTCCTGCCGGACCTGGACGCTTTGGAAGCGGCATTCACGGACCGGACCCGGGTGGTGCTGGTAAACAATCCGCACAACCCCACTGGAGCCGTTTTCCCCGCGGAGGTACTGCAGCGGATCGTGGATCTGGCAGTCAGGCACAACACCGTGATTGTCACGGACGAGGTTTACGAACACCTCACCTTCGGTCCGCGCCATATTCCAGTGGCTACCCTGCCCGGAGCTGCTGACCGGACCATCACCATTTCCTCAGCAGGGAAAACGTTCTCCCTCACCGGCTGGAAGATCGGCTGGCTGAGCGGGCCGGCAGACCTGGTCGCAGCGATCCGGACCATCAAGACGTTCCTGACCTATTCCTCCGGCACACCGTTCCAGGCCGCGATTGCCGGTGGCCTGCGCATGGATGATTCCTTCTTCACGGACATCGCCGGAACCCTTCGCGCTAAGCGCAACGTTCTCTCAGCCGGCCTGCGGGCGGCGGGCCTGGACGTGTTCCAGCCGCAGGGAACGTATTTCGTGAACGCCGACGTCGCTCCCCTGGGCATCACTGATGCCACCGATCTGGCCCGCCGCCTGCCCGGGCTGGTGGGCGTTGCGGCAATTCCAGTGGCCATGTTCTGCCATCCGGAGGGTGCCGAACGCACGCGGACCCTGCTGCGGTTCGCGTTCTGCAAGAGGTTCGATGTGCTCCAGGAAGCCGCTGAGCGGATCTCCCGCCTCGGCGAGGTGCTCTGAGATGGCACGCCGTCCGCCGTCCCGGCTCCTGCGCGGAATCGGTGCCCACGCCGAACTCGATGAGGACGCGTTCACTGACGGTGCCTGGATCCTCAGCATTGGCGGCGCTCAGCAGTCCCACGTGAACCTGGCCCGTCCTGATGAGATCTTCTATGAGTATCTTCGCCGCATAGGCAATGTCCTGGATCTGGCCGCGCCGCCCGGAGCTCCGCTGCGGGTCCTGCATCTGGGCGCCGGTGCCCTGACACTGGCCCGCTATGTACAGGCCACCCGGCCGGGATCGGACCAGGTGGCAGTGGAGCTGGAACGCGAGCTCCTCGACTACGTCCTCGCCTACCTCCCGCTCCCGGAAGGCACCGTCCTGCAGACGGTCATTGGGGATGCCCGTGCGGAACTCGAGCGTTTCGATGCGGGCTCGTTCGACGCCGTCGTGCTGGATGTCTTTGCCGGGGCCGACGCCCCGGAGCATCTGGCGTCGGAAGAGTATTACGCGGAACTGCTGGCCCTGCTGTCAGAGCGCGGCGTGCTGCTGGTCAACGTTGGCGACGATCCGCCGCTGGCCTTCGCGCGCGCTCAGACCGCGGCACTGCAGCGCGTCTTCGGAGCGGCGGGCGGAGAAGTGGCAGCCCTGGGCGATTCCAGCATGTTTACCGGGCGGCACCCCGGGAACATTGTCCTGGCCGCAGTGCCTTTCCGCTGGCCTGCGGAGTGGACGCAGTCCCTTCTCCAGGCAGGTCCCCATCCGGCTGCAGTCCTTACCGGTGCAGACCTGGATGCCTTCGCAGGCGGGCGCTAGCCTTCTTTCGCCCCGGCCGGTTCCGCGAACCAGAGTGTGGTTTCCCCGTATGCCTTTTCACTGAAGCGTTCCATTCCGGCCGGCCAGACCGGTTCCGGTGAGCGGGTGGACCGTTCCACCACGACGACGGCGCCGGGAGCGAGCCGGGGG
This sequence comes from Arthrobacter sp. BL-252-APC-1A, assembly GCF_009696625.1. Taxonomy (NCBI): domain Bacteria; kingdom Bacillati; phylum Actinomycetota; class Actinomycetes; order Micrococcales; family Micrococcaceae; genus Arthrobacter; species Arthrobacter sp. BL-252-APC-1A. Next base: position 54,507 of record NZ_VULS01000011.1, on the reverse strand, counting down.
CTCAGGGACTGCAGGACGGCGGCAAGGCCGTCTTCATCCAGGGGGTAGGGCGGGTCAAGGAAGACCAGGTCCCATACCAGTCCGGGCGGCACACGCTGGAGGTAGGACTCCGCCTTTGTCCGATGGACGCGCAGCCGTTCCGAGCCCAGGATCCGGTTGACCATGGCTGCGTTGGCCCGGCAGACGCCGGCTGGTTTTTCCGCCAGCTCCACCAGGTCCACCCGGGCGGCTCCGCGGCTGGCGCTTTCAACGCCGAGCGAGCCGGAACCGGCGAAAAGGTCCAGCACGTAGGCCCCGTCGAGGATGCCGTAGGACTCCAAACGGGAGAACAGCGCTTCCTTGACCCGGTCCGTAGTAGGACGGGTGCCCGATCCGGGGACGCTGGACAGGGTGGATCCGCCGGCAACCCCGGCAATGATGCGGCTCATGGTTCCACTCTAGCCAGCACGCGCCGTCCTCCCGGCATCGCAGAAAGCCCGCGCGGACTCAGCCGCGGTCCAGGAATGCTTCCTTCTCGGGATTGAGGTAAGCCTCAATGGCCTCGTCCAGGGCCGGGTGCTCCAGCAGATCCGGGTCTTCCTGGATCAGGGCCTGGGCATCGGCGCGCGCGCGTTCAATGACCTTTTCGTCCTGGATGGCGCGCAGCAGTTTGAGCGTGGACCGGCCACCGGACTGGGATGCTCCCAGGATGTCCCCTTCGCGGCGCAGTTCAAGGTCCCGGCGGGAGAGCTCAAAGCCGTCAGTAGTCGCTGCAACAGCGTCCAGGCGTTCCCGGCTTGGGTGCCCGTTTTCAAGGTTCGTGACAAGCAGGCAGGTCCCGGGCAGGCCTCCGCGCCCTACCCGGCCGCGCAGCTGGTGGAGCTGGGAGATGCCGAACCGCTCGGCGTCGAGAATCACCATCATGGTGGCGTTGTGCACGTCAACGCCCACTTCGATCACGGTGGTGGAGACCAGCAGGTCGATCTCGCCGCGGTTGAAGGCTTCCATGGTGGCTGACTTTTCCGACGGCTCCATCCTGCCGTGCAGCATACCCAGCCGGATGCCGGCCAGCGCCGGGAGCTCCTGCAGCCTCTCGACTGTTTCCAGTACGGATGCCAGCGGCCGCTGGTTGCGCTGGGCCGTACTCTGCGGCAGGTCCTCCAGCAGCGCCGGCTCTGTTCCCGGTTCCTCTTCCTTGTCCCCGATCTTGGGGCAGACCACGTAAACCTGGCGTCCGGCGTCGATCTCTTCCCGGGCCCGCGCCCAGATCCGCGGCCCCCAGGCCGGCTTGTCGGCCAGCGGCGCCAGATAGGTGGAGATCGGTGCCCGGCCGGCGGGCAGTTCCGTCAAAGACGAAACGTCCAGGTCACCAAACACGGTCATGGCTACGGTGCGCGGAATCGGGGTTGCCGTCATGACCAGCAGGTGCGGAGTGCTGTCGCGTCCCTTCGTCCGCAGCACGTCCCGCTGCTCCACCCCAAACCGGTGCTGTTCATCCACTACCACCAGGCCCAGGTCCGCGAACTGGACGTGTTCGGAGAGCAGGGCGTGTGTGCCGATCACGATCCCGGCAGAGCCTGATGCTGCCTCCAGCAGCGCTGCCTTGCGCTGCGCTGCGGACATGGATCCGGTGAGCAGGGTGATGCGGGTGGCGTTCTCGCTGCCGCCGAGCATTCCGCCCTGGCCAAGCGGGCCCAGTGTGCGGGTGATCGAGGCATAGTGCTGGGCCGCCAGGACCTCGGTGGGCGCCAGCAGGGCAGCCTGTCCCCCGGCGTCGACCACCTGGAGCATGGCACGCAGTGCCACCAGCGTCTTGCCGGAACCCACCTCGCCCTGCAGCAGCCGGTTCATGGGGTGTGGCTTCGCGAGGTCTGCGGCCAGTTCCCCGCCGATGCTTGCCTGTCCGGCCGTCAGGGTAAAGGGCAGGGAGGCATCAAAGGCATCCAGCAGCCCGCCCTGGACCGGCGGGCGCGCAGTGGCGTGCTGCTGGGCGGTGTAGGCATGCCTGCGGGCAAGCGCCGTCTGGAGCACCAGTGCTTCCTCATACCGGAAGCGGTGCCGGGCCTTGTACGCGTCTTCGATCACGGAGGGGCGGTGGATGGCTTCGAATGCAGCAGCGATGCCCATCAGGTGTTCGCGGGCCCGGATGGCAGGCGGAATTGGATCCTGCAGCCGTTCGGTCTGCAGGGAGTCAAGCAGCACATCGATCGTGGTCTTGATTTCCCAGCTGGTGAGCTTCGCAGTGGCCGGGTAGACCGGGATGGGACGCCTGGCCTCTTCCTCGTCGTCGGCCTCGTCGCTGAGCAGTACGTAGTTCGGGTTGGTCAGCGTCAGCTGGCCCTTGTAAACGCCTACTTTCCCGGAGAACATGGCGCGGGTTCCCGCCTGCAGGTCCTTCAGGGCGTTGTAGCCGTTGAAAAAGGTCAGGTGCAGCATGCCCAGGGCGCCGGCGTCGTCGTCATCGGTGACCGTGACTTCCACGATCATGCCCTTCCGGGTCTGCATCCGGCGGGAGTTTATGCTCTGCACCCGGGCCACCAGAGTGACGTCCTCATCGAAGGGGAGCTCCGATATCCGGGTGAGTTCTCCACGCTCCATGTAGCGCCGCGGAACATGGAGCAGCAGCTGCCCCACGGTGGTGATCCCCAGCTGCTTCTCGATCTTGTCCGCAGACTTCTTCCCGATCCGGCGGTTTAGCTCAAAGTCGAGTTCGCCGGGAATCCTGTCCTGCATGGGCCTCTAAGCTTCGCGGGCAAAATCGCCGACGGCGGACTGGCCGCGCGGCGGGACCTGCGGGATTTCGGTGGTCTGGTGTCCGTTGGCCGCAAGTTCAGTGATGGACACGTTGGTGGGTTCCCCCACCGCATGGAGGGCATCCATGGCGGCTCCGGCGTCGGGAGTGTGTACATGGACGCGCCAGCGGTAGCCCTCCCCCACCGGGCTGACTGCGCTCATGATCACCGAGTCGCCAAGTTCGTCCAGCTGCAGCCGCAGGGTGGCAGCATCGAGCGGACTGAGCGTGATGGTGCACATGACTTCCACGCCTTCGAGCTGCGGCTGGGTGCCGTGAATGTGCGGATCCTGCACATCGTACCCGTGCAGGCCGTCCAGCAGTTCGCCCTGCAGTTCTTCTCCCAGGGCTGCGGCCCGCATGGCATCCAGTACCAGCAGGAAGCCGACTCCCCCGGCGTCCACGACGCCGGCGTCGGAGAGGGTTTCCAGCTGTTCCTCGGTGCGTACCACCGCAGCGAGGGCAGACGTCATCATCGCACGGAGGGTCTCCGCCAGTCCGGCGTTGCTGTCGTCGCCGGTCTGTGCCGCTTCAACCTGGGATGCGCCGCGCGCTGCCTCTTCCAGGACGGAAAGCATGGTTCCCGGCACCGGATCACTGAGGACCGACCAGGAGCGCAGCTGCGCCCGTTCCAGCGAGCGGGCAAGCAGCGGTGCGGACAAACGGGTATTTCCCTGGAGCGGTTCGGCCATTGAGGTGAGGAAGACAGACAGGAGGGTACCGGAGTTGCCCTTGGCCTGTTCCATGGCTGCACGGCCTGCTGCGGAGAGCAGTTCACCGATGTCCTGGGTGTCCAGGTCTGCTGCGGCCGCTGAAGCGGCCCGCATGGTCAGATAAAGGTTGGTCCCGGTATCGCCGTCGGCGACGGGGAAGATGTTGATTGCGTTCAGCCGGTCGCTGTGGTTTCCCAGGGACACTTCAGCCTTGCTCAACCATCGCTTCAGCGCCTGCGCGTTGGCGGTGATCTTAGTCTGCAAAGTAATCCCGTTCCGTGCTGCTGCTCATGCTTCTCCTCCGGATTGTCTTCCGTAACGTCGTTGTCCGGAACCGGTTCGGTCAGTACGAAGCCTACCGCAGGGCTCCGACACGGGCCGATAAGCCTGCTGGATTTTATGCAAAGCTGGTCTCATGGGAAAACGGCTACACATGGAAGCTGCCGCCGCTCGCCACATGAGATCGGGGGCCGGGGCCGCAGTACTCGACGAGGCTGCGGCTGCTGCTCCGTTCACGGCTCAGCCTGCTTCCCGTTCCGATCCCCGCGCTGACCGGTCCTACCGGCGCAAGCGCGCCATTGCCTGGACGCTGACGGTTTTGGTGGTGGCTGCCGTTCCAACGCTCATCACCCTCTTGGTGCTGTTCGGCTAAAACCGGGTAGAAACACCTGTAACACCCGCAACGCTGTTCCGTTACTCTCCCGTCCACTACGCTCGCCATCGCAGCCATGTGGGGTACCGCCTTGCCGCTTGTTATGCCCATCTACGGGACACGGCCCGAAGCCATCAAGATGGCTCCCCTTGTCGCGGAACTGCGCCGGTCTCCCGGCCTGGATTGTTTTGTGACCGTGACCGGCCAGCACCGTTCCATGCTGGACCAGGTCAACCGCCTCTTCGGCATCGTCCCCGACCATGACCTGAACATTTTTTCCCCGGCCAGACCCTAAGCGGAATTCTCACCCGCACCATCGACGGTCTGGACAAGCTCTTCAGCGTCAACCAGCCAGATGCCGTCGTTGTCCAGGGCGACACCACCACCTCCACCGCAGCTGCAATTGCTGCCTTCAACCGCCGCATACCGGTGGTGCATCTGGAAGGCGGACTCCGCAGCGGGAACCTTCTTTCGCCGTTTCCGGAAGAGGCCAACCGCAGGATGACCTCGCAAATCGCAAGTCTGCATCTGGCTCCCACAGCTACCAGCAGGGACAACCTGGTCAGGGAGAGTGTCCCCGCCGAGAACATTGTGGTGACAGGCAACACGGTAATTGACGCTCTCCTGGCCACCGTCGGGAAGCAGGCGCCGTTCACTGACCCCGCACTGGAGAAAGTGGCTGTTTCGGGGATGCCTATTCTGCTGGCCACGACCCACCGCAGGGAAAACCAGGGCGGAGCCATGAGGGGAATCGGCAGGGCCCTTGCACGGATTGCGGATGCGGAGCCGGGGCTGGCCGTGGTTGTCCCGCTGCATAAGAATCCAGCGGTACGTGAAGCGCTCCTCCCTGCATTGGAAGGCAAGAGGAACGTCTTTGTGTCTGAACCGCTGGACTACGGAGAATTCTGCCGGCTGATGGCCATATCCCACCTCATTCTCACGGATTCCGGCGGCATTCAGGAAGAAGCGCCCACCCTCGGCATTCCGGTGCTGCTGATGCGTGGGAACACGGAACGCCCGGAAGCTGTTCTTTCCGGCGCAGTCAAGCTGATTGGGACGGACGAGGACCGGATCGTCTCTGAGGTGCAGCACTTGCTGCACGACGGCGCGGCCTACCGTTCCATGGCCGAATTGCCCAACCCGTACGGCGACGGTACCGCTGCCCGGCAGAGCGTTGCGGCAATCCGCCGCCTGCTGGGAAGAACGCATCAGAGACAAGACAACTAGCGAACTCAGTTCGGAACACACTCCATTCCCTGGGGGAATGGGCAAGGGGGAAAATTGATCGGCTGGCAGGTTCCGTTCCGGGCAGCCCGGAAACTAGAGCAGCGGCAAAACTGGCCGGCCGCCGCCCGGATATACCGGGCCATTCTGAGAAACGGTGAAGGGGAAAACCCGCGGGTCAATTTCCAGCTCGGCAATGCACTTTTCAGGGCCAACGATTTGGGTGAAGCCGAACGCTTCCTGTCCCGAGCCGTGGAGCTGAAACCGGGCACGGCCGCCTGGCATTATCGGCTGGGTTTTGTCCTCGAACGGCAGGGCCGGCCGGAACTGGCCATTAGGCACTACCAGTCGGCACTGGAAGTCCAGCCCGAGAATCCCTCATGGCACTACCGCCTCTACAGGTGCCACACCGCGGTGGGAAACAGGCAGGATGCCTATGACCATCTGGCTAAAGCCCTAAACGGCGACCAGGAAAACCCGAAGTACCACGATTTGGTGGCGGCTGAGCTTCGGAGCCGGGGCCCGCGCTGGCAGGAGGCACAGGCACTTGAGCGCGGCCTTCCGTACCACGAGGCCGATCCTTCCTGGCATCTGCGGATGGCGGAAAGCTACGCGTCCCTGAGCCGGCACCGGCAGTCCGCTGAGAGCTACCGCCGGGCCAACGCACTGAAACCGGCGGTCGCCGAGAACCTGTTCAAGGAAGCTGACCAGTGGGAACGCGCAGGCCGGACCAGTGAAGCCTCGGCGGCCTTTTCAGCTGGAGTTGCCTTGAAACCAGACGGCGAGGAATCCCGGTTCGGCCCCGGCGCCTACTATCAGCTCAAAGGCAACTGGGACATGGCCTCCAAGGCCTACGACCTTCGCAAGCGATCCCGGCCGCTGGACGCCGAACTCCACTACCGGGCGGTTTGTTCCGGGTTGAGGGATACTCATCAGAGGCATCTGCTGCCTGTTCCAGATACGGAATTAGGTCCGCACCTGCCACCCGCCGCTGCCAGGCCGCCACGGCAGCCTCCGGCGCTCCTTCGGACAGGAGTTCCCGGACACGTTCGGTGACGAGCAGACGGTCGCGCAGATCCTCGATCAGGTGCTTCTCCTGGGTCAGGGAGGAACCGTCTTCCCGTATTCGCCACGAGTAAACCGAGTCCGCCAGGACGTCGAAGGAAGCTGCCTGCAGATAGGCCCGTGCCGTGGTCTCCTGGTCCTCATAGCGGGTCTGTTCGGGGATGCTGCCCACCTCGCGGTCCCAGAACGGCCGCTGGAACATCTTGTTCCAAAGAAACACGTCATCAATGATCTCCGGGACGTCCCGGAGGGTGACCCGTGTGCGCCGCTCCTGATGCAGCCGGTCCGCGAGCTGCACCGACGTGCGGTGGTTGCCCCGGATACGTCCGTAGGAGCCGACGCAGAAGTCAGATTTAGTCTGTGCCAGGCTGGCGGCCATGCTCTCGTACGCATGGAACGGAACGACGTCGTCCGCGTCAGCAAAGGCGAGCAGTCTTCCGCGGGAAGCCCTGATGCCGATGTTTCTCGCCCCGCCGGGTCCGGCATTGTGGCCGCGAATGAGTTTGATGCGCCGGTCCTAGCGTGCGTAGCCGGCCGCGATGCGGGCACTCGGGTCAGTTGAGCCGTCATCCACCAGAATGATTTCCAGCCGGGAATAGGATTGGCCCACCAGGCTGCGGAGACAGCGGTCCAGATACGGCGCCACGTTGTGGAACGGGACGATGACGCTCACCAGCCCATAGTCGGGTTCCCGGAAGCGGATGCTGAGATGTCTTGCCCGTTTTAGGCGGGCGCGCAGGGCGGGGTGGAGCGAGGAAGCGAGCCACTCCCATAGCTGACCGGTGCGGCCCACTGACCGCATCCTGCTCGACAGCTCCCCCACGCCGCTCCCCCGGTAACCGACGAATTCAGTTCCAGAGACGCCCGTGCGCTTCCACCGAACCCGATCCTCGTTGAGGGCCGAAAATAGGGGAGAAATGGAGTCCCGTAAATAAGTAGTTTGCTTCGGGTTCGCCCGTCTTTTACCCCTGGAGGCCTCCCGCACCAAAGCGGTGTCGCGGCGAGGGTATCACTCACAGAAATCGACGAAGCACAAGAGAAATGTCGGATCAGCTAGAATTGGCGGACACTCAACCAGTCACACTTTATGGGGTACCGCTTTGCCACTCGTTATGCCTATCTACGGAACACGTCCCGAAGCCATCAAAATGGCGCCTATCGTCGCTGCGCTTCAGGACTCAGCATCGCTGGACCACTTCACCGCGGTTACTGGCCAGCACCGCTCCATGCTGGATCAGGTGAACAGCCTGTTCGGGATCGTGCCCGACCACGATCTGAACATTTTCTCGCCCGGTCAGACGCTCAACGGCATCCTGACCAGGACCATCGAGGGGCTCGACAAGCTCTTCAGCGTGAACCGGCCCGACGCCGTAGTTGTGCAGGGCGACACCACCACCTCAACAGCCGGTGCCATCGCTGCGTTCTACCACAGCATCCCCGTGGTCCATGCAGAAGCGGGCCTGCGCAGCGGCGACCTTTTCTCTCCGTTCCCGGAAGAAGCAAACCGCAAAATCACGTCCCAAATCGCCAGCCTTCATTTGGCGCCCACCAGCACCAGCCGCGCAAATCTCCTGAAGGAAAACATCCCTTCAGCGGACATCGTCGTCACAGGAAACACGGTCATCGACGCCCTCTTTATGACCGTTGACAAGAAGGTACCTTTCACGGATCCGGCGCTCGAGGAGCTCGCTGCCAAGGGTGAAAAAATTCTCCTGGTCACCACCCACCGCCGGGAGAACCAGGGCGAGGCGATGCGCGGCGTCGGACGTGCTTTGGCCCGTATTGCCGACGCGGAACCCGACCTGATGATCGTGGTACCGCTCCACAAGAATCCGGTGGTCCGTGCAGCAGTCATGCCTGCGATTGAAGGCAAAAAGAACATCCTTGTGGTTGAGCCGCTGCCTTACGGCGAATTCACCCGCATGCTGTCCATGTCCCATCTGGTCCTCACCGATTCCGGCGGAGTCCAGGAAGAAGCTCCCAGCCTCGGCAAGCCCGTCCTGGTGATGCGCGAAAACACCGAGCGGCCCGAGGCTGTTGTCGCCGGCACCGTGAAGCTGATCGGAACCGACGAGGATCGCATCGTGAGCGAAGTCGACCAGCTGCTCAACGACCAGGCGCACTTCGATTCGATGGCCAACGCTGTTAACCCCTACGGCGACGGCAAGGCGGCAGCCCGGACTGTGGCCGCCATCGAGCAGATGCTGGGAGTTGGGTCGCGGATCGCTGAATTCGGGGATGCCTAAAATCCGGGTTCTGGTTTACGGCAGCGAGGCTGCCGTAAACCTCCTCACTACTTATAGTGACAACGCGGTCCGTGCGGGATACGTAGCTCGCCAGTCGTTGATTAGTGCCATGAACGGTGCCAGCAGCGTTGACCTCACTGCCCTGCCAAGCCTGACCTCTGCAGCTTCACGTGTCTTGATGGATGACGCGCGATCCTCCTTGACCGACGAACTCGTAGAGAAGTCAGGGCAATTGGACTGTGTGCTGTGGGACTTGGCAGATGAACGATTCGGTGTCTACCGGCTCACTGACGGAACCTATCTGACCGCGTCGCCGCACCTAGCCATGACCTCCGTGCGGGGGGCCGAGGTCACCCGTCATGTCAGGTTTGGTACGCGGGAGCACTTAGCGCTGTGGAAAACCGCCGCTGACGAGTTGATAGCCCTGCTGGGGACGCTTGGGTTGGAATCTAGGACGTTCACCTTGAAGCTGCCTCCGGCAACACACTCTCAGAAAGCCCCTGGAACCCGTCAGCGCCTGCACGGGCGTGCCCGCGCCATCGCTTATGCACCCTACTATCGACACCTGCGGCGGCACGGAATTGCGGTTCTCGACGCCAAACCGAAGATGGCGATGACCAAAGGAGCCCGTGGCGAGCCCGCTCCCAGCATCGGGGACCAGCATTATCACGACCTTGCCGCGCAGCTCGCAGCCGCTTTGAAAAGCCGCGGCTCTGAAAACGCCGGGCACTGGAACTGGGATGCCCAGCATCAGGCACCAGTGCTCTGCTGGAGTGATCCTGATCAGTTGGATGTCCGTATTGAGGGACGTACAGAACACGTTATCGTTCCACGGCACGGGGCTGGCGAGAAGTATCCAATACGGTTCCTGGTGCAGAATACAGGCGCCGATACCCTGCTGGTCGTTAGTCACGGCGCACTTGCACGCGCGAAATATGAGGTTCCTCGATTCGAGTTCCTGTCTACATTGCAGTCGAGAAGCGAGAATCTTCTTTTTCTGTCAGACGGGGCGCTGGAGGCCAACCCGGAGCTCGAGCTGGCCTGGTTCACAGGAGATGCGGAAGATGATCTCACAGCGCGCTACAGCTCAACCGTCAGAACGGTGGCAGAGCAGTTGGACGCCAAGAAGATTCTGTTTGTTGGCGGGTCAGGCGGGGGTTTCGCCTCTGTCAACCTCGCGGCCTCCGTCGAAGGATCCCGCGCCCTGGCTTTTAACCCACAAACAGATGTCCGTAAATACTGGGCTAACTCCGTTCTCACGTACCAGCGCACTCTTTTTCCGGAGATGAACTCCCCCGAGGAGCTAAGCCATCTCCAAGAGCGCGTTAGTTTGGTTCACAGAGTCTCCACCAGTGCGCCAGGGACCTATCAGGTAATCTACGTCCAGAACGACGATGATGCATTTCACGTCGAAAGGCATCTCGAGCCTTTTGCCAAACAACTGGGGATGACTCCCACAACGTCTGTCTCAGCGAATGGGAACGTGCAAATCATTGTTGAGCCATTTGCCGTCGGCCACAACATGCCGTACCGAAGTGTTCTCAACCCACTCATTGACTACGCTTTGCAAGATTGGGGAGAAAAACTCAACCCTTGGAACAAGCAGCAATACGAGCGCTTAGTTCTTTCTGCACAATGACGGGAAAACTTCCGGTATGAGCTCCAAGCAGCCCCGGCTATTACTCTGGGCAGACATGATTTTTTTGTGATGCGGAGACGGATCAGGAGATCACAAAATCATATTTGAGCCGCTTTAGCAGAACGCTTGCCTCTATAGGCGAACAATCGCCGCTATCCGACGGCACTGACATGCAGATAGTCATCCACGTCTCTAGGGACAAGAGTGCTTATCTTCCGGCCCTCGAACTGTCAATCAGCCGCATGGACTCCAAGACACGGGCAATCACCCGCATCCATCTTTATGACCACCCGAGCGGCGGATACGACGCTCCCCCTACTTCCCACGTTGACAAACTAAAGAACCCCAATAAACAGCCAGGAAGAAGGGAGTCCCTTTTCGCGTCGGCTTCTAGGTATCTGCGTCTCGATCAATACGATGCCTTGATCCGAGTATCTATGGACGACGACGACCTGCTGCACCCAGATCACTTTGAGCAAATTAATCTAATCGCTCGTAGGGTTCTCTGCAATACCCCGCAGTCAGTCAGCGCCGTCGGCATGTACCGACAGTTTCTGGCCTATGTCCGACCAGAAGGTGTAACACTCGAAAACGTATCATTCAGACGGTGCATACCCGGGAACAAGTTCTTTGTGATTCCCCGCGCTCACTATGAGACGCTCGAAGCCTACAGTCCTTGGGGAATTCCGGAGTTCATTGACCAAGAAGCGGAAGATCTGTTCAGCCAGCGAGGCATAGTCTTAACTTTAGTCCGCAATAATGAGCCAACCTTCGTATATATGAGACGTGGGTCCAACCTGTCGCAGGACAATAAGTCAGCCTATATAGACAACCTCGAGGGGAGACTGCAGTTTCAGGACGAAGATGAATTACATGATTTCGTAGCCAACCAGTCGAATGACCTGACGTACTCGCCGGATCTCGCCCCACTGGCGCGTGAATTCCGCCTGACAGTCAGCCGCTCCCCAGGTGGCAGGGCCGTAGTGGCCGCCAACCTCGAGAAAATGTTCGGCCAAGATGCGATGATCGCCTACTATCTGGTGAAGGGGGCTGAACGGCTTGAGACCCTTTGGTACTCCCGCGAAGAGGTGGTTGTCTTCAAAGATGTTCCCCCTGGCTGCTCCGTCCGGGCGTTCGTCCGTTTGGGGGACGAGATCATCCATAGGAAAGCCGTTCGAATCTGGGGATAAGCAGTTCCCAGCACCCCGAAGATGATCGTTTCAGTTGTCCCGGGGTGTGAGAATCCTCGTATCGAAGGTACGAAGGCCGCCGGAACCATCTGAGGCCCTGCGTGTAACCGTCGCCCAAACGCTCTGTCCGTCCGGAACCTCAGTCCGGAAGTACGTCGGACTGTGCGAGGACATCAGGGGCAAGGCACCTTGTTCGGTCTTGAAAACTGCGGAGACAACCTCACCCGGCGGTACCCAGACCTTAAGCTGGACTTCATTGCCCGCTGCCCCATTCCTCCATTCAAACTGGTAAGGAATGAGAGACCTTCGCCTGGCGGGATCGTCGCCGGAGCGAAGCACGTCGCCCACATAGGGCGAGAATGCCCGGCCAATGTCCTGATGAGTGAGATCTTTAACGACCAGCACGGTGGCATCCAGGTTCTCCCGCTCGGCAAATTCCATGAAGGGGCGGACATGGATCTTAAGATGGCTGTCATTTTCACCAACCAGGATGGAGACTGATGTGTCGCGGCTGGATTCTCCCAGCGATTCAGGGATCAGCCGGTCAAGCCAAGCTACCGACTCTTCGTCATCAGCTCCTGCGACGAACGAGAGGATATTGGGCGCCGCACCCTTGAGGTAGGAACCGGGCAGGTACTGCGGCGCTCCAGCAACAACGCGGCCGGCGCCGAGCCTGAGCCCATGGGCGATTGCGGCCGTCCCTCCTTTGGAGGTCCCCAACATGGTGATATCCATGCGATCCACGCCGAGCTGCCGGGCTGTTTCCGCAATAAACTCCTGCACAGCGTTGAATATCGTCCGGTCCCGGTGATCCGCAAAATAGTACGAGCCCTGGGACCCGAAGTTGTCGAGAATATACAGCCGATAGGCGTCCACGTTCTTTAGGGATGATCGGTAGTTATAGGTGAAGTCGTACGGAGCGCCTATCGCCGAAAATGCTACACATAATTTGGAGCGTCCCGCTCCCGAGACAGGCTCTTCCAGCAGATACGTGAGGTGACGCTCCCCCTGCCATACCGCCCAACCTGAAGCCGGGCTCGAGACACCGCGGGGTACGAGAAGACCTTCCTTGTTTTGAACATGCAGTCTTAGATCGGTGCACGCAGTCAACGTGACCCTTTGCTGCTGCCTCAGAACACGAGATGACCGGTTGCCTGGCCGGTCCCCTGCGAGCGTTGCGGGCCCGTCCGCCTCTATTCGTATTTCGCCAAGGTGTGCCCTTTTCCTGTCCAGGAGGACGAACGAATGGCCGTGCACTTCGACATCATAGGGCTTGGGAATAGTCCAGGAGAGACTGAAGGATCTGCCTTCGGTGGTTGCCCTGACCGTGTAGCCGGCGTCGGTTTGATTCGCACTCCAACCATCATCGGGATTAGACCTCCCGGTTAAAGGACGGGTCAAGATGCGCCGGGCGGCCATTTCCCCGAGTGCCCCAAGTGTTGCCTGCGCGATGCCCCGGACCCTCATGCCTGGTGGTCACCCAAGATGACGCTGGTTAGCGCAGGCAGCACCTTCTTTGAAGACAAGTGCTCGCTGACCCACGAACTCGCCTCAGCACCGTGGCGCTTCCATTCCTCGGTGGTTCTGGTCGCCCTAAGTATGTACGCCGCCATTTCGGGCACGGATGGGAACAGCCACGAGTCGGGGTAGATCTGGTCCGAGCCAGGCCAAGCCAAGCTCACAGGTGCGGCGCCGCTGGCTCCCCCGTCAGCAAGGGTCATATGGAAGGACTCGAATTCGCTGACTGAGAGGACCACACCGATATCGCGGTACCATCGGCTCATGTCAGGGCCATGCCCGTCAAAGGTGACGGCTCCGCGGAGCAAGGCATCGGCTTCGATGCGCTGGTACTGGGACTCGTAATACGCCATTTCGTCGGGCCTTGCACTCATCCAGGTGTAGTCTTCGGGCCGTTTGCCCTTGATGCGGAGCCGGTAACGCGGATCGACGGCACGAAGCGCTGCCAGCAGATCCAGAGCCCTGTCCAAACCTTTCTGGGCCGGCACTATCCCCACTAGGCCCACAGTGAACCGCGCGTCATCATCCTTGGGCACGGCCAATTCCAGTGCCTCCACCGGGTTAGGCAGAACAATCGACTTCGCCAGGGGTATACCCAAATCCCTTACGGCGATGTTCTTCACGTGCTCCCCAACAAAGATGAACTTCTCGACCCGGTCCGTGTTTATCATCTTTGGATAATCAGTGAAAAGTTCTTGGGAATGGAACCGCGACACCAGGCGCTGATGCTCGTGCAGGTTCTTGGAATACCAAACCGCGTTTCCCAGCGTCCACTCTGTGAATACAACATCAGCCTTGGACAGCTTTTGTTTGCTGAGCTCCTCATCATGCTGATTGTGCCCCTGCCACGAATCCAGGATTACCGTATGTCCCTCGGACTCAAGGGACCGGACGATACCGCTGGTGAACTTCAGGTCATGACCGGCTATGAGAATGGTCGTGTGTGGTCGCTGCCTGACGGAAACCCGCGGTTGCGCAGCAGGGAGTGTATCTATCGCCGGATACCGGCGAAATACTACCTTCCCGTTTATCCGGTCCACTCCATGAACCGTTGATGACAGCTTGGGGGAACCCTCAGGAGCGGTTCCATAGCGCAACAGGCCTTCGCCGACACCGCTGCCGTTTTCGGCGGAAATCCCGATCTCAGACCATTCGCCGAAAGTTGTCGCCGTCAGAAGATCTTCGAAAACTGTTCTGTCCGTTCCCTCCCCCGGCATCTCGCCTATCCATCGGATACCCTGGCGTTCGAGCATTGCGGGGGTCGCTTCCGACTCCGCAAGGAAGTCCAGGCCGCTTACTTGCAGCGTGTAGTGGTCAGGGGTGATTACCGCTGTCGGCCTAACTGTCTGATCAGCCAAAAGCCGCAGCGCTTCCATACTCGGCTCATTGAGCCGTACCGCATACCGCGGCGGTTCCGGTGCGCGGACCACCATACCGGCGCAGCGAAGCATATAGGCCAGGCGATGGGCAGCGGTGTGCCCTCGATGGATTAGCCGGTAACCAAGCCAGGCGTCACGCAGTCTCACTGTTTCGTTCTTCATCCAGCGGCTGAGGACAGCGTGTGCTTCCTCCGAATTGGCGACGGTTTGGACCAGACCGGCCATGACGTTCGTGACGCCTTCGCCTTTTCCACTGAGGACAACGGAACCCGAAGCGGCAATCTCCGCGACCCGACGGGAGAACATTGTCGGAGAGGCGTCCACGGAATTGACGTTCACGTGGACCGGGTGTGCCTTGTATGCCTTTACCATTTCCAGATAAGGCAGCCCTCCTCGAACAAACGGTCCCAGACTGGACGGAAAGCGATAGGGGCTGTCTTCGTTGAGATGCTGTCGATCATAGATGGCCAGCCCAAACGGCTTGGCTGCTGACAGGATTGCTGCCAGCTCCGCGGAGCGAGCTGGGTACCGATCGCCATAATACGAACCGGCATAGGCGACAGTGTGTTCGTACGGGTAGTCGGTGGGGAGAGGGCTGTGGAGTTTTGGCTGGGCGTAGAACGGAAGCGAAGCAACCGTTCGGTTGCGGCTGCTGGACTCGGCGTACCGTGCGATGCATCCAGAGTCTGTGGTGAACACATGGTCGAAGATTTCGGCCGTCCGCTTGAACCGGTTGAAGTGGACGGGATCTTCCTTGTTCCAGAAGATCGTTGGGATGGACTGCTCGTTACAGAAGGCGATTATCCCGCGGAGGTCGCTGAAGCGCTCCTCATCGTAGTAGCCGACCTTCTGCTTCCACTTCCCGTCTACCCCTTCCCAGGCAGATTCAACAAGCAGCACGTCAATTGGGCTTTGCGTGAGCTGGTCCCGCCAGGCACCGGGCAGCAGTTCGGTCAGCTGCACTTCGGGGCGGAGTCCCTCAGTGGTAAAGGAGTCGGCTATGACCCCGACGGAGATCTGCTTCAGGTCTCTTTGATCGGGCAGCGCAGGCTGTTCGCCATGAAGAAGCGGTAAGAGCGAATCACTCATGGTCCGGGCTATGTCGCCCCACTGGCGTGACCGGACGACCCAAAGCCTCGCTCGTTTCCCCAGTTCCTCGCGAAGAGCCTTGTTAGTCAGAAGCTTGGCAAGCTGATCGGCCAGCGATACCGGGTTAGCCGGCTCAGCCAGCAACGCCCGCCCCTGGTCCGCGCCCGCGAACTCACGGAGGGGTGCAAGGTCGGTCAGCACCATGGCTTTCCCTGCGGCCATGGCTTCCAATGGTTTCAAGGGTGAAACCAGTTCGGTAACCGGAAGACGAAGACGGGGACACGGCATGACGTCGAAAACGCTTACGTAATCAGGTACTTTGGTGGCCTCAACCCTGCCCGTGAAGGTAACTCTGTCACCCAGTCCCAGACTGTCAGTGCGGGCCACGAGGTGCGGCAATTCTGGCCCGTCTCCCACGATGACTGCATGGAAATCAATGCCCCGGTCCCGAAGCAGGGCAACCGCGCCCAATAGATCAGAGAGTCCTTCGTAATGGACCAAACTCCCTGCATATCCAATGACCGGAACACCGGTTGGCAGACCAAGGTCGAGGCGGAGTTTGTCCGACGCCGGCATCGGAGTAAACCGGTCAGTGTCCACGCCATTTGGCAACAGCTGGATTTTTTCCCGTTCGACCCCACGGCGAACCAGCTCTTCCCGGACCTGCTCCGTGATCGCAAAGACAATGTCAGCGTTGGACGCTACGAGGGTCTCTAGCCTCTTTGCCAACTGGAAACGTTCGGACTTTTCCCAGCCCGGTTTCTCGGAGGCCTCAGTGATTTCCCACAGCCCGCGTACCTCATAGGAGAACGGCAGACCAAGGCGACGGGCTGCCAGCAACGCCGGCAGCGCTGTTACATGGTTCGAAGCCGAGTGAATAGCGGCGACTCTTGCCCGCTGGGCTTCCCGCACGTATACGTCAGCAGCTTCCAGCCAATAACGGTCCAGCGGCTGGTTGCTCCAGGAAGGTCCAGGGGTGAAAACGTGCTCCACCCCAAGGACTTCCCTCGTAAAACGCTTCACAGGCGGTTTTGGTTGGTCCACCGGTACGTCCCAGGGGTAGCCGGGACGGGCAACCACCCGAACATCGACACCCTGCTTCAGGAAACCCTGGACGAGCTCAGCAGTTCTCGTCGAATAACCGTTGCTGTTGAAGTGCCCGGTGCTGTGGGCACAGTACATGACCCGCCCACGTTCAACCAGGTATCCGGCGTTGGGCTGCCTGGGAGCGATGTTCGGCCCGCTGTGCCACAACCACTCCTGGCCGAGAACCGCTTCGGTTGTCCTCCGCCCACGAGCATCCAGTGATTCGAGAGCATCCGCATGCTCGCGAATAAGCGCAGCTGGTGCCTGAATCTCTCCGAGAACATAGTAGTAATGTGCGACAGCACGGAGGATATTGGCCGCGGATGGTTCCTTCCGCACATCGGACAGCAACTCCTCCAGCCGGATTTCCCGCCCCATGCGCTGCTCACCCAAGCCTTCCGGATCGGAAGATCCCGGCGCTTGTGCCAGTGTTCGCCGTTCCTCAGTTTGTGGGGCGGAGTGCGTGAGAGACCGAACCGGTGCAGCCGGGCGGACCTTCCGGATCGGCGCAAGCATCGCCTTTCCGAGACGCAGACTCGCAGATCGGCGCAGCTTGGTCAGCTCGGTCTTCAGCCGCTGGACCTCGCTTCTGGCAGTTTGCAGTTCGGAACGCAGCTGATCCGATTCGGCACGTAGCTCGAGGAACTCCCGTTGTAGCGCGCGGAGCGCCAAAGCGTCCTCCTGGCCGCGTGCAACCGTCTCTTCGTACAGAGCCAAGAGGCCATCCATATCCGAGGGGTACTTCTGGCGCCGGGCCAACGCGGCAGCTGAGAAGGACTGCTGTTCATCTGCGTACTTCATTCTGTCCTAATGCTGGAGCTCGATCCGTTACCGCTGGTTGGCTAGCGCCATACTCCACGCGTATCAATGACCTTCTTGCCGGCCAGAAGATCCCTGTCCAGTTCCTTGAATGCCGTGTGGTCGACAAGAAGAAGGACCACATCTGCCTGCTCGATGGCATCCTTCGTGGCGGTTAGAGAGACGTTGCTGCGACCCGTGAGGGCTCGGGGCAAATCTTCCACATGAGGCTCCACTACGGAGAAGCGGACCTCGGGGAGCTGCTCACTCAGCGATGCAACAATTGAAATAGCAGGAGACTCACGCAAGTCATCAATGTCTGCTTTGAACGCCAAACCCAAGGCAGCCACCGTTGCGTTTGTGCGGCCGGCGACCAATTCCTTGACCTTATTGATTACCCACTCCGGCTTGGCATCGTTCGTTTCGCGGGCCTGGCGAATGAGTTTGGCGTCCTCGGGAGCCGCCGCGACGATAAACCAGGGATCAACTGCAATGCAGTGGCCGCCGACGCCGGGGCCGGGCTGCAGAATGTTCACCCGCGGATGGTGGTTGGCGAGTTCGATGAGCTCCCAGACGTCGATCCCCAAGCGGGAGCTGATGACCGACAGTTCGTTGGCGAAGGCAATATTCACGTCGCGGTAGGAGTTTTCCACCAATTTCGCCATTTCAGCGGTCTTGGCATCCGTGACGTGCATTTCCCCTTCGCAAAAAACGCTGTAGAGGTCGCGTGCCATTTCTGCAGCCTCGCGGGTGAGTCCACCAACAATCCGGTCGTTGGAGACAAGCTCGATCATGACCCGGCCGGGCAGCACACGCTCGGGACAATGTGCAACGTGGAGCACAGGCTGTCCTGATTGGGTGTCCAGCGACAGGTCAGGGCGGAGCTCAACGAGGTAGTCGCCAAGGTGCTGCGTAGCGCCGGGAGGAGAGGTCGACTCCAGAATGACCAGCTCATCCCCCGTCAGCTGGGGAGCGATGCTCCGCGCTGCTGCCTCTATATATGAGAGGTCGGCGGTCCGGTCAGCGTTGAACGGAGTCGGAACAGCGACGATGTAGGCGTCGGCCACTGGTGTGTCCGTTGTGGCTTTGAGAGTACCGGCTGACACAGCCTTGGACACTGCTTCGCCCAAGTCGGGCTCGACAAACGGAACCTCTCCCCGGTTGATGGCTTCGACTGAGGATTCCTTGACGTCAACGCCGATGACGTTAAGTCCTTTGCCCGCCAGTACGGCCGCCGTAGGCAAGCCGATATAACCCAGGCCAATAACGGCTACGCTCTTGAATTCTTTCATGATTCCCCTAAAGTGTTACGTGTTCTTCGGGCGAGCCGAAGAACTGTATATCTCCCGATGTCAGGAGTTCTGCATCGGAAACCTTCCACGCGTGGTTTACGCTTCCACGAAACTGGAAATAATTGTATTTGTCGGCGGAGTATATGGTCCCTCCGCGTGCAATGACGTCGTTAAGGAACGTACTATCCTCACCGGTGCGGAGACTCTGGAATGGAATGTCGCCAAACACGTCCTTCCGTGCAGTGATTGTGGGGCCCATCACCATGTTAGTAAACCTGTGCTCGCGCTCCGCAAATCGAAGCAGCGCTGCGTTTCGTTCCGCGAGATACATATAGTGGGCCTGTTTCCCCACTACGTCAGCCCGTGAGTACCCGAGTGCGTTAATCAGGTCGAGCAAATAGTTCGGCCCGTAGTAATCGTCGTCATCCATCTTCGACAGGACATCGCCGCTTGCCGCTTTGACACAGTGGTTCAGGCACTCGCCCAACGACAGATCCTCACTTTGGTGAAGGAGGACGAGGTTGGGGACGGAGTATTCCTCCTGCCACTGCGCGATCTTCTCTTGCCGAACATCAAAACCGTGCGTAAGCAACACCAGCTCAGCGGCTGGTCCCACTAATCCGCCAACGGTCCTGAAAACGTGTTCCAGCTGGTGGGGCCGGTTGGAGGACACAAGCAGGGACACACTGGGTAACCGGACTGCCTGGGCTTTTTCCGGCACGGCGAGGCGAAGAACTGTCTCCGCCCGATGGGCATACGTGTGCTCTGCCCAAATCCGCCGCTGCGCCAGATGCAGTTGTCTGGCGGACAACTCGGGATTACGCATCAGGGCGCTTAGGGTTTGGGCAGCTTCCACGCGGTCGGACACGATGAATTGTTCATCGTTTTCCCACAGCTGGGTCAGTGCCGCACTTGGAGTACTGACCACACTGGTACCCGACGCAGTGATTTCAAAGATCCTCCGAGCACACATGCTCGGAGAGTCCACCACGGAGTTGACATTGAGGAACGCCTTATAGGCCTTGTAGGCCGTAAGCATGCGGTCATAGGGCAGGCTCCCGACCACCCGCCCATCGTACGGAGCTGGAAACTTATAGTTGTCGTCTGCCTCAGCATGCCGGGAGAATAACTCCAGGCCAATTGGCAACTGCGCGCTGATCTGATCCGCTGCTCCGAGGAGGACGTCCATCTGTTCGCGCCGCTGAGGATATTTGTGGGCAAAGTACATACCGGCAAAAGCGATATCACGCAGGTGCCACCCATAACGCGGCCGAACTGGATTGTGGATGACGGGCTGGGCGGCGAACTGGAGAACAGCTACCCGGTCGTGGCCGAGGTCCCTCCGGTATAAAGCCAGCCGGTTCGAATCACTGGTGAAGACGTGATCGAACAGCTTTGCTGTTTCCAGGAAATCGTCGTAGTGCGGAGGGTCCTCTTTATTCCAAAACACGGTAGGGATATCGCGGCTGCGGCAGTCCTCAACCAAGGCGCGGAGGTTTGCAGATGGCCCTTTGGAGCCCGTCAGCTGGTGCTTCCACTCACCCTTGTTTCCGGACCAGGCCGACTCTACAAAGAGCAGATCAGGCTGCTTGACAGCAATCTGATCCGCCCACCCGTCTCTGGACAGTACCGTCTGGTGCCACTCGTAGCCGAAGGCCATGAGGGAAAAATCGTCCAGGATCACGGCAGCCGAAACCCCGGTCCTGGGTTCAGGGGTGTCCACGACCATCGGGTTGAATGAAATGCGGCGACGGCGGCCGGTCTGGAACGCGAGGGCACCATCAGCCGACCCCCGGTAAATCCCGCGTTCAGCCCTGTCGCGCCGGATCTTAGTTTGCAATCCGCTCAAGCCGGACTTCCGAAGATGCCAAAGTGAACGGCGAAGCTCAGCAATATTCGTGCTCATGCGCCCACAGACTTCCGGCGTCCGGGCTGCAGCGGCTCAACGGAGACTGTTTCGAGTGTGTTCTGCATTCGACGCCGGATCTTCGCGGCGGCAAAGCGATCCCCTCCCGCGAGCTCCTTCGTGTATTTTCGGTACCAGCCAAGCGCAGTTTCTGTGTCGCCGTCGAAGAGCAGATCTCCTTTGTCGATCCAGATGACCCGCGTACACAAGTCCTGGATGGTTTTCAAACTGTGGCTCACAAGGAAAACGCATCCTGCCTGCTCCCGGAGCTGGTCCATCCTCTGCTTGGTCCGTCCCCGGAACTCGTCATCACCCGTGTTAAGGGCCTCATCGATAATGAGAATCTCGGGATCGATGGCAGCTGCGATGGCGAAACGCAGGCGTGACGACATCCCTGACGAATAGGATCTCATTGGCAGGTTGATGGAGCTGCCCAGACCCGCGAGTTCCATGATGGCCTCGTGCCGATCCTCGATCTGCGCCCTGGTCAGTCCCATTGCCAGACAACCCAGGATCACGTTATGCGCCCCCGAGAGGTCAGGAACAAGCGCTGCTGAAACTCCAAGCATGATGGGAGTCGACGAGGCATAGACGGCGCCGCCGGTGGGCTGAATCTTGCCGCAGATTAGGTTCATGAGCGTACTTTTGCCTGAGCCGTTTAGCCCTATAACGCCGATCGCTTCACCGTGGTAGGCGACCAAGGACAGCTCTTTGAGCGCCTCAATTTGAACCGTGGACTCCTTGCCGGCGATTTTGCGCATAACCCGCCCAAGGACATTTCCCGGGGACGGGCGTTTCTCGTCCGAATTGACCGTATAGGTCATTGAAGCCCTGTCTATCACCACCGCAGGTGTTTGTGGCGGGAACAAATCAGTCGTCTCGGCCATAGCTTTCCTCTCCCTTCCAGAAAGCGAGCATGCCTACAACGACGGTGCCTAGGGCCCAAGCTCCCAGTCCTGCCCAGCTCTGCCATCCAGGCGTTTGGGCGTACAGCACGCTGCTGCGGACAATGTCTAGGACGAGATACAACGGATTGGCTTCCACGATCGCCTTGATGATCGGCACGCTGTTGTACCGGTCAATCGAGAACATGACGCAGGAGGCGAACATCCAGAACCGCATGGCGAAGGAAATTACGTGGACAACGTCGTTTATTCTCGCCACGAGAGGTGCCAGCAGGAGCCCCGCGCCCAGGTTGAAGAGGAGCTGGAGTCCAACTGCCGGCACGAGAAGCAGCCACCGCCAGGTGATTTCCTCCGCAGGCCCGATGACCAGCACCATCAACAGCATCGTGATGACTACCGGGATGTTGGCAAGTAGTTCACGAATATTGACTGCGACCGCCAGCGTTGCCCGCGGGAAGTTGAACGCCTGAATAACATTGCGGTTGGAAGGGATGACGCGCGCACCGCCGACAATGGCCCTAGAGCTCATTTGAAAGAGAAAGACGCCGATGATCAAGTAACCAATGAAATTCTCGATGCCGCGGTTGGCACCCAAAAGAAACCCAAAAATGAGAAGGTAACCAATGCCGTTGAGTAGCGGATCCAGCAGCAACCAGGCGCTCCCCAACCGATCCCTTTTGTTACCGCTCTGGACCCGCGCCCGTGCGTCGTAGACCATAAAGTGGCGGTAGTTCCACAGTGAAATCAAATAGTCGATCAAGCCCGGTTTTGCACCGACTCTGGTGAGTGTCCTCAAATCCACCCTCACGGGCACAGTCTTGGCGCCCATTTCGACCTTGGTTTCCTGGCTCATGAGCGGGATTCCAATTCCATGTACCTCTTTACCGTTGTCTCGGCCAGCGATGACCAGGTTCGTGTGGCGACCGCGTGCTGACGTCCTGCATTTCCCATCAATGTCCTGACTGCATCGTCTTGGAGGACTTCACGCAGAATACTGGCAAGGCTCGCGGGGTCCTCCGGAGGCGCTGGACGTCCGTCAACTCCGGCCCTCACGACTTCGTGAAGCGCCGGAAGATCGCTGAAGACCACGGGACGTGCCGATGCCAGCGCTTCGATAGGTTTCAGAGGAGTAACAGCCCGCGTCACTGGCAGATCTTTTCGCGGGACCACGAAAACATCCATCGCCTGATGGTACAGATGGGCTTTCTCCCTCGGCACGCGGCCAGTAAAGATGACCTGTTCCGCGATTCCAAGTCCGGAGGCCAGCCGTTTCAGGCCGGGTGCAGCGGCTCCATCACCCACAATCAAGCATGTGGCTTGAGGGACCTGAGGTGCCAGGACAGCGAAGGCACGCAGTAGATCATCCAGACCTTCGTACTCGACCAGGCTGCTGACCGTCCCGATGAACTGCCTTCTTACGGGCAGCCCGAGGCGTTCGCGGGCAGCGGCCGGATCGAGTGGTTCAGCAAGATAGTCTTCACCGACGGCGTTCGGCAGGAGAAAGATGTTTTCCTGCGGTACCCCTGCGGCGACAACACCGCTCTGCATAGCCTGCCCGAGCGTTGCCACCGCTCCGGCAGCACGCATAGTCTCCGCTTCGCGGGCAATGAACTTTCGGTAACGTTCACTCCGCCGGGCTTCCTCGCCCCGTGCTGACGCCCATGTATCAGCCAACTGCCCACGCACCTCGTAGACCCACGGAATGTCCAGCGCTTCGGCAACCGCCTGCGTCACGAGTCCATTCACGAAGTGGGTGGTGGTGTGCAGCACTGCGGGCTTCACATCCAGTGCCAGCCGCAGCACCGCCTCCGCCTGGAGCTGCAACCGGGCCGCCATGCCGTTGGGCAGCCTGCCTGGCAGCAGCCGGTGGTAAGTTACTCCGTCGAGTTCCTCAACGTCAGGCGCCCAGAGATGGCCCACCTGAACCGGGTATCCGAGCCGGGTGACTGCATGAACCTTCCAGCCGCGCTGATGCTGCGCGTGAAGCAGTGACTGCGACCGCTGGGCATATCCGCTGCCGGTTGCCGGCAGCGAGTTCGTGAGCAGATGCAGGACTGTTTTCGGCTCTGAACTGAACCCCTGGACTCTGGGAAGTACCGGGGCCCAACCATCAAAAACACTCAGTTCGCTCGCGAGACGGGATCGGAGACGGCGCTCGGAGCGCGTTCCGGTTCCCTGGTCCAGGACCGAAAGTGCGACCGACATGTCGCCTTGGTACCAGCAGAGCCTCGCTTGGGCTGCCGCCCAGCCGTGAGTCCGTGCAGGGGTCTCAGCCAGGATCTTCTCTGCGAGTTCGGGCAGACCGGCGGCTAACGCAACGTCTGCGAGACGCACGGCTGAACGAGGCGAAGGCCCCGTTGCTGCTACCTCAGCCAGCCGCGCTTCGACATCGTCCTTCCGTCCACGGATCAGATCTGCCATTGCCGGCAGGAAGACACCCGGCGCTGCCGCGGCAGCCGCCGCTATCGGCCGCACCGAGCGAGCCGGCAGACGCCGCGAGAGCTGCAGCGCAAGCACGGTCGGGTCATCTCCAAGGTGTTCGACAACCGTGGATGCGGCGAGCGACAAGTTCTTCAAAATTCTGGTGGGGTTCATTTGGTGCTGCGGTTCCCCGAGACAACGGAGGTGAGGAGCTCAACATAAGCCCGGCCCAAGCTCTCGACATTGGCGTTGGCCTCCACCCAGTCCCGGCCGGACGACCCTGTGAGCAGCCGACTGCGGTCCTGAGCAAGTTCTTTCCAGAGTGCAGCGATCTCAGCTGGGTCGGACCGCACGATGTCTCCAGCCTTCGACTCTTCAATGATCTCCCGGGCTTCTCCCAGCACGATTCCTGTGACGTGCCGTCCGACAGCCAGCACCTCGTAGGTCTTGGAAGGGATCGTGGTCTCAAAGGACTTCCAGTCATCCCGCAGTGAGATGACACAGGTATCCGCCCTGCGGTAATAGCTCATAACTGCTTCTATGCCTCGGGCCGGTTCGTGGAATTCGACTGGCGCCCCCAGCGCTTCAGCGAGTGCCTTTAGCTTTCGACGGTGCACACCCTGTCCGACCATTGTCAGCCGGACGGCGTCGCCTGCCTGCGCAGCCGCCGTGATGACTGTCTCCAGCCGCTGGCTTTCGCCGTGATTGCCCAGATAAAGCACTTCCAGGCGGTCCGCTTCCGCGGGAGGCGGCGGCAGCAGTTCCCTGCTCGCGGTGTCGATGCCGTTGCTGATGGTTGCCACGTTCTTCAGTCCGCGGTCCCGCAGTGTCTGGGCAAAACCATAGGTCACGGTGACAATGAGTTCGGCTCGCTGCTGGATGGCAACGATCGCTCTTTCAGCAAGGCTTTTGGCGCCGCCCTGCACCAGCCGGGCGTCCCGGGCAATGTCCGGCCAGGCATCCCGCATATCGGCAACAAAGGGAACGCCCCGCAGCCGTGCCACAGCAAAGCCAGCGCCGAGGATGGGCAGTGAAGGTACGGTGGCAATCACGACATCGGGTTTAGGTCCCACGAGCGCTGCGAGCACGCTGCAGGTGGCCGAAAAGCACTGGTCGGCGAACCTCCCCAAGCGGGTGGTCCGGTGGTAAAGGTACGGGGCCCGGCGAATGGTCTCGCCGTGGCGTCCCTTGTCCGTGCGAAACGCACGGCCCGCTTCCTTCCTCGGAAGGGTCCGCCGCCCGGATGAATGCGCAACAGGGGCGACGACTTCTACGTCCCATCCAAGTTCCCGGAACGTGCGGATGAGCTGGGTCCAGCGGCGTTGCGGCGGGCTGTTCTCCGGTAAGTATGAATGCGTCAGCAGCTGTGCGCGCATGTGGTGGTCCCCCCAGAATCTGGAGGCGCCGAACGCAGCCCCCTCAAAACAGAGGTAAGTCTACCTAACGTTTTGACCCTATTCGGTTTTGCCCAGACCAGGAGTGCCCTTTTGCAGCTTTATGTAATAAAGAACACCTGCGCCAGCCAGCAGCAGGAACACCAGCGTCCGGGTCAGCCAGTGGGTGCTCCAGTTCGTTTCGGAGGCGGAACTGGCCCGGTCAGCAGCGGCGACGGATTCCGAGGGACTTGCGGACGGGGACGGCGAAGCGGACTTCGTGGACGAAGGGGAAGCCTTCGCCGACGGTGCGGCGGCCACTTCCGCGGACTCGGTGGGCGATGGG
Organism: Arthrobacter sp. BL-252-APC-1A; assembly: GCF_009696625.1. Taxonomy (NCBI): domain Bacteria; kingdom Bacillati; phylum Actinomycetota; class Actinomycetes; order Micrococcales; family Micrococcaceae; genus Arthrobacter; species Arthrobacter sp. BL-252-APC-1A. The sequence continues at coordinate 28,895 of NZ_VULS01000011.1, read as the reverse complement.
CTCGGTGCGTCCTCGTCCGGCATGGGATCGAAGATATTGCGGACAGTATTTGATACCGGATCCCACCGCAGGTCGGTGTAGAGACCGGTGCTGGCATCGATCAGGTTGTTGGTTCCGGGTTCGATCAAATACCCGGTTCCGGGATGGACGGCGTACCCGCTGAAGGGATTTCGCTGGACGGTTGTCTGCGTCGGCCCAGGAGCAGGCTCAGTTACCGCCGGCTGCTCGGGCGGCGGTAACACCGGATCAGGGCTAGGCTCTGTGTCCTCATTCGGAGGCGGTGTTTCTGTTTGCGGGGGAGGAGTCTGCCCGGTGTCCGGTGCCGGCGATTCAACCACTGGAAGGTCTGGTTCCTCCGCGTACGCCGGAACCGCACCCAACCCAGCGATGAGTACGGCCGCTAACGCGGCTCTGCGCAGGCGTCGGCTCCTGGAGCTGCTCATCCTAGTTATTCTCCATTCAGACCGGCGGCGTACTGAGCCACAGTATCGGTTTTCAGCGCCTCGGCAAGTCCCGCGGCCGCGGTTTCATCGGGCAATACGATTGACTGCCCATCCGCAGAGGTACCCACTCCAGCGTTGGGGAGGGTGAACATCTCGATGTCGCCGGAGCGCACGCTGCGCAGTTCCAACGCCAGCGTTCCTACCCGGAGGCCGGTCAGCTCCTCGTCGACGCTCAGATACGGCGAGATGGACGCAATCGCTCCGTGCAGCTTGACGGGGTCTGCCAGGGTCTCAGTGGAGATGAGCTTCGACAGAAGCCCGTGCAGGAAAGCCTGCTGGTTCCGCACCCGTTGGTAATCCCCGTCCGCAAAAGCATAGCGTTCACGGACGTACTCGAGCGCCGGCTCCCCCTCCACCGTTACCGCCCCCGCCGGAAAGTACGCTGCGCCTTCTCCTGTCGCTTGGAAAGCGACAGGGTTCTGAATGCTCACCCCGCCCAGCGCGGTGGTGAGGTCCTTGAACCCCTCAAAGTCGATGACGGCGGCATGGTCGATCGGAACTCCAAACATGTGCTGGACGGTATCTACAACCAATGGGACCCCGCCGAGGGCCATGGCGGCGTTGATTTTGTGCTCGCCGTGGCCCGGAATGGTGGTCCAGGTATCCCGCATGATGGAAACGGCGTAGATACCCCGCCGGTCGCCCGGAATGTGCAGCAGCATCAGGGCATCCGATCTGGCTGCTGCCCCGGGTTCCCTGCTGTCACTGCCGAGGACCAGGATGTTCACAGTGTCTTCGGCTTTCGCGGTTTTGGGCGGAGCATTGCCGCTCGAGAGCGGGATAGTTGACGCGCCTGAGTCGAAAGTGCGCGCCAGGCTGTACAGATAGCCGCCGGCGGCCAAGCCTGCGATCAGGACGACTGTGGCCATAACCAAGACCGTCTTGAGCACTGGACGGCGCTTCCGCTCGGCGTTCTCTTGGTTCTCCGAAAAGAGATCTGTCAAGGCTTTCCTCTCATTCCGGCCCCGTGCTGAGAAGTTTACTAGGACATCCTTCCGTTCCCGTACAACCTCTCCCCCGCTATCCACGGCCGCTGATTCCGTGGGCACCTACCCCTCCGGATACCCTTGAAACATGAAATTCTTCCCGGCAGCCGTTTCCGCCGGCACCCTGGTCCTCGCCGCAGTCTTGACCGGCTGCATTCCTGCAGCTGATGTGGAAGCCGCACCTGATGCCGCTAACCCGGATTGTGCCCCCGTGATGGTGGCGCTGCCGGAAAACCTCGCAGGTGCAGACCAGCGCGAGACCACCAGCCAGGCTACTTCCGCCTGGGGCAGTCCTGCGGAAATCATTGTGCGCTGCGGTGTCCCGGTTCCCGGACCAACCACGGATGCCTGCGCAACGGTAAACGGTGTGGATTGGGTACTGCGTGAAGAGGGCAACCTCTGGACGGCCACGACCTATGGCCGTGACCCTGCCGTAGAAGTCCTGATCGACACCGAAAAGGTGGCGTCCTCCACTGTGCTCGTGGAACTCGAAAACGCCGTGTCGCGGATAGACCAGACCCGCGAGTGTGTAAGCACCAACGACGTCGACCTGCCGGGCTAACCAAGCAGCCGCGTTGCCTTAGCGCAGACCCGTGGGACGTTCGAGCGCCAGGGAAATGAGTTCGTCTATCAGCTCGGTGTACGGCAGCCCGGACTTGGCCCACATCTGCGGGTACATGCTGATCGGAGTGAACCCGGGCATGGTGTTGATCTCGTTGATGATCAGGCTGCCGTCCGGTGTGTAGAAGAAGTCCACTCGGGACAGACCTTCGGCACCCACTGCTTCAAAGGCCACGGCGGCCAGTTCGCGCACCCGGGTGGTGATGTCGTCGGGCAGGTCTGCCGGGCAGCTCAGTTCCGCAGCAGCACCGTCAACATACTTCGCCTCGAAGTCGTACCATTCGTGGCCATTGTGGGTTACGGCGATCTCGCCGGGCTGGCTGGTGCGCGGATCGTCGTGCCCGCGGCCCTGCAGCACGGCCACCTCGATTTCGCGGCCGGTAATGCCTGCTTCAATGATCACCTTGGGATCGTGCTGCCGTGCAGTTTCGACGGCGGCGCGCAGGCCCGTGGGGTCGGCCACCCGGGTAATGCCTATGGAAGAGCCGGCACGCGCCGGCTTGACGAACAGCGGGAACGCCAGCCGGGAACCACGTTCCAGGCAGGTGTCGGGATCCTGGTTCCACTGCCGGTCGGTAATAACCTCGTAGGGCCCCACAGCCAGGCCGGCGGACTCGAAGACCACCTTCATGTAGTGCTTGTCCATCCCTACTGCTGATGCCAGCACACCGGCTCCGACGTAGCGGATGTCTGCCATCTCCAGCAGCCCCTGAAGAGTGCCGTCCTCGCCGAACGGGCCGTGCAGCAGCGGCAGCACGACGTCGATTCGCCCCAGGGAGCGCGGCATCGCATCGGGTGCATGGGAGACGAGCTCCTGGGAGGCACCATCGCTGGAGATAACGACCGACTCCGGTCCGGCGGTAATTTCAGGCAGGGCTTCAGAGCGCAGGGACCACTGCTCCGGGTCCACGGAGGCAAGGGACCACTGGCCGTTGCGGGCAATGCCGATGGGAACAACGTCGTACTTGCTGTGGTCGATCGCCTCCAGCACTCCGGCTGCGGTCACGCAGCTGACCGAATGTTCGCTGGACCGTCCGCCGAAAAGAACGGCTACGCGCGGCTTGGAGCCGCCGTCGGGGGAAACGGGCTGGACGCTCATGATGCGTGTACACCTTCGGGTTTGAGTTCGCGGGCCAGCAGGCGCGGGCCCAGTTCGTCTACCGAAATGGCGCCCTGCAGCACTGCAACGACGTTCTCGGTAATGGGCATGTAGACGCCCAGCTGGGTGGCACGGTCCAGTACCGCCTGGGCGGACTTGATGCCTTCCGCTGTCTGGGCCATGGTCTCGGTTACTTCATCCAGGGTCAGCCCCTGGGCCAGGAGCCGGCCCGCGGTGTGGTTCCGCGAGAGAGAAGAGGAGCACGTGGCGATCAAGTCGCCCATACCGGAAAGCCCAAAGAGAGTCTCGGTCTTTCCGCCCAGTGCCACCGCCAGGCGGGTAGTCTCGGCCAGCCCGCGGGTCATCACTGAGGCCTTGGTGTTGTCCCCCATCTGCTTGCCTTCGCAGATGCCCACGGCCAGGGCGATCACGTTCTTGACGATTCCACCGATCTCCGTACCGATCACATCCGTGTTCGTGTACGGACGGAAGTACGGGGCTGTGCAGGCTGCAGCGATCCATCCGGCAACCCCGATGTCCGAGCACGCCACTACTGAGGCAGTTGGTTCTTCCCTCGCGATTTCCATGGCAAGGTTCGGACCGGAGAGCACGGCAATCCGTTCCTGCGGCCAGTCCAGTTCCTCGGCGATAACCGTGCTCATCCGGGCGTCAGTGCCTACTTCCAGCCCCTTCATCAGGGACAGGATGACTGCGTCTTTTGGAAAGAGGTCCTTGAATTCGCGCAGCCTCTGCCGCAGGGTCTGCGCCGGAACGGCCAGGACAACAAGCTGCGCTCCGTCGAGAACTTCTGCGGCGTCTGCGGAGGCCCGCAGGTTCGCGGGCAGGACGGTTTCCTTGAGGTACCTGGTGTTACGGCGGGACTCGTTGATTTCCTCGGCTGCCTCGGGCCGGCGGGCCCAGATGAGCACGTCCGTCTTTCGGGCTGCCCCGGAGTCCGCAGCGATCTTGGCAAACGTTGTACCCCAGCTGCCGGCTCCAAGAACGGCTACCTTTGCCGGAAGCGCTGCGGCTGTCACTTTTTCTTCTCCGTTTCCGGGTCGTAACCCCGTCCAACTGACTTCTGCCCCTTACGGGCCGGATCCCAGCGCTCGGCAGGGGCAGTTTCCCCGCGCAGCGACGCTACCAGGGACGTCAGCTCGGCCATGATCCGTTCCGTGGCCTCTTCCAGCACTGTTTTGGTGAGCGGAACTCCGCGCAGGTCAGATAGGTCCACCGGTTTGCCCACCAGGACGCGAACGCGCTTGCGGGGAAACAGGTGCAGCATCTTGCCGTATCTCGGAAGCAGGTCCTGGGCACCCCAGTGGGCCACCGGTATCACCGGCGCTCCCGTCTGGAGGGCCAGCCGTGCAGCACCGGTTCGTCCCTTCATGGGCCACAGATCAGGATCGCGGGTAAGCGTTCCCTCGGGATACACAATCAGCGCGCCGCCCGCGTCGATTACTGCCTGCGCTCCGTCCAGCGAGGCAGCCGCTCCTGCCCCGCCGCGCTGAACGGGCACCTGGTTAGTGGCGCGGAGCGCCGGGCCCAGAACAGGCACCTTAAAGAGGGAGGCCTTTGCCAGGTACCGGGGCAGCATGCCCTGGTTGTAGAAGAAGTGGCCGACTACCAGCGGATCGATCTCAGTCACGTGGTTGGGGCAGGCGATGAACCCGGTGTCCTTGGGCAGGTTCTCCATCCCTTCCCAGCGACGCCCCAGCATGAGGTTCATGGCCGGACGGACCACGGCCGCCAGGATGGTGAACGTGGTCCGTGACTTTCTCGATTCGCTCATGGGCGGAAGCTTACTTCCCGTCCGTGACGTCGAAGTCCGCACCCAGGCCCGCGAGTTTGTCCAGGAAATGTTCGTAGCCGCGGTTGATCAGTTCGACGCCGGTGACCCGGGACGTACCCTCGGCTGCGAGGGCAGCAATAAGGTGGCTGAACCCTCCACGCAGGTCCGGAATGTCCACGTCCGCTCCCTTGAGCTGTACCGGCCCGGAGATCACGGCGGAATGCAGGAAGTTGCGCTGGCCAAAGCGGCAGGGAATGCTGCCCAGGCACTCACGGTGCACCTGGATGTTAGCTCCCATCCGGATCAGGGCATCAGTAAAGCCGAAACGGTTCTCGTAGACCGTCTCGTGCACGATCGAAACGCCCTCGGCCTGGGTCAGGGCGACGACGAGGGGCTGCTGCCAGTCGGTCATGAAGCCCGGATGTACATCAGTTTCCAGGACCAGCGGATTCAGCTTGCCGCCGGGGTGGTAGAAGCGGATGCCGTCGTCGTCGACGTCGAATGCGCCGCCGATCTTGCGGTAGATATTCAGGAACGCCGTCAGGTCCTGCTGGTTGGCGCCCTCCACATAGATGTCGCCCTTGGTTACCAGGGCAGCGGAAGCCCACGAGGCGGCTTCATTGCGGTCCGGCAGCGCCCGGTGGTTATAGCCGGTGAGCTCTGGAACGCCTTCAATACGGATCACACGGTCCGTCTGGACGGTAATGATCGCGCCCATCTTCTGCAGGACAGCGATGAGGTCCAGGATTTCGGGTTCGACTGCAGCACCGCTTAGCTCTGTGATGCCTTCGGCGCGGACGGCGGTGAGCAGGACCTGCTCGGTGGCGCCGACGGAGGGGTACGGCAGCTCGAGCTTGGCACCCTTGAGGCCCTTGGGCGCGGAGATGGAAATACCGCCGGGACGCTTCTCTACCAGGGCACCAAAGTTCCGGAGCATCTGCAGGTGGTAGTCAATCGGACGGTCGCCGATCTTGCAGCCGCCCAGATCCGGGATAAAAGCCTCGCCAATACTGTGCATCAGCGGTCCGCACAGCAGGATCGGGATGCGGGAGTCACCGGCGTGGGCATCAATGTCCCGCGACGCAGCCGTTTTCGCGTTCTGCGGATCCATCAGCAGATCACCGGTAACCGGATCCTTCGTGACCTCCACGCCGTGGAGCCTCAGGAGTGACGTGACAACATCTACGTCCTTGATTTCCGGGACATTGCGCAGCAGGGAAGGAGTGTTCCCCAGCAGTGCGGCAACCATGGCTTTGGGAACCAGGTTCTTCGCCCCGCGGACCGGTACTTTGCCTGTAAGGGGTACACCACCACGGATGGTTAGAACGCTGCCCATGAACACCTGTTTCTTTCGTTTTATATTGCCCCCGAGGCCATAAGAGACTGCATCCCAAGCATAGGAGCAAGGCTGCCTATCCGGAAATAACGCGGCCGCCGCCTGCACCCTGCAGAGGACGTGTCTCTCCCGTGCATCGGAGAAAACTAATGGGCCCTCCCTTACGGGAAGGCCCATCAATCCTACTGCCCCGGACGGGTCCGGGCGAAACCGGGCTGAGCCTAGGTCCGCGCCGGAAGCGTAGTGGGCTTGAAGTCAGGCCGGCGCGCTTCGAAAGCTGTGATGTCTTCCTCATGCCGCAGGGTCAGCCCAATGTCGTCCAGGCCTTCAAGCAGGCGCCAGCGGGTGTAGTCGTCAATCTGGAACGGGGCCGTCACCGTGCCGCAAATCACGGTACGGGCTTGCAGATCGACGGTGACTTCAGTGCCCGGGGATTCTTCGAGCACTTTCCAGATGAGCTCGATGTCGTCCTGGGCAACCTGGGCTGCCACCAGGCCCTGCTTGCCGGAGTTGCCGCGGAAGATGTCTGCGAACCGGGAAGAGAGCACAGCTCGGAAGCCGTAGTCCTTCAGCGCCCAGACAGCATGCTCGCGGGAAGACCCGGTACCGAAGTCCGGTCCTGCCACCAGCACGGAACCGGCGTTGAACGGCTCCTGGTTCAGGATGAACTCGGGGTTCTTGCGCCAGCCGGCGAACAGGGCATCTTCGAAACCGGTGCGGGTGATGCGCTTGAGGTACACGGCGGGGATGATCTGGTCCGTGTCCACGTTGCTCTGCCGCAGTGGAACGCCGATTCCGGTATGGGTGGTGATCTTTTCCATGATTATCTCCTAGACGGCAGCGGTAGCGGTGGATCCGGCGGCTGCACCGGGCAGTGGGTCAAGGTCCGACGGCGAGCTCAGGGTGCCGCGCACAGCGGTGGCTGCTGCCACTACCGGGGACACCAGGTGCGTGCGTCCGCCCTTTCCCTGCCGGCCTTCAAAGTTGCGGTTGGAGGTCGAGGCGCAGCGCTCCCCCGGTTCCAGCTGGTCCGGGTTCATGCCCAGGCACATCGAGCAGCCCGCAAAGCGCCATTCCGCTCCGAACTCCTTGAAGACCCGGTCCAGGCCCTCGGCTTCGGCTTCCAGGCGGACCCTGGCGGAGCCCGGCACCACCATCATCCGCACGTTGGGGTCCTTCTGCCGGCCGCGGATGATGTCCGCCGCGATCCGCAGGTCCTCGATGCGGCTGTTGGTGCAGGAGCCCAGGAACACGGTGTCCACCCGGATGTCCTTCATGGGCGTGCCGGCGACGAGGTCCATGTACTCCAGTGCGCGTTCAGCGGCTGCCTTGGCGTTCTCATCACCGAAGTCCTCCGGCGAGGGAACGGATTCAGAGAGGGAAACACCCTGGCCGGGGTTGGTGCCCCAGGTGACAAAGGGCTCAAGTTCGTTGGCGTCGAGGAATACCTCTTCGTCGAACACGGCGTCCTCGTCGGTCACCAGGGACTTCCAGTGCTCGACGGCGGCATCCCAGTCCGCGCCCTGCGGCGCGTGCGGCTTGTCCTTGAGGTACGCGAACGTCGTCTCGTCAGGAGCAACCATGCCCGCGCGCGCACCGGCTTCAATGGACATGTTGCAGATGGTCATGCGTGCTTCCATGGACAGCGAGCGGATCGCCGATCCGCGGTACTCAAGGACGTACCCCTGGCCGCCGCCGGTGCCGATCTTGGCGATGACGGCCAGAATGATGTCCTTGGACGTTACGCCCGGTTTCAGCGTGCCCTCAACGTTGATTGCCATGGTCTTGAACGGCTTCAGTGACAACGTCTGGGTCGCCATCACATGCTCCACCTCGGAGGTGCCGATGCCCATGGCCAGTGCGCCGAAGGCGCCATGGGTGGAGGTGTGGGAGTCGCCGCAGACAACGGTCAGCCCCGGCTGGGTGAGCCCGAGCTGGGGACCAACCACGTGAACGATGCCCTGTTCAGCGTCGCCCAGCGGGTGCAGCCGGACCCCAAACTCGGCGCAGTTGGCGCGCAGCGTCTCGATCTGTGTACGGCTGACCGGGTCCGCGATGGGCTTGTCGATCGCCAGGGTGGGAGTGTTGTGATCCTCCGTGGCAATGGTCAGGTCCGGCCTGCGCAGCTTGCGTCCGGCAAGCCGCAGCCCCTCGAACGCCTGCGGAGAGGTGACCTCGTGAACCAGGTGGAGGTCTATGTAGAGCAGATCGGGCGCACCGTCGGTGCCCTTGGAAACTACGTGCTCGTCCCACACCTTCTCCGCGAGCGTCCTGCCCGCTGTGTGTTCTGCCATTGCCATCTGCTCCTCGCCCGGCGCAGTTTCCGGCGCTGGTGCCGGCTCCTGCGGAATTCTGATGTTTTTAAGACAACCAGCATTGGCCGCAGCCCCGCCAGTTTTTCGGCTTGCATCTCAGATAATGAGACGGCAATATCATTCTATGGACAATTCAAGCGGCGTGGGAGTCATCGACAAAGCGGCAATGGTGCTGGATGCACTGGAAGCCGGCCCCACTACCCTGGCCCAGCTGGTGGCTGCCACCGGGCTGGCCCGGCCCACGGTGCACCGGCTGGCCCTGGCCCTGATGCACCACAGGCTGGTGGGACGGGATATTCAGGGGCGGTTCGTCCTGGGCAGCCGGCTGGTGGAGCTGGCGTCTGCTGCCGGAGAGGACCGCCTCATCGCCTCCGCCGGCCCGGTGCTGCTGGCCCTGCGGGATGCTACCGGCGAAAGTTCGCAGGTTTTCCGGCGCCAGGGAGAGTGGCGGGTGTGCGTTGCCTCCGCTGAGCGGCCGATAGGCCTGCGGGACACCATTCCGGTTGGAACCCAGCTGTCCATGAAGGCCGGTTCCGCAGCCCAGGTACTTCTGGCCTGGGAAGACCACGACCGGTTGCTCGAAGGCCTGCAGAATGCCCGGTTTACACCCACTGTGCTTGCCGGTGTCCGGCGGCGTGGCTGGGCCCAGAGCCTGGGTGAGCGTGAACCGGGCGTAGCGTCAGTCTCGGCACCGGTCCGCGGCCCCTCGGGCCGTGTGATTGCAGCCGTGTCCATCTCCGGACCAATCGAACGGCTGACGCGCCAGCCCGGACGCATCCACGCTGAGGTGGTTTCCAAAGCTGCCCAGCAGCTCACCGAAGCACTGCGAACCAATACCGACTGAGCCGCCGTCGGCCTATCGTGGGAAGCCCGGGCTCAAAGGAGCGGGCATGAAACGGTTGCGCGTCCTCTGGAACATCATCCGCGTCACTGGCGCTGACGTCATTTTCTACGGCTTCCTCGCTGTCTACGCTTGCGCAGCCCTGCTGCTGCCGCTGTTCGAACCCGCAATCCCCCGTGTTGGCGACGCGTTCTGGTACCTGTTCGTTTCGTTCACCACCATCGGCTTCGGGGATTTTGTGGCTGTGAGCGTTGTGGGACGGCTGATCACCGTGGTGGTCTCCCTCTACGGCATCCTGGTCGTGGCCTTGGCCACCGGCGTGATCGTCGGGTTCTACAACGCCCTGCTGTGTACTCGGGCGAAAGAGAGCCTTCGGGAGTTCGTCAGCGAGCTGGAGCGCCTGCCGGACCTGAGCCGTGAGCAGCTGGTAGCGCTTGCCCGCAAAGTGCGGGAACGGCATCTGCTGGAGTAAGTCTCAGCCGGCGAAGTGATCCCAGCCTGCGGCGGAGGGCGGCTCTCCGCCAATTGTGACCATCCCCTGCTCTTCCAGCCTTGGCAGCACCGTACCCACACGCCGGAATCCCCGGGGAAACGCCCGTTCCGGAGCGAATGCTGCCAGGAGCCCGTGGTCCTCTCCCCCGCCCAGTACCCATTGCAGAGGGTCAGTACCCAGTTTCGCCGCTATGTCCGCGAGCGGAGCACCTTCCTGCTTCAGCACATCCGGATCCAGGTCAACGCGAACCCCGGAGGCGTCGCACAAGCGCCCGGCGTCGCGGACCAGCCCGTCGGAAATGTCCATCATGGCGTGGGCACCCGCTTTGGCTGCGGCCGGCCCTGCAGCCAACGGCGGGCAGGGACGGGACTGCGCTGCGGTGAGAGCCCGCTCCCATCCGCTCAGCTCTGCGTACACCAAGGAGCTTTCCAACAGCGCCAAGCCCGCTGCGGCTTCCCCCAGAACACCGCACACAGCCAGGACATCCCCTGGCTGGGCACCCCACCGGAGCACAGGATCCCGGCCCTGCAGGTCACCGGTAACCGCAGCTGTAACCACCAGCTGGTTGCCCCGGCCAAGGTCGCCGCCTGCCACGGAACATTGCTCGGCGCCGAGCGCCCGCAGGGCAGCGGAAAGGCCGTCGGCCAGGTCCTCGACCCAGCTCACCGGTGTATCTGCCGGCAGGGTCAGGCTGACCACCAATGACGTGGGCACGGCGCCCATTGCGTTGATGTCGGAAAGATTCTGCGCGGCGCACTTCCAGCCGACGTCGTAGCCCGTGGTGCTGTAGCCGCCCGGCCACTGCAGCCGGAAGTCCTGATCCTGAACCAGGGTGTCTATGGAAATCACAGTCCGTCCGTCAGGAGCTGCCAGCACCGCTGCGTCGTCCCCGGGGCCAAGCGGCATCCGGGCGCCGCCCAAGCGGGGAAAGATTCGTGAAAGCAATTCCCCTTCGCCGAGTTCCGCTACTTGTTGAGGGTGCTTTGCCACGAACCTGTTTCCTTTGCCCTGTTAGTGCCCGGAATTCAATTATGCTGCACGGCGGCTGCGGGCCGGAGTACCCTCGGCGCATGAACGTTTTACCAACCAGGTATGCAGTGCTGCTGCGGGGTGTCAACGTGGGCGGAGTAACGATGAAAATGGCAGACCTTCGGGCCACCTTGGAGCAGACAGGACTGCGCGACGTAAGGACTTTGCTAGCGAGCGGGAATGCCGTCGTAACTGCAGCCAAGGAGCCGACAGAGGTCAAAGGCATGGTGGAAACGGTGCTGCGGCGTGAATTCGGCTACGACGCCTGGGTCATTGTGCTGACCATGGACCGCCTCGCCGAGCTCTCGGCCGCTGTGCCTTATCCCGCAGACGACCCCCGCGTGCACGCTTACGTGACGTTCTGCACCGATCCGGACATCTTGGAAGAGCTGTTTGCCCTAGGGGCTGCCGCCGGGCAGCAGCAAGTCCGCCTAGGCTCCGAGGCAGTCGCATGGACCGCTCTCAAAGGTGCCACGCTGGAATCTGAACTATCCCGTGCCACCGCAAAGCCACGCTACAAATCCACCACAACTACACGCAATTTAAGGACCCTGGACAAAATAGTTGCTGCGGGATAATGCCCGCGCAAAGGAAAAGGACCCGGACATTTCTGTCCGGGACCTTACCTAAGACGCAGAATCTATCAGTCAACAAATAACCAAGACAAGAATACTCACTGCATTCGCCTACCGAACGGCCACGCACCGACATCGCCGCGAAGGGGCGGGAAGGGAGATCCCGTCCATTTGACACTCTCCAGCCCGATTTCGAGACACCACGCCTAGAGACAGCGGGTCTTGGCACACACGATTTTGACGCAACGTCACACAATCACCCACAAACCACCAATGCGAGACTTCAAAAGCAGGGTTCAGACCTTATTCTACGCGGTCACCGCGATATTGGCCCTCGAACAACAGGAACTCAAATCGCGACTGGAACTGATGAATCACGAAGCTCATGCTCGGCATCACCGGAAAACAAAGAGCTACAATACTCTCAGCGCACTGCGAGTCTGCTTATAAAAGTCCGCTACATAATGAAACGGGGACGTACCCCATTTATGGCCCGAATCTCCAACGATATGCTCTTTCTCATAAGAAATGAATCTAATCCCATCAAATGTACCAGCTATATCGTAAAGCCGATCGAGAATTCTATTATTTAAGTCGACTAGTCGCGCCTCTTCCAAAGGATTGCCACGATCATCGGCTTCCGCCCAGTAAGCTCGACTCACGCAGATTTTCGTCGGATCCACGATTTCGAGCAGCGCCTCGAATCCTCTTTCGAATAAAGCGAAATAATCTTCCGACCCCGCAGTCACAACGCTATCCTGCTGAGGAGCAAAGCCACATCTCTGCACTTCTGGAGAGTAGGTAATATAAGTCCCATTTACCCGAACAAGGGGTAATCTCTCATCAATAAAGTCTAGCAGGAGTAGATCGAAGGCCTCTTCTTTTAACCGGTTGGTAAGCGACTTCTCGAGATCGTACTTCACCATCCGGCGCTGGAAAGAACTCGGATTTCGCATAATGTCGATACTCGGAATACTACCAGGTGGGCGAGAAAATGCGCTCCCCATTGCGGAGCGCGAAACGTAATCCGCCAGTTCCAGTCCATCAAAATCACCGAAGGCATCACGAGAAACGCAGCTTCCATAAACGAAGACCCGAGATTTACGGCTACTTTCGTGACCTACCGTAATATCATCGGTCCTCACGGTAAGACTACCCAACGGATGCCCGAACCCGTCATGAAAGTCCACTTTGACCGCATCGAATTCGACCCAATCGAAAACACGAACTATCTCCCCTGATCTGCCACTGACCGCTACTCGTGCTCCGCCCTTAAGAAGTGAAACCGTTAGGGTGACGCCACCAAAACCCTCGACCATATTTGTCAAAGAAATTTTCACGGTTTGTTTAGCCGCATCTGTTTCAGCCGTAACTGACGCTGGCAAGCATTTGCCCCAAGATTCGCGAAGGTCCAGGGGAAGCCGACTGAACTCGGAAGGAAGGGTGCCGGTGGCGATCAGCTCATTATAAATGACGCGAACACTGCGGTGAGGGTTGAGCATTTCTTTGAGAACAGTCAGAATAATTTCTTTGTTAGGCACGGCATGACCTTCACCAAAGGCAGACACTACTACTGCTTGATTCTGGGCATTGGAATATAGGCCGTTACCTCTATAGATCAGACCAGAGTTTTCAAGAAACGGGCCAAGATGCGATCTGACATGCCAGTCATTATAATTCTGAAGATAGAGCAGCCTATGGCCGCGAAACCTGTCATTCTTCGAAGAAATACCAATCTCTGTCAACTTCGCTTCATTGACGAATGCGTCAGAGTGGAACTCAAAACCCGGCACGGCTACCGCAAAATAACTGCGAACAGATTCCGGAGCATAATGGCTGATGGATGTCTGAGGGTTCCATACAAAGGTAGAGGCCGCCTTCCCAAGCCTGTCCCCATAATACATAGCAGCGAATCCTCCACCGGACCCCCCTGCAAGAAGAAGGTGAGTCCCGACATTCCTAGTGAACGTGCTCAGGAGTTGGTAAATGGAATCTTGGACATCACCTCCTTCATAGCCCGCGTACCAGGCGAGCCCGAGCTCATCAGAGAGATTGAGGGTTGGGTCCGAAACCGCCATGTAAGGGACACCCAGTTGGCTTCCAAGGTTGGCCCCGGAAAAATAGGGCGGAAATGTTCCCTCCCGGTGTGTTAAAGCCCCGGAAAAGAACACAGGCAATGTGTGTCCAGCTAACACATTCGCACCCATGTTGGTACTCAGATATATGTCCAGGACATTGGCGTCACTGAGAATTATCGAATGGATCCCAGCCGACCACTCTGTGCTTTCCGCAAAGCTCTGCAGCGAAGACCACTTATGCGTGAGTGAACCCCACCGATCGTAGTTCCGTGCCACCATTTGCCGGCGGACTCCGGAAGTCACCTTACTGGCCCTTCTGGATTGAAATCGTTAATGAGCCTGATCTCAGCACCAATCGTCCGGTCGAATCCGGACTGTCGTCGAACCCGCTCTGCCGCTTGTCTAGACATCCTCATAAACTTCTCAGGGTCGTCCCAGAGGCCCATAATTCCAATGGCCATAGCTTCAGCATCTTCTCCGGGTGCCAATATACCTGACGACTCATCCACGAACTCCGGGATTGCAGTGACAGCGTTGGTTACAGGCACCAGACCTGACGACATAGCTTCGTCTCGGGAGACTCCCTGTGAGTCCATGCGAGTAGGAGTCAGGAATATGCCGTGTTCCTTGTGTACCGACGCAATTGAATCTTGGCTGAGAAAGCCTCGCTCGATACTCACGTTACCTAGTTCCTTCAGAGGTGCAAGCACGGATTCGAACAGAGGTCCGTCACCAATAATCGTGAACTCGGCCATCTCAAACAATGGATGTTCGCGAAGTATTCTAATTGCCTCCACGGTAAGATCGTTCGCATATTTCCTCGAAGCGAACGGCCGAATGCTGAGAAGCCTAAACCGCAAGTCCTTATCTTTTGGATGATAGTCGAATATATCCGTATCAATAACATTATGGATGACCGAGTACGCTCTCTCAGGCAGAACTATACCTATGTCTTCCATGACCTCGGCGGCGAAGTACTCCGAGACAAAAACAAAGTGGAGATGCGGATGCAAGGAGGAGAAAACGGTACGCCAAAATAGCATACGACGCGCACTTATGACCTGGGCCTCAGCCCGTTGCTCATCATTCTCGTAGTTGAAGTCTCTCCGATGCCAGGGCTGGATCTCCGCTCCGTGGACCCACACTATAACGGGTACTTGCGGAATCTTAGCCTGCAGCACTTTCCACATCGACTCATCCAGAAAATGCACAAGAATCACAGCAAATTCGTTGCATGCTATCGCGGCAGCTAGGTCGCTATCGTCACCAACAATAACGTCTACGCCTTCGAACTCGTAACTCGTGCGAGTCCCTCGAGAATTGAGACAAAAGATAACGGGCTCAATGCCGGCGGCTTGGTAGCTGCGGACCCTGCTATGGACGAACCCGTTTCGGTAAAGGTCGTCATGGGACGGATAGACGTTTGTCAGAACAAGATGACGGCCCAAGACTTTAACGGGCGTTGCTCGTTGGGCGGGGTCCATTCGTTCAAAGGAGAAGCCATGGATCTCCATAGATCCACTTCCTTGAACCCTGAGGCCTAGGTGCACCTTACGAGCAGTAGGAGGAACCTCTATTTCGTTGTTGATATTGACCGGAAGAATTTTACTACCAATGCGAGTACCGTTCTCGTCCAAAAACAAAACGACAACGGAACTCATTGCACCTACGCCAACAAGGGCGTTAATAGTCAGACGTGCATCAGCTGCGCTAAATCGTTCGATCTCAAGCGGCCGTTTTGCGTATAGGTATGCATGCTTGTCGGAGTCCATCGAAGACTGGATCATAACCCCGTTTGCGGAGTGCTTCAACGAAACAGACTCCGTAACTTCACGACATGGGAATTCAGCAAGGAGTTCTTCAGCGACGATACCAACCGAAACATCCAGAACACGCCCATGAACGGGAACATTCTCTGCGGCCTGCAGCAGTGAATCGATGCTGATTCCGACACTAATGTTTTTGTCCCATGACGAGGTATCAAAGAGTTGCTGCCCTGGCTCGGCATAGTCGAAGGACGGCACCGCCAAGATCGATCCCGCCACGATCCGCTGGCGGCTCAACTCCTCGATATCGACTATTACGTGTCCGAATTCGTCGGTGCGTAGTACGCTCGAAATAAGGTGTGAAGACGAAATGTCTGTGAATGCCTTTTTGAGACCTAATGGGTCAGCTCGATCACTACCATCCCGCGATACACAAGAAACACCAAGCTGCATTAGGTATAGAGCGTCCGCAAGATAATTCGGTCCGTAGCTCCCATCAGGCGTCCAGAATGCGGTAAAGTCTGTTTTGCTTATCTCATCGATGGAAAGCTCCGCCGCCCCCACGCTTATATAACGGATATGCTTGGATTTGCGGCACGACCTGAGATCGGTATCGGCGGGAGTCAATACCACCAATTCTTTTCTTTCCCAGACTTGATCGTCAAACTGACTAATGAGGCGTTTCACTTCGGTTACGCTGCTGGCCAAACCGATTACGGTGACGTCCCCCAGATCCCTTTGTGGGCCATCTGGCCAGACCTTGCGCGCCATGTATTCTAGACGCGAAGTGGTCGTGTGCTCGGTCAATACTTTACGAAGGGCGAGATGACGCACGTATGCCGCAAAGGGGTTTTCACGAACGCTTCCGGTCTCTCCGACTAGACGCTGAACACCTTTTTCAATAGTCCCTGAATTATCAGAGGAGATAACGAGGTCGCCGAACATCAGTCGCAGTCCTCGCGAATAGTTGCTAACAACGTGAGTATTACAAAGCATAAGATCGAACACACGACGAGCGAACATGGTCTGTGACTCTTTGACAGAGTTTAAGTTGATACCGAAATCGTAGCCCTTATAAGACCTGTCAATATCTGCGTATGGCAAACCGCCCTTGATCATTGCACGGTACTTTTCTGGATAGCTAAACGCAGGGTCATCGCTTCCGAAGTTCCGGTCAAATATTGCAACGTCGCCCAGAGAGGCGACTCCGCTCATGATCGAGTCGAAATCTCGCTGACGTTCAGGATAACGAGCATAGTATGCTCCCGCGAAGCTGGCTGCCGGAAGTCTCTTCTCTACCTGTACCGGAGAGTGAAGCAAAGGTTCGCAGAAAAAGGGCATGAGGTAGACATGCTCATGATTGAGCATGGATTTGTATCTTTCTACTGAGTCCAGGTCAGTGGTGAAAACGTAATCAAAGAGCGAAGCGGTTGATATGAACGAACCGTAATGAACGGGGTCTTCCTTGTTCCAGAAAACTGTTGGCAACCCAGCATTCTTGAACCATTCGATCAGAGAGAGAAGATCTGGTGACACGCGGTGAACCTTGTCGGTCCATTGCCCCAGGTTGCCCTTCCACGCAGATTCGACCAAGAGAACGTCAGGTTTGAACCGCTCAAGCTCGCTTTCCCAGTCAGCGAGGGAGAACCGCAACAGTTCACAGGCTTTACCAAAAGCGGTCCCGCTGAACTCGTCCATGATTCCTGCCACCCGCAGGCTGCTTACATTCTTGTTAGGAGACTTGCCGAACTTTGACAACGAAAGAATGGGCTTGTGATCCGCGTTTCCAGCCGACTTGCGCAAGGCGGCTAGGGTCCCCATGAATGCCCTGGATTCTTCACGCAACATCTGGTTTTCTACTCGAAGTAGCGCCAGGTCAGCATCGTGCACTGCTTCTTGTGACCCGATAATTTGAGCCGCTGTGTCGAGCTTCCCCTGAAGATCATGCAACTCAGCAAGGAGAACTGCGTTCCGTTCCGAGGCCGCCAGCTCCGCTCCAACCTGCTCAATAGTCATGTCTTTACTTTTGTTATCCAAGTCATTCTCCCCCGAGCGCTAGCCGTTTCTTTATATTCCGTAAGACATTACGAGGGACAAGCAACCATCTATAGAGCGGCGCTTGCGCCTTCTTGTTGGCATCAGCACGCAACTTCACATTCTCTGCCCGCTGATGCTCAAGAGCCCTCGACATGTCCAACAGTTGCTTATTGAGGCGTCTGTTTTGACGCCCAAATTCGCCCCTCGACACCGTCAACGTCCGCATCTGCTCGGTGAACTGCTTTTCATTCTGGGCCGCGGCTTCGACAGCTGATTTCATGAGACGGTTTTCCGATTGAAGGTTTTTTACGATTTCAGCAGCATTCTGTATTGGCTGTCCGATTTCATTTAGAAAACTTTTCATCAAGTTATCTAGGTCGCCGCTTGTAGCGGACATCTCCAGATTCCGCCAATCCGTCATTCTTTGACTTCTTGTCGAAAGATCTTGTTCAAATCGCTGTGCACGGCATGCAACCTCATTGAATCTTTCAGTGAGTTTCTTGAACGCAGTGCGCTCAGACCCAAGAGTTGCCTCCAAGTTATGCAGACGCCGTTCCAGTGCTGCTGCGTTTCCCTCCGAGGCACGAGCATTCGTGGTCTCTGAGCCTGCAGGCGTCTCTCCTTCGTCAATCTGCTTCATGATTCGCGCATAAGTCTCAGTTGAGAGCCTTTCTGCGTAACGACCGACCTGGCGAAGCGTTGCCTCCTGCGAACGCTGTAACACTTGTTGATTAGCCGCTGAAAGTCCAAGAAAGCGAATGGCCCGCCGCACCTGTTCGGTTGTTCGCATGGGTAGAAAAACGTAGGTGGGGGTGGCATTGTACTGTCCGACAATTGAGTACCCGAGAGGCGCTAGAAAATCATCAATCTCATTGAGTGCTTGGTCCGTCATGGCTTCGATAACTATGGCCGGCATATCATTTTCGATAATTTCACGTGCGCCCAGCAAGACCTGATAATCCATGCCCTCTGCGTCGATCTTTATCAAATCTACGGTTTCTGAAATTAGAGTGTCCAGTTGTGTAACCTGGATATCGCCGTTCTCGCCTACTCGGAGTGTCGTTCCTCCATAATTTGCCGCATCGAACATCTCTATTTCCGCTCGACCTTCAGAGGCACCCAGGGCTAACTGGTGAACAGCAACACTATTTAACAAGCCGTTATTGGCGACATTGCGCCTAAGAATATCTGCTATAATTGGAATGGGCTCGACGGCAATTACTTTGCAGCGAAGCACACCAGCGAAGTAGACTGTGTGGTTTCCAATGTTCGCTCCTACATCGACTACGACATCCTCAGCACCAACCAATCTCCGCAGCGCCTTGAGCAACTCGCTCTCGTAGAAGCTACCAGTCGATAAAAGGTGCTTACCGATATGGTCCCCTGCCGAGGGTACGCTCAGACAATATGAAATCGATTCTTCCGTCACGATTGCCACTGGTAAATAGTCAGGCACGGCTGACGTTATTGGCGCGTCCAATTTGGCCCCCAAGTACGCTTAGAGAAAGTCAAGCTCGGCGCCATGACACAACTGTGCGTCATAGGGCTTCGCCGGACTGTGATTCGTTTTTCTCAAATTCTACTGGACGTACAGCGTCCCAGACCGCCAATATACGGGAAGCTAGTTGGTAGCCAATACTTGGAGTCCGCATGCTCTCGTCTAAGCGTTGCTCCAATCCCGACGGAATCAGGTCTCGTGTACTCTGATCCATTCGCCTAAGCTGCCCAAGCGCCGTTTTGGCCTCTCTCGCTACGTATTCCGTCAGCGCTGGCCAGGCCATACGCTGGTTGCGGCCGGCACGTCTGCTTTGAATCTTTGAAGCAGCCGCCTGCTGGGCCGCCTCCCACTCTCCGGTTGATTCATCCGTTACCGCTCTGCGATACTCCGTTCGGTGCGCATGGAAGGGATCGTCAACACCGTCGAAACGAAAAGATAAAAGTTTCGGGTCGAGACCCTTAAGAACGTCATAAATCACCCGATTGCTCGCACGTTCTGTGTAGTCCAAAGACCGAGAAGCCGCTAATAGATCAGCGGATAGTAACGGATACCACGTCAGCCTGTCGTGATAGAAGGTAAATCCACGAAGCCCACAATGGGACCGATTCCGGTTGAACATATAGTGGTCTTCTATTTTTTCATGTATAGACTTCGAAGGATATGACTCAAGCTCGTCTGTAAGTGCAGTCACCAATCTATTTAACTGTTCGACGGTGTATCTTCCACTGACCGCTATGGACGATATGAAAGTCTTGACGAATTCCTCAGAGCTTTGTCCCTTCTCAAGGTACCTGTCCACTACAGTGGTCCAGAACGAGCGATAAATTTCCCCATTCGCCCCGCCAACCTGAATGCTGCTCCGATTCTTCCCCTGGTTGCTCCAGGCCCCTGCCGCCATGCGATGGTACTCGCCAAAAAAATAACTTCGCCAGAATCGTAGATTATCCTCCAGGGTTAGTGGATACTGTTCCACTGTATCGCCATCAAAGTATGACGCCCCATAAGCGCTCACTATCCCGGCTGCAATTTCAACGTCTTCGGAATTGGGAACACGAGCAGTGTTCACGCGGGCTTTTTGGTCCCATCCAGGAACGCGGGTTATAGCGCCAAAGGCAAGTCGGCTATCCTTGCCACCCGATAAGTCAACAACGGCTGTCTGAAACAATGTAGTCTCTGCAATGCCCTTGGCATTGTAAACTATTTTCCTAACGCCTGCCTCTATAAGATCCTTATAGGACTTTCCCATTGGGTTCATAGCCCATGAAAAAAGCGGTTTCTCGGGGTAAGAGATTGTGGCATCTCTTATTTCCACGTCGACGGATACGGGCACCAGTCGGACACCGTCTATCAGCGTACAACTAAGTGCAGATTGTTGCGTAAAGAAGCCATGCTCGCTGAAGAAACTTCCCACCACAGCGGCGGCGTTTGGCCGGATATCTATGGAGAATGCCGCCATCACGATTTTGTGTAGATGCAGCCTGTTGCTCGCGATAGCTAGGCCCGGGTGTTGTGAGGCGAAGCTGTGTCCATAACCGAACAGATCAGTTTTGACTAGGGACAGGCCCGGCCTGACATCGAATGTCGTATAGGAACCAGTTTCGGGATCAAGTTCCTCCAGCGACTCTCTTGAGATTCCGTCCCAAGGAACTACGATTCGGCCCTCTTGCATGCCGATTCCAGACATACCAAAGATTCCGATGTTGTCACGGTTCACACCCTGACCGGACGCCGCCACAAAGACCGTACGGCCGGTGGTCTTGTCACCTACAACCTGACAATGAAATCCGTATCTCTCTAGACTGCTAAGCGACCGGTGGGGATCTGGCTCTTCATTGCCTAAGGATATGACCGCAAAATCAACATACGGAGCGGGCAATTTGAAAAAATCGGTCAAGAGACAACTCCTGGTTCAAAGCATGTAATACATTCACCGTACAGAGTGTCATGATACAGAGTACCGAGTCGTAAACATATTCGTTGTATTTAAGACATGCAAAAGGGTCCTAAACGTTTCCGTCTAGGACCCTTCCCTGTGACCCCAGCGGGATTCGAACCCGCGTTATCGCCGTGAGAGGGCGACGTACTAGGCCGCTATACGATGGGGCCGTGTACAGTACTCGGATATGTATTGCCTCCGGTACTTCCTTGTCGATTCAATGAATCAACTCGAAAAGTATTTCATACTCTTCTGCTTCATATCAACTTCGCATTCCGCGTAGGCTGATTAGCGCTGGGATACCAGGACTCGAACCTAGAATGACGGTACCAGAAACCGTTGTGTTGCCAATTACACCATATCCCAATGTGCTCATCCGGGCCGTTCCAGAAGGTTCAACTTCCGGCTTCAACCCCCCAGCACGAGTTATTACTATACACGGGTTCCGGCCAGCGTGCAAAACGGCCGCGGTCCCTTCTCCGCCTAGCCAGGCGCAGGCGAGGACTGACCCACCATTGCCGGCACAGCAGCAAGGCTCCCGGATACCGGTAGGTCCGGGTGCGCGGCGCGAAGCTCCGCACACCCGCTGCGCTCCACCCACAACGCCTGCAGACCGGCAGCCAAGGCCCCACGTCCGTCCACTACGGGGTTATCGCCCACATAGAGCGTCCGCGCCGGATCGGTACCGAGCAGCCGCACGCCTTCCAGGAAGATCGCAGGATCCGGCTTGGCAGCGCCAACTGCGTCAATGCCCACCAGGATCTGAATGCGTTCCAGCCCGGCAGCGTCGAGCTTGGCGCGCTGGTAGTCATGGACGTTGTTGCTGACAGCGCCGTAGGGAATCCCGAGGGCGTCCAGCTGGTCCAGGACGGGCACAACGTCGTCGAACGGTTTGAAGTGCCACGGGAGCACGTCGTCGTAGGCTGCGTTCCACGCTTCCTCGGCGTCGCCGTCGAACGCCGGCAGACCGTGGGCCTGCTGGGCGTGGGCTACCCGGAGCAGCCGCTGGCGGGTGAAGCTGAGTTCACCGGCAAGATAGCGGTCGTAGTAGCCCTGCGGGTCCGCTGTGTAGAGGCGCTGGTAGGCAGCCCAGTCCTCTTCGGTGAAGTGCGCCAGATCCCGTGCGCTGATTTCGCGCAGCGTGTTGCCCATGGCGGTGCGGAGGTCCACGAGGGTCTCGTCGATATCAAAGAGCACCCCCGTGGGCCTGCCGCTCCGCAGTTCACTCATGGATTGCTTACGCCTCCGCGGCGCGGAAGGAGCGGATACGTGCCAGGGAGGACTCGCGGCCCAGGATCACCATGGATTCGAAGAGCGGCGGCGAGATCCGGCGCCCGGAGACAGCGGTACGGACCGGGCCGAAGGCATGGCGCGGCTTGATGCCCATGTCCTCGACCAGGGCCTGGCGCAGGGCGTCCTGGATGTTCTCAGCTGTCCACTCCTGAACCGGCTCGAGGGCGGTCAAAGTGGCGTCCAGCACCTCGGTGAGGTTGGCGGGCAGACCCTTGCGGGCGTCGTCGGCAACGTCAATGGCGTCGTCGGCCTTGAACAGGAAGCCCAGCATATCCGGAGCTTCGCCCAGCAGGGTGATGCGCTCCTGAACCAGGGGCGCTGCCTCGGTGAGAATCTCTTCTTCGCGTTCAGTCAGCTCCTCCCCTACCAGGCCGGCATGCTGCAGGTACGGAACCAGGCGGTTACGGAAGTCGGCAGGCTCCAGCATCCGGACGTGGGTGCCGTTGATGGCCTCAGCCTTCTTGATATCGAATCGTGCCGGGTTGGAGAGCACATCGTGGATGTCGAAGTTCTCCACGAGCTGGTCCACCGTGAAAATGTCCTCATCGGCGGAGAGCGACCAGCCGAGCAGGGACAGGTAGTTCAGCAGGCCCTCGGGGATGAACCCGCGTTCGCGGTGCAGGAACAGGCTCGATTCCGGATCGCGCTTGGAGAGCTTCTTGTTCCCCGCGCCCATAACGTACGGGAGGTGGCCAAAGAGCGGCATGTACTGGGCCACTCCGACGTCGATCAGCGCGCGGTAGAGCGCGATCTGGCGCGGTGTGGAGGAGAGGAGGTCTTCGCCGCGGAGCACGTGGGTGATGCCCATGAGGGCGTCGTCCACCGGGTTTACCAGGGTGTAAAGCGGGGCGCCGTTTGCGCGCACCACAACGAAGTCCGGAACAGTACCGGCCTTGAACGTGATTTCGCCGCGGACCAGGTCGTTGAACGTGATGTCTTCATCCGGCATGCGCACGCGCAGCACCGGCTCACGGCCTTCTGCCTTGAACGCCGCGATCTGCTCTTCGGTCAGGTTCCGGTCGTAATTGTCGTAGCCAAGCTTGATGTCGCGGCCGGCAGCACGGTGACGGGCTTCGATTTCCTCCGGCGTGGAGTAGGACTCGTACAGGTGCCCGGCGTCCTTGAGCTTGGAAATGACGTCCTGGTAGATCTCGCCGCGCTGGGACTGGCGGTACGGCTCGTGCGGGCCGCCCACGTTGACACCTTCATCCCAGGTGATTCCAAGCCAGTCGAGCGCGTCAAGAAGCTGCAGGAAGCTCTCTTCGCTGTCCCGTGCCGAGTCGGTGTCTTCGATGCGGAAGATCATCTTGCCGCCGGTGTGCTTGGCGTAGGCCCAGTTGAAAAGGGCCGTACGGATCAGGCCGACATGGGGCGTGCCGGTGGGAGACGGGCAGAAACGGACCCGCACCGGAGTGTTGTCGTCGACGGTGGGCAGATCAGCGAAGGAAGTGGGCTCAGTAGTCATGATTAACCCAGTTTAGTCGCTGCCGCCAAACCCCTTACGCTGGCAGGCCCTGCAGCAGCGTAAACAGTCCGCCGCCCACCACGGCGCCCGCCGCGGCTGACCCCAGTACCAGCTGCCAGCCGGTGCGCAGCTGCGGAACCAGCAAAAGACACAGCAGGAGCGCGGCAGCCACCGGCAGGGCGAACCCACCAGTCAGGGCAGACAGTAAAACCGGAATAACGACGACGGCGGCTCCCGTGCTCACGGACGGCCAGTCCAGCTTCACCGCCCGGGCCAGAACCAGCACGACCGCATACGACGCAAGCATCGCGAAGACCGCCGCCGCCAGGACCCGCGGACCGTCCAGCCAAAGAATCAGCCGCAGCAGGATGAAGCACAGAGCTCCTGCACCCAGAATCACCGGTGTCACAGGCGCCCGTGCAATGGAGGAACGCAGGTCTCCCCTGCTGTCGAGGGTACGGACGAGCACCCAGGGAAAGACGAGCAGCAGCAAAACAGTCCCGGCGCCCCAGGCCCAGGCCGCCGGCGTCGTAATTCCGCTGCTGAAGGCGGCCAGGACAAAGGTACCGCCCCACAGCACACCCGGCAGGAAATCCGCGACGCGCAGTTTTTGCGTTCCCCCCGCCAATGCCTTCTGCTTCCTAGCCGCGGGCGATGTTAGCCAGCGTACCGATGCCCTCAACCTGGACTTCGATCCGCTGCCCGTCGGTGATCTGTCCGACGCCGGCCGGGGTCCCGGTGAGGATGATGTCACCGGGAAGGAGGGTAAACGCCTGCGAAACGTAGGAGACAAGTTCCTTCACTCCCCAGATCATCTCTGAGGTGTTGCCGTCCTGGACCAGGTCGCCGTCCAGATACGCACGGATCGCGAGGCTGTCCGTGTCCAGATCGGTTTCGATCCAGGGGCCGACGGGGCAGGACGTGTCGAAACCCTTGGCGCGGGCCCACTGGTTATCCGTGCGCTGCGCGTCCCGTGCCGTGAGGTCGTTGGCGCAGGTATACCCGAAGACAACTTCGTCCACGCGCTCCAGCGGAACGTCCTTGCAGATCCGTCCGATAACCACGGCGAGCTCGGCTTCATAGGAGACTTCCTCGGAGAAGGACGGCAGCACAATTGGGTCATTCGGACCGATCACAGACGTGTTCGGCTTGAAGAACATCAGCGGGGCAGGAGGAACTTCCCCTCCCATTTCAGCGGCATGGTCGGCGTAGTTCTTGCCGATGCCCACGACCTTGCTGCGCGGGATGATCGGAGCCAGGACACGCACGTCCTCCAGCTTGTGCCGCTCCCCCGTGAGCTGGACGCCGGAAAAGAACGGGTCGCCCTTGATCACGGCGATTTCTTCATGGCCTTCTTCACCGTCGACGACGCCGAAGGCAGGGTCACTGTCCTGGATAAACCGAGCAATACGCATGGACTCAAGCCTAGTCGAGGTTATCCGTTCGTATGCACTCCTTCAGCGGACCCTTCCCGGATGTCCTCCACGGATCCGGGATTGAGATAGGCGGCCAGTGCCGCTTTCATCTGCCGCGGAGTGAAGCCCGTGTCCTTGATTTTCTGCAGGTCCAGCACACTGTTTAGCGGGCGGGGTGCGGCATCAGGATTCGAGGCGAAGTATTCCTCAGTGCTCACCCCGGTCACGGCCAGCGGGTCAGAGCCGGTGAGGGCAAAGACCTGTGCGGCGATGTCCGCCCAGGAGACGGGATCACCATCGTTGGTGATGTTGTACGTTCCGTAGGGAGCTGCGGACTCTGTCAGGTGGCGGATTGCTGCTGCGATTTCCTGGGTGAAGGTCAGACGGCCGATCTGGTCGTTTACCACGCTGGGCTTCACGCCGCGGCCGGCAAGGGATGCCATCGTGCAGACAAAGTTGCTGCCCTCGCCGATCACCCAGGAAGTGCGCAGGATGTAGTGCTGCGGGACGGTGGAGACAGCGGTGTCGCCGGCGGCCTTCGACTGTCCGTAGACGCCGAGCGGGGAGAACGGCTCATCCTCCGTGTGGACGGTTTCGATTCCGTCGAACACATAGTCGCTGGAGATATGCACCAGCGTGATCCGGTTCTGTGCGGCGA
Organism: Arthrobacter sp. BL-252-APC-1A; assembly: GCF_009696625.1. Taxonomy (NCBI): domain Bacteria; kingdom Bacillati; phylum Actinomycetota; class Actinomycetes; order Micrococcales; family Micrococcaceae; genus Arthrobacter; species Arthrobacter sp. BL-252-APC-1A. Next base: position 3,159 of record NZ_VULS01000011.1, on the reverse strand, counting down.
TGCGGGCCAGCCGGGCAACTGCGGCGGCATTGACGTTCCAGGCGGCCCGCCGTCCCTCCGCGGTCTCAGCTGTGTCCACGGCCGTGTAGGCAGCGGCGTTGATAATGGTCCGGTAGTTCTTCCAGCTCCGGTTCCAGGAGTCCGGGTTGCCGAGGTCGAACCCGCTGCGGCCCGCGAACTCGGCTGACGGATCGCCGTCGTATTCTGCCCGCAGGGCTTTGCCCAACTGTCCGTCTGCGCCGATGACCAGTGTCTTCTTCGGTGCCATTGGTGCAACGTCCGCCAGGCGGGGGTGGGCCTTGTCCTTGGCCGAGAGTTCGGCCTGTTCCAGGGGGATGGGCCAGGGAATGGCAACCGTCTCGTCGGCGAGGTTCAGGAACGTGTACTGGTCCTGCGCGCCGGCACTCCAGTGGTCATTCACCAGGTAGGTGTAGGCGGTGTTGTCTTCCAGCGTCTGGAAGGCGTTGCCCACTCCACGCGGAATGAAGATGGCCTGGCTCGGATCCAGCTCAGCGGTAAAGACTGCTCCGAAGCTGGGACCTTCACGCAGGTCCACCCATGCACCGAAAATGCGTCCGGTGGCCACCGAGATGTATTTGTCCCATGGCTCGGCGTGGATGCCGCGGGTTGTTCCGGCTTTTTCGTTGAAGGAGATGTTGTTCTGGGCCGGGCCGAAGTCCGGGAGACCCAGGGCCAGCATCTTTTCCCGCTGCCAGTTTTCCTTGAACCAGCCGCGGTTGTCGCCGTGGACGGGAAGGTCGTAAAGCACGACGCCGGGAATGGGGGTTTCGCGGGCGGTGAGCGCCTTGGAGAATTCAACCATCGTCGTTACTGGCCCTGGACCTTGTATTTGGCTTCGGTCTCGGCCTTCTGCGGCCGCCACCAGGCTTCGTTCTCCCGGTACCAGGCGATCGTGGCCTCGAGGCCCTGCTCGAAGTTTGAGAACTGCGGTTCCCAGCCCAGTTCGGTACGCAGCCGGGTGGAATCGATGGCGTAGCGCAGGTCGTGGCCCGGCCGGTCAATGACCTGGTCATAGGCGTCGGCTGACTGACCCATGTGCTTCAGGATCAGTTCGATGACTTCCTTGTTGTTCTTTTCCCCGTCGGCGCCGATCAGGTAGGTCTGCCCAATTTCGCCCTTCTCGATGATGGTCAGGACGGCCGAGGAATGGTCGTTGGCGTGGATCCAGTCACGGACGTTTTCCCCGGCACCGTAGAGCTTGGGCCGAATGCCGTCGATCACGTTGGTGATCTGCCGCGGGATGAACTTCTCCACGTGCTGGTACGGCCCGTAGTTGTTCGAGCAGTTGCTAATGGTCGCCTGAAGCCCGAAGGAACGGACCCAGGCGCGCACCAGCAGGTCCGAGCCTGCCTTGGTGGAGGAGTACGGGCTGGATGGGTTGTACGGGGTGGACTCGGTGAACCGCTGCGGGTCATCGAGTTCCAGGTCTCCGTAGACCTCGTCCGTGGAGATGTGGTGGAAGCGCGTGCCGTGCCGGCGGGCCGCTTCAATCAGCGTGTACGTGCCGATGATGTTGGTGTCCAGGAACGGGCGCGGATCATGGAGCGAGTTGTCGTTGTGGGACTCTGCCGCGTAGTGGACGACGACGTCGGCGTCCGCCACCAAAGTATCCACCAGCTCAGCGTCGCAGATATCTCCTTGGACCAACTGGAACCGTTCCGCGGGGAGGCCATTCAGGGAAGCTTTGTTGCCTGCATACGTGAGCTTGTCCAGTACCGTGATCGTGGCGTCGGAATAAGCCGCAGCATAGTGCACGAAATTTGAGCCAATAAAGCCGGCACCGCCGGTAACGAGGAATCTGCGCATGAGCGTGTACAGTACCGGAATACTCCCGTAAGTTCACGGGTTAGTGTCGAGTTCTCGGCGGAAAGGATGTGCACATGCGTGGAATTATTCTGGCCGGGGGAACCGGCTCCCGGCTCCACCCCATCACGCTGGGAGTTAGTAAACAGCTGGTACCTGTTTACGACAAGCCTATGATCTATTACCCGCTGTCGACACTAATCCTGGCCGGGATCAGGGATATCCTGATCATTACCACGCCCCACGATGCGGAACAATTCCAACGGTTGCTGGGCGACGGTTCCCGATTTGGCGTAAGCATTAGCTATAAACAGCAACCATCTCCGGACGGCCTTGCTCAGGCGTTTATTTTGGGGGCCGACCACATAGGAAACGAAGCCGTTGCACTGGTGCTTGGCGACAATATCTTTTACGGCGCGGGGATGGGCAGCCAGCTACGCCGGTTCACGGACATCGATGGCGGGGCCATCTTTGGCTACTGGGTGGCCGATCCCAGTGCGTACGGTGTTGTGGAGTTTGACGCCGAGGGCACTGCCATCTCCCTTGAGGAAAAGCCGGAGCAGCCCAAGAGCCACTATGCAGTACCGGGTCTCTATTTTTACGACAACGACGTCGTCGACATAGCCCGGAACCTCCACCCCTCGCCGCGTGGCGAATTGGAGATCACAGACGTCAATAAGGCCTATATGGACAAGGGCAAACTCCAGGTATCGATTCTGCCGCGCGGCACAGCTTGGCTGGATACCGGAACGTTCGACTCACTCAACGAGGCCTCGGAGTTCATCCGAACTGTGCAGAAACGCCAGGGGCTTTCGATTGGTTGCCCGGAGGAGATCTCCTGGCGGCTGGGCAACATCACTGACGGCGAGCTCGAAGCTCTTGCCCTTCCCCTCGTGAAAGGCGGATACGGCAGCTACCTACTCGGCCTCCTCGAAGCTGAGAAGGGCTAGTCCGAAGAACTGCCAGATGTCTCCAGATAGATTTACTTATGGCTTGTTAAAGTGTTTCAGGCCCTCGCAGCGTTGCGGGGCCTGAAACATTAATGGTTGTCCGGCGGTGACCTACTCTCCCACACCCTCCCGGGTGCAGTACCATCGGCGCTGCGGGTCTTAGCTTCCGGGTTCGGAATGGGACCGGGCGTTTCCCCCGCGCAATGACCGCCGTAACCCTTCCAACCCGAACCCCCGTCTGCCGGCCGTGACCGTGTAGGGGTGGGTAAAATTGTGGGGTACGTGGTACCGGACGCCACCGGTCCCCTGGTATGAGGGTGGTGGCGTGTATTCAATTGTGGTGTTCCCTGACTCAACAACGACGCGGGTTGTTGGTTGGGAACCA
>NZ_VULS01000010.1:0-143363 GCF_009696625.1 Arthrobacter sp. BL-252-APC-1A | reverse complement strand
TAGGCTCGATCAAGGCTCGTAGCTCCTGACTGTTGATGAATGCGTAGAGAACATCCATCACAGCAGGGCTACGAGCCCTTTAGCTTTCAAGACACGGAACCTGTTTCACCACCAACCGCGAAGAGCCGGTTTGATGCCCGCTACTCTCAGAATTTAGGTGTATAAAACGTTTTATATGTCGTAGCGTCAGTTCCGTTGCCTAACCGTTACCAAGCGCCGTGAAATGGAGAAACATTGTCGTCAAGAACCACCATCCGGGACGTCGCACGCACCGCCGGGGTATCCATCACCGCTGTCTCGCATGCGCTTAACGGCAAAGGCACGCTCTCAGCGGTAACCAGGGAACGGATCCGCGAGACCGCGGAAAGGCTCGGCTATCAGCCCGATCCGCTCGCCCGGGGAATGCGCAGCAGCCCGCTCGGAGTGGTGGGACTGATGCTGCGCCCGCTGGATACGCTGGGGACTTACCGGCCCACCGGCGTCGACTACTTCACCCGGCTCATCGGTGCGGTCGCAGTTGAATGCCTGGAGCGGAACCTCAGCCTCATGCTGCTGCGTGACCTCTCAAAGCTTCCCCGGCAGCCGCTGGCGCTGACGCTGGACGGCTACATCATCGCCGATCCGCTGGAATCGGACCCCGTCATAGACCTGCTTCAGGAAGCGTCCCTGCCGTTTATTACGGTGGGCCGCGTACCGGACCGCCCGGGGTTCACTGACTGGATAGGTTCGATGGATGAAGATGAGACAGAGCTGATTCTCCGCACGCTGCAGGAACGGGGGGCACGGCGCATAGCCCTTGTCACCGGGTGCGACCACAACTCCTGGAACCTGGACTCGGCGTCGGCGTACCGGACCTGGGCCGAACGCCACGGAATGCCGGCACGGGTGGTGGCCCGTCCGGAAGCGGACGGCACCGGGGGGGGAAGGGATGCCGTCGCTGAACTGCTGAAAGACGGTGACCTGCCGGATGCGATCTACTGCCTCACCGGCCGGCACGCCCGCGGCATACTCGATGAACTCACGGCCCGCGGCATTGCCGTTCCGGAGCAGGTGCAGCTGGTTGCCGGCGCGGACTCGGAGCAGTCCCGGTCAGCCTCACCGGCCATCACGGCGATTGACCTGGACCCGGAACTCATTGCCGCGCAGGCGGTGGAACAGCTGACGTCCCGGGTGATGGCCGGGCTGCCTGCCGAACCGACGCCGTTGTCGACCCACCTCATCCTGCGCGCTACGACGCTTGAGGGTGGCCATGCCTGACGCGGCGCTGCGTTCCTTAAAGGTCGCCGGTCCAGCTGTCGCCCGCCTGTTCAGGGCCCGACTTTGCCTTTGCGCCGTCCAGGTCCTCATGCTGACGTCGTGGGGCCTTTTGCTGCCGCTGCTGCTCGTGCTGCCCTTTGGGGGCATGCTGCCCCCGAGCGCAGGAGACGCAGTGGTCTACCTGATGGCAGGCTGCCTGCTGGGGGGATTCCTCCTGTGTATCCCCGAGGCATACTTCCGCCGGCGCCGGGAGTCAGCCCAGCAGGACGCATTCGGAGACGTGCAGTCCGCGCTCGGCCGTCTGCGGGCCGGATGGAACCTGGAGTGGGAGAGTCCCTACGCGGGTGCCGGACCTGAACGCCTGATCTCCTTCGGCAGCTGGAATGATCGATTCGAGTGGCGCGTGTCGTATCGGCGCGGAGCCTTGCTCCTCACGGAAATCCCAGCTGGGGAACATGAGGTGGACGAGGAATAGCGCCTCACCGGTCCCGGCCGGGGGCCGGGACCGCCTTCGAGTGCCCTAGGCCATGGTGTCCGTGCCCGCTATCCGGACACGGACGCCATGACCGGATCAGCGCGCGGGAACCGCTTCGGGTTCCTCCGCGCCGCGGCGGGCAATTTCCCGCGCTTCATCGAAGTCGCGGTCCAGCCCGGCAGGAGCGCGGGTGAGCAGGCTGACGACGACGGCGAGGATCAGGTTCACGGCGAAGCCGGGGATGATCTCGTACAGGGTAGAAGAGAGCTCGGAGCTGCCCCACACGAAGGCGGTGACTGCTCCGGCGGCCATGCCGGCCAGTGCGCCCGCGGTGGTTAGGCGGCGCCAGAACAGGCACAGCAGGATGGTGGGACCGAAGGCCGCTCCGAAACCGGCCCAGGCGAACCCGACCAGGTCAAGGATGGAGTTGCTGCGGTCCAGCGCCAGGAAGATGGACACCACGGAAACAACCAGCACCGCCCCGCGGCCGAGCATCACCAGCACGCGCTGGGAGGCATCTTTTTTGACCACGATCTTGTACAGGTCTTCCACCAGGGCGGAGGAGGTCACGATCAGCTGGGAGGAGATGGTGCTCATAATGGCGGCCAGTACTGCCGCGAGGACAAACCCGGCAACGATGGGATGGAAGAGCGCCTGGGCCATGCTGAGGAAGACTGCTTCGGGATCGCTGAGGGTCAGGTTGTTCTGCTGGAAGTAAGCGGCGCCTACCAGGGCGGTGAAGACCGCGCCGATCACGCTCAGCAGCATCCAGCCCACGCCGATGCGGCGGCCGGCTACGGCGTCGGACGGGGAGCGGAGGGCCATAAAGCGGACGATGATGTGCGGCTGCCCGAAGTAGCCCAGGCCCCAGGCAAGGGCCGAGATTACGGCCAGCGCCGTCGTGCCCGCCACCGGGTTGAGCATGGCAGGATCGATTTCGCGCAGCGACTCGGCCATGCCGGACGGGCCGCCCACCAGGAAGATTCCCACTACCGGGACGGCGATGAGGGCGAGGAGCATCATCAGGCCCTGCACCACATCGGTGTAGCTGGCGCCGAGGAAACCGCCGAAGAGGGTGTAGGCGATGGTCACGCCGCCCACGATCAGCATGCCGGTGGTGTAACTGGAGCCGAAGGAGCTCTCGAAGAAGACGCCGCCGGCCACCATGCCGGAGGACACGTAGAAGGTGAAGAAGACCAGGATGATGATGCCGGAAACTACGCGCAGCACCCGCGTGCGGTCCTTGAGGCGGTTCTCAAAGAAGCTCGGCACCGTAATCGAGTTGTTGGCAACAAGCGTGTAGGAACGCAGCCGGGGCGCCACGAACTTCCAGTTCAGCCATGCACCGACCGTGAGGCCAACGGCGATCCACGCTTCGGTGAGCCCGGAGAGGTAGATTGCGCCCGGCAGGCCCATGAGCAGCCAGCCGGACATGTCCGAGGCGCCTGCGCTGAGCGCTGCGACACCTGGCTTGAGCCCCCGCCCAGCCAGCATGTAGTCATCCAGGTTGGAGGTGCGGCGGTAAGCCCACCATCCGATTCCCAGCATGGCGATCATGTAAATGATCAGGGCAATCAACTTGTACGTTTCGTCAGTCATGTAGCCGTTCCGGTCAGTTCCGTATCACGTCGGTCAGTGTCAGTGTCAGTGGGCCGCGGCACTGCGCACTTTGCACAGTGCCGCAGGCCACAAATGCCCACCAGTATGCCAACCGGGGAACGGTACGGCTAATTTGCCATCTGCCCGAATCAATGGCGCAGGACCCCCTGTGCTACCGCGGACCGGTCAGCGGACCGACCTCCAGCAGCTCAATCTCGTCGTTGCTGCAGCCGTACCCGGCGCGGGCAATGTCGAGGAAGGCAGTATCTTCCGGCGGGAAGACCCGGAGCCCGGAAACCGGCACCTTCGAGCACTCCTCGCCGTAATTCTCCGGACGGGTTTCACGCAGGGAAGCAACCGCAGACTGCCCCGGCTGAAGCGTCACGGATACAGCGGCAGCCCCGCCGGCACGGGTCGCCGGTGCACCGACCTGGGTTGCGGCTACCGAGAGGTAGGAGACGCCGGGGAAACCGAACGTCGAACACGGCTCTGACGAGGTGTTACTCAGCACCAGGTCACGGTAAACGCTGCCTGCGGCCCCGCCTCCCGGGGTGTCTTCCACGGCAGCGGAGAGCATAGCCGCGGTACACGGAACGACGCCGGCTTCCGGCGCAGGTGCCGATGTCTGGGGTGCCGCGGAGGTGCCGGGCGCGGCACTCGGAGCGGGGCTCGCCGTCGTGCTCCCTGACGGGGTGGGCGAGGGGGGCTCGTCAGTGTTGTTGCTGCCCCCGCAGCCGGCCAGGACCAGGGCTGCACCAAGCAGTCCGGCGGAAAGGAAGAGCGGGGTTCTGGCAGCCATGGTTCTCATTCGTTCACCTTGAACCCGCGCCGCCACTCGGTCAAACCGCACCGCGGGCCGCACAAAAACCTCATCGAATTGTTACGGAAGGGACGAATGTCTATTCGTGGTGGTAGGGACGCCCGGCGGCGATCTCCTGTGCCCGGTAAACCTGCTCTGCCAGGATGAGCCGCACCAGCTGGTGCGGGAACACAAGCGGGGACAGCGACCAGACGAAATCCGCCCGGTCATGCACGCTCTGGTCCACGCCGTAGGCCCCGCCAATAATGAGGGTGACGTTGCGGGAATTGTCCAGGGGCTTTTGCAGGGTCTTCGCAAGCTGCGGGGAAGTGATGGCCTTGCCCCGCTCATCCAGGAGGATCACATAGTCACTGCCGGTTTTGGCGAGCAGGCGCTCTGACTCTTCCTTACGGGCGGCATCGTTTTCCCTGGCGGAATGCGGGATTGACACCCAGGAGAGGTCGAAGGGTTTCTTCAGCCTCTTTTCGTAGCGGTGAATCCCGTCAACCACCCAGTCCTCATGCTTGCGGCCGACCATCAGAACACGTAATGCCATGCCCTTATTCAATACCGGGTATGTCCGGGACCAAAACCGCCGCCGGTCCTGCCGTTCGGTGGGCGCGTGCGTCTAGACTCCCGGGCAGTAAGGGAGGCACACGAACGGAGCACTCAGCATGAGCCAAACACGGGCAATCATCCTTGGCGGCGGCGGGGTGGCAGGGATCGCATGGGAGATGGGCGTGCTCGCTGCCCTTCTGGAAGAAGGGATCAATCTCAACGCTGCGGACCTGGTGGTGGGCACATCCGCCGGTTCCATGGTGGGAGCGGCGCTGCGTTCCGGCCTGCTTCCGCAGGTCCTGGCGGCACAGCTCGACGACGCCGGGCAGGCACCCGCCGCGCAGGGCACCGAAGCGCCGTACCAGGATCCCAGCGGCTTCAGCAGTGAGGCCTTCATTGAGCTCACTGCGACGGCGGGACGCGGGGACGGCGACGAGATGGCGGCACGGGCACGGGTGGGGCAGCTGGCACGGACCACACCGGCAGTGATGACCGAGGGGGAGTGGGTCGCCAGCATCCGGTCACTGCTGCCGCAGCGCGAGTGGCCGGACCGGCCGTTTGGCATTGCCGTGGTGGATGCGGAGGACGGGTCGTTCACTGTCCTGGATGCCACGTCCGACGTCGAGCTCGCCCGTGCGGTCGCCGCCAGCTGCGCGGTTCCCACGGTATGGCCGCCGGTCACGATACTGGGCCGTCCTTATATGGACGGCGGGATGCGTTCGGCAACAAATGCCGACGTCGCTGAAGGTTACGGAAAGGTGCTGGTGCTGGCCTGCGGTCCGGAGGCCCCGGCGAGCCCGTTCGGTCCCAGTCTGGCGCAGGCGCTCGCCAAGCTGCAGCAGCACAGCCAGACCTTCCTGATGGAAGCCGATGAAGCTGCCCTGCGGGATTTTGGCGCGAATCCGCTGCTGCGTTCCACCCGGATACCGGCTTCGGCGGCCGGCCGGCGCCAGGGCAAGGAAGCGGCTGCCGCGCTGCGGGACTTCTGGCTCGCCTGACCTGCTGACGGTGGGTGCTTACCGCGGGTGTTCACGGCGGGGGCAGTTTCGTGGACTTTGGCCGGCCGTCGGCCTTGCCGCCCTCAATCCCGCCAACACCGGTGGCGTCACCGATGAACCTCCGCCCGGACACCTCATTCCAGCGGTTGGCGGAGACCTCCTTGCGCACCAGCCATTTGCCGTCATCGGGGCACTCCAGGACGATCAGTACACCGCCGGGCGCCACCTGGTAGGCGTAGCGCGTGCCGTTCTCTTCGTCGTCGAGCTCCTCCACCGGACCGTCCGCCCGCAGAATCCGTACGCTCATCTGTCCTCCTCAATAACCTGCACTGCCGGTCCCGGGCCGCTCGCTGTCCGGCCTTCGCGGGGTGCCATGGTGAGCGCGACCGCCACGGTCTCGCCGTCGCCAATCTCTTCTTTGATGCGGACGTCCTTCCGCAGCGGCAGCGCATACGCACCGCTGTGCGGCAGCAGCGAGGTCTCCCACTCCGTGGCTCCGATCCGCACCAGGACGGGAATAGCGCCCCATCCGTAGGTAGCCTTGGCGGCCTGCGCGCGGACATAGTCGGCAGCGTGCACCGGAAGGAGGACCCAGTAGAACGGTGCCGGGCCGCGCCATTCAAACACCTGTGCCCTGAACGATGTGTCCATGCGGAGAAACCTACGGCCCCGAGGCGGGCGCGGCAACGGAAACGGCACTGCAACGCCGGTCCTGCGGCCCTATAATCCCGGTATGGCAATTCCGCGTCTCAAGGGCGCCATCTACCCCCAAGTTTCCGTCTTCGAACAGGCCGGGAGCGGTCTGTGAGCGGCGGACTCGTCGCCCTGCTGGACGACGTCGCTGCCCTGGCCCGCATAGCGGCTGCCTCGGTGGACGACATCGCGGCAGGAGCTGCGAAGGCCGGTGCCAAGGCCGCCGGCGTCGTGATTGATGACGCCGCGGTGACACCGCAGTATGTTTCCGGGGCGGACCCCTCCCGTGAACTTCCGATGATCAAAAAGATCTTCTGGGGTTCGCTGCGGAACAAGCTGCTCATCATCCTGCCTGCGCTGCTGCTGGTCAGTGCCTTTATCCCCGGCGTCATTCCGTTCATCCTGATGCTCGGCGGTACGTACCTCTGTTATGAGGGTGCCGAGAAGGTGTGGCACAAGTTCTTTGGCCACCATGAGGCGAAGAAGGAACCCGCAGTCGAACGGGGGCCCAATGCCGAGTCTAAGGTAGTCAAGGGCGCCATCACTACGGACTTCATCCTCTCCTGCGAGATCATGGTCATTGCCATGAACGAGGTAGGTGACGCTTCGATCTGGGTGCGCGCAGTAATCCTGGTGGTCGTGGCGATCGCGATTACGGTGCTCGTCTACGGGGCAGTGGCACTGATCGTGAAGATGGACGACATCGGCCTGCACCTTGCCGGCAAGGACTCGGCTGGTTCCAAGCGGGTCGGTGGACTGCTGGTTAGGGGAATGCCCGCCGTGCTGGCGGCGATCACGTTCGTCGGAACAATTGCCATGCTCTGGGTTGGCGGCCACATCATGCTGGTGGGTGCCTCCGACCTTGGCTGGCACGCACCCTACGATCTGGTGCATCTCCTGGAGCACCCCGTGGCCGAACTGGCCGTTGTGGGAGGCTTCCTCGGCTGGCTCGTGAACACACTCTGCTCGGCCGTTGCGGGCCTGGCCTGGGGCCTGGTCGTCATGGCCGTGCTGGTCCTGGTGAAGAAGGTCTTCCCTTTCGGCAAGAAGAAGGAAGGGCACGAGCCCGGAGACACGAGGGCAGCGATAGCCGGTCACCGGCCGAAGAAGACGGACACTGACGCCGGGTAGGGATTTCGAGGCGGCCCCTAGGCCGACCCTCGGCGGGACTTCAGTGGAATGAATACCGCGTAGAACGCAGCCCAGCACAGCCAGAACACGGTCGAGATGCGCCGTTCGGACATTCCGGGGAACCAGTGCCGGCCCAGGGCTGCGATACCGGATACTGCCGCCGTCACCGCCAGGAACCGGATCATTCGGCCGGGCACACTCCAGGCAAGAAATGCCACGAGCGAGGTCCGCTGCAGCCCGGCTGCCCGCGCGTAGAGCTTGTAAGGGACTCCACGGGTGGGCCCCCGCAGCAGGGAAGCGGCGCCGGACTCGGCCATCTCCTGTTCGACGTCGCCGATCATGGCATCCGTGACCGCCGGAACTTTCGCCAACGCCTTACGCGAGGTTTCTGCGGCCACTTTGCGGCCCCAGCAGTAGGTCACGGCACCTCCGGCCATTGCACCGCCAAGGGCAGAGAACGTGGTGCCGACCGCGCGTTTAGGCCGCCGCAGCCCTACCCAGGATGTCCACACATCAGGGACCACGAAGAAGAACGTCGCTTCTGCGAAGCCCCAGGCGCCGGCGATCCCGTGCTCCCGCAGGGCATTCCTGACTGCTGATTTGCGCCGGGCTTTCATGCTCACACTGTAATGAAAGGCTAAGGGGAACCGCGGGATTGATCGCGGGTTGGTGCCCGTTCCGCCGTCCGGCTCGTAATAGCGTATGAGCTACGGCACAAGGCAAATTGAACGGACACTTTAGATGAGCCATGGAACGGACAGGCGGGAAATACCGCAGCGCAGCAGCCGGTGGGCGGCAAAAGCTGCGGATCTTCTTGCGGCGGCAAAACTCACCCCCAACCAGATCTCGGTCGGTTCAGTGCTGTTCGCTGCAGCGGGCGCCGTTGCGCTTATCTGGTCGGGGAATGCCAGCGACGCCGTCGTTCGCGCTGTTCTTCTGGCCGTGGCTGCTGCCTGCATACCGCTGCGTTTGCTGCTGAACATGCTCGACGGGATGCTGGCCGTGGAAAAAGGCATGAGCTCACCGGTAGGTGACATTTACAACGAACTGCCGGACCGGATTTCCGATGTGCTGTTCCTGGGGGCCGCCGGCATCGCGACCGCCGGGCTGGCGACCGCCGGCCGGGTCGATTTAGGGATCACGCTTGGACTCCTTGCAGCGATACTTGCCGTACTCACTGCCTACATCCGCTGCCTCGGAGCAGCCCTTGGCACGGGAAACTTCTTCGACGGGCCCCTGGCCAAACCTCACCGCATGTGGCTGCTGATGATCGGTGTCCTGGCGGGCATCGCCGAGCCATGGCTTCCCTGGCAGGAAGGATGGGCGCTGTTCTGCACACTGGCCCTCATCGCGCTGGGCTCACTGATCACCTGTGCCCGCCGCCTGCGCCGCGTCAGCGCTGCGCTGCGTGCCCGCAGCAAGGACCTGCCCGCATGAACCTTGGAAGGGCCGCCCGGCGCAGCCTCGCGAAACTTGTCGGAGCCTTCGCCGGTGCGCGCGTTGTGACTGCAGCCGGAGAACCGGGACTGGATCTACCCGGGCAGGCGATCTACTACGCGAACCATTCGAGCCATCTGGACTTCCTCACCATTTGGGCCGCACTGCCTGCCGAGCTTCAGCGACGCGCACGTCCGGTGGCTGCCAAGGACTACTGGGGGTCCGGGGTGCGGAGGGCTTTTGCCGAACGGATCTTCAACGCCTATTTGGTCGAGCGCCACGGCTCCAGCAGCAGCCGGCAGCGCACGTCGGACTCGGGAGTTAGCCCCAAGGGGCAGGTGGAGGGCATGGCGGAGGTGCTGGCCGCCGGCGACTCGCTGATTATCTTCCCTGAAGGTACCCGCGGCGAAGGCGACACAATAGCCCCGTTTCACGGCGGACTGTACAAACTGGCCCGTCTTCACCCGGAGGTGCCTGTGGTCCCAGTGACGCTGGCGAACCTCGGCCGGATCCTCCCGAAAGGTGAGGTGATCCCGGTGCCTCACCTCTCCACCGTCATCTTCTGCGAGCCACTCCATCTGGGACCCGATGAGGACAGACAGACGTTCCTGGCCCGCGCCCGGCAGGTTCTGGTCGAAGGCCTGGCGAAGCATCAAGGCACGCAGCCTGCTGCTGGACCGGACGACGGTCCCTCGGCCCCTCCCAGCCAGACCCGGCAGGACAATCCGTGAGCGCCTGGGAATTGGGGTTGCTGGACTGGACGTCGCTGAAACTCCTTGGCGGCGTCGTCGTTGTACTGGTTTTGGCCACCGTGATCGCATGGGTGCTCGGGCGACGGGTGGGCAAAACGGGCACCATAGTGAACCTGAAGCAGCGCATCAACGCCTGGTGGTTGATGGTCGCGCTGATAGGCACTGTCCTGGCAGCCGGCGAGACGGTGACGATCCTGCTGTTTCTAGTGCTCTCTCTTCTGGCACTGCGCGAGTTCATCACCATCTCGCCGACCGGCCGCGGAGATCACAAGGTTCTCGTGTGGCTCGTGTTCATCATCCCCGCGGTGCACTACTGGTTCCTGTGGGAACACTGGTACGGCATGTTCAGTGTCTTCATCCCGGTGTACGCCTTCCTCTTCCTTCCCGCGCGCAATGCACTGGCCGGGCAGACCACCGGCTTCCTGCAGCGAACCGCGGCCATTCAGTGGGCGCTGATGGTATGCGTTTACGCCATCAGCTACGCCCCGGCGCTGCTGCAGCTACCGGTAGCCATGGAGGCAGGCCGGGATGCGGCCGAAGGTTCGGCGCCCGGAGCCGGCGGGGCGACAGGTGCGCAGCTGCTGCTGTTCCTGCTCATCGTGGTGCAGGGCTCCGACGTGCTGCAGTACGTGTGGGGCAAGACGCTCGGGAAGCACCCAATCGCGCCGGGCGTGAGTCCCAACAAGACCTGGGAAGGGTTCATCGGGGGAGTGCTGTCGGCCACCGCTCTGGGGGCGGCTCTGTGGTGGGTCACCCCGTTCAGCCCGTTGATGGCCGCGCTTCTGGCTTTCATCTCCTGCGTGATGGGCTTCGCCGGGGGCCTGGTGATGTCTGCCATCAAGCGGGACCGCGGGATTAAGGACTTCGGCTCCACCATCCCCGGCCACGGCGGCATCATGGACCGCCTGGACTCGCTCTGCTTTGCGGCGCCTGTCTTCTTCCACGCGGTGCGGTTCTTCTACACCTGACGGCGGAGCGACCCTGGGCGGGGCAAAGCAAAAGGTCCCGGTTCCCATGATTTACAAGGGAACCGGGACCTTCTCAAATGGCGGTGACGGTGGGATTTGAACCCACGTTGGCTTTTACACCAAACAACATTTCGAGTGTTGCACCTTCGGCCGCTCGGACACGTCACCAACGCGTCAACCTTACCGGGTGTTTGGCCCCAGTCCCAAAACGTCCCGGCCCCGGGTCCGCCGGGGCCGGGACGGCGAGCCTGCGCTAGAGGTCGACGACGTCGTTCTTTCCGATATCCGGCGTCTGGCCGGTTACGGCACTCTTACCGATCTTGAAGATGCTGGCAATCTTGGGTTCGTCCGACACCCAGTACTCGGCGGTGTCACTGTTGACCTTGATCAGCGCAATGGACGGATCTTCGCGTCCCTCTTCGAACCATGCTGAAGCCGAGGCGCTCCAAAGCTCCTGAATCTTCTCCTGGTCACGGGAAATCTCTGCACGGCCGCTGATGGAGAGGTAGCCCTTCTTGTCCGCCACGGAGACGTTCACGTTCGGGTTGGCCCGGATCTCGTCGGCCTTGGGGGAGGGGTCCTGGGTGAAGAACCACAGATTGCCGTCGGAATCCGTTTCCTGCAGCTCCAGCGGCCGGCTGACCAGGTTGCCCTGAAGATCCTGGGTGGTCAGGTTGCCGATCTTGGCGTGTTCCAGGATCTTGACTACGCGATCTACGCCCTCTTGGTGCTCTGAAGTCATGCCTGCTCCTAGCTGGTAGGTTCCACGGATGAAAGAAAGCCTACTTACTGTTTAATGCCGTGTGAACCGCGGCTCCTACGCCGTGAGCCGAAAAACGTGAGCAGGAGTTCAGCACATTCCCTTTCCCGGACGCCTGGGAAAACCTCCACCCAGTGGTTCAGCCGCGGCTCCCGCAGGATCTCGAAAACGGAACCGGAGGCGCCGGCTTTCTCGTCCCAGGCCCCAAACACCACGCGTGGCACGCGGGCCAGGACAATGGCGCCGGCGCACATGGCACACGGTTCCAGGGTGACCACCAGGGTGCAGCCTTCCAGCCGCCACTCGCCGAGCGCCGCAGCTGCCTGGCGGATTGCCACAACCTCGGCGTGGGCCGTCGGATCACCGGTCGCCTCACGCTCGTTGCGTCCGGTGCCCAGGATGGTTCCGTCCGGACCTACGACGACGGCGCCAATGGGGACGTCGTCAGTGTCCAGGGCGGCGCGCGCCTGCTCCAGGGCGAGTCCCATCCAGGCCTGGTGTGCAGCTGTGGGGGATTCCATACGGCTATGGTCCCTTATTCATACCTCCGGAGGACAAACGGGCCCGGTTTGCCGGGGTCCTCGGTGGTAGTTTGGACTCATGCGCGTACTAGTAGTGGATCATCCCCTCGTAGCCCACAAGCTGACGGTTCTCCGGGATAAGGACACCCCTTCACCGGTCTTCCGGATGCTGACAGAAGAACTTGTCACCCTG
The DNA here is from genome assembly GCF_009696625.1 of Arthrobacter sp. BL-252-APC-1A. Taxonomy (NCBI): domain Bacteria; kingdom Bacillati; phylum Actinomycetota; class Actinomycetes; order Micrococcales; family Micrococcaceae; genus Arthrobacter; species Arthrobacter sp. BL-252-APC-1A. Next base: position 131,222 of record NZ_VULS01000010.1, on the reverse strand, counting down.
CTCGCCTATGAGGCCACACGGACCGTCCGGGTTGAACCCGTGAACATTGAGACTCCCGTTACCTCTGCAATTGGCACGGGGCTGGTCAAGCCGACCCCGCTGGTTGTCCCCATCCTCCGCGCAGGGTTGGGAATGCTTGAAGGGATGACACGGCTGGTTCCGACTGCCGAGGTCGGTTTCCTGGGCATGGCCCGCAACGAGGAGACCCTCGAAGCCATCACCTATGCGGAACGGCTTCCGGACGACCTCACCGGGAGGCAGGTGTTCGTCCTGGACCCCATGCTGGCCACCGGCGGCACGCTTCGCGAGGCGATCAAGTTCCTCTTCAACCGGGGCGCTGCTGAGATCATCTGCATCTGCCTGCTGGGTGCACCGGAAGGCCTCAGCGTGCTGGAGGAGGAGCTGGCCGACGCCAACGTCACCATTGTCCTGGCTTCCATTGATGAGCGGCTGGATGAAAAGGCCTATATCGTGCCCGGCTTGGGAGATGCTGGAGATCGCCTCTACGGCGTCGTCCACTAACGCGGAAAGCATCCAAACGCGCCTAGATTGTCTCAATATGTGGACAGTTTGACAGGTGCTTGACTTCTGGCGGTTCGTAAGTGTGCTTACGAGCCGCCTTTGTCGTTAATGCGGGAACTGACCGAAATCCCTTGTAGATCCGGGATCTATTCCGATTGGGGAATACCAAGGACATTCGCTGGTATTTGTCTTGGAGGGTGAAATAGCTCACAGATGCACGTGTAACGTCCACTATTTGAGACGACGGGACCATTGTTACTTGTGCGTACTTCTTTGTTACATGCAATAATCCGTAACGTGAACATCCACACGACAGCATGTGTCGCAGATCTTCTTTCCGGCAGCCATGCCGGGCCGAAGAGCTGCTGTCGTCGAATGCAGGCCAGGGACACCACCCCCCATCCCAGGCACCACACCAGTTCTGTTGAGTGGCGCAACCCCTGCGCCTGCGAAACGGACACACTCCCTGCATAGTGCCGTTTCGACGGCAATTCACCATGAGGTCCCAAAATGTCAGTAGCATCCGGGTACGTCCACATCTCCCTCCGCAATGCCCAGACAAGGGCAGCCGGAATACCAGCACGGCCGGCTGGGTTTGCCCGCCAGTTCGGTGCGCCCGCCACGGGACAGCAGTTCCCTGGCCAGGTAGTTCCCAACGCGGCCCGTTCACCGCGTCCCTCCTATCCGGAGGGAATGCCCGTCACCGCCCCGACACCAGTGGTCGCCCCGTCCGGAGTGCCCGGCCCGCAGCCAGTTGCCAATGACACGGTTGCCAGAGGTTTCGTGATCTACGTTGGCCTGGATGAACACGCCGCCGCGGCCGCCGGAACTACGCTCACTAAGCTGGCCCAGGAAATCCGGGCGCACGTCCAGACACTTGTGCCGGGTGCTCAAAGCCACGCGGCCGTAGCACTGGCACCTGCCAGTGCCGCCGGCTCTGACATCGACGTTGTCCGCCAGGCACTGGGGGACCCGACTGTCAGCCGGAAGCCACGCCAGGAGATGCCTGCACCGTCACCCGTTCAGCAGAGTGCACCGCGGCCAACCGGCGTGCTTATCGACCTTTCCCGCCGCGAGGTACACCTGGACGGCGAAACCCTGAACCTTACGTTCAAGGAGTTCGAACTGCTCAACTACCTCGTGGAGAACGCTTCCCGGACCGTTGGGCGCGAGGAGCTGCTCTCCGGCCTGTGGCGCAATGCCGAGGAAGTGCCCAATGAGCGGACCATCGACGTTCACATCCGCCGGCTGCGTTCAAAGCTGGGCCGGCTGGCCAACACCGTGCGAACAGTACGGGGCCAGGGTTACAGGTTCTATGAGCACCCCGAAGTTGTTGTCTGGGCCGCTCCGGAATACAGCATCTAGCAAGACCTGCGGCGCCAACCACTGGAAGAGGCTAGAAACGGCTGCTTTGATCCTCAAAGCAGCCGTTTCTGCCCTCTCAGGATGCCGGTCCCTGCAGGGCAGAGGCCGCGGCCCGGCCAGGGCCCCCGCGCGGATAGACTTGGCCCATGAGCGGCCACCACCTGAAAAAACTGATGCTGCTGCGGCATGCCAAAGCAGACTGGCCGCGCGAGGTCACCTCGGACCATGAGCGCCCGCTCTCCGGACGCGGTCACAGGGACGCCCCGCAGGCCGGGATCTGGATGCGGGAGAACGACTCCGTTCCGGACTTTATCCTCTGCTCCTCCGCCCTGCGGACACGGCAGACCTGCACGTGGGTCTGCGACGAACTGGGGGAGAAGGCGCCCACCGCCAAATTGGAGGACCGTCTTTACGACGCCTCGGCGTCGGGAATCATCAGCGTCATCAACCATGTACCGGAGACGGTAACCAGCCTGCTGGTGATTGCGCATATGCCGGGGGCCCAGGACGTCGGCATGCGGCTGGCGTCCCTTGCTTCCAACGAAGAGGCCGTGATGGAAATGGCTACCCATTATCCAACCTCCGGACTGACCGTCATGGAAGTCGAGGTGCCCTGGGCCGAACTCGACGGCCGCGACGCACGTGTTACCGATTTTGTGGTGCCCCGGGGCTGAAAGGGCCGCTAAAGTCCGTACTTTTCCAACAGGCGCAGCCACACCTCGCTGATGGTGGGGTAGGCAGGAACGGCATGCCAGAGCCTGTCCAGCGGGACCTGCCCGGTCACGGCAATCGTGGCGGCATGCAGCAGCTCAGCCACACCGGGCCCGGCGAACGTGAAACCAACCGGTACGCCGCGGTCCTCATCAACAACCATTTGGGCCCAGCCGCTGTATCCGTCGGCATAGAGGGATGATCCAGCCACGCTGATCGGCAGGGACGTTTCCGAAACCCGGATGCCGCGTTCCTTCGCCTGCTCCGGGGTCAGCCCGACCATCGCTATCTCGGGATCCGTGAAAACCACCTGCGGCACTGCGTAGTGATCCGCCGTCGCGGCAAACCGGCTCCAGTCCGGCGGAGCTTCGAAACCAATCTCGCCCTTAGCGCGTGCTGCAATTGCGGCACCCGTTGCGCGCGCTTCGTACTTGCCCTGATGGGTCAGCAGAACCTTTCCTGCAGCATCACCGACGGCGTAAAGCCAGTTGCCGGACCCGGCGACCAGCCCGCTGGCATCGGAAACCAGCGAATCCGGGTCCAGGCCCAGTTCTTCCAACCCGAGCCCGTGCAATGCTGGGCGCCGTCCGGTGGCGATCAGCAGCCGGTCTCCGTGCAGCATTTCTCCGTCCGGCAGCGCCAGGACAATGCTGCCGGACTCGTCCTGGAAGACCCGTTCGGCCGTAGTGCCGGTATGGAGGGTGATCCCGTCGGCACGCAGTGCCTCCTCCACGAGGTCCGCTGCCGGCCGGGGGAACGCATCCAGCAGGTTGTGCCGCACCACCATGGATACTTCAGAGCCAAGACGGGCATAGGCCTGCGCCAGTTCGGTTCCGGCGACTCCTCCTCCCACTACCAGGAGGCGGGGAGGCACTTCCTGGGACGAAGTCGCGTCTGCCGTTCCCCAGAAACTGACCTGGTCCAGGCCTTCGAGCGGAGGGCGGACCGGTAGGGATCCGGTAGCAAGAACGACGGCGTGCCGGGCGCGGATGGTTGCCCGTGTGCCGTCGTCGTCACTCACCTGCAAAGAACGCTCACCGGTAAGCCGGGCGCGGCCGCGTACCAGGCCGATTCCTGTTTCCCTGACCCACTCCACCTGGCCGGCGTCGTCCCAGTCTGAGGTGAAGGAATTCCGCCGGTCCAGGACCGCCCTGGCGTCAAGTCCTCCGGTCACTGCCTGGCGGACTCCGTCCACGGCGCGCGCTTCGGCCAGGACCGTGCCCGGTCGCAGAAGTGCCTTTGACGGCATGCATGCCCAGTATGAGCACTCCCCGCCAACCAGGGCGGACTCGACCAGGATGGCCTGGAGCCCGGCTTGCACCACACGGCCCGCAGCGTTCTCTCCCGCCGCTCCGCCGCCGATGACTACGACATCTGTTTCCAGGGATTCAGTCATGGGCCCGAGCCTTCCATCTGTCCGCCTCCGGGGCAAGAGCGGCAAAGGCCTGCCGTCATCTCGAACGACACCGCGGCGCGGGCAGAAAAAAACCCGGCCTGACCGCATTTCTGCAGGTCAGGCCGGGTTTCAGTGGTGCGCGCGAAGGGATTCGAACCCCCAACCTTCTGATCCGTAGTCAGATGCTCTATCCGTTGAGCTACGCACGCATTTTTGGAATATCCTTGAAGTTGGTGGGTTTCCCCGGTTTCTTTCAAGTTCTTCCGTGGCTGTTTGGCCGTAGATAACTATAGCGGGGTTCCCGGGAGAACGCCAATCGGGTTCCGTTACGGCCGAATACTAGACCGGTCTATATGACCTTCGTCACACAAAACAGTGATTTTGGATGAAATTCCCTTGAAATCTAGGCAAACTTGGATCTGTTCGCCACATAGGTAACATCTTTGGCCCGCTGGAGGGCCGCAGCTGGGAAATAGCATCAAAAAATACCACTGACCCAACGAAGGGAAGAGTCATGGGCGATGACGCGCGTCAGCTAGTTCTCGATGAGAGCGGCAACGCTGCTCCTAGCCAAATGCAGGACAGCAAGAACAGGGAGGCCTCCAGCGGGGCACCCACCACCCACCGTGGCCTGCTCGCGTGGGTCCAGGAAGTGGCAGAGCTGACGCAGCCCGCCGACGTCTATTGGGTCAACGGATCTGCCGAGGAAAACAAGGCGCTCACCGACGCACTGGTAGAGGCCGGCACACTGACCCGGCTGAACCCTGAGACCTTCCCCAACTCCTTCGCTGCCTTCTCCGATCCCAAGGACGTGGCACGCGTCGAGGAGCAGACCTTCATCTGCTCCGAGAAGAAGGAAGACGCCGGATTCACCAACAACTGGATGGATCCCGCGGAAATGCGGACCAAGCTCAACGGTCTCTTTGCCGGTTCAATGCGCGGCCGCACCATGTACGTTATTCCGTTCGTCATGGGACACCTCGACGCCGAGGACCCGAAGTTCGGCGTCGAGATCACCGACAGCGCCTACGTGGTCGCCTCCATGCGGATCATGGCCCGCATCGGCACCGACGTGCTGCGCAAGATGGAGGAACTTGACGCCTTCTTCGTCCCCGCCCTGCACTCCGTCGGCGCCCCTCTGGCTGAGGGCGAAGCAGATGTCCCCTGGCCGTGCAACGAGGAGAAGTGGATCGTGCACTTCCCCGAAGACCGCTCCATCTACTCCTACGGCTCCGGCTACGGCGGCAACGCCCTGCTGGGCAAGAAGTGCTACGCGCTGCGCATCGCGTCGGTCATGGCACGGGACGAAGGCTGGCTCGCCGAGCACATGCTCATCCTGAAACTGACCAGCCCGGAGAAGAAGGACTACTACGTCTCCGCTGCCTTCCCGTCCGCCTGCGGCAAGACCAACCTGGCCCTGCTTGATCCGACCGTCGAAGGCTGGAAGGTCGAGACCCTCGGAGATGACATCACCTGGCTGCGCTTTGGCCACGACGGGGAGCTCCGTGCCACCAACCCGGAAGCCGGCCTGTTCGGCGTCGCCCCTGGCACCGGATGGAGCACCAACCCCAACGCGATGCGCGCCATCGCCAAGGGCAACTCGATCTTCACCAACGTGGCCCTGACCGACGACGGCGGTGTCTGGTGGGAAGGTATGACGGACGAGACGCCGGCGCACCTGACGGACTGGCGCGGCAACGACTGGACTCCGGAAGCGGGCACCCCTGCTGCGCACCCGAACTCCCGTTTCTGCACCCCGATCGACCAGATCGACATGCTCGCTGAGGAATACCATTCCCCGAACGGTGTGCCGGTCTCCGCGATCCTGTTCGGCGGCCGCCGGAAGACCACGGTTCCCCTGGTCACCCAGGCGCGCGACTGGACCAGCGGCATTTTCATGGGCTCCACGCTGTCCTCGGAGACCACAGCGGCCGCTGCCGGCGCCGTGGGCGTGGTGCGCCGTGACCCGATGGCCATGCTGCCGTTCATCGGTTACGACGCAGGTGACTACCTCAAGCACTGGATCACCCTCAGCGGCACCGCGAACCAGGAGAAGCTGCCGCAGATCTTCCTGGTGAACTGGTTCCGCCGCACGGCCGACGGCGGTTTCGCCTGGCCCGGCTTCGGCGAGAACTCGCGTGTGCTCAAGTGGGTCATCGAGCGCCTCGAAGGAAAGGCCGACGCCGTCGAAACCCCGATCGGCTTTGTGCCCACCGGCGATTCGATTGACCTCAAGGGCCTGGACATGACCCCGGCCGACGTCGAAGCCGCAGTGCGCGTGGACCCGGCCGAGTGGGAGACCGAGCTGGCCGGCATCGACGAGTGGTACGCCCGCTTCGGTGATTCCCTGCCCGAGGAGCTCTCCGCCAAGCTGGCCGAACTCAAGGAGCGCTTCGCAGCCGCGAAGTAGGTCCTGAACAAACGGAAGGCCCCGCACTCAGCGAATGAGTGCGGGGCCTTCTGTTTGCCTGCGTCTAGGAATCAGCTGCTTCGCTGCTGGCCCAGACGATCGGCTCGCCGGATTCCCAGATGGGATCGTTGAAGGTCCACTGGCCGTCCTGCTCGGAGTAGGTCTGGATCGCGGAGATGCAGACGCCCTCAGAGTGCTCAGCCACCACGTGGATGGCGTCGGTGCCTTCGTCGGGCAGGGTGATGTCGGAGAACACGGCTACGGCACGGTTCTGGTCCTTCTGCTCTTCCAGGACGGTGTAGAGGTCATCGATCATGGCCTCCGCGTCCAGGTCCTCGTCGCTCTCTTCGGGAGAGACGGCGACCATGCGCAGTTCGCCGTCGTTCTGTACCACCAGGGCAGCCGGGAGGAAGGCACCCTGCGCTTCGAGCTGTTCCTGCGTGACACCGAGGGCGGTGCCCAGCAGTGAGTTCAGGTCATCCTGTACCTGGGCGGAAGGTTCTCCGCCGGTCAGTTCAACGTCAGCCATGAGCTCATTTCCTTACTAGTTCAAGTACACGGTCGCGGACCATCTCCATAGTGGAGAGGTCCTCTGCCTCGGCGTTCAGCCGGAGGAAGGGTTCGGTGTTGGACGCGCGGAGGTTGAACCACCACTGTCCGTCATCTGAGGTGAAAGTCAATCCGTCCAGTTCATCCACCGTGACGCCTGCGCGGTCATACTCGCCGCGCACCCGGTCCACGGCTGCCTGGACGTCGTCCAGCTTGGAGTTGATCTCGCCGGAGGAGAAATACGGCTCGTATTCGCGGGCCAGGTCGGAGAGGGGGAGATCCTGCTCGCCGAGTGCAGCCAGGACGTGCATCGCGGCCAGCATGCCGGTATCCGCGTTGTAGAAGTCGCGGAAGTAGTAGTGCGCAGAGTGCTCGCCGCCGAAGACAGCTCCTTCGGAGGCCATCAGGGCCTTGATGAAGGAGTGGCCCACCCGGGTGCGGACTGCGCGGCCGCCGCAGGTTTCCACCAGCTCGGGGACCGCGCGGGAGGTGATCAGGTTGTGGATGATTACCGGGACGTCTTCGCCGGCTGCCTTGGCGCGGGCGATTTCGCGGCGGGCCACCAGGGCCGTGATCGCCGAAGGGCTGACCGGGGCGCCGAGTTCATCGATGACAAAGCAGCGGTCAGCATCGCCGTCGAACGCCAGGCCCAGGTCTGCGCCGTGCTCGACGACGGCGGCCTGCAGGTCCCGCAGGTTCTCCGGTTCCAGCGGGTTGGCGGGGTGGTTCGGGAACGAACCGTCGAGTTCGAAGTACAGCGGCACAATGTCCAGCGGCAGTCCGGGGAGAATCGAATCACCCAGGACAGCGGGGGTGGTAAGGCCTGCCATGCCGTTGCCTGCGTCCACCACTACCTTCAGCGGGCGGATACCGCGCAGGTCCACCAGATCGCGCAGGTACGCGGAGTAGTCGCCGAGGACGTCCCGCACGCTGATCTGGCCCGGCTTCTCCACCGAGTCGATCACGCCGTCGTTCAGGTACCGCTCTGCGGCCTTCTGGATTTCCTTCAGTCCGGTCTCGGAGGAAATCGGGATTGCTCCGGCCTTGGCCATCTTGATGCCGTTGTACTGCGCGGGGTTGTGGCTGGCGGTGAAGGTCACGCCGGCAGCGTTCAGCGAACCGCACGCGTAGTAGAGCTCATCAGTGGAAATCAGGTCCAGCAGCAGTACGTAGGCTCCCCGCGCGGTGGCGCCGGAAGCGAAGTCCTTGATGAATTCCGGGGAGGACTGGCGCATGTCGCCGCCCACCAGGACCGTCTCCCCGGCCAGGCCAAGGACGTCCACAAAAGCGGCGCCAACGGCCTTGACGATTTCGGGCGTGATGGTCTCGCCGACAACGCCGCGGACATCATAGGCCTTGAAGGACGAGGAAAGATCGAATGCAGTAGTCACGCCATGCAGTCTATAGGGGAGCGCGCTGCAGCGGGGCAGGCGGGGGCGGCTGCGGACTTTTCCACATTGCCTGTCCGGGGCTTCGGCGTGTGGGGGTCCCGGCTGGAATAGTGGAGGGTATGGAACCGGTATCCGCCCAGAACATCCCCACAGCACCCGCCCCACAAGAAACGGCCGACGCCGCTGCCCTGCGTGCGGAGGCAACCACCCTCCTGCGGGCGCTGGTGGGCCGGGACGACGCCGAGTTTCATGAGGGCCAGTACGAGGCCATTGAGGCCCTGGTCCGCGGCGGAAGGCGTGCCCTCGTTGTCCAGCGCACCGGCTGGGGGAAGTCCGCGGTGTACTTCGTGGCCAGCCTCCTGCTGCGCGCCCGCGGTGCGGGACCCACGCTCATCGTTTCGCCCCTGCTGGCCCTGATGCGGGACCAGGTTGCCGCCGCTGCCCGGGCCGGAGTCCGCGCCGCAGCCATTAACTCAGCCAACCAGCTCGAGTGGCAGGACATCTCCGCGCGGCTGGAAGCCGACGACGTCGATGTGCTCCTTGTCTCCCCGGAACGCCTGAATAATCCCGGTTTCCGCGAGAACCACCTGCCGGAACTGGTGCGGCGTTCCGGCCTCCTGGTGATCGACGAAGCGCACTGCATTTCCGACTGGGGCCACGACTTCCGGCCGGATTACCGCCGGATCCGGCACCTCATCGAACAGCTTCCGCACTCCGTACCGGTGCTGGCAACCACCGCCACCGCGAACTCCCGGGTGGTGCAGGACGTGGAGGAGCAGCTGGCTGCAGGCGGGGAAGAAGTCTTCACGATCCGCGGCGCCTTGGCCCGGGACTCGCTCCGCCTCGGCGTACTGCGGCTGCCCAGCCCCCGCAGCCGGCTCGCCTGGCTGCTGACCCACATCAACGAACTGCCCGGCAGCGGCATCATCTACGCCCTGACGGTCTCTGCAGCGGAAGACACCGCCCGGCTGCTGCAGAAGGCCGGGCATCCGGTGCTGGCGTACACCGGCCGGACCGACCCTGCCGACCGGGAACAGGCCGAAACCGCCCTGAAGAACAATGAGGTCAAGGCACTGGTCGCCACCAGTGCACTCGGCATGGGGTTCGACAAGCCGGACCTGGGCTTTGTTGTCCACCTGGGGGCGCCGTCCTCACCCGTGGCCTACTACCAGCAGGTTGGCCGTGCCGGCCGCGGCACCCCGAACGCTGACGTCCTGCTGCTCCCGGGAGCAGAGGACCGGGATATCTGGGAGTATTTTGCAACATCCTCAATGCCCTCCGAAGGGCCGGCCAACGCGGTGCTGCGCGAACTCGCCGATGGATCCGTACTCTCCACCGGGGCGCTTGAAACCCTCGTGAACCTCAAGCGTTCTCCGCTGGAGCTCCTGTTGAAGGTGCTCTCCGTGGACGGTGCAGTGGAACGGGTTACCGGCGGCTGGCGGGGAACCGGGCGGCCCTGGACCTACGACCGGGAACGCTATGAACGGATCGCCGCCGCCCGGGTTCGGGAACAGCAGGCGATGCTGGACTATGAGAACACCGACGGCTGCCGGATGGAGTTCCTGTCCCGGCAGCTGGATGACCCTGCAGCGGCGCCCTGCGGCCGCTGCGACAACTGCGCCGGACGCTGGTATTCAGACGACGTTGCCACCGAGGCCGCCGACACCGCCGGGCAGGCCCTGTCCCGGGTGGGCGTGGACATCGATCCACGAGGCATGTACCCAACGGGCATGGACCGGCTGGGTGTGCCGGTAAAGGGGAAGATCAAGCCGGACGCTGCAGTTTCAACAGGCCGGGCGCTGGCACGCCTGACGGATCTGGGCTGGGGCGGACGGCTGCGGGAGATCTTTGGGCCGGGTGCCGTGGACGGCCCGGTGGACCAGTCGCTGCTGAACGGCTGCGTCCAGGTGCTGGCGCAGTGGGGCTGGACGCAGCGGCCCGTAGCGGTCGTGTCCGTGCCGAGCCGGTCCCGTCCGCAGCTTGTGGGTTCACTGGCCCACGGGCTCTCCGAGCTTGGCCGCATCCCGTACTTGGGTGCCCTGCAGCTGCCGCACGGAGGCCCTTCCGGAGGTCCGGGCGGCAACAGTGCCTTCCGGCTCGCATCCGTCTGGGAGCAGTTCGCTGTGCCGGCCGAGGGCGCGGCGTGGTTCGCGGCGAATCCCGGGCCGGTGCTGCTGGTGGACGACTTCGCGGACAGCCGCTGGACGCTCACGGAAGCCGGCCGCACCCTGCGGCTGGCCGGTGCGGAGTCCGTGCTGCCGTTCGTGCTGGCGCTGAAGGCCTAGGCGCCTGACGGCCTAAAACGGCAGGTCGGGGTCTGCAGTACTCCTGCGGCTACAGACCCCGACCTGGCCGGTTTCTTTTATGCGGGCGCCGTTTCCACTGCAGGAAGGGGACGAAGCCGAAGTCCCTGCATGCCGCCGTCGACCGCCAAGGACGTCCCAGCGGTCGAGCCCGAGAGCGGGCTGGCCAGATACGCGACGGCACCGGCCACCTCATCGGCCGAAACCAGCCTGCCATGAGGCTGGCGTGCATTGAGCGCAGCGCGTTCGGCTGCCGGATCTGCCGCCGAATCCAGGAGGCGTCCGACCCACGGCGTGTCTGCCGTACCCGGGTTGACCGCGTTGACCCGGATGCCTTCGCGCAAATGATCCGCCGCCATGGCCAGGGAGAGCGAGAGGACTGCTCCCTTCGTTGCGCTGTACAGGGCCCGCTCCGGAAGACCTGCGGTGGCTGCGATGGACGCTGTGTTGACGATGGCTGCTGCTGAAGACTGACGCAGCCAGGGCAGCGCAGCACGGGTAATGCGGACGATTCCCATGACGTTGACGTTCCAGACCCGGTTCCACTCGTCGTCGGCGTTGGCCTCCACCGTGCCCTGGGCGCCGATCCCGGCGTTGTTGACCACAACGTCCAATCCGCCGAAAGCCTCGGCCGCCTGTGCAACGGCCGAGCGCACGGATGCGTCATCACCCACATCGCAGGCCAGCCCAAGATGCGGGCTGTTGCCCGGCGCCGGAGGGTTGAGGTCCAGCACTGCCACCCGTGCGCCGAGCCCGGCAAGCCGGTCGGCAATTGCCGCACCCAGGCCGGAAGCACCTCCCGTGACAATTGCTGCCAGGCCGGTCATTTCTCCGCTCATTTTTCGTCTCCTCTATGGTTTCCGGCGGCTGGAACGGCGGAAAAGAACTCCTGCCGCTGGATGCCCAGGCCGTCTATTTCAAGTTCAGCAACATCTCCCGCTGCCAGATACGGGAACCGTCCGGACAGCGCCACCCCTTCGGGTGTGCCGGTCAGGATGAGGTCGCCCGGCTCCAGCAGCATGTACTGGCTCAGGTGATGAACCAGGACTGCGGGGTCAAAGAGCATGTCAGTTGTTTTGGAATCCTGCCGGACTTCGCCGTTGACCCGGCTGCGGATTCCCAGGGCCGCGGGATCAACCTCAGTGGCGGGTACCAGCCACGGACCGACGGGAGTGGAAGCGGGCAGTGACTTGCCCTTGGTCCACTGACCGGCCTCACCCGGAATCTGGTAGGCGCGCTCCGAAAGATCGTTGGCAAGCACGTACCCGGCTATCACCCCCGCCGCGTCTTCGGGGGACGCGAGGTACACCGCCGCCCTCCCGATAACGACGCCCAGCTCCACTTCCCAGTCGTATTTGGCCGACCCGGGTGGAATAGGCGCGGCGTCATAGGGGCCAGCAATGGTGTTGGCCGGTTTCAGGAACACCACGGGAATGCGGGGTGGCGCGGCTCCGGATTCAGCGGCGTGGGCCGCGTAGTTCATGCCGATGCAGATGATCGACCCCGGCCGGGCAATCGGGGCTCCGATGCGCAGCTGGTCCGCTTCCGCGAGTTCCGGAAGCGTGCAGGCTTCCAGGGCCCGGCGGGCGGCTTCGACCCCGCCGGAGGCGAGGAACGCTCCGTCGATGTCCCCGGTTAGGGATTCAAGGCTGTAGGTCCGTTCGATGCCGCTGGCGTCAACGGCCAGGACAGCCGGATGCTCGCCGACCGCAGGGCCTAACCGTACAAACTTCATTGTTCATCCTTGCCGCATAGTCCGCTGCGGGCGCCACCACCGGTGTTAGAAAAGCCGTGTGAACATCCGAGCTATCTGAGGTTATGGAGGCTGAGTCTACGTCAAATTCGGTGATTGACAACATATACATCCGATGTTTAGGGTCGGTGAAGCATCAACCAGAATCCATCAATTACGGGAGAGCCGAACGTGAGCACCATTACCGCCGTCGAGACCTGCGACGTCCGCTTTCCGACTTCCAAAGAGCTCGACGGATCGGACGCGATGAACCCCGATCCCGACTATTCAGCGGCTTACCTGGTGATCCGCACGGACAGCACCGACGGCCTTGAGGGCCATGGCTTTGTCTTCACCATCGGCCGGGGCAACGAGGTGGAAGCAGCCGCGATCCAGGCACTTTCCGGACACCTCCTGGGGCAGAACTGCGAGGACCTGCTCGAGGATATGGGCAGCACGTGGAAGATGATGGTCCACGATTCGCAGCTGCGCTGGCTTGGTCCGGAAAAGGGCGTCATGCACATGGCCATCGGTGCGGTGGTCAATGCCCTCTGGGACCTCAAAGCCAAACGTGCAGGCTTGCCGCTCTGGCAGCTCCTGGCCCGGATGACCCCTGAGGAAATTGTGGCGTTGGTGGACTTCCGCTACCTCAGCGATGCGCTAACTCCCGATGAGGCACTGGCCATCCTCCGGAAGGCACAGCCCGGCCGTGCTGGCCGCGAAGCCGCGCTGCTGGCCGAGGGCTACCCCGGATACACCACCACCCCCGGTTGGCTGGGGTATTCGGACGAACGGCTGATCCGGCTCTCCGGCGAAGCGGTGCGGGACGGCTTCACACAGATCAAGCTGAAGGTGGGCGCGGACCTCGACGACGACATTCGGCGCCTGCGTACGGCGCGGGAAACCGTTGGTCCCAACGTGCGTATTGCCGTGGATGCGAACCAGCGCTGGGACGTGGACACTGCGGTCGCATGGATCCGCCAGCTCGCTCCGTTCGACCTTGCCTGGGTCGAGGAACCTACCAGCCCCGATGATGTCCTGGGCCACGCGGCAATTGCGCGTGCCATCGCCCCGGTTCCGGTGGCCACGGGAGAGCACGTTGCCAACCGCGTGGTGTTCAAGCAGATGCTCCAGGCTGGATCGCTGCAGGTCCTGCAGATTGACGCCGCCCGTGTGGCCGGCGTTAACGAGAACATTGCGATCCTCCTGCTGGCCGCCAAATTTGGGGTCCCCGTGTGTCCGCACGCGGGCGGGGTGGGACTCTGCGAAGCAGTCCAGCACCTGTCCATGTTCGACTTCATTGCGGTTTCCGGTGAGAAGGAGGACCGCGTCATCGAGTTCGTGGACCACCTTCATGAACACTTTGTTACGCCCGTGGATGTCCGTGAGGGCCGGTACTGGGCGCCCCTGGCACCGGGCGGGGGCTCCCAGATGCTTGAAGAGACGCTGCGAACGTACGCTTTTCCGGACGGACCTGCCTGGGCCGCCGGGAGCCAATCGGAATTGGTGCACTGACATGGAACGCATCGCGCTGCATACGCGGTTGAAACCGGGGCGGGAAGCGGAGTACGACGCCGTGCACGCCACCATTCCGGCCGATCTTGACGCTGCCATGCGGGAAGCCGGGGTAGCCAGCTGGCGGATTTGGCGCAGCGGGCTGAATCTCTTCCATGTGGTGGAGGCGCAGGACTACACGGCCATGCGCCGGTTCCTAGCCGCGCACCCGGCCAACATTCCCTGGCAGGCACGGATGGCTGAACTGCTTGACGTCCAGGACGACTATTCCGGAACGGACCGGGGCATCAGCCAGGTCTGGGAACTGCCATGATCGGCGCCGCGCTGGGTCCGCTGGGGTTTGGGTGCGCCGGTATCGGCAATCTCTACCGCGGGATGACTGACGCCGATGCCGCCGCCGCGCTCCATGCTGCCTGGGACGGCGGAAGCCGGTATTTCGACACCGCTCCGCACTACGGTCTTGGCCTTTCAGAGAGGCGGCTGGGTGCCTTCCTGTCCGGCAAACCCCGGGACGAGTTTGTGGTCTCCACCAAGGTTGGGCGCCTGCTCGTGGAGAATTCGGAATTCTCTGGGGAGGAATTGGACGATGAAGGGTTCGCCGTACCTGCCCGCTACCGGCGCCAATGGGATCCCAGTGAAGCGGGCATCCGGCGGTCCCTGGAGGAGTCCCTGGACAGGATGGGTCTGGAGCGGGCGGACATCCTCTACCTGCACGACCCTGATGCCTACGATCTGGCGGCCGGAATCGAGCAGGGACTACCCGCCCTGGAGAAGCTGCGCGCAGAAGGGGCCGTGGACGCGATCGGAGTTGGCGCCAACTCTGCGCAGACACTGCTGGCCTGCGTTGAAGCCGCCGAACTGGACTACATCATGCTCGCCGGCCGCTACACCCTGCTGGACCAGCCGGCCGCGCAGCAGTTGCTTCCACGCTGCCTGGAGAAAGGCGTGCAGGTAATCAACGTCGGTGTTTACAACTCCGGCATCCTGGCCCGGCCCCGGGTCAGTGCCGGATCCCATTACAACTACGCTCCAGCCTCCGGGGAACTGCGGGCCAAGGCCGCACGCATCGCCGAGGTCTGCGAGAAGTTCGGCGCCGACCTGCCCACCGCCGCACTGCACTTCAGCCTGAGGCATCCTGCCATAGCTGCCGTCGTCGCGGGAGCATCCAGCGCTGCCCAGGCGGCGCAGAACGCGTCCCGCATGCAGGTCCGAGTGGACGAAGAACTTTGGGAAGCCCTGGCCGAAGAGGGGCTGATTCCCGATGCATGCTGACAAGCCGTACCCAGTCCCGCGCATTGACGCCCATCTGCATCTGTGGGACCTGACGTCCGGGAGATACAGCTGGCTGCACAGGGCGGACCCGGAGCTGAGCCGCAGTTTCCTCCCCGCGGAAGCAGAAGCGTTGCTCGACGTCGCCGGAATCCACGGCGCTATCCTGGTCCAGGCCGAGGACAGCACCGAAGACACGCTCTTCATGCTGGCTGCCTCCGGGCACCGCTTCGTGCGGGGCGTGGTGGGCTGGGTACAGCTGGATTCTCCGGCTGCCGCGGCCGGGCAGCTTGCCGGCTGGCTCGAGGCACCGGCCTTTGTGGGCGTGCGGCACCTGGTCCATGACGACCCGCGGCGGGACTTCCTTTCCCTTCCCGAGGTACGAGCCTCGCTTTCACTCGTGGCCCAGGCCGGACTCACCTTCGATATTCCGGACGCCTATCCCGGCCACCTCGACCAGACTGCCGCGCTGGCCGAGGCTCTTCCTGAGCTGAGGATTGTCATCGACCACCTGGGCAAACCGCCGCGGAGCGCCGGCAACGCGGAGTTCCTCCGCTGGGAGCAGCAGCTGCGGACTGCAGCCGAGCACCCCAACGTCGTTGCCAAGGTATCCGGGCTGCGGGCCGACGGAGTGCAGTACACCGCGGATTCGCTGCGCCGCACCTGGGACATTGCGCTGGATGCCCTCGGCACCGAGCGGCTGCTCTACGGCGGCGACTGGCCGGTCAGCGGGCCAGAGCAGTACGGCGAAACACTGGCAGTCATCGAATCGCTGGCCGCGGAACTGGCCCCGGCCGAACAAGCAGCCCTCATGGGCGCAAACGCCGAACGCATCTACCGGTTGCCCGTCGCAGGACCCGGGCAGGAAGCAGCGGTTGAAATGAAAGCAGGCAGTTATGAGTGATTACCTTCTGGAGGTGCAGGGGATCAGCAAGGCGTTCCCCGGCGTCCAGGCTCTCGATGATATGCACCTGAACCTGCGGCACAACGAAGTCCTTGCCCTGGTGGGGGAGAACGGTGCGGGGAAGTCCACGTTGATGAAGCTGCTGTCCGGGATTGAAACAGCGGACGCCGGGAGCATCACGCTGAACGGCAGGAAGATCACGGTGGACAGCCCCCGCCATGCGCAGGAACTGGGCATCAGCATCATTCACCAGGAATTCCACCTGATGCGGGACCTGACCGTTGCGCAAAACATCTTCATCGGCCGCGAACCGCGTTCCGGACCGTTCCTGAATGAACGTGCCCTCAACAAGAAGGCGCAGGAGCTCTTCGACCGCATCGGAATCGACCTGGACCCCAGGCAGCCCGTGGCCCAGCTGACCGTCGCACGCCAGCAAATGGTGGAGATTGCCAAGGCCCTGTCCTGGGAATCGGTGCGCGTGCTGATCATGGACGAACCGACAGCGGCCCTTAACGACGCCGAAGTAGCGTCCCTGCACGGGCTCATCCGCCAGTTCACCACCTCGGAAACCGGCGTCATCTACATATCGCACCGAATGGATGAGCTCAAGGCCATCTCTTCCCGGGTCACCGTCATCCGCGACGGCGAGTATGTGGACACAGTCGATACGGCCGCCACCACCATGCGCGAAGTTATTTCCCTGATGGTCGGACGGCAGGTCAAGACCGACCAGCGTCCGGTCCATACCGAAGTCAGCGGAGAACCGGTGCTGCGCGTGCGTGGACTCAGCACCAAGTCACTGCTGGACGACGTGAGCTTCGACCTGCACCCCGGTGAAATCCTGGGCTTCGCCGGGCTTATGGGGGCTGGCCGCACCGAAGTGGCCCGGGCCATCGTCGGGGCGGACCGGATCACCGGCGGAACCATCCAGCTCCGCGGCCGCGACGTGAAGATCACGACTCCGGCGGCCGCCGCCGCGCTTGGCATCGGCTACCTGTCCGAAGACCGCAAGCACCTGGGCCTGATGCTGGAGCGGAGCGTAGCCGAGAACATCGTGGTGACGTCCCTGCCCAAGCTGAGCACCGCCGGCTTCGTGAAGGCAAAGGCCATCCGCGAACAGGCCACTGCATCGGTCCAGCAGCTGCGCATCAAGACCCCCGGCATCCGGCAGAGCGCCAAGAACCTCTCCGGCGGCAACCAACAGAAAATCGTGATCGCCAAATGGCTCTTCCGCGACTGCGACATCCTCATCTTCGATGAACCAACCCGCGGAATCGACGTCGGAGCGAAGGACGAGATCTACGCGCTGCTGAACGAACTCGCCGCGGCCGGGAAATCGATCATCATGATCTCCTCCGAACTTCCCGAAGTGCTGCGCATGTCCCACCGCATAGCGGTCATGAGCGACGGCCGCATCACCGGTGTCCTGGAGAATTCCGGGGCCACACAGGAAAACATCATGGAACTGGCCACACAAGGCAAAGGAGCCCCAGCAGCATGAGCACGGTAAACAAAGCACCAGAGGCTCCCACTCGCAGCCCGCAGTCCCCGGGGGGTCCGGGACGGCTCCGCAGTGCCCTGGCGGTGACCAGCCCTGGACTGCGCGTCCGGTTCCAGACCTCGCTGCAGCAGCTGATGGCATTCGGTTCCCTGATTGTCCTGGTTATCCTCTTCGGCATCCTGAACCCGCGGTTCCTGCAGCCCACGAACCTCTCGGACATCCTCCTTTCCACCGTGGTCATCGGGCTGCTGGCCCTGGGTGCAACCTTCGTGATCGTTACCGGAGGCATCGATCTCTCCGTCGGAACGGGCATGAGCCTGTGCTCGGTCATGACCGGTGTTGTGCTGACCAACCTCGGCATGCCCCTGATCCTCGGTGTCCTGGGCGGCATCCTGGCGGGAGCGCTCATGGGGGCGGTCAACGGATTCTTCGTCTCCTACCTGAAGATCCCGCCCTTCATCGCCACGCTGGCCATGATGATGGTGGCTCAGGGGCTGGCGCTGGTGATCTCGGGAACCAAGCCGATCTACTTCAACGACACTCCCGGCTTCAGCTCCATCGCCCTGGGCAAACCGATCGCCGGACTGGTTATCCCCAACGCCGTGTTCATCTTCTTCGCCGCCGCCGTCATCGCCGGAATTGTGCTGAGCCGGACCCTGATCGGCCGGTACACCTTCTCCATCGGCAGCAACGAAGAAGCCACAGCGCTCTCCGGCATCAATGTGCGCAAATGGAAGATGCTCATCTACACGCTCGCCGGATCCTTCACCGGACTGGCCGGCGTGATGATCGCGGCCCGGCTTAACTCGGCCCAGCCCGGACAGGGCATGGGATACGAGCTCCAGGCAATTGCCGCCGTCGTTATTGGCGGAACCTCACTGGTGGGCGGCAAGGGATCGATCATCGGCACCGTCATCGGAGCCCTGATCATGTCGGTGATGACCAACGGGCTCCGGGTCATCTCGGTGCCGCAGGAATGGCAAAACGTGGCGATCGGCGTCGTGATCCTGATTGCCGTGTACCTGGACATGCTCCGCCGGAAGGAGAACACCACGTAGATCCGGCGCCGCGGACTCCTCCCGCATATTCCCCTCAGCAGCGTTTATCAACCACTCAAGCACCTGGCACTTCACTGGTTCTTCAACAAAGGAGTTTTAGACATGATCCGGAAAAAGCTCGCGGCAGTCACGGCCGCCGCAGCACTGATGCTCAGCATGACCGCCTGCGAAAGCACCGAAAGCAGTGCGGATGACAACGGCGGCACTCCGTACATCGCCATCGTTTCCAAGGGTTTCCAGCACCAGTTCTGGCAGGCGGTAAAGCAGGGCGCTGACCAGGCGGCGGAGGAGTTCGGCGTCGAAATCACCTTCGAGGGCCCGGACAAGGAAACCAACGTGGACCAGCAGATCCAGATGCTGACGACGGCGCTGGGCAAGAATCCTTCCGCCATCGGTTTCGCGGCCCTGGACAGCCAGGCAGCCACCCCGCTGCTGGAAGAAGCCAAGTCGAAGGACATCCCCGTGGTGGCCTTTGACTCGGGGGTGGACAGCGACATCCCGGTAGCCACCGCCACCACTGATAACAAGGCTGCCGCTGCCGAGGCTGCCAAGCAGCTGGCTGACCTGATTGGCGGCAAGGGGAAGATCGCCGTTATCGCCCACGACCAGACCTCCAAGTCCGGCACGGACCGCCGCGACGGATTCCTGGAATGGATGGAAGGGAATGCTCCGGACATTGAAGTGGTCGACGTCCAGTACGGCGACGGCGACCAGCTGAAGTCCACCGACGCGGCCAAGGCGATCATCGCGGCTAACCCTGACCTGGCGGGAATGTACGGAACCAATGAAGGCTCGGCCATCGGCGTCGTGAACGCCGTGAAGGAACTGAACTTGAAGGGCAAGCTCACCATTGTGGGCTTCGACTCCGGCAAGGCACAGATCGACGCGATCAAGGACGGCACCATGGCCGGCGCCGTGACGCAGAACCCGGTGGGAAGCGGCTACGAAACGGTCAAGGCGGCCGTTGCCGCAGCCAAGGGTGAGAGTGTGGACAAGGTCATCGACACCGGCTTCTATTGGTACGACGCCGAGAACATCGATTCGGACGAAATTAAGCCGAACCTCTACGAGTAATCAGTTCGCCCATACACAGAAGATGCCCCGCCGGTTTTGGACCGGCGGGGCATCTTCTGTATGGCAGGCGAGTGGCTAGAGGGACTGTCGAAGCCAGTTCTCCACGCCGCTGACGTGGACGGTCATGAGTGCCCGCGCCAGCTCGGCGTCACCGCGGGAGAGTGCCGCTGCAATGGCGTTATGTTCGGCGAGGGTAGCCGTGACCGCCTTGTCCTGGGTCAGCCCCCGCCACACGCGGGCACGGACGGTACTGCTGGAAAGCCCGTCCAGGAGGCTCTCGAGATAGGAGTTGCCGGACGCCTTGGCGATCAGGCTGTGGAACGCCAGGTCATGGGCCACCAGGTCTTCGACGGACGTGTCTTCCTGCACCGTCTCGATCATTTCGTTCAGTTCTGCCAGCTGGGGTTCCGTGATCCGCTGGGCGGCGAGCGAGGCGGAGCCGGGTTCGAGGATACGCCGGACCTCGAACAGTTCCAGCACGGACTTGTCCTGGTGGAGGTCAACCACAAACGCCATGGCTTCGGTGAGCAGCTGCGGTTCGAGGCTGGTTACATACGTACCGTCACCACGGCGGACGTCGAGCACCCGGATCAGTTCAAGTGCCTTGACCGCTTCCCGCATTGAACTGCGTGAGAGGCCCAGACGCTCACTGAGGTCTTTCTCCGGAGGAAGCCGGTCACCTGCCTTGAGCTCACCTGAGATGAGCATGTCCTTGATCTTGGTGATCGCTTCGTCTGTAACAGCCATGCCTACATCCTAATGGTCGGATGTTTACACGTGGCTCCCGGCAGCGCCCGCCGAGAGGACAGTTGCGGCTCGTTTCGCGGCCGAAAAGAGCCGCAACTGGCCTCTCGGGCCGGGGTTAGTCGCCGGTGAAGACCGCGGGGCGGCGCTCGGCGAAGGCCCTGCCGGCTTCGGCGAAGTCACGACTGGGCAGGAACGCCGTATTCCATACCTGCACGTAATCCAGCCCGGACTGCGCCGCCGCCTCGCTGCCCTGGTTTAGAACCTGTTTGACGCCTTGCACCACCAGTGGCGGGTTCGCCGCGATCTGGGCGGCCAGCTCACGGCCGCGCGCAATGACGTCGTCCGCCAGCTCAGTGACCAGGCCCAGTTCAAATGCGCGGGCAGCGTCGAAATCCTCTCCGGTAAGCGCCAGGTGCCGGGTGGCGCCGGAGCCGATGATCCCCGGAAGCCGCTGCAGGGATCCGAGGTCCGCAACGATGCCCACACGGACCTCCCGGATGCTGAACCGCGCACCCGGAGCTGCGACGCGTACGTCCGCAGCGGTAATGACATCCACACCGCCGCCGATGCACCACCCCTCCACAGCAGCCACCACTGGTTTGCTGCAGCGGGCCACTGAACTCACGGCGTCCTGCAGGGCCTTGATCTGCCGCCGGAACCCCGCACGCAGGCGGGCATCCGTTCCTTGGGACTCCAGCAGGGGCCGGAACACCGGTTCCATGCCCGGAAGATCCAGGCCGTAGCTGAAATTGCCTCCCGAACCGTAGAGCAGGACTGCACGGACGCCTTCGTCGGCGTCCAGCTCTGCGAAAACTTCCGGAAGCTCAGCCCAGAAGTCAGGGCCCATCGCGTTGCCCTTCGACGGGCCTCGAAGCTGTACCTCAGCCACCGGTCCGTGGAGGCTGACCTGCAGTGAGCGGAGCGCGGAGTCAGAGTTCATGGATGTCCTTTGATGAAGGGGCCGGGCCATGCCGGCGCAGGGCCTGCGGGCCAATATACCGGGGCCCGAAGAAGCAGGGCCGTGAAAAAGCTAGGATCAAGGTATGGAGTTTGTGGTCATTGCCCTGTTCGTCGCTGCAATCGTGCTCGTGAACTTCCTGGTGGGCCGCGCCCAGAAGAAACGGGCAGCCCGTCCCGAGGCCACCCAGTCCAAGGCAGCGGGCACCGGGAACCCCAAGGGAACGGGCCGCGCACCGGCCGGAACATCCCTGGAAGCGGCACGGGAAGCCGTGGCCCGGCTCGATGAGAAGGGTCATCAGCAGGTGTACGCGGCCATCGCCCAGGGGCAGCCGATCCGCGCCATTCAGCTCTATGCGCAGAGCACCGGGTGCGGGCTGCGCGCCGCCAGCGCTGCGGTGGCTTCAATGGCATCCCATCCCATCCCGTTCACGCGCCCGGAATCCCGTCAGCCGCAGCAGCCGAGCGGCGTCGACCCCGCTCCCTCCGAGGGTGCCGCTCCTCTGGAACCGGAGGCTGCAGAGACTGAAGCCCTGAAGCCTGAGACCGCGCCGGAGGTCCGCGATTCCGCAGAGCGCGACACTCCCGCCAAGGACACAGCACGCAGCGCAGCGGGAAGTCCGGGTGCAGAAGGCGCCGGGTCCGGCAAGGATAAGCCGCGCGGAACTGCGAAGGACAAAGAGCCCGCAGCCCCCGACGACGCCGAAATCAGCAAATGGGCGCAGAACCTGCGTCCCGAGGACTTCTAGCCGAGCTTTCGCGCACGCTGGTTCCGGCCGTCCAAGCCATAGGGGTAGTTGCCCACGGCCGGAGCGCTGGCATGATTCAGCCGCTGGATCTCCGCCGGGGTTAGTTCCAGCTGCGCTGCCTGCAGGTTGCCCTCCAGCTGGTCCGGAGTCCGGGCACCCAGGATTACTGAGGTCACACCGGGACGCCCGGCAAGCCATGCCAGAGAGACCTCGGCTGGAGAAGCACCGTGGGACGCTGCGATCTGCTGTACGGCGTCCAGGACCTCCCAGGTCTGCGGGTTGGAACTGCGCAGGTCCCACCCCTGGAACTGCCGTGCCGGATTCTCACCAACGCGGGTGTTGCCGGAGGGGACGGTTTCGCGGTGGTATTTGCCCGTCAGCCAGCCCCCGGCCAAAGGCGACCAGGGAAGCAGCCCGAGTCCGGCGTCGAGTGCTGCCGGCACGATTTCGGATTCGATTTCGCGCTCCAGCAGGTTGTACTGAGGCTGAAGCGTCACTGGTGCCGGCCAGTTGTGCAGCTTGGCCATCCAGACCGCCTTGGTCAGCTGCCAGCCGGTGAAGTTGGAGAAGCCGTAGTAGCTGATCAGTCCGGAGCTGACGGCGTCCTGGAGGAAGCCGAGGCTCTCTTCCAGCGGGGTCAGGGGGTCCCAGGAGTGCAGCTGGTACAGGTCGATGTGGTCAACGCCGAGCCGGCGCAGCGAGGCTTCCAGTGCGCGGCGCAGATGACGGCGGGAGTTCCCGGCGTCGTTGGTGTCCTGCCCGGTGGGGAAGCGGGCCTTGGTGGCCAGCACCACGGTGTTGCGGGCGGTCTGGTTTGAATGCAGCCATTTGCCGACGATTTCTTCCGAGGCACCTTCGTTGTAGATGTCCGCGGTGTCGATGAAGTTGCCGCCGGCGGCCAGATAGTCGTCCAGCATCCGATGGGAGGTCTTTTCATCGGTCTCATTGCCGAACGTCATGGTGCCCAGCGCATAGTTGCTCACGGCGGTTCCGCTGTTGCCCAGCAGGCGCATCTCCATGGGTATTTCCTTCCGACCGGCGTGCAGTGTGCTGCGCCCCAGCCTATGCCTCTTCCTGCGGGCTGGAACAGGGCGATGGCCGGGCAGCGGAAGAGCGGGCTGCCTAAGTCAGATAGTTGTCGATCAGATAGTCAGCGATTGCGAGGGACGACGTCGCGGCAGGTGAGGGGGCGTTGCGCAGCAGCGTGACCGGCCCGTTCTGGTCTACGGCGAAGTCATCCAGAAGTGATCCGTCCCGTCCCCACGCCTGGGCGCGGACCCCGGCGGCAGTCTTGGCAGTGAGGTCGGAGGGTTTCAGCTCCGGAATGAACCGGCGGGCGCGGGAGAAGTAGACGGGTTTCAGCAGTGATTCACCCACGGAGTCGAGGCCCATCTTCCAGTAGCGCTTCGCCAGTGGAAGCGCGCCGGGCCAGCGCAGCGACTCGAGGGTGTCGCGGACGGAGACTTTGCCCCAGCTGTAGCCCTCGCGGGCCAGGGCAGGAACTGCGTTGGGGCCCACATGCACGTCGTCATAGACCCCGCGGGTGAAATGCACGCCCAGAAAGGGGAAGGCCGGATCAGGGACCGGATAGATCATGCCGTTGACAAGGTGGTTCCTTTTGGGGCTGAGCTCCCAGTATTCGCCGCGGAACGGCAGGATTTTGGGTGAAGGATCGGCGCCGGCCAGCCTTGCCACGACGTCGGACTGCAGGCCTGCACAGGCGATCACATGGTCGAAGCCCTGCTCGGAGACCGCTGTTTGAACGCGGACCCGGGCGCCTTCCATGCGGAGTCCGGTCACTTCCTGTCCCAGCAGGATGGTGCCGCCGGAGGCACGCACGTCCTGCGCCATGGCTTCGGTAATCGCTGCGTAATCCACGACGGCGGTGTGCGGGGAATGAACGGCAGCAACGCCTGCCACATGGGGCTCGATTTCGCGCAGCTTCGCCGGGTCATCAATCCTGGCGAGCCCGGGAACGCCGCTGGCGAGGGAACGCGACTCGATGTCCGCCAGGGCCGGCAGGTCCGCCTCATCCACGGCCACCACGAGCTTGCCCACCTCACGGTAGGGCAGGGATTTCTCCAGGCAGTAGTCCCGGATGCGCTGCCTGCCCTCGGCGCAGAGCTGTGCCTTCAGCGAACCGGGCCTGTAGTACAGACCGGCGTGGACAACTCCGGAATTGTGGCCGGTCTGATGGGCGGCCAGCCGGGCTTCCTTCTCGAAGACAGTGACTTCTCCCAGACCGCGCAGGGCCAGTGCCCGGGCCACGGCGATTCCCACGATGCCTCCGCCAATAACGGCGAACCGGTTCACGTTCAAATGACTGCTTCCCCGCTGCCTGTCCTGTGGAGAGTGTAGAGGGTGGGCTAAATGCCCAGCACTGCGGACGCGATGAGGAAGTAGATGATCAGCCCCGTGGCGTCGACGAAAGTGGAAATGAACGGGTTGGAAAACACGGCCGGATCGACTTTCAGGGCCCTACCCAGAAGCGGCATGAGCCCTCCGGCAGCGGCGGCCATGGTGCACACGCCCAGCAGGGTCAGGCCCACCACGGTGCCCAGCGGCACGGTGAAGATAACGGACGTTACGGCGAACCCCAGCCCGCCGAGCAGTAAGCCAAGCACCGCACCCACTCGGACCTCGCGCGCAACGACCTTGGCAACGTCCCGCGGCCGCACGTCTCCCAGGGCGAGTGCCCTGGTGATGGTGGTGGCGGCCTGGTTTCCGGTATTGCCTCCGGTGCCGATCAGCAGAGGAATGAACAGTGACAACGCCACCTGCTCGGCCAGGGTGGCTTCAAAGGTATCCATTACCTGGACGGTGAGGGTGGCTCCGAGGGCCAGGACCAGCAACCACACGACACGGGCGCGCACAATGGCCCGGACTGGAGTCGCCAGGTAAGGCCGCCGCAGGGGCTCAGTCCCGCCCGAACGTGCGGAGTCCTCGCTTTCGGCCGATTCCAGGATCCGGAGGGCGTCATCCACCGTGAGGATTCCGACCAGCCGGTTTTCGGAATCAACCACGGGCAGCACCAGCACCTTGGCATCAGCGCAGTACCGCGCAGCCTCTTCGGCGTTCAGGGTGGCGGGGACTGACAGCGGGGCCTTCATCAGGTCCGCTACCGGGTCGGAGTCCGCGGCGCGGAGCAGGTCCCGGAGGGAAACTACGCCCAGCAGGTGCCGTCTGCCGTCGGTCACGGGGATGGTGTAGACGCTTTCCGCGTCGTCGAGCTGTGACCGGACCCGGGCCAGGGACTCGGCGGCCGTCCTGTCCGGGCTGGTGGTGACGAACTGTGGGCTCATGTAGCGGCCCACTGCGCCGCGCGGGTACCCCAGGACTGCGGTGGTGAGCGCCCGGTCCTTCTCGTTGAGCCCCAGAATCAGGCGGTTGGCCACTCCCGCCGGCAATTCATCCAGCAGCGCCACCCGGTCATCCGGGCTGAGCGCGGTGAAGACCTCCGCCACCTGGGCATCCTTCAGTCCGGTCAGGAGGTCTGCCTGGACCGGTGCGTCGAAACGCTCGAAAACTTCCATGGCCCGCCCCTTCGAGAGTGTCCGGTACGCCACCGCGCGGTCAATGGTATTGAGGCGTTCGAGCTGTTCCAGGGTTTCGGAGACGTCCAGTGGCTGGAGAACCCGGGCAATCCCGGTCAGGCTGCCGCTGCTGAGGGCATGATCCAGCAGTTCGGCGGTTGCGTCGAATGAAAGATTGGGGGACTTGATCATGATCCGCTTCCCTACGGTGGGCGCACTGCAACGGCGCGGAAGAACCGCGGAGCAGTGATCGGGTGTGGTGGGGCTTTGGCAAATGCCGCAGCCGCGCGGACCCGGGCCGGCTAGGGAAGCAGGGGTTGGTTTCCCTTCGAACAGGGAGGAACCGGCGTGGCCCTTAGGGGCGGATGTTCAGGAGAGCTTCCCTGAAACGCTGGCGAGGTCCGCGCGCTGCGGAGATCGACTATTTCCGTCGTCCATGCGTGCGGTTCACCTCCTGCGGTTCAGGAAAAGCTCGGATATGGAAACACCCCGGTCCGAAGACCGGGGTGTCCTTGATGTCTCAACATCACAACGCGGAGACGGGGGGATTTGAACCCCCGGTGGGCTTTAGGCCCACACTTCATTAGCAGTGAAGCCCATTCGGCCGCTCTGGCACGTCTCCAATTGCCCTGGCAAACTCACGCTGCCAGCCTGTCAAGACTACCCATAACGGGGTGCTTTCAGCAAAACAGGTTCAGGACAACCTGCCGGTCAGCGCTTCCCAGAGGAACTCGTAGGACATAGCGTGCATGCGGGCGGACTGGCGGTTGTCCGCAGCGCCCGCGTGGCCGCCCTCGAGTGCCTCGTGGAACCAGACCCGGTCCACGCCCAGTGCCTTCATCCGGGCCGCCATTTTGCGGGCCTGGACCGGGCCCACCCGGTCATCGCTCGTAGCGGTCCAGATTAGCGCCGGCGGGTACTGCACGCCTTCACGCAGCAGGTGGTACGGGGAGAAGGTCTTGATGAACTCCCACTGTTCCGGATCATCGGGGTCTCCGTATTCGGCAATCCAGGACGCGCCCGCGGAGAGCTTGGTGTACCGGCGCATGTCCAGGAGCGGAACACCGCAGGACACGGCGCCGAAGAGCTCCGGATAGAGGGTAAGCATGTTGCCCACCAGCAGGCCGCCGTTGCTGCGGCCGGTGCAGCCCAGGTGTTCGCGGGAGGTGACGCCCCGTGCTGTGAGGTCCCGGGCAACTGCCGCGAAGTCCTCATAGGCCCGGTGCCGGTTCTGCTGCAGTGCTGCGCGGTGCCAGTCCGGCCCGTATTCTCCGCCGCCGCGGATGTTGGCCAGCACGTAGACACCGCGGCGCAGGGTTCCGGAGTCGTCGGTGTAGCTGCGCTCAAGCCAGCCGCGCCCAACAACGCCTGAGTAGGCGGGGGTGAGGGCCTGTTCGAACCCGCCGTAACCCGAGAGGACCGTGGGGTTGCCGCCGTCGAGCACCATGTCCTTGTGTCCCACCTGGAAGTACGGCACCCGGGTGCCGTCCTCCGACACAGCGAAGTGCTGCTCAACCGTGCAGTCGGAGGCATCGAAGAACGACGGCGATGCCTTGACCGGGGAGGCCGGCGACCCCGGCTGGCCGAGGGTTCCGCGCGAGAGTGTGGACGGTGTGGTGAATCCGGTGCTGACCAGCCAGTAGTCGTTGCCGGCATGCTCGTCCTCGTCGTCCACGGCGTAGGCGTCCACGGAATGCAGGGGAGGGCACGCGTCGAGTTCCGAGGCCTGCCAGTCAGCAGCCGGGTCCAGGACCTGGATTTCGGAGGAGACGTCACGCAGCAGGTTCAGCAGCAGATAGTCCCGGGTCCAGCTCCACGATTGCAGGGACACGGTGGGCTCGGGGGTGAAGAGCGTGCGAAGGTTCCGGCTGCCGGCCAGGAAGTCCTCCAGGTCCGCTGCGAGCAGGGAGCCGGCCTTGTGCAGGGTTTCGCCAACCAGCCAGTCGGTGCGCGGGCGCATCACCAGCCACTGCCGGTGCAGGTCCACGTTCACGTCCAGCGGCACATCGATCCGGGCCCACTCCCCGTCCTTCCGGAGGTAGGTGATGCTGTCATAGAAGTCGATGATGTCCACGGCCAGGTCCCGCTCGAACCCCGGCGTCTGGTCATGGTGGACATAGCCCATCATGTGGTCCTCGGGGACCTCGAAGTACAGCTGGGCGTCCACGGGTCCCTGTCCGCGGTGCAGGACGCGGACAGTGCGCGGATAGGAGGAGGCAGTCATGCTGCCGGGACCGTAATCCGTGGCCACATAGAGGGTGTCCGGGCCGGCCCAGGAAACCTGTGTTTTCGCCACGGGCAGGTCGAAGCCGCCCGGCACGAAGGTGCGGTCGACGACGTCGTACTCCCGGTAGCGGGAGGCATCCCCGCCGTCGGGCGAGAGAATCACGAGGGCGCGGCGGTAGGAGACACCGTCTTCCGGACGAAGGAAGCGTGCTCCGCCCCAGACCCACTCGGTATCATCTTCACCGCTCAGCGCATCGAGGTCCAGAAGGGTCTCCCACTGAGTTTCCGGAGCCGTGTAGCCCTCCCATGAGGTACGGCGCCAGATGCCCCTGGGGTGTTCGGCGTCCCGCCAGAAGTTGTAGTACCAGTCCCCGCGTTTCACGACCATGGGAATCCGGTCGGTGGAGTCAAGGACTTCCAGCAGGCGTTCTTCGGTCCGGGCGAAGCCGGTGGCGGAGAGCAGGGCTTCCGTCTCGGAGTTCCTGGCCCGGACCCAGTCCAGCTGCCTGTCTCCGTAGATGTCCTCCAGCCAGAGGAACTCGTCTTCGCTGTCCTGCGGGGTTTCTGCGCTCGCGGTACTCATGTGCCCATCCTAGGGGCGGATGGTGACACAGGTCTCCGCGGGCGCCACGGTTGAATGGCCTGCGCGCCTGCAGGCGTTCCGGCGGGCATGATGGACTCCATGCCGTTCCCTGTGCGAGAAAGGACCCACATGTCTCTTGTTAGCCGCCGGCGCCGCAGCTCCGAGGTCCGGGCATGACGCTGCTGATTCTTGACCTGGCCGGGGTCTTCTTCTTCGCGGTCTCCGGATCCCTGCTGGCGGCCCGGCGAAACTTCGACATTGTTGGCTCGCTGATGCTCGGATCCCTGGTCGGACTCGGCGGCGGAGTGGTGCGGGACCTGATCATTGGACAGGGCGTCCCCCAGGCCTTCACGAATCCGGTGTACCTGGCCCCGCCTGTGCTGGCCGCCCTGCTTGTTTTTGTCCACGCGCTGGGAGTCCAGCGTTACCGGCGCACGCTGCTGGTCTTCGACGCCGCCGGCCTGGCTCTCTTCTGCGTTACCGGAACACAGACTGCACTCGCCGCCGGACTGCCCCCCGTGTCTGCCGCCCTCCTGGGGGTCACGACGGCGGTGGGCGGAGGCCTGCTGCGCGACGTGGTTGCCAACGAAGTACCGCAGGTGTTCAACCCCAACGGCGTCTACGCCATCCCTGCCCTTCTTGGGGCTGGCCTGGTGTCCTTCTTCTCAGCCTTGGGCGTCTATAACGCGGTTGTGGGCATGTCGGTGGCGGGGCTGGTCTTCACCCTGCGGATCCTTTCGCTGCGATACGGCTGGCGGATACCGCTGGCAGGCCGCACCGCTGCCGTTGCTGACGAGTCCTAGCCTCGGTTCTGCTCTGGTGAGAAGTCCACGACGACGGCGGCCAGCCACGCCATCTTCCCGGACCGTCGCAGGCCGGCAGCGCCGTGGCCTAGGGTAATTGCAGGAATCGAGAAGCGGGAGGATCCGTGTTTCGTACTCTGGTGAAAGCTGCGCCCGGCCTGGTGCTCCTGCTGGGCGTTGCCGCCTGCAGCGGGGAGGGCTCCGGGCCTCCCGGCGCGGAGCAGGCTGCAGAAAAGTTCCATGCCGCTGTGCAGTCAGGGGAATACGGACAGGCATGCAGCATGCTGGCCCCCGCCACGCTCGAGGACAGCCAGCAGGCGGAAGACGGCGGGGAACAGCCCTGCACCGACAAACTCGGTGCTGTGTCCCTCGCTTCTCCCGGGACGCCGGTTACAAGCCAGGCCTTCGGGCGGAACGCCCAGGTGGTGTTCGAATCGGACACCGTATTCCTGACCCTCTCTAACGGCACCTGGAAAGTCATGGCTGCCGGCTGTACGCCGCGGGGAGAGCGGCGTACAGCTGCCTGATCGAGGGAGACTGAGATGCGCGCACGGTGGGCGTTCATCCTTTGCCTGGCCTTTATCGCCGCCGGGCTTGCCTACATGATCACGGTGGGGGTGCTGCACCGGTGAAAACACTCAAGCACAACGGCCTTTTCATTGTGTTCTTCGTGCTGTTCCTGCTTTCACTTGCCGGTCAGGCGCTCGCAGATGTGGCACTGTTCAACGAACAGCAGACCGCCGCCGGACTGGAACATGTCAGTATCTGGCAGTACGTCACCACGTCCAGCTTTGCCGTCGATGTGGCTGAGAACTGGCAGTCAGAATTCCTGCAGTTCCTGCTGCTGATCGTTGCGGCTGTCTGGTTTGTGCAGAAGGGTTCCCCTGAGTCGAAGAAAGTCGGACGGGAAGGCCTTGAAACAGACCAGGACCAGCGGGTGGGGGAGCATGCCAACCCGGATTCGCCGTCGTGGGCACGTGCCGGCGGCTGGCGGACCCGGCTGTATTCGAACTCCCTGGCCATTGTTATGGGAGCGATCTTCCTGTTGTCATGGTTCGCCCAGTCAGTGGCAGGTTTCAGTGCGTTTGCGCAAGAGCAGCTCGCCAACCTGCAGGATCCCGGGACCTGGGGTGAATACGTCCTGTCGCCGGAATTTTGGGGGAGGACGCTGCAGAACTGGCAGTCCGAGTTCCTCGCTGTCGCGTCCATGGTGATCCTTGCCGTGTTTCTGCGACAGCGCGGGTCCCCGGAGTCCAAGCCGGTCGGTGCGGCCCACACCGAGACGGACGTGGAGGGCTAGCCGGCCGCGAAGAAGTCGTGCTCCCACTGCACTGACAGGGCGAACGCTTCCTCGGCCGCCCGCCGCTGGTCATCATTCCCGGCAAGCACACCCTCCAGGATCCCGACGGCACGGACAGTGGCCGCAGCAAAGGCCGGATCGGCATAGGTGTCCAGCCACTCCCGGTAGGGATGGGCCGGGTGGTTGCCGGCGGCGAGCTCCGCACCGGCATCGGCATAAACCCAGAAGCAGGGGAGCACCGCGCCCACCAGCCGGGCGTACTCAAGCCGGTCATCCTGGTGGCGGCCAGGTCCCAGCAGGTGGTCCAGGTAGCCGCGGGTTACCGGTCCGGCAGCAAGCCCCGCGGCGGGATCCGCCGGAACGTCCCGGGTGACGGGGACGCCGCCCGGACCGGCGTTGGCATGCAGCCAATTCCGGTGCAGGTCGAGTTCAGCTTCCAGGGCCCCGCTGGCACTCTCCGCCCAGAACAGCTGTTCCTGGAGCGTGGGTGCCAGTTCACTGGCGCGTGCCAGGGCGCGGGCATATCCCCGCAGGTAGATCGCATCCTGGGCGAGATATCTGCCAAAGACTGCCGAATCCAGGGTCCCGTCGCCGAGACCGCGGACGAAGTCCAGCCCTGCGATTCTCTCCCGAATGTCGGCGGTTCGGGACCAGAGCTCAGCAGTGTGGACGCCAGCCGGTGGAACATCGGATCCTGTCGGCGTAGGCAGCGGAGCGAGTCCCCTCTGCCAGAGCCCGGCAAAGTGGTTCACCGGGCCGTGCCCGGTTCCCACCTCCAGCAAATCCGCGGTTTCGAGGGCTTCCTGCAGCCAGGCTTTCGCGCCCTCCAGCGCGTGTGCCCAGTTCCCGGTCCGGGCGAACAGGGCAGCCAGCGCGGCAGAGAGCGAGCAGCCGGTGCCATGGGTGTTCTTGGTATTGACGCGCACGGAACTGAACTCTGAAATCGTGAATCCGCGCTCGCCGTCGGGCATTACCAGCGCATCCGGTGCCGTGGTTCCAGCCAGGTGCCCACCCTTGACCAGCACGGCCGTGTCATAGGTGCCGGCGAGGCGGCGTCCCTGCTCCAACGCCTTCCCCCAGTCCTGAGCCGGTTCGACTTTCAGCAGGGCAGCCAGCTCCGGCAGGTTGGGCGTCACCAGGTCCACGTGATGCAACAGCGCGCGAAGGGCATCTTCGGCATCAGGGCTGAGCAGGCGGTCACCGCTGCTGGCCACCATCACCGGATCCAGCACTACCGCCGGGGGCCGGACGACCGCCAGCCAGGAACCCACCGTCCGGGCAACCTCGGCGCCGCCGAGCATGCCGATTTTCACCGCATCGATAATCACGTCGTCGCTCACCGCTTCCAGCTGTTCACGGAGGAAGTCGACCGGCGGGGTGTGCACGGCACGGACCCCGTGAGTGTTCTGCGCAACCAGTGCCGTGACCACGGCCATGCCGTATCCGCCGTTGGCGGCGATCGACTTCAGGTCGGCCTGGATTCCGGCTCCGCCCGTGGGATCCGTTCCGGCGATGCTCAGGATCCGCGGAACGTCCCGGCCGCTCAGCCCTCCCATGCCGCCACCAGTTCCTCGGCGCTGCGGCGCGGGTCGGCGGCGGTGCAGATGGCGGAAACGACGGCGGCGCCGGACGCGCCGGCGGCCCGCAGATCCCGGAGGTCGTGCAGTCCGATCCCGCCGATTGCCACGCACGGTATCGGAGCCGCAGAAGCAAAGGACCGGAACCCGTCCACGCCCAGCGGGGCAGGATGATCCGGCTTGGTGCTGGTGGGATGGATGACTCCGGCACCGAGATAGTCCACCGTTCCCGGTGCCAGGTCCCGCACGGCGTCGAGGTGGGCGGGACTGTTGGCGGTGAGGCCCACGACGGCGCCGGGGCCCACCAGCGAGCGGACGGAGTCGACGGGCAGGTCGCTTTGGCCAACGTGGACTCCGTGCACCCGGGCGCCGGCTGCCCGGGCGGCGAGGTAAATGTCCACCCGGTCATCGACGAGCACAAGGGCGCGGTCACCGACGGCGTCGGCGACGGCCAGCACCTGGGCGTAGAACTCCGCGGCGGAGGCGTGCTTTTCCCGGACCTGCACGGTGCGCACCCCTCCGGCGACGGCGGCTGCGGCAACAGCGGCAACGCCCCGGTCCCCGCACTGCGCCGCATCAGTGACCAGATAGATGCCGGTGTTCCTGGCCAGAGCCCGGGGCCGCCGGAGCAGTTCGGACTGCACGCCGGCGCTCATGCCGCCACCAGCAGGTTCTCGATGTCTTCGGTGGAGAGTGCCGCCAGGGCGTCCATGAATGCCGGGGCAAACGACCCCGGTCCTGCCGACACGGCTGCAGCCTGCTGCGCGGCGATTGTGTATGCGGCGGTGGCTGCCGCCGTGGCAGTGAGGTCGCCGCCTTCGTCCGCGGCGGCGAGGAACGCGGCCGTCACGGCGCCGAGGGCGCAGCCCCCGCCGGTCACCTTGGTCAGCGGCGCGCTGCCATTGCTGATCCTCAGGGTTGATTCACCGTCCGTGATGACGTCAGTGGGCCCGGAGACCGCCACGACGCAGCCGTGTTTCGCCGCCAGGAGTTCAGCTGCCGGAAGGGCATCCTCCGGATTGTCGGTGGCGTCCACGCCCCGTCCGCCCGCGCCCAGTCCGGCCAGGGCCATGACCTCGGAAGCGTTGGCCCGGACCACCGTGGGACGCATCGCCAGCAGCTCTGCGGCCAGCGCCGTGCGGACCGGGAGGCTGCCGACAGCCACGGGGTCCAGGACCCACGGCGTGCCGGCATCGTTTGCAGCTGCGGCGGCCTCCAGCATGGCCATGCGCTGCTCGGCATGCGGGGTGCCCAGATTGATCAGCACCCCGGACGCGATGCGGGCAAAAGGTCCGGCTTCACCCGGAATGTCCGTCATGGCCGGGGCTGCCCCCAGGGCCAGCAGCACGTTGGCGGTGAAGTTGGTGACCACTGTGTTGGTCAGGCACTGCACCAGCGGCGGCTCGCTGCGGACGCGGGAAAGGTGGGTGGATACAGAAAATGGTGTCAGGCCAATAGTCATCGGCGACATCCCTTCGCTAGTTCTAACTAGATCAGGTTCGACGGGTCTCATCTCAGCCTTGCGGCACCCCGTGTCACTACAGCTGACTCTACGAAGTCAGCGGGCAAATGGCCAGCCGGGACGGACTAGGCGTCGTCCATGGCCGCGCAGGGATTTAGGCCCGACGCCGGCTGGTGGGCCTGGCTGGCCAGCCGGTGCAGAAGGACGCGGAGCAGCTCCGATTCGGAGGGCTCAAGCCCGGCGAGGAAGTCCGCCTCGGCAGCGGCAACCCGTTCCTCGCAGGACGCCAGGCGTGCGCGGCCGGCCTTGGTAGCGACCACTTTGCGGGCCCGGCGGTCCGCAGGATCGGGGATGCGTTCTACGTCCCCGGCTTCCGCGAGTGCGTCGATCAAGTAGGTCAGCACAGTACGGTCGATGCCAAGATGGGCGCCCAGGGCCTGCTGGTTCGGGGGATCGAGGCGCACGACTGTGGAGAGTACCTGGAAGCCGCGCAGTCCACCTGCCGCACCTTCCAGGGCTGCTTCTACACGGGACTGGTAACAGCCGGCCAGTATGGAGAGATCCCAGCCCAGGGCGCCGGGGGTAATCGTCGTACTGCCTATAGTCATGGGTTTTATGGTAACCCCGTCATGTGGCGGCATAGATATTCTCGGGAGCATATGTTCTGCGTGTGCACCTAACCCGCTTCAGTGCTGGAACCGGTAGCCCATGCCGTGCTCAGTCAGGAAATGAACGGGATGCGCAGGGTCCGGCTCAAGCTTGCGGCGCAGCTGTGCCATGTATAGACGGAGATACCCGGCGTCGGTTGTCTTCGGTCCCCAGATCTCGGTGAGCAGCTGCGCCTGCGTGACGAGGCGGCCGGGCTGCCGCAGCAGGGCAGCGAGCAGATGCCATTCGGTTGGCGTAAGCCGGACCACGCCGCCGTCGCCGATCCGCGAGACACGGCGGGCTGCCAGATCTACGCGGACGTTTCCGAAACTGACAGCGGGGCTCTCCTGAGCCGGACCCGTCCTGCGTTTGAGGGCACGGATACGAGCCAGAAGCTCTTCGGCGGAGAAGGGTTTGGTGACGTAGTCATCCGCGCCCAGGTCCAGTGCCCGTACCTTCTCCGCAGAATCCGAACGCCCGGAAATCACCAGGATTGGCATGGTGCTCCAGCCGCGTACAGCTTCGATCACTTCCATGCCGCTCAGCCCAGGCATTCCAAGATCCAGGACCAGGAGGTCGGGATGCGAGTCCACGGCCCGCCGCACTGCTGCTTCGCCGTCCTGGGCCACCGCCACCTCGTAGCCGTACGCAGCCAGGGTGATCTTCAGGGCACGAAGGATCTGGACGTCGTCGTCGGCGAGCAGGATCCTCACAGTGCCGCCGCTGATTCAGTGCGCCCGAAGGCGACAGCGGCGGGCAGGCTGAGCACCATGGTCAGTCCTCCGCCGGGTGTCTTCTCGATCTCCACAGTCCCGCCCATTCCTTCCATGAATCCCTTCGCGACGGCCAGCCCCAGCCCCAGCCCGGTTTCGTTATCCGTGTCTCCCAGCCGCTGGAAGGGTACGAACATATCTTCGCCGCGTTCCGGGGAGATTCCCGGTCCGCAGTCTATGACCCGTAGTTCAACTCTCCCGCCGAACTCGCTGGCGGTGAGCAGCACCTTGGCATCCGGCGGGGAGAAGCGGACGGCGTTTGCCAGGACGTTCACCAGCACCCGCTGAAGCAGGACCGCATCCCCGAGCACGGGAGGCAGGCCTGGTGCCAGGTCCAGCTCAACCTCGCCTGGCCCGAGCCGCAGTTCCTCAAGCGCGGGCAGCACTGCGTCCGCTGTCTCCAGCGGTGCGAGCGAGACGGCCAGCGCTCCGGCCTGCAGCCGACTGACGTCCAGGAGGCTTGTCACCAGTTCAGAGAGGCCGTTCAGCGACTCCTCCGCAGTGGCGAGCAGTTCCTG
Source organism: Arthrobacter sp. BL-252-APC-1A (assembly GCF_009696625.1). Classification (NCBI taxonomy): domain Bacteria; kingdom Bacillati; phylum Actinomycetota; class Actinomycetes; order Micrococcales; family Micrococcaceae; genus Arthrobacter; species Arthrobacter sp. BL-252-APC-1A. The sequence goes on along the minus strand of NZ_VULS01000010.1, from coordinate 95,646 downwards.
GCGGTCCTGTTCGCTCCAGTCCACGTCATCAGCGCGCAGGCTGGTCACAGCCGCAGTGGCCGCAGTCAGCGGACGGCGCAGGTCATGCCCCACGGCCGCCAGCAGGGCTGTACGGACCCGGTCGGCGGCAGCCAGGGGTCCGATGCCTTCGGCTTTGGCGGACAGGGTCCGGTGATCCAGGGCGGCTGCCAGCTGAGCGGCAGTAACCTCGAGCAGGCGAAGGTCAGCCGGCTCGGGACTGCGGCCGTAGAGTTCCAGGACCGCTTCGCCCACCTCAAGCCGGTGTTCCGGCAATCCGGGCGGAATGCTGCCGGACACGGCGAGGTCGGCATCAGCGGTCCGCAACCGGGCGGCGTCGAGGTTGAAGGCCTCCCGCACCCGGCCCACCAGCGCTTCCACCGCGTCCTCACCGCGCAGGACGTTGCCTGCGACGGCAGCCAGGAGGTCGGATTCAGATGCCGCCCGGCGGGCAGAACGGGAACGCCGTGCCGCACGGTCCACCACGAAACTGACCAGCATCGCGTTGGCGGCATAAAGCACCAGCGCAAACAGGTGCAGCGGCTCGGCAACCGTCACTGTATGGAGCGGCTGGATGAAGAAGTAGTCCAGGGTCACCCCGGAAAGCAGTGCAGCGAACAGTGCCGGCCAGATGCCTCCTGCCAGCGCCACGAGGATCACCAGCAGCTGGTAGGCCAGCACATCGCTGGTAATAGATTCCGGGGTGCTGATGCCAACCAGCAGCCAGGTGAGCAGCGGCCCGCCGGCCAGTGCCAGGCCAAAGCCGGCCAGCCGCCGTCGGGGGCTGAGGGCACCGCCCAGGCGTGGAAGCCCCCGGTGGCTTGCTGCGGCGCCGTGATTAACGATGTGCACGTCAATGTCCCCCGAGAGCCGGATGACGGTGGCGCCGATGCCTGGTCCGCCGAACAGCGCCTTCAGCCTGGGGCGGCGGCTGACGCCGATGACCAGCTGAGTCGCGTTGGCGGACCGGGCGAATTCAACCAGGGATCCGGGGATGTCTGAACCAACTACCTGATGGAAGGTGCCGCCGAGCTTCTCCACCAGCGCCCGCTGCACGGCCAGTTCACCGGGATGGCTTTCCCGCAGCCCGTCCGGGGTGGTTACGTGCACCGCCAGCAGCTCTCCGCCCGCGGACCGTGCAGCAATCCGTGCGCCGCGCCGGAGCAGGGTCTGTCCCTCCGGGCCGCCGGTGAGCGCAACCACCACGCGCTCGCGGGCCTCCCATTTGCTGCGGATGCCCTTTTCATTCCGATACCGGTTCAGCGCGCTGTCCACTTCATCGGCCAGCCAGAGCAGGGCCAGTTCACGAAGGGCGGTGAGGTTGCCGACGCGGAAGTAGTTCGACAGCGCAGCGTCAATCCGGGCAGCCGGGTAGATGATTCCCTCTGCCAGCCGGGCGCGCAGCAGTTCCGGGGCAATGTCCACGAGTTCAATCTGGTCGGCTGCACGGAGAACATCATCCGGAACCGTTTCGCGCTGCACGGTTCCGGTAATGCCTTCCACCACGTCGTTGAGCGAATCGATGTGCTGGATGTTCACCGTGGACAGGACATTAATACCTGCGGCCAGAAGTGCTTCCACGTCCTGCCAGCGTTTGGAATGGGCCAGCCCGGGTGCGTTGGTATGGGCCAGCTCGTCCACCAGGGCGTAGTCCGGGCACCGGGCCAGCACGGCGTCCAGGTCCAGCTCCTGCAGCTCGAGTCCACGGTGTTCCAGCGTCACCCGCGGCACCTCTTCCAGACCGCGGGCGGCTGCGGCGGTGGCCTCCCGGCCGTGCGTTTCCACCAGCGCCACCACCACGTCCCGCCCTTCGCTTCGCAGGCGGTGGCCTTCCTCCAGCATTGTGCAGGTCTTCCCGACCCCCGGGGCCGCGCCCAGGAAGACCCGGAGCTCTCCTCGTTTCATTGCCTAAGTGTCCAGCTCCAGCAGCGCGATGTTCAGTTCCAACACGTTTACGGTTGGCTCGCCCAGGATTCCTGCCGTGCGGCCGGCTACCGCATCGTCCACCAGTGCACGCACGTCCGGTTCGGGCAGCCCCCGCGCCTCCGCCACGCGCGGCACCTGGAGGTAGGCGTACTCCGGGCTGATGTGCGGGTCCAGGCCCGAGGCGGAGGCTGTAAGCGCATCAGCGGGAACGTCTTCGGCGGGGACTGATTCAAGGGCAGCAACGGCCTGGCGGCGCTCCTCGATTTGGGCTGCCAGTTCCGGGCTGGAAGGCCCCAGGTTGCTGCCCCCGGAGGCAGCGCCGTCGTAAGTTCCCGGCCGGGACTGGAACCACTCCGGCAGGGCAGCGCCCGCACCGTCAGTGAAGGACTGGCCGAGCAGGGCTGAGCCGGCCGCGGCGCCGTCGACGGTCACCGGGGAGCCGTTGGCGCGGTGGGGGAGAGCGGCCTGGGCCGCGGCAGTGGCGAGCGCCGGGTAGCCGATGCCAAGGAGCAGGGTGAAGACCGCCAGGGCTTTGGCGGCTACGGCGAGCTGCCGGGCCGTGGAACGAAGCGTGGTCATGTTCAGTCCTTTGGTTCTAGAAGCCGGGAAGCAGGGAGACGGCGAGGTCGATCAGTTTGATGCCCAGGAACGGGGCCACCACGCCGCCCACGCCGAAGACCAGCAGGTTGCGGTTGAGGACGGCGGTGGCACCGGTGGCCCGGTACTTTACTCCGCGCAGGGCGAGCGGGATCAGCGCCAGGATGACGACGGCGTTGAAGACGAGTGCGGACAGGATCGCGGAGGCAGGCGAATGAAGGTTCATGACGTTCAGGACCTCCAGCCCCGGGAACAGGCCCACGAACATTGCCGGAATGATCGCGAAGTACTTGGCGACGTCGTTGGCGATCGAGAACGTGGTCAGGGCACCGCGGGTGATGAGCAGCTGCTTGCCGATCCGGACGATATCGATCAGCTTGGTGGGGTCCGAATCCAGGTCCACCATGTTTCCGGCTTCCTTCGCCGCGGAGGTTCCCGTGTTCATTGCGACACCGACGTCCGCCTGGGCCAGGGCCGGGGCGTCATTGGTGCCGTCCCCGGTCATCGCTACAAGCCGTCCGCCATCCTGCTCACGGCGAATCAGGGCGATCTTGTCTTCCGGAGTCGCTTCAGCAAGATAATCATCAACCCCGGCTTCCGCAGCGATCGCCTTGGCAGTGCGCGGGTTGTCTCCGGTGACCATCACCGTGCGGATGCCCATCCGGCGCAGTTCGGCGAAGCGCTCCTTCAGGCCCTGTTTCACCACGTCCTTCAGGTAGACGACGCCGAGAATCCGGGACACGCCTGCGGTGTCCCGTTCCGCGACCACCAGCGGGGTGCCGCCGGCAGCGGAAACCGTGTCTACCCGGTAGGTGAGGTCGGCCAGGACGGAGACCTCAACTCCGTCGCTTTCCGCGGCCCAGTCGATGACCGCCGAGCCGGCGCCTTTGCGGATGCTGGACCCGTCCGCGAAGTCCAGTCCGCTCATGCGGGTCTGCGCAGTGAACGGAATACCTTCGGCGTCCGCAGGAGCCGTGGCAACGACTCCGCGGGAGGCCGCCAGATCAACAATGGAGCGGCCTTCCGGCGTGGGGTCGAGCGCCGAAGACAATGCTGCGGTGCGGATAAGTTCCTCCGCGTCCGCTCCGGCCACGGGGATGAACTCGGCCGCCTGCCGGTTCCCGTAGGTGATGGTGCCGGTCTTATCGAGCAGCAGGGTGGTCACGTCGCCCGCGGCTTCGACGGCGCGGCCGGACATGGCCAGCACGTTGTGCTGGACCAGGCGGTCCATTCCCGCGATGCCGATGGCAGAGAGCAGGGCGCCGATCGTCGTTGGAATCAGGCAGACCAGCAAGGCGATCAGAACCGGAATGCTGATGGTGGCGCCGGCGTATGAGGCCATCGGGTTTAGCGTCAGCACCACCAGCAGGAAGACCAGGGTGAGGGTGGAGAGCAGGATGTCCAGGGCCACCTCGTTGGGCGTTTTCCGCCGCTTGGCGCCTTCCACCAGTCCGATCATCCGGTCCACGAACGTTTCTCCCGGACGGCTGGTGATGCGGACAATGATCCGGTCCGAGAGCACGCGGGTGCCTCCAGTGACTGCCGACCGGTCGCCGCCGGATTCGCGCACTACCGGGGCGGATTCTCCGGTGATCGCGGACTCATCCACGGCAGCAATGCCGTGGATGATGTCCCCGTCGCCGGGGATCACTTCCCCCGCGCTTACAATCACGACGTCGTCCAGCCGCAGGTCGGCTGAGGCAACGTCCTCCACGGGGGAGCCGAGCGCGGCGGGATCGGACTGAGGATCATAACCGCGGATTCGTCTGGCGGCAGTGGTGCTGCGGGTGGCCCTCAGGGCAGCTGCCTGTGCCTTGCCGTGGCCTTCAGCAACTGCCTCGGCGAGGTTGGCGAAGAGGACGGTCAGCCAAAGCCAGAGGGCGACCAGCCAGGTGAACCCCTCCGGCACGGATGACCCGCCGGAGCTGGGGGAGACGCCGGTAAAGGACTCCGACACCGCCACGGTGGTGATGAGGACCGCTCCGGCCTCCACGATGAACATGACCGGGGTGCGCCACATGCGGCGCGGGTCGAGTTTGCGCAGGGCCAGCGGGAAGGCCGCGGCGGCCTGGCGCCAGGAGAAGCCTGCTGCGGCTGCCGGCCGCGGGGCAATGGGCGCCTTTGCGCTCCCGGGTTGGGGGCGGCGGTGTTTGGTGATGATGGACATGGTCAGATCAGTCCTTCTGCCAGGGGACCCAGCGCGAGTACGGGAAAGAAAGTGAGGGCGGTGACAAGCACGGTGACGCCGCTGAGCATCAGCACTGACTGCGGCCGGTGGGTAGGCAGGGTCCCTGCCGTTACCGGGACCTTGCCCTGCGCGGCCAGGGTCCCGGCGAGCGCCAGGACGAAGATGATTGGCAGGAACCGGCCCAGCAGCATGGCCAGGCCCAGCGCAGTGTTCAGCCACGGCGTATTGGCAGTCAGCCCGGCGAAGGCCGAACCGTTGTTGTTGGCTGCGGAAGTGAACGCGTAAAGGACCTCGCTGAAGCCGTGCGGGCCGGTGTTCAGCATGGACGTCTCTTCGATTTCCGCCCGGATGCCCGGCAGGGCAAAGCTCAGGGACGTGCCGGCGAGGACCAGCGCGGGCATGGCCAGCACGTACAGGCAGGCCAGCTTGATCTCCCGCGGACCGATCTTCTTGCCCAGGTACTCGGGGGTCCGGCCGACCAGCAGCCCGGAAATGAAGGCCGCGACGACGGCCAGCACCAGCATGCCGTAGAGCCCGGAACCCACCCCGCCCGGGGCAATCTCGCCGAGCATCATGTTCAGCATGGCCATCATGCCGCCGAGGGCTCCGAAGCTGTCATGCATGGAGTTCACGGCACCGGTGGAGGTCAGGGTGCTGGTGCTGCCGAACAGGGTGGAGCCGGAGACGCCGAAGCGGGTTTCCTTGCCTTCCATGGCACCGGCGGTTCCGTCCGCAGCAGCGAACTCAAACGCCGTCATGGCCGCCACGGACAGCATGAAGATGCCCGCCATGGCGGCGAGGATGGCGTACCCCTGCCGGCGGTCGCCGATCATGGTGCCGAATGTGCGGGGCAGCGAGAACGGGAGAATGAGCATCAGCAGCACGGAGACCAGGTTGGTAAACGCGTTCGGGTTCTCGAACGGGTGGGCGGAGTTGGCATTGAAGAATCCGCCGCCGTTGGTGCCCAGCAGCTTGATCGCTTCCTGCGTGGCCACCGGACCGCCCGGGATGCTCTGGGTGCCTCCGGCCAGGATTGAAACCTCGGTGAAACCGGTGAAGTTCTGGATGACGCCGCCCAGCAGCAGAATCAGTGCGCCCAGTGCCGCACCGGGCAACAGGATTCGGGTGATGGACCGGGTGAGATCCACCCAGAAATTGCCGATGGTTTGTGCGCCGCGGCCGGCGAAGCCCCGCACCAGGGCAATGGCCACGCAGAGCCCGACGGCGGCGGAAAGGAAGTTCTGCACCGCCAGGCCCGTCGCTTGGACGGCGTAGCCCATTGTGGCTTCCGGCGAATAGGACTGCCAGTTGGTATTGGTTACGAAGGACACCGCCGTGTTGAAGGACAGACCCTCCGGAACAGCGGGCAGTCCCAGCGAAGCGGGAAGCAGCGGCTGGAGCCGCTGCAGCAGGTACAGCGCCAGGACGCCCAGTGCCGAGAAAAGCAGGACGGAACGCAGATAGGACTGCCAGGTCTGCCCCGAGCGTGGGGCGACGCCCAGCAGCCGGTAAAAACCGCGTTCGGGAGCGAGGTCCTTCGGGGAGGTGTAGGCATGTGCCATGTAGTCCCCGAGAGGTCTGTGCGCCAGAGCCAGGACCAGGGCGACGGCGAGGAACTGGCCCAGCGCCAGCCAGCCCGCCATCAGAACTTCTCCGGCCGGATCAGCGCCGCCAGTACATAGACTGCCGAGGCGGATGCCAGGATCACGGCGGCGTAATCGGTGAACGTCACAGCCTCTCCACCGCCCGGGCCAGCAGGGCAAGACCAGCGAACAAGGCCGCCGTTCCCGCGATTATCAGTGCATCCAGCAAGGGGTTCCCCCAACAAAACTCGAGTCTCTTCCCACCTGGCCGGCGGGAAGGCGCAGTAAGCGCAGACACGAGTAGAAACCTGCTGAGGCGAGGTTTTCGGAATCCTCACGGATTCCTAACGCAGGACCGGCCGAACATAACGGAAACCATGCAGATCGGGGCACAGGGCCTGCTCCCGGCGGGTGCGCCGTTCTCCGGCCCGGGTCCGCAACGTAGTGTTTCGGGAACACAGACCACCCGCGAGAGGAACTGCTGTGTCGATCCTCGTCCTCATGCTCCCGCTGGCCGGGATCATCGCCGCCGTTATCCTGATCGTCCTCATTTTCCGGGGGTCCCGGATTCCGGTGGAGGACGTCGAAGGCCGGAAACGGGTCAACCGGTGGTTCTGGATCCTGGGAGTCTTCGTTGCCGCGGTCTTCATCTTCCTGTCCTTCACCTGAGCCGGGCGTGACCCGGGACGGCGGTCTCCGCGCAGGTCAACGCATACCGGCGGATACCCTAGAGGCATGGACAAAGGCCAAACTCTCCGCGTTGCCGTGATCGGTGCCGGTCCGCGCGGCGTCTCGGTCCTTGACCGGATCCTCGCCCGTTACCGCGACCTTCCCGTCGAAGACCGCCCGGTACTCGAGGTCTTCATGGTTGACCCCTTTAACCCCGGTCCCGGGCACGTTTGGCGCACTACCCAGTCCAGGCAGTTCCTCATGAACACTCCCTGCCTGTTCCCCACAGTGGTCCCCGCAGGGCGAACGGCCGAAGAACTTGCGCCCTCGGCTACAGGGCTTTCCCTGGAGCAGTGGATCCGCCGCATGGCAGCGGCTCCTGCTCCGTCACTGAGCTCCGGGGACCGGGAGGAAGTAGCCCGGCTCGGGCCGGCCGATTTCCCCAGCCGCGCCCTGTACGGCAGGTATTTGGAGTGGACCTACGCGCGCCTCCTGGAGGCAGCTGGCCAGGCGGGTGCCGCCGTCGTCCATTACCGTGCCGAAGCGCTGGCCCTGCACCGCTCCGGCGCCGGTTTCCTGATTGAGCTGGCGGGCGAGGATCCGCTTGCCGCGGACTCGGTCGTCCTGGCCATGGGCCATCTTCCCGCTGCACTGACACCGGAGCAGTCCAGGCTCAGTGATGCTGCGTCGCGGCTGGGGCTGCGCTATCTGCCGCCTGCTGTTCCGTCGGACGTTGACTTCTCGGTGCTGCCGGCCGGGGAAGCGGTGCTGGTCCGCGGTCTCGGCCTGAACTTCTTCGACATCATGGCTCACGTCACCCTGGGCCGCGGCGGAATGTTCGTGCCCACCGGTGAACCGGCGGGGCGGTCCCTGCGCTACGAGCCTTCCGGCCGGGAACCGGTGCTGATTGCAGCCTCCCGCCGTGGAACGCCCTACCGCGCCAAGGCCAAGCTGGACACGTACGTGCCGCGCAGCGTGAAGCTGCGCTGGTTCACCAACGAGACGGCCGGCAGCTTCGCCGCCCAGGGCATCCAGCCCGGCTTCGACCACGACTTCTGGCCACTGCTGCACCGCGACGCCGTCTGGGCGTACTACTCCACGCTGGCACGGACTGCCCCGGAGTGCCTGTCCATTCCGGCCGCCGACTTCCTGGCCGAACTCGTTGCCGCACTGAACATAGACGGACCGGACTGGGACGCCGCCAAGGAAGATGTGCTCCAGCGCTGCGTTCCGGCGGAGAACCGGACCAGCCTCGAGGCCCTGGCCCAGCCGCTGGGACGCCGTCCGTTCGCTGACGCCGCTGAACTGGACGCGGAGATCCTCCGCTATTTGGAAGCTGACGCCGCCGGATCCGCCAAGGGAGAAGACGACCCGCTGAAGATGGCCATCGGCGCCCTGAACGCTGGGCGTTCCGTGCTGAAGTCAGTGGTGGCCGACGGCGGGCTGTCCGAAGAATCCTGGCTCACCGAGCTGCGTGGCTGGTTCGAGCCCCTGGTGGAAGGGCTGGCATCCGGTCCGCCGCCGGAGCGAATCGAGCAGCTGGCCGCCCTGGTCCGTGCCGGACTTGTGCACTTTGTAGGCCCGGACCCGCGGTTCGACGTCGATGAGGCCCGCGGGGTCTTCACGGCGTCGTCTCCCTGGGTCTCCGGCGAATATGCCGCCGGCACGCTGGTGGAAGCCATGATGCCGCCCAACCGGGTGAACGCAACGCTCTCCCCGCTGCTCGCGGACCTGCTGCACCGGGGCGAGGCACGGGCGAAGGTGATGATGGCCGCTGACGGCACACCGGTGCTTACCCCCGGGCTGGACGTGTCGCTGCCGCCTTACCGGCCCCTCGATGTGAAGGGCGAGCGGCAGGAGGACCTGTACGTGCTGGGACTGCAGCTCTCTTCCGTGCAGTGGGGCACGGCAATCGCAGCGGAGTCCGGAGCCCCGGCCGACGCCGGGTCCCGGACACTGCGAGATGCCGACGACATTGCCGCCGCCGTCCTGTCCCGGGGAGGAATCCCCCGGGACGGCGGACTGCCGGCTAGAACGGGTACTGCCGCGGTTCGTGCTGGAGCGTAAGCGTCTGGTCCTTGGTGAACTCATCAATGGCCCAGCTGCCGTTGAACCGGCCGAGACCGGAGTTCTTCACGCCGCCAAAGGCTACGTGAGCCTCGTCGTGGACCGGCATGTCATTCACGTGGGCCATGCCCACCTGCATGCGGCGGGCGAACCGCAGCCCGCTTTCGGCTGATTCGGTGAAGACCGCGCCGGAGAGTCCCTGCGGGGTGGCGTTCGCCAGCTCCAGGGCATGCTCGGCGTCGCGTGCCCGCTGAATCCCGGCGATTGGTCCGAAGATTTCCTCCCGGGCCAGTTCCATCTCCGGAGTCACGTCCCTGAAGATCCACGGGCTGAGTACCTGGCCCTCGGTGCTGCCTTCCAGTACGGCGGTGGCGCCCTCGTTGCTGGCGGTGCTGATCTTCTCCTCCAGGCCCTCAAGCTGCTTCGTGTTGATGATTGGGCCGATCACGGTCTTCGGGTCCGTGGGGTCTCCGGCAGACAGTGAACGGACGTGCGCAGTGAACTTCTGCACGAACTCGTCGTGAACGGCGTCCTCAACGATGATCCGGTTGATCGCCATGCAGATCTGGCCCTGGTGCAGGAACTTGCCCATGACCGCGGCACGGACGGCCTGGTCCACATCGGCGTCAGCCAGGACCACAAACGGGCCGTTGCCGCCCAGCTCCAGCGCTGTGTGCTTCAGGTGCTCACCGCTGGCAGCGAGTGCACCGACGTTCTTGCCCACCGCCGTCGAGCCCGTAAACGAAATCAGGGACGGGACCGGGTGCTCTACGAATGCATCGCCGATCTCCGAGCCGGCTCCGGCAACAACGCTCAGCACCCCGGCCGGCAGCCCTGCCTCTTCAAAGATCTTGGCGATCAGCAGGCCGCCGGTGACCGGCGTATCACTGGCGGGCTTCAGCACGACGGCGTTGCCCAGTGCCAGCGCGGGTGCCACCGAGCGCTGCGAGAGGTGAAGTGGGAAGTTCCAGGGGCTGATCACGCCGACGACGCCGAGCGGGTCCCGGTAGACGCGGTCTTCCTTGCCCGGAATGTCGGAGTCCAGGATCTGGCCGTGGACCCGGTGCGGGTAGGACGCCGCTTCGCGCGTGATGCCGATCGCTGAGTCGATCTCGAGGCTGGCCTTCACCACCGTGCTGCCGGATTCCGCGGCGAGCCACGCGGCGATTTCATCGCGCCGTTCATCCAGGATCTCAGCGGCCCGTTCCAGGATGCGGCGGCGTTCTGCCGGGGGAGTGGTTGCCCACTCGTGCTGGGCTTCGCGGGCGCTTTCGTAGGCGTCGTTGAGGTCTTCGATGGATGCCAGCGGCAGGCTGAGTAGCTCTTCACCCGTGAACGGATTCGTGTCCGGCAGCGTTTTCTCGGAGCGGCCCTCGCGCCACTCTCCGGCGATGAACTGCTTGGCCGGGATCCATCCGGATGCTGCGGGGTTTACGGCGGTCATGGGCGTTCTCCTTTGTGAGGGTACGTTTCTGACGATGCCGGGTATAACCAAGCATGCTTACTTCTTGTTCCCGGTTCTGGCCGGGAATCTTGCCTCTTGGGTTGTTCTGGGGACGGCATTCCCGCCGCGCCGCACCATGGCTGCCCGGGCGTCGTGCGGAACCTGCGGGCCGCCAGGCTTCCAAACTTCGGGGAGATAAAGCCCTTATGGGCCTCCCTGCCGAAACCTCCGGGGAGCAAAAGTCGTTTTGGGTCAATTTAAGCGACGTCAAGTCACCGAGGGTTTCGGCAGGTGAGGGCTAAGCGACGTTATATCACCGGGGGTTTCGGGCGATGGCGCTATGTGGGCTTGATTCAGCGAGGACCGAGGCAAACTGGATTCCTATGCCGCGCCGTCCGCGTACAAACGCTGCATGATGCCACGGTAGGCGTTCAGAACGGCGGTCTCACTCTCGAAATTTCCCCCGCCGAGCCGTTCGATTACGGGATGGGCAAGCTCGTCCAGCCGTGTCCATAGCCCGTCGGAATCGTGCACGCCCGGAGGCAGGCGAAGGAACCAGACGAAACCTGGCGGAACGGGCGGAATCCCTGCCTGAGCAAGAGCAGAATCATTCAGCTCAATGATGTCCTGTTCAAAATCTTCGTCCAGAACCTCTGACGTTCCAACAGCCTCCTGCAGCGAACCCCGTCGACGACGCAGCAGCTCGGGTCCGGCCGCGTAGGCGATCAAGAAATGCCGAGAGCTGTACGGCAACGGTACGTACCCGGTCATGTCCTCCATGATCGGTACGTCATCCCACAACTCCATCAGGGCCCCCCGGTCTGGGCGACGGATCAGTGAAGTGCCGCCCGGTGGCGCAACCATAGCGCGGATCCGGGCACGCGGAAACGCAGCGGCCGCGGCATCAGCGGCAGGCCGGTGGCACAACTTCATTGAAGGCCCAGGTACGTTGCGAATCTAGCCACCTAGTGAAATTGCTGTTTTACTAGGTGGCAATATCGCAGGCGAGGAAACACGCGAGGAAAGCAGCAGCATGGCCGAGGCAGCAAAGGCAGACAGCACCACCCGGACAGTGGAGCGAGCACTGTCCCTGCTCAGCGTCGTGTGCCGCCAGGGAGCTGTAACGCAGTCCGAAGCGGCCAAGGCAGCAGGCCTGTCCACCAGCACGGCACTCCGTCTGCTCCGCACCCTGGAAGGAACCGACTTCCTGCGGCGGGAAGAGAACGGGACCTACCGCCCCGGGCCGGCGGTCGTGCAGCTCGGAGTCCTCGCCCTGAACTCGGAATCCCTGATCGCCACCTACCGCGACGCGATGGATCGGATCGTGGATCAGACCGGTGAATCCACCTACCTCAGCATTCCGGCAGCGGGCGGCCACGGCCTTTACATTGCGATCTCCGAAGGCACGCAGTCCGTCCGGCACGCCAACTGGGTTGGCCGGCGTTTCGATCTGGAAACCAGTGCAGCCGGAAAGGCAATGCGCGGCGAGGTGAACGGGACCGGCTGCGCCGTGGTGAGCGACGGCGTCGAACCGGATATCACTGCGATCGCCGTGCCGCTGACTGCCGGCGGAAAAGCCGTGGCAGCCATGAGCGTCGTGGTACCCAGCTACCGCATCACCCCCGACCGCCTGGCGGACATCTGCCAGCTCCTCACAGCCGAAACCAGCGCAGTTCAAACCCTCGGCTAAATAACAACCCGGCTAACCGACAACGACGACGGAGAACCCCATGAACGAAAACACCCCGCGCACCGTCCGTGCCCCGCGCGGTACCGGCCTGAACGCCCGCAGCTGGCAGACCGAAGCGCCCCTGCGGATGCTGATGAACAACCTGGACCCCGAGGTTGCCGAACGGCCTGAGGACCTGGTGGTCTACGGCGGCACCGGCAAGGCTGCCCGGAGCTGGGAATCCTTCGACGCGATTGTCCGCACCCTGAAGACTCTCGACGACGACGAGACCCTCCTGGTCCAGTCCGGCAAGCCCGTGGGAGTGTTCCGCACCAATGAGTGGGCGCCGCGAGTGCTGATCGCCAACTCCAACCTGGTGGGGGACTGGTCCACCTGGCCGGAGTTCCGCCGGCTGGAAGCCGAAGGCCTGACTATGTACGGACAGATGACCGCCGGGTCGTGGATCTATATCGGCACGCAGGGCATCCTTCAGGGCACGTATGAGACCTTCGCTGTCATCGCGAACAAGCGGTTCGGCGGCACCCTGGCCGGCACCGCCACGCTCACCGGGGGCTGCGGCGGAATGGGCGGCGCACAGCCGCTCGCCGTCACCCTCAACGGCGGAGCGGTACTGATTGTCGACGTCGACGAGTCCCGGCTGCAGCGCCGCGCCGGCAAACGCTACCTCGACGACGTCGAGACCGACCTCGACGCTGCCCTCGCCAAGGTGATGGCGGCCAAGGCCGAAGGCCGGGCGCTCTCCGTGGGCCTGGTCGGCAACGCCGCGGAGGTCTTCCCCGAATTGCTCCGCCGCCGGAACGCCGGCGATGGTGCGGACTTCGACATCGTCACGGACCAGACCTCAGCGCACGATCCGCTCAGCTACCTCCCGGAAGGCATCCGCATGGAGGACTGGCACCGCGAAGCCGATGCCGATCCGGTGGGTTTCACCAAGAAGGCCCAGGCTTCCATGGCCCGGCACGTTGAAGCCATGGTCGGGTTCCAGGACGCCGGCGCCGAGGTGTTCGACTACGGCAACTCGATCCGCGACGAAGCCCGCCAGGGCGGCTATGACCGGGCCTTCGACTTCCCCGGCTTCGTCCCCGCGTACATCCGGCCGCTGTTCTGCGAGGGCATGGGGCCGTTCCGCTGGGTGGCGCTCTCCGGCGACCCGGCGGACATCGCCGTCACGGACGCCGCGCTGAAGGAACTCTTTCCGGAAAAGCAGCACCTGCACCGCTGGCTGGACGCCGCCGCGGAACATGTCGAGTTCGAGGGCCTGCCGGCCCGGATTTGCTGGCTGGGCTACGGAGAACGCGCCAAGGCCGGGCTGCTGTTCAACCGGCTGGTCGCCGAAGGCAAGGTGTCCGCACCGATCGTGATTGGCCGCGACCACCTGGACTCCGGATCGGTCGCGTCGCCGTACCGGGAAACGGAGGCCATGAAGGACGGTTCCGACGCGATCGCTGACTGGCCGCTGCTCAACGCCCTGCTGAACACGTCCTCCGGTGCCACGTGGGTCTCCATCCACCACGGCGGCGGGGTTGGGATCGGCCGGTCGCTGCATGCCGGGCAGGTTTCCGTGGCGGACGGCACCGAACTGGCCGCCCGCAAGCTCGAACGGCTGCTCACCAATGACCCGGGTACTGGGGTCATGCGGCACGTCGACGCCGGCTACGGCGAGGCGGCGCAGGTCGCCAAAGAGCGCGGCGTCCGCATCCCCATGGCCGAATAGGCCCGCGCCTCCGGCCATACCAAGCTTGAACCAGCACCACCGATCCAACCCCGGCAAGGACACCAGCATGGCAGCAGTTACCACCCTCCTCGAAGCGATCTCCGGCATCGGCCGCGACCCGGTGCGCGGCGGTTACAGCCGTCCGGTCTTCTCCGCGGCGGAGACGGACCTGCGTTCCTGGTTCGTGTCCGAAGCGCAGGCCCGTGGTCTCGACGTGGAGACTGACCGCAACGGCATTCTGTGGGCCTGGTGGGGCGCACCCCAGAACGGTGCACTGGTCACCGGCAGCCACTTGGATTCAGTTCCCGGCGGCGGCGCGTTCGACGGACCGCTGGGGATCGCCGCGGCCCTGGCCGCCGTCGACGTTCTGAAAGAGCGCGGGGTGCAGCCCAACCGGTCCCTGGCCATCACGGTCTTCCCCGAGGAAGAGGGCTCCCGCTTCGGCGTCGCCTGCCTGGGATCCCGCCTACTCACCGGTGCGATCGACCCGGACAAGGCGCGCTACCTGCGCGACGACGGCGGCACCACCTTCGCGGACGCCGCCCGCGCTGCCGGGCTGGACCCGGAACACCTGGGCCGGGACGAGGAAGCACTGGCCCGGATCGGCGACTTCGTGGAACTTCACGTGGAACAGGGCCGCGGACTCGGTGAGGACGGCCCGGCCGTCGCCGTCGGCAGTTCGATCCTGGGCCACGGCCGCTGGAAGCTCACCGTGCACGGCCAGGGCAACCACGCCGGCACCACGCTGATGGAGGACCGGGAAGACCCCATGGTGGCAGCGGCGCAGATCATCACCGCCGTGCAGCAGGCCGCGGCAGCCCTCCCCGGAGCGCGCGCCACGGTGGGCCGGATCCAGGCCGTCCCGGGCGGCACCAATGTGATCGCTTCCCGGGTGGAACTCTGGCTCGATGCCCGGCATGAAGAAGACGCCGTCACCGCGCAGCTGGTGGAAACCATCCACGGAAAGGCGCAGAAGATCGCCGCCTTCGAAGGCTGCTCCGTTTCACTGGCGCAGGAGTCCTTCAGTCCCACCACGTCCTTCGACCCGGCCCTGCAGCGCCAGCTCCAGCTTGCCCTGCCGCAGGCTCCGGTACTGGCCACCGGTGCCGGGCATGACGCGGGGATCCTGGCCGGACACGTGCCGGCGGGCATGGTCTTCGTCCGCAATCCCTCCGGCATCTCGCACTCGCCGAAGGAATACGTGGAAGACGTCGACGCCGACTACTCTGCACAGGCGCTTGCCGACGTCCTGGAGGCACTGTTGTGACCCGGCCGGCAAGGGCAGTCTGGTGTGAACAGGCCGTCTGGGACGGCCGGGTGGAGGCCGGAGTGCGGCTCAGTGTGGATTCCGGAGGCATCGTGGCCTCCGTTGAAACCGGCACCGACGCGCGCCCGGGGGACCTGGTGCTGAACGGAATCGTTTTCCCGGCTGCCTCCAACGCCCACTCACACGCCTTCCACCGGGCGCTGCGCGGCCGCACACACCTCGGCGGAGCGGGGAGTTTCTGGACCTGGCGCCAGGAAATGTACCGCGCCGCCGGCACGCTTACCCCGGTGCTTTACGAGGAACTGGCCACCGCCGTTTTCGCCGAAATGGTCACCGCCGGCTACACCTCCGTAGCGGAGTTCCACTATGTCCACCACCGCCCCGACGGAACGCCGTATGCCGGCCATGCGATGGAACTGGCACTGGCGCGTGCTGCCCAGAGCGCAGGAATCCGCTTGACCCTGCTGGACACCTGCTACCTGTCCGGCGGATTCGGTGAGCCGCTGAAGGCCGAACAGATCCGCTTCAGCGACGGCAGCGCAGACGCCTGGCTCAAGCGGCTCACAGACCTGAGGCACGCTTTTGAAGCGGAGTTCGATCCGGCATACGTTTCCGTCGGCGCGGCCCTGCACTCCGTGCGGGCGGTTCCCGCGGAGGCGCTTCAGACGATCGCCGCCGGACTGGACCCCGAACTGCCACTGCACATCCACGTCTCCGAGCAGCCGGCCGAAAACCAGGACTGCCTCGAAGCGACCGGCCTCACCCCTGTCCAGCTGCTGCACCGGCACGGCCTGCTGGGACCCCGGCTGTCCGCCGTGCACGCCACGCATCTGGCTCCGGAAGACATCGCGCTGCTCGGGGACGCCGGAGCAACAGTCGTAATGTGTCCCAGCACCGAAGCGGACCTCGCAGACGGAATCGGACCTGCTGCAGCACTCGCCGGGGCCGGGTCGCGGATCGCCCTTGGCTCAGACCAGCACGCAGTGCTTGATCCGTGGCTGGAGATGCGAGCCCTGGAACATGGCGAACGGCTGTCCTCCGGAGTCCGCGGGCGGTTCAGTCCCGCGGCCCTGCACACATCACTGTCCGACGGCGGCGCTGCCGCCCAGGGCCGCCGCGCTCCGGGCTTCGCGCCGGGCAGGGTCTGCGACCTCATGGCGGTAGACCCGCACACCGTCCGGACCGCAGGATCCGACCCGGCGCAGCTGGCACTGACCGCCACCGCGCAGGACGTCACCGCCGTCGTCATTGGCGGCGCTCCGGCAGCGGACCGGGGGCGGCACCTTCGCTTGGGAGACCCTGGTCCGCTGCTGGCCGCGGCCATCGTGAACCTCGATCTGGCTGGGAGCGCCCCCGCCGCAGAACCCGTAAAGGAGGGCCGGCGGTGAGCGGCTCGATTCTGATTACCAACATCAGCGAACTGTCCACCATGGATCCTGCCCGCGGTGATGACGCGGTGATTCGGGATGCCGCGGTGGTGTTCGAAGGCGAGCGCATCAGCTGGCTTGGTTCCGCCGGCGCCGCCCCCGCCGCTGACCGGATGGTCGACGCCGGCGGGCGGGCCATGCTTCCCGGCTGGGTCGATTCGCACACACACCTGGTCTTCGCCGGGGACCGCAGCGCCGAGTTCGCTGCCCGGATGGCGGGGGAGAGCTACAGTGCCGGCGGCATCGCCGTGACCATGGAAGCCACGCGTGCCGCCGGGGACTACGATCTCACCCGGATGCTGCTGGCGCGCCGGGCCGAAGCCGCCGCAGGCGGAACAACCTGGCTGGAAACCAAGACCGGATACGGGCTGGATGTTGAGCAGGAAACCCGCAGCGCCCGGATCGCTTCCAGCGTGGTGGATGACGTGACCTACCTGGGGGCGCACCTGGTCCCGGACGGCCTGGACGGCGACGAATACACCGACCTTGTCTGCGGTCCCATGCTCGCCGGTGTGCTGCCCTACGTGCAGTGGGCCGACGTGTTCTGCGAGCGCGGCGCCTTCACCGAAGAACAGTCCCGCCGGGTACTCACTGCCTGCCGGGACGCCGGCCTGGGCCTGCGCGTCCACGGCAACCAGCTTGGCCCTGGCGCCGGGGTGCAGCTGGCGGCCGAATTCGGAGCGGCCAGCGTGGATCACGTGAACTACCTGTCTGCGCAGGACATCGACGCACTCGCCGGAACCTGGACCGGCTGGAACTCCTC
Organism: Arthrobacter sp. BL-252-APC-1A; assembly: GCF_009696625.1. Classification (NCBI taxonomy): domain Bacteria; kingdom Bacillati; phylum Actinomycetota; class Actinomycetes; order Micrococcales; family Micrococcaceae; genus Arthrobacter; species Arthrobacter sp. BL-252-APC-1A. Next base: position 78,293 of record NZ_VULS01000010.1, on the reverse strand, counting down.
CACAGGGACGGGAACTCCGGGGACCGTGGCCACCTGCCTGCCGGCCTGCGATCTCTCCACCCGGCAGCCGCTGGCCCCGGGCCGGGAACTGCTGGACGCCGGCGTCGAAATTGCGCTGGCCTCAAACTGCAACCCAGGTACGTCCTACACAACGTCAATGGCGTTCTGCGTTGCCACGGCAGTGCTTCAGATGAAGCTCAGCATCACCGAAGCGGTGCGCGCAGCCACCTACGGTGGTGCGCTGGCCCTGCGCCGGCATGCGGGAGAGGACGCCGACGGGAAACGGGCGGTGGGGTCCCTCGCCGTCGGACACCGGGCGGACGCCCAGCTGCTGAATGCGCCGTCGGCTGCGTACCTTGCCTACCGCCCCGGAATGCCGCTGACCGGTGCGGTCTGGCGGGCCGGAGAACGGATTGCCGCCGGGAAAGCCGGAGCCTAAGCCAGGGACAGGGGCGGTAAAACCTGCCGCTTCCTATGGACGGGGCCAGGAGCGCGCCCTACAGTTTGAGGCACACTGGCCTGTCTTCGGGCAGGTCCGGTGTGCGGACTGAACCTCCTGCGGACCCAAGGCGGCTTTAATGTCTACGTTGAAGTACGAAGAAGGAACGACCGTACCGCCGCGCGTAGTACCGGTTTCCCGCGGCCGGGTGGTGGTCGACTGGCTGACTACCACCGACCACAAGAAGATCGGCTACCTGTACCTGATCACTTCCTTCATCTTCTTCTGCCTTGCCGGCGTCATGGCGCTGATCATCCGGGCAGAGCTGTTCCAGCCGGGCCTGGAAATTGTGGCCTCCCGCGAACAGTACAACCAGCTGTTCACCATGCACGGCACGCTGATGCTGCTGATGTTCGCCACCCCGCTCTTCGCGGGCTTTGCGAACGTGATGATGCCGCTGCAGATCGGTGCGCCGGACGTTGCCTTCCCCCGCCTGAATGCGCTCGCCTACTGGTTCTTCCTGTTCGGCTCGCTCATTGCGATCTCCGGATTCCTGACGCCGCAGGGAGCAGCCTCGTTCGGCTGGACCGCCTATGCGCCGCTGTCCAACACCACGTTCTCGCCCGGAATAGGCGGGGACCTCTGGGTCTTTGGGCTCGCGCTGTCCGGGTTCGGTACCATCCTGGGCTCCGTCAACTTCGTGACCACCATCATCTGCATGCGCGCACCGGGCATGACTATGTGGCGGATGCCGATCTTCACGTGGAACACACTCGTCACGGCGATCCTGGTGCTGATGGCGTTCCCGCCGCTGGCAGCCGCGCTGTTTGCGCTCGGAGCGGACCGCAGGTTCGACGCCCATATCTTCGATCCGGAGAACGGCGGGGCGATTCTCTGGCAGCACCTGTTCTGGTTCTTCGGCCATCCCGAGGTCTACATCATTGCGCTGCCCTTCTTCGGCATCATTTCGGAGATCCTGCCCGTCTTCAGCCGCAAACCCATCTTTGGGTACAAAGGGCTGATCTTCGCCACGATTGCCATCGCCGGGCTGTCCATGACCGTGTGGGCGCACCACATGTACGTCACCGGACAGGTCTTCCTGCCGTTCTTCGCGATCATGACCATGCTGATCGCCGTTCCCACCGGGGTGAAGTTCTTCAACTGGATCGGCACCATGTGGCGCGGGTCGGTGACCTTCGAAACCCCAATGCTCTGGGCGCTGGGATTCCTCATTACCTTCCTCTTCGGCGGGCTGACCGGCATCATCCTGTCCTCCCCGCCGCTGGACTTCCACGTTTCGGACACCTACTTCGTGGTGGCACACTTCCACTACGTGGTCTTTGGCACCGTGGTGTTCGCGATGTTCGGCGGGTTCTACTTCTGGTGGCCAAAGTGGACCGGCAAGATGCTCAACGAGCGCCTCGGAAAGATCCACTTCTGGCTGCTGTTCCTCGGTTTTCACCTGACCTTCATGATCCAGCACTGGCTCGGTGTGCTGGGCATGCCGCGGCGGTACGCGGATTACCTGGTGGAGGACAACTTCACCGGTATGAACCAGCTCTCCACCGTGGGCTCCATGATCCTCGGATTCTCCATGATCCCGTTCTTCTGGAACGTGTACGTGACGTGGCGCCGCGGGAAGAAGGTTGAAGTCGATGACCCGTGGGGCTTCGGCTGCTCACTCGAATGGGCCACGTCCTGCCCGCCGCCGCGCCACAACTTCACGTCGCTGCCGCGGATCCGGTCCGAGCGTCCAGCCCTGGACCTGCACCACCCGGAGCTCAAGCCCCGGGCCAACGAGAAGACCGACAACCCGGTGGCCAGCGTGCTCGGTGCCGCTGACATGGGCTCCGAGGATCCGAAGAATCCCGATCCCCGGCAGTAGCCGGGCGCTTATGCAGAACGCGCCTCCCCAGGGTTCCCGGCTGGTCCGGGAGGTTAGGCGGGTTCCGGGGGTGTAGTGAACAATAAGCACATGAGAATAGCCGTACTGGGCGACGTGGGGCAGCCGGTCTACCACGTAGGTGACGAGGCAATGACCCATGCAGCAGTGGCGGAACTGCGGCACAGAGGCATTGGGGACCTGCTTGTTCTGAGCCGGAATCCCAACGAGTCCCGCCGGGCATTCGGGACGGACAGTGCACGCACCCTGGCCTTTCCATGGCCGCCGGACGAACGGTCGGACTACCTCGCCAGGGTACTGAGGGCTGCCGAGGGAGATACCTCAGCCCTGCCGGAACAGGACCAGGTTTGGGACTTGATCGCAGCCCTGCGAACGTGTGACGCGCTGCTGATAGCTGGCGGCGGCAACATGAATTCCCTCTACGGGTGGCTGCTCTATGAACGGGCCGCGGTCGCCGCCGTGGCCCGCATCCTCGGATTAAGGGTAGCCATTGCGGGGCAGACCCTGGGACCGGACCTTTTCGGCGCAGACCGTGAAACCGCAGGGGATCTGCTCTCGGCTGCCGAACTCGCCGGAGCACGCGAAGAACCGTCGCTGCACTTAATGCGGGACCTGGCCGGTGGAACCACGCCCGTCCGGGGATGCCTCGATGACGCCTCCTTCTTTGCCACGGATTGCCGCGATAAGAGCGGTGCCGGCCGGGCTGCGGATTTGTTCGAGGAACCCTTCATCGCTGCTACCTTCAGCCCCGGGCACGGGGAAGCGGACCACGACGCCTACCTCGACGCACTTGCAGAAGCACTTGACACCGTAGCGGAGCAGACAGGCTGCACCGTAGTTTTCATCCCGCACATGGCAACTCCGCGGGGGCCGCTCTTTGACGGCATGGATCCCTCACTCGAAGATTCGGGCCCCACGGACGCAGACGAACTTATGCATCAGAAAGTCGCTGCCCGAATGAAATCGTCCGGCAAAGTGCTTATGCCGATACAGAACGCAGAGCAGACAGCAGCACTAACCAGTCGTGCCGCCCTGGTCATGACATCGCGTTACCATCCCGTGGTGTTCGCTCTAGACAGCGCAGTGCCGGTGGTGGCGGTTGCCCCGGAACACTACAGCCATGTCCGGATGCACGGAGCCTTGGACAACTGGGGAGCAGGAAGCCTCGCGCTGACACTGCCGTCCCTGTTTGACGGATCGTTCGCGGCAGCCACACTGGATGCCTGGAAGAACCGAGAGGCCATCACCTCGTTCCTTCTTGAGGCCGGGACAGTGCAGCGTCAGCGGTTCTCCGGCTGGTGGGACACCGTGGCATCAGCGCTGGCGGACGGCACCCGCGCGGAGGACCCTGCAGGACAGCCCGCCGTTGCCTTCCCTGCCGGAATGGAGACAGGCTGGCAGCAGCGGGATGCAGCCCATGCCGGCACCTACCTTCCCACGGCCTCTGCGCTCTCGGGGCTGCGCGTGGAACACGAGCACCTGCGCGCTGCACTGGCTGTAACCGAACGCGAACGCGATGACGCCAGAGGCGAGCTGCAGGCGTGGAAGGACTCCCGGACCTTCGCCATCCTCGCCAAAATTGCAACTGTAAGGGCACTTCTTCGAGGAAAACGATGAACGAGCAGAACAGCGGTGCCGCAGGCGTCGCCATCATTACCCGTACCAAAAACCGTCCGGTGCTGCTGCGGCGTGCTGTTGCCGACGTCCTGGCGCAGCAGTATACGGACTGGCACCTCGTCGTCGTGAACGACGGCGGGGACGCTGCGGAGGTGGACCGGATCATTGCCGAAGCTCCCGGGCTCGAGGGCCGGGTTACGGTCCTGCACCACGCCGCCAGCGCCGGAATGGAAGCCGCCTCCAACGCTGGGATCGCGGCCAGTGACTCAGAGTTTCTGGCCATCCATGACGACGACGACACCTGGCATCCGGAGTTCCTCGCCCGCACCGTGGAATACCTCGGTTCCCACGCTGATGATGTTGGCGTCGGCGTCCGCACCGAAATTGTGCTGGAACGCACAGAAGGCAGCCGGATCCTGGAAACCGGCAGGGTTCCCTTCGCCGAGGACGTCGACGGGCTCTTCCTGGGGGACGCCCTGCGGTACAACCGGTGCGTACCCATTTCGCTGTTGTACCGCCGCGACATTCACGGCATGGTTGGCGGCTACGACGAGTCCCTGGCCGCGGTCGGTGACTGGGAATTCCTCATTCGGCTGCTGCAGAACCACAGCCTCGGCTTCCTTGACGGAGAGCCCCTGGCCTACTGGCACCACCGGGAAGGCGCGGAAGGAGAGGACGCCAACAGCGTCCTGGCGGGCAAGAACGATCACAGGCGCTTTGACAAGCTTGTACGGGACCGTCATCTGCAGGAGTACATCAAACAAAACGGGATTGGCGGTCTGCTCTTCCTGACCGGGGAGCTGAAACAGCAGGCAGACCACCTCCACCAGCGCCTGAACTACTCCGAAGAAATCCTCCACGAACTCCGTGACCGTGCGGTCCACGCTGAGGAACGCATGGCCGCGCTGGAAGCCGCCGTCAGCGACGCGAGCCTGGTGAGCCTGCTCCGCAGGCGCTACCGCAGCCTCAAGGACCGGCTGCGCCGGCGGTAACGCCCAAGCCGCTGCCCTTCCTGGGTATCAGCTGCGTGGATCCTCCCTGAGCCGGGCGGCAAGGTCTGCGGGGTGCGTGGCCGGCCACCAGTGTCCGGCGTCGACGGCGGTGAAACGGACGTTCGGAGCGAAGCTCTCCACACCCTGGTTTAAGGCCGGGGACAGGAACGGATCGTGCAGCGGCACAATCACGTCCACCGGCACCTGGACGGTACCCGGCGCCGCGGGTTGTCCCGGGGAGGCGAGGTTCGCCCGGTACAGGGCCAGCCCGCGCTGCGGATTCCGGCCGGCAGACCTTCCCTGCGTCCGCTCATACAGGCGCGATCCGATGACGGAAAAGAACAGTTCGGGAAGCACCGGGACCTGGAACCCGGCCACATAGGAACTGCGCAGCGACTGCTGCAGGACGTCAGGCCAGCGGCGCGGATCCCGCAGCCGCTGGGCGAACCAGCTGCGGAAATGCTGCAGGTCCGGACCGGAGATGCTGAGGTACCGGGACAGCCGGGACTGTGCCCGCGCGTCCCGCGCAGCAGCCCAGCCCTGTATGGATCCCCAGTCGTGTCCCACCAGCTGAACCGGACCGCCGGCCGTCGCCTCCAGAACCGCGTAGAGGTCCTCGACCAGAAGGGGCAGGCGGAAGTTGGCGAGCACGGATTCCTGGACTGTGGACAGTCCCGCATCTCTGGTGTCGTAGGCGATCACATGGTGGTCCTCTGCCAGCAGCGGAATAACCCCGGAGAAGACGGTGTGGTCGTCGGGATAACCGTGGACCAGCAATACCTCGGGCACCCCCGGTCCTGGGTTGGGACCGTATTCGTAGACGGCGAGCTCCGCCCCGTGGCCGCTCACCCAGCTTCGCCGTTCGGTGGGGTGCAGGGGAGCGGGGGGAAGCTTTCGGGTTCCTGGGAGCGTCACTGTGGTTCCTTCCGGTTGCCTGGTTCCGGCCGCGCGCCCGCTGCAGGAGCCGCGTGGCCGCCAGCCTACCTTTTCGGAACGGTGCAGCCCACCGGCAGTGGCCAGAACACACAGAGCGGCGCCGCCCGGACCATTGGTCTGGACGGCGCCGCTTGGTGCTTACTGCCCAGGCTTACTGCCCAGGCGGTGCGGGCTAGCCGCGGCTGATCGTGCAGACCAGGTACCGGGCGTAGTCCACCGCGTACTTGAGCCAGCCCCGGACGTCCCACCAGTTCTTCGGCGGGACGGGACGGACACAAGTCGGCTGCTGCGGTGCTTCATCCACGGTGACCGGGATGCTCACCGTGGTGCCAGAGGGATCCGCGGTCAGAACCAGGGCTCCGTTCCCGGACGCCGACGCCGGAATCGCGGCGGTGACGCTGGCGGCACCGGCCGTTACCGGAACCGAACCAAGCGCGACGGCGGTTCCGCCGGCGGGCACCCAGCTCACCGCGAGCGTGGTGTTGGCGGGGCTGCCCAGCGAGGTCAGGTCCAGCTTGTCCACCGCGAAGGTGACACTGGATCCGGCCTGCACATTGGCCGGAGCGCCCTTGACGATTACGCCCTGGCGGGCGAAGTCCGGGGAGACCGGGCTGCTGGCCTGCAGGTAGCTGATCCACGCATCCCGGTCGATCAGCCCGGAGTCACGGGTGTCCGTGCCCTGCGCGAAGGTGGAGAAGTTGTCCCCGCCCTGTGCCAGGAAGCTGAACGTTCCCACCCGGTAGGCCCGGTTGGTATCCAGAGCCTCGCCGTTGACGGTGACCGACTGGATCCGGGAGCCGCGCGGCTGGTCCGGATCGTAGGTGTAGGTCACGTTGTCAGAAAGCCCCAGCGCCAGGAACGTCCGGGAACTTCCATCCGGCTGCCACTGTTCTTCCAGGACCGACTTCAGCTGCGCACCGGTGAGGGTGGTGGTCCACAGGTTGTTCACGAACGGCAGCACTGCGTTGGCTTCGGCGTAGGTGATCACGCCGTCCTCACCGTAGTACAGCTCAGCCCGCAGCCCGCCGGGGTTGACGACGCCGATTTCGGCCCCGCCGCGCTCCGGTGAGCCCAGGGAGGAGAGCAGCGAATCGGCCACCAGGTTACCCAGGGTGGATTCGTTGCCGCGGTCATCGCGGGAAGTCCCGGCGAAGGCCGTGGTGATGTCCGCAGTGACCGAGCCGATCGGCTGATTGCCGACCTCGGCCGCGTACGCCAGTGCGGCGTCGACGATCCGGCTGACTTCGGCAACGGCAGGGTAAGCGGCAACGAGTTCCGCCGCGGGCGTGGTGGTACGGGCCACGTTGCCTGCGGTGTAGGAGAGCACCTGGTCAGTCTCAGCGTTGTACTGGAGTTCGATCTGGCCAATGAACTCGCCGTAGGAGCCGGTCTGGACCACGGGGCGGGTCTTGCCGTCCACACCGGGAACAGGGGCATCCCACGCGTACTGCTTGTGCGTGTGGCCGGTGTAGATGGCATCCACCAGGGCGGAAGTCTCCGTCACGATCTCCGCGAAGGCACCGCCGCCGGCGATTTCCTCTTCCAGGCTGGCGCCGTCGGGCGTTCCCGAACCGGCACCCTCGTGGTATTCGGCAATGATGACGTCGGCCAGGCCGTCGGCGACGAGCTGTTCAGCGACACGGTTTACGGCTTCCACCGGATCCCCGAACTCAAGGTCGGCAATGCCGCCGGGGGAGACCAGGGTTCCGGTTTCCTCGGTGACGGCGCCGATTACAGCCACCTGCACGCCGTCGACGTCCAGGATGGTGTACTCCGGCAGCGCCGGGGTGGTGGTCCCCTTCAGGTAGACGTTGGCGCCCAGGTATTCGAACTGCGAGGCCGGAACCACGCGGTCGGTGAGGTCCGCGAACCCGCCGTCGAACTCGTGGTTGCCCACTGCCGAGGCCCGCAGGTCCAGCGCGTTCAGGACGTCGATGGTCGGCTGGTCCTCCTGCACCGAAGAGGCGAACAGGGAGGCGCCGATGTTGTCGCCGGCGGAGAGGAACAGCGAGCTGCCCTCCGGTGCGGCGGCCTTGAGCTGTTCAACGGTTCCGGCGAAGTTCACGGTGTTGGCGTCAATCCGGCCGTGGAAATCGTTGATGTTGAGCAGGTTCAGGTCAGTGACCTCGGCCTCGGCCGGCGTCAGGTCCATCCCAACGAGGATCGGATCGTGGTCCGAGGAACGGTAGGGATCGGCTGCGTAGTAATCAGTGGCGTTGTAGTTGTACCGGCTGTACTCGAAGGCGATCGATTCAACCGAGTTGATGTTCCAGATATCGGTGCCGGTGACGTCCTCGGCGGCGGCCGGGGAAGCCAAGACGTGGTCCAGGGATCCGACCAGGCCGCTGAAGGCGTAGGAGTGCTTGCCGGTAGCCTTGCCCAGGTTCACGTAGCCTGCCTCGGCAAAGACCTGCATGGGGTCTTCCGCGGCGTAGGAGTTGAAGTCGCCGAGCAGGAAGACCCGCTCGGTTCCGGCGTCCTGCGCCACCGTGTCAGCGAACGCGGTCACGGCCTGTGCCTGGCGGACGCGGTCGGCATTCCAGCCGCCCTGTCCGTTGTCTGCATTCTCTCCGCTGGACGGTGCAGATCCCTTGGACTTGAAGTGGTTCGCGACCGCCACGAAGCTTTCGCTGTCTTCCCCGCCGGCAGGCTTGAAGGCCTGGGCGAGGGGCTCGCGGGCGTTGGAGAACACGCTCTCGTCATTCAGGATCACCGAATCTCCCACGGGTTCGGCGGTAGCGGTCCGGTAGATGAACGCAGTGCGGATTACGTCCTCGTCGTCGGGCAGGGCTGCGGGGGAGCGGACGTAGTCCCAGGTTCCCGGTGCAGCCGCGTTCAGCGCTTCGGTGAGGTGGGCCAGGGCAGTGTCCCGGTCCTGTCCCAGTTCGGCGGAGTTTTCAATCTCCATGAGCCCGACGACATCGGCGCCCAGGGAATTGATCGCTGCCACGATTTTCGCCTGCTGGCGGTCAAGGTTCGCCTCGTTGGCTGCGCCGCGTGCATCGCAGCCGCCACGGACGGTGACCGGAGCGCCGGAGCGGTCGTTGTAATAGGTGCAGCCCGTCAGGTCGTCGCCGGTGGTGCTGAAGTAGTTCAGCACGTTGAAGGCGGCGAGCTTCAGGTTGCCGCCCACACTCTGCGGTGCAGCGGTGCGGGTGTTTTCGAACGACGCCGGCTGGACGGTCTCCGCGTTGGCGGGAGTCAATTCGGTCAGCGGCTGGAACCGCCAGGCGCTGTTGCGGAAGTCCAGGATCACGTTGGTGGTGAAGGATACCGGCGCCCCGATCCGCACCGGATCGGTGGAGGTCAGGTACGGCAGCGGCTTGGACTGGTTGGCGGCCGAAAGGAAGTTGGTGGTGGCGCCGTCGTCGAGCTTTACGGCTTTTGCCGCATTGTTGGCGACTACCGCCGCGTGCTCCGGTGTTCCCACAGGTGCGACGGCGGTGGGCTGGACCAGCGTCTCGCTGTCGGCTGCGAGGCCGATTTCCGCGTACTGGTTCAGGGTGTAGTTGTCGGTGACGGTGAACTCACCCTGGGGCGCCAGGAGCATGCCTTCAAGAGTTTCCCGCTCAGTGTCCGTGGCGGGCCAGGGAACGGTGGCCGGCTTGACCTCTTCAGCTGCTTCGCTGAGCTTGGTCATGCTGCCGGCAGGGACGGTGAGCTGGGTCAGGCCGAAGTATTCACCGACGGTTCCGGTGACCTCGACATAGTCCCCGACTGCGACCTGGCCGACTGTGGCCGCGGAGAAGACAAAGATGCCGTCCGAGGCGGTGTGGGTGGCCGGATCCAGTTCGCCGCCGGTGCCCGGGGTCTGGATGTAGTAGCCGCCGAAGCCGCCGGTCGGGTACGCGGCGGTGACCTTGCCGCGGGTGGTGACGTTCGCACCGACCAGCGGGCTGGCGTCGCCGGTGCCCTGGATCTCCGCGATGGCAACCGTGCCGGCTGGAGGGTCCGTGGGTTCCGGGTCGGTCGGTTCGGGATCGGTGGGCTCAGGGTCGGGTACGGTTCCCGTTCCCGCGGTGTTCGTCGGCGTGACGGAGGTGCTGAGGGTGAAGTCTGCCGCGTTGTTGTTGCTGTCCGCGAACTCGGTCCGGTTCAGGGACTTCGGGTCGGAGTTGCCCGCCGGTGCGGTGGCCGGGGCTGTTTCGAAGGTGTTGGAGCTGCCGTAGCCAAGCAGGTCCACTACGCCGGGCTGCGTGGTTACCGAGCCGGTGGGCAGGGGATTGACGGCGGCGGCCTGGTTTGCGAGCACCAGGGTGCCGGAGGCTCCGGAGAAGCTGGCGCCGATCGTCGCGTCGGCTGCGGGCAGGGCAACACCGCTGGAGCCGTTGCTGGCGCCCTGGATCAGGTAGTAACCCCCGGCCGGAATGCTGCCGGAGAGCCGGCCGATTCCGGTGGGTGCCCCCGTGCTGCCGGCAGCGCGGTACTGAAGCGACCAGCCGTCCAGGCTGACCGCGGAGCTGGTGGGGTTGTACAGCTCAACGAACTTGTTGGTGAACGGGGCGTTGGCGCTGCCGCCGCTTAGATACGCCTCATTGATGACGACGCCGGACGGGGCCGCCTCCTCGGCGTGGGCGGGCAGTGCCGCCAGTGGTCCGGCCAGCAGGCCGGCAGACAGTGCTGTGCCCAGCGCTGCCCTCCATCGGGTAAATCTCATGCCTCATTGCTCCTTTGGGGGATGCCGGCTTCGGGGCGCGCGGTAACGGCTTCGGAAAACGGCAGCGGGTGCGGTGAACCCCTTCTGAATACCATCCCGGGGTGACAGGCATGTGAATTCGCTCCCTTTGGCGCCCTAACGGGGCGTAACTATTGACAGGAGCAGAAAGGGGGCCTAACAGTTTCCGGTTAGGCCCCCTTTGAGGATCCCGCTAAACCTTGGAGTTGCGGACCGTGCTGGTCAGTTTTTCGCCGTCCACGCGGTAAGCGGTGCACAGGATCTCGCGGTCATTGCCAAGCGTCCAGGAATAGGAGGTCGGCGTCAGATACCCGATGTCTACAAGGGAATCGGCGTACTCAGTACCGATGTAGGGCTGGAATTCAGCGAGGCAGAAATCCTGGGCCATTGTTTCCACGGCTTCCTGGCCCGGGTACTCGCCTGCATCGATGTCCATGGCTGCATAGACCTCGGACTCGTGGGGCTGGGTGCAGGGGACTACGTCGACGTCGGAGACCTCTTCGGTGTCCGGGTCATCGGCCAGGCAGTCACCGACCTTGAGGCTGGTGGCCTCGACGGATTCAGGTGCCGCTTCCTCCTGGGCCACTGTTTCTGCTTCAGGTGATGCCGAGGCCGAGGCTGCAGGCGGCTGCGTTGACTTGGTGTCATCGCTGTCTGCCGAAGCTCCGGAGGTGCTGCATCCGGCAAGGGCCAGGGCAAAAGCTGCGGCAGTGATGGTATTTCCGGCGCGGGCCAGGTGAATCTGGCGGGCGGGTTTCATGCGGATAACTCCTTCTGCAGTAATTGGTTTTAGGTTGTCCATCCCCCAATGGGCCGGAAACCACCAAGTGAGACTATGTGCAGGGGAAGCACGCTTATAAATCGGGAAAGTAACATCCCAGAGCAATATGCATAGGCATTGAGCGGAAACATCGCCCGGCGGTGCAGAAGGACGTCCTGCCGGTGCACAAAAAAGCACCCCGGTCCGAAGACCGGGGTGCCGGAGATGCTGCGTGCCCAGCCATAAAACAGGCCGGATCATCTCATCTGCGGAAGGTAAGGGATTCGAACCCTTGGTACGGGGTTACCGCACACTGGTTTTCAAGACCAGCTCCATCGGCCGCTCGGACAACCTTCCTCCGCTTAGTAGTCTTGCAGATGAGCGCAGATCACCAAAATTTCTCCCCACCAGCAGGAGGTTCCATGAAAGCGATCGTCATTACCGAACCGGGTGGTCCGGAAGTCCTGTCCCTCTCCGATGTGCCGGCGCCGGTGCCGGGGCCGGGAGAAGTCCTGATCGACGTCGTCGCTGCCGGACTGAACCGGGCCGATGTCCTGCAGCGGCAGGGGAACTATCCTGTGCCTCCGGGAGCACCGGAATATCCGGGACTCGAAGTCTCCGGCCGCGTGGCCGCCATCGGCACGGGTGTGGAAGGACTGGGAGTGGGGGCCGACGTCGTTGCCCTCCTTTCCGGCGGCGGGTATGCCGAGCAGGTTGTTGTGCCTGCAGGCCAGGTATTGCCGGTTCCGGCGGAGATGGATCTGGTGACCGCAGCCGCGCTGCCCGAGGTGGCTGCCACTGTGTTCTCCAACCTCTTTATGTCTGCAGGAGTCCGCGAGGGTGAGTACGTTCTCATCCACGGCGGGGCCGGCGGCATTGGAACGATGGCCATCCAGCTCGTCGCTGCTTTCGGCGCCGTGCCCATGGTGACGGCGTCCAGCCAGGCCAAGCTGGACCTTGCGGCCAGCCTGGGGGCCAAGGTGCTCATCAACTACAAGGACCAGGATTTCGTGGAGGAGGTCCGGGCAGCCACGGACGGTCACGGCGCGGACGTCATCCTGGATGTCATGGGTGCCAAGTACCTGCAGCGCAATCTCGACGCGCTCGCGGTCGAGGGACGCCTGGTCATTATCGGACTCCAGGGCGGCACGCGTGCCGAACTGGATTTGAACGCGCTTATGCGCAAGCGGTGCGCCGTCATGGGTACAACGCTCCGCGCCCGGCCGGAGGAAGAGAAGAGTGCAATCATGGCCGCAGTTGGCGAGTACGTCTGGCCGATGCTGCGCGACGGAAGCGTCAAACCACTGGTGGACCGCACCTTCCCGCTGGCCGAGGCTGCTGAGGCACACCGGTACTTCGATTCGGGCCAGCACACCGGAAAGATCCTGCTGACCCTCTGACCGGCGGCTGAACCAGGGGCGTGAACGGGCATGCCGCTGGGCGCGGTCCTGCCACCGTCCGCCGCACCTCCCCGCTGCCCCGGCGTGTGTATGTGATTTGCGTCGCACCCGTCCTGCTACCCTCGTGCGCATCACCCGCGCCTTGCCGAATTGGCAGGGGCCGCACTGCTGACAATGCTGACAAGGGGTAGCACGATGACAGAAGAGAATCGGCGCCGAAGGGACCCGGACCGTCCGGGCTCCGGCGCCACCGACGCAGAGCTCGTGGTCCAGGACCCGGACCTGCCTCCGGTTGCGATCGACGAGCAGGAGGCGGAGGCCGAGGAACGCCGCTGGACTCCGCTCAAGGTCGCCGTCTGGGTGGCCATCGCGCTGCTCGGCGGCATCAGCTGGACCATGCTCGCGGTTGTCCGCGGCGAAACCGTCAACGCCATCTGGTTCGTCTTCGCCGCCGTCTGTACCTATCTCATCGGGTACCGGTTCTACTCCAAGTACATTGAGCGGCACCTGCTAAAGCCCAATGACCGGCGCGCAACACCCGCCGAATACAAGGCAGACGGCAAGGATTACGCCGCCACCGACCGCCGTGTTCTGTACGGCCACCACTTCGCCGCAATCGCCGGAGCGGGCCCGCTGGTTGGTCCCGTGCTGGCCGCGCAGATGGGCTACCTGCCCGGCACGGTCTGGATCATCGTGGGCGTCATCCTCGCCGGCGCCGTCCAGGACTACCTGGTCATGTTCTTCTCGATGCGCCGCGGCGGCCGCTCACTCGGCCAGATGGCCCGTGAGGAACTCGGCCTGATCGGCGGCACTGCAGCACTGGTCGCCACCCTGACCATCATGATCATCATTGTTGCCATCCTGGCGCTGGTGGTCGTGAACGCGCTGGGCGAAAGCCCCTGGGGTGTCTTCTCCGTAGCCATGACCATCCCGATCGCCCTGTTCATGGGCGTCTACCTGCGCTACCTGCGCCCGGGCAAGGTCAGCGAAGTCTCGATCATCGGATTCGTACTGCTGATGCTGGCAATCGTGGGCGGCGGCTGGATCGCCGACACCGAGTGGGGCGTGGCCATCTTCTCGCTGGACCGGGTCACCATTGCCTGGGGCATCATCATCTACGGCTTCATCGCCGCCGTCCTGCCGGTCTGGCTGCTACTGGCCCCGCGCGACTACCTTTCCACGTTCATGAAGATCGGCACGATCGTGATGCTGGCCGTAGCCATCATCATTGTCCGTCCCGAAATCTCCGTCCCGGCGTTCAGCGAATTCGCCTCACGCGACGACGGCCCGGTGGTCGCCGGTCCGCTCTTCCCGTTCCTGTTCGTCACCATCGCCTGCGGTGCGCTCTCCGGCTTCCACGCCCTGATCTCCTCCGGAACTACACCGAAGATGATCATGAAGGAACGCCAGACCCGCTTCATTGGCTACGGCGGCATGCTCATGGAGTCCTTCGTGGCCATCATGGCCCTGGTCGCGGCCATCTCCCTGGACCGCGGCATCTACTTCGCCATGAACTCCTCTGCTGCCGCCACGGGCGGAACCGTGGAAGGCGCCGTCGCGTTTGTGAACTCACTGGGACTGGTAGGAGTGAACCTCACACCGGACATGCTCACCTCTCTTGCGGCCGACGTCGGTGAGGAGTCAGTGGTCTCCCGCACCGGCGGTGCGCCCACGCTCGCCGTCGGCCTGGCGATGATTATGCAGAGCTTCATCGGCGGCCCTGCCATGATGGCGTTCTGGTACCACTTCGCCATCATGTTCGAGGCACTGTTCATCCTCACCGCCGTCGACGCCGGTACCCGCGTTGCCCGCTTTATGCTGCAGGACTCAATTGGGAACTTCGTGCCGAAGTTCCGGGATACGGGGTGGCGCACAGGCGCCTGGATCTGTACGGCCATCATGGTCGCGGGATGGGGGTCCATCCTGATCATGGGCGTGACGGATCCGCTGGGCGGCATCAACACCCTCTTCCCGCTCTTCGGCATCGCCAACCAGCTGCTGGCCGCGATCGCCCTGGCCATTTGCCTGGCGATCCTGGCGAAAAAGAACGTCTTCAAGTACATCTGGGTTGTGGTGCTGCCGCTGGCGTTCGCGTCGGTCGTGACCATCACCGCCTCGATGTACAAGATCTTCTCGCCGGTCCCGGCCGTGGGCTACTGGGCGCAGCACAACGCCTTCCGGAATGCGCTGGAGGCCGGGGAAACCAGCTTCGGCACGGCAAAGACCGTGGAAGCGATGGAGGCAGTCGTTCGGAACACCTTCGTGCAGGGCGTGCTTTCAATCCTGTTCGTGACCCTGGCGATCATCGTGATCATCACGGCTGTCATTGCTTCGGTGCGTTCCTTCCGTTCGGGCGGTGCCCCGAGCGCCGAGGACCCGGCCGTGCCCTCGCGCACCTTCGCTCCCGCCGGTTTCTTCGCCACCCCGCTGGAGAAGCAGATCGAAGCTCAGTGGGATGCCCTTCCTGAGGACAGGAAGCCGGCAAGGACGCGGCACTGATGAGCACCGTCGCCGTCCACCTGCGCGGACTGGTGCGCTTCTTCCGTGACGTGATGGGGGAGGACGCCTACCGCAAGTACCAGGCGTACCACGCGGCGTCGGGCTGTTCGTCGCCGCCGCTGACGGAACGGGAGTTCTGGCGGGACAAGATGGACCGCCAGGACGCCAATCCCGGCAGCCGCTGCTGCTGATGCGTTAGCGGCCCCGCCACCCCCATCGAGAGGCCAGTTGCGGCTCATTTCAGCCCTGAAAAGAGCCGCAACTGGCCTCTCGGTGGCAGGGGGAGGGGGTTGAGAGGCTTCGGGGATGCTGCTTTGCTGGGGGAATGGCTGAAGACAAGTACCTGCCCGATGACCCCCACCTGCGTGAAGACATCAGCATCCCGCTGCCGGAACCGGACAATGAGGACGAGCACCTGGCCGAGGACGCCGGCCTTCCGGAGGAATCACGGGTTGGTCCCGAGTTCGATGACCGCCACTACACCTCCGGCCAGCTGAACGCCGGACAGTTCGCCGCCGGGCTGAGCCCGGACGGCGAGTATGCAGAAAAGCGGGAGGAAGACCTCGAAAGAGACTGACTCCCGGAACAACTCCAGCCAGGCGTGAGAGCATTAATTTCATGACTGAACAGAACGGCACAGAGCCCGCGAACGGGGCAGGAGAATCCTCCGTCCCGGCTGGCCGGCGTTCGGAGTCCCCGGACCGGGACGGCACGGACATGCCGTCGCCGGAAAGCGAATCCTCCCTCGCCGCAGCGAAGGATGAGGGGGCAGAAGCCGCACCTTCGGGCAGCGCGAAGTCAGGTCCCGCCAAGCTCAACGAACTGGTGGACGAACCGGCCAAGGTCATGCGGATCGGAACCATGATCAAGCAGCTGCTTGAGGAAGTCCGCAACGCGCCGCTGGACGACGCCGCCCGCAACCGTCTTGCCGAAATCCATGAGCGCTCGCTCAAGGAGCTTTACGACGGCCTGGCTCCGGAACTCGTCACCGAGCTAGAGCGCATCAACCTTCCGTTCCCGGACGACGCGACCCCCACTGACGCGGAGCTGCGCATCGCGCAGGCCCAGCTCGTCGGCTGGCTGGAGGGCCTGTTCCGCGGCATCCAAACGGCGATCGCAGCCCAGCAGACCGCCAACCAGCAGCTGCAGAGCAGGCTCCAGCTGCGCCAGCTGCCGCCGGGCACCGTCCTGGCACCCGGCGTCGTGATTGGTGAAAACGGCGAGCCCCGGCGGGCGGGCACCGCCCAGCAGCCGGGCCAGCAGCCGGGCGCCGGCCGCCCCGAGCCGCACGCGGGTCCCGGACAGTATCTGTAGAATTTCCGGCAGGATGGCACTTTTCGCAGCAGCCCGTCAGGGGCGCAAGGACGACGTCGAACTCGGCAAGGGTGTGTGGCGCCGCGCCCACGACCGGTTCACCCGGGGACTTGACCGCTACCACCAGATGCTGGAGGGAGTGGAGGACGACGCGCTTTACAACGAGCTCGCCGTCGTCGCCAACAGCCTCGCTGCGCTGCTTCCCCGGGTCCGCTCCGTCTGCGCAGGCGCGCAGAAGCAGCTGCCCAGCTCCGGACAGGACATCCCGGGCGGCCTGATCGCCGTCCACCGTGCGCTGTCCCGCTCCGGGAATTCGCTGGCCGCCGCAGCCGAGGCGGCAGCCATGTCCCGGCTGGAAGGTGAACGGTGGGGGATCGCGTCCGCCGGAGTGGAGAACGTCCGCCGCCGTGCGGCCCTGGTGGAGGAAGACGTGGCTGAGGCAGAACGCGTCCTCGCAGCCTCCCGCCCCTGAACAAATTTCGCGGCGAGCTAACACCAGCCCGTTTGGTCACGGAGTTCACGGACCTGGGTGGAGGATAGTGACTATGACTACATCCCCCCTCGTCACTTTCAACGACGGCAACACCATCCCCCAGCTCGGCTACGGCGTCTGGCGGGTTGAGGACGAACTCGCGGAAAAGACGGTGGGCATGGCCTTCGAGGCCGGCTACCGCCACATCGACACCGCCAAGATCTACGGCAACGAAGCCGGCGTCGGCCGCGCCATCGCCGCTTCCGGCCTGCCCCGCGAAGACCTCTTCATCACCACCAAGGTCTGGAACGCGGACCAGGGCTACGAAGAGACCCTGGCTGCCTTCGACGCCTCCATGGAGCGCCTGGGCCTTGAATACCTTGACCTGTACCTGATCCACTGGCTGCAGCCGAAGCAGGGCAAGTACGTGGACACCTGGAAGGCGCTCATCGAGCTGCAGAAGTCCGGCCGGGTCAAGTCCATCGGTGTCTGCAACTTCACCGTTGAGGCACTGCAGGAGATCATCGACGCCACCGGCGTGGTCCCCGTCCTGAACCAGGTTGAAACCCACCCGTACCTGGCCCAGGCCGAACTGCGTGAGTTCGAAGCCAAGCACAACATCAAGCACCAGTCCTACTCGCCGCTGGGCTCCGGCCAGGGCCTTCTGGATGACGCTGTGCTGAAGGACATTGCAGCAAAGTACGACGGCGCCACTCCCGCCCAGGTGGTCATCGCGTGGCACCTGGCCCTCGGCAACATCGTGATCCCGAAGTCCGTCACCGAGTCCCGCATCCGCGAGAACTGGGCCGCACTGGACCTCAAGCTCTCCGACGAGGACATCCAGGCAATCAACGCACTGGACAACGGCACCCGCTTCGGCGCGGATCCGGCAACGTCCGACTTCGCCTAGCTCTCACTCAAAAAACGAGATCGCAGAAAGTGCACGTCCCAGCTCTGGGACGTGCACTTTCTGCTATCTCGATGGGGAAAGGAGCTACGCGGCGGCTACGGCTTCCAGCGGTGCCCGGAGCGGGAGGTCCCTGCCCTCAAGGATCACCTGGGCGCACTGCCAGGTCCGGGTGTTTACGATCACCGGAGCCAGCAGGTTCACGGTAGTACCGTTATCCGCCGGATTGGCTACCACCAGGACGCGGGCGTCCGCCGGATCGGTCAGGCCGAGCTGAGCTGCCTGCTCATCGGAAATCTCCGGGTTGTACTCCGGGAGATAGACCGAAGCATCGATGGCGTAGAAACGGCGGACGCCGGCCGAGGTGTCCGCCCCGGTGAGGGAATACAGTCCGCTGGCGCCGTCGATGTCTTCAAGTGAGAACTCCGTCAGCGGCTCGAGGCCGGGTGGGGGAGCCAGAAAGGAAACCGGCGTTACGGTGCTCATCGCAGGAAATCCATCAGCGTGGGCTGCAGGACCTTGGCCGTGACGGCGAGGGAAGACTGGTACGCCAGTTCCTGCAGCTTGAGGTCCAGGATGACCTGGGCAGTATCGAGGTCCTCGATCCCGGAGCGCCGGGCTTCAAGGCTGACGGACTGCTCCAAGTTGGTTTCCTCTGCTTTCAGGACACGTGCGTGGCGGATACCGACGTCCGTCTGCGACGTGAGCACGGTGTTGATGCTCTCGTCGATGCCGGCCAGATGGGTGCTGATGTCGCCGTTGGCCCGCAGACCGGCGACCAGGGAATCGAGTTTGGTGAAGACGTCCGGCTCATTGACGCCGCCCCCGAAGACCTCCGCGGCGCTGGCGTCGACGCGGACCTCGGTGTTGGCATCAAGCCGGCGGTTCACAGGGCCGTGGCCTTCGCCGGTGAAGGTGTAGGTCTGTGTAGGAGGAGTGCCGGATGTTTCCGCTTTCACTGCCACGCCGGCGTCGGAGTTCCCGGCAAAAATGTTCCGGCCCAGGAAAGATGTGTTGGCCTGCCCCAGCAGGTCCGACTTCAGTCCCTCGATTTCGGTGGCGATGGCAGCCTTGTTCGCCGCCGTTGCTGTGGCCGTCGATGCCGTGATCGCCAGATCCTTGATCCGGGTGAGGATATCCGTGGTGCGGGTCAGCGCAGCATCCACGGTGGAGAGCCAGCTGTTCGCGTCCGAGATGTTGTTCTTGTACGCGGTGTTGGCACGCATTTCTGCGCGCACCTTCAGGGCGTCGGCGGTTCCGGCGGGATCGTCGGACGGCCGGGTGATGGCTGCGGACGTCTGGGCCTGCTCCTGGAGCTTGGCCAGCCGGGACATGTTGGCCTGGAGGTTCTGCTGCGCGTTGCGCGTCAGCATCAGGTTGGAGGTGCGGGTGATCACGGGTTACCTTCCCACAATGCCGGTGCGGTTGATGAGGGTGTCGAGCATTTCGTCGATGGCGGTCATGACCCGTGCCGCGCCCTGGTAGGCGTGCTGGTAAGCCAGCAGGTTCAGGTTCTCCTCGTCCAGGTCCACCGAAGAGTTGGAAAGCTGCATGTCGATGGCGGCGGAGGCTGCGACACCGGCCAGTTCGGCCTGCTGCATTTCCACGCGGGTGCTCGCGCCGATGCCGCTGACGAAGTTCGCCCAGATGGAGTCGGGGGATTTCGGGCCGGTTCCCAGCTGGGCGATCTCGTCGGCGATGGAGCTATCCAGGTTGCCCATGTTCGCGCCGCCTGTGGCGATGTCCGCCGCCTTCTCTGCGAGGACGGTCAGGGACAGGGCAGCGGGATCAGTGTCGTGGCTGAAGAAGTTGCCCACCGGGTCACCTGCCGTGTTGGTACCAGTGCCGTGGATTTTGTTAACAGCGCTGGCCAGTTCTTTGGCGAAGTTGTTGTACCCCTCGGCAGCGGAGGCGAGGATCCCGCCGTCGGCTGCCGGTGCCAGCACGCTGAGTACGCCGGCGATCTCACCGCTGGCAGCCATGTTGGTTCCGGGGCGGTGGCTCCATTCGAGCCGGGGTGCCTCGTCGCCCATCCTGATGCCGCCGGCAACCTGCACCGGGCGGACAATGTCACCGGAAACAATGGCGTTGCCGTCGATCAGCACGTCCACCATGCCGTTGCCTGACTCGCGGACGGTGCCGCCGGCCAGGGCGGCGATGGTGGTGGTCAGCGCGTTGCGCTGGTCAATGAGTTCGTTGGCGGTGCCCCCGGAGGCCTGCACGGTGCGGATCTGCGCGTTGAGCGAGGCGATCTGCGACGCCGTTCCGTTCAGCTCCGCTTCCATGTCCTTCAGCTGCTTGTAGGCGCCGGTCCACTGCTCCTCAACGGCCTTGTAACCGGTTGAAATCTGGGAAGCGAGCGTGGTGGCCTGCCCGATCAGGGCCGTGGCAGCCGCTTCATTCCCGGGCTTGTTCGCAACGCCCTGCCAGGCTGCCCAGAACTCGGTGAGGGAGGCAGAGATGCCGTTCTTCCCGGGTTCGTTGAGGCTGGTCTCAAGTCCTGCCAGCGCATTGGCGCGTACGGCGGAGAAACCCGAGGCCGCCGCGGTGGCCCGTACCCGCGTGTCCAGCTGCATGCTGCCTAGACGCGCTATGCCGTCCACAGACACGCCCTGGCCCACCCTGGCGCCGGTGGCGAACTTGCCGGTGATAGCTGCTCCACCCATGGCAGAGGTGGTGACGCGCTGGCGGGTGTAACCGGGGGTGTTGACGTTGGCGATGTTCTGGCCGACGACGTCGAGTCCCTTGCGGGCTGCGCTCAGACCGGTATAGGCGGTGTTCAGGCCGCTGAAGGTGCTCATGGCGTGCTGGTTCCTTTGTTCACGGTCTTTAGAGTTGCTTGTCCACGATCCGGGCGCCGCTTCCGGTGCCGGCGGAAGTGCCGTTGGACGTGTACGTCTTGCTTTCAGTGCCCAGGCCCGCGAGGGTTTCCTGGGCCGAGCGCGCAGCAGTCCGCAGGAACTGCTCGTTTGTGTCGCGCAGGTCACGAATCTTCACAGTAAGTTCCGTCATCGCCTGCAGATGGGCCGTGAAGATCTCAGTCCACGGGCCCGGAGGCGCGGCGGCAATGATCTCCCGAAGAGTTGCATCTTCGGCTATGCCCCACTCTTGTGCGAGTTCGGAAACGGCCACCGTCCTGGCCAGATTCGCGGTTCGCAGGCGTTCAAGAACCTGTTCCACTTCCCGGGTCGCGTGCTGGAGCCAGCGCGTTTTGCCGGAGGTGAGGAGCAGCTGTTCTTCTTCCAGCTTGAAGGTCAGGAGCTCAAGCAGCTCCCGTTCTTCCCAGAGTAATGCGGATAGTTTTTGGGTCCCCATGCTTTGCCCACCTCCTGCGGTTCGCGCGAATGTCTTGTCTCCGAAGGATGCAAAGCCGCATCCTGCAACGGGTTCAAAGACCCCGCTCTCACAGGCTTGAAAACTTTTAATCCGTTGGAAACACCTATCGGCGCTTGTGATTCCAATGTTAGTGGTATGTTGCAGCTACTGCGCCAAAGTGTGGAATGAACCGGGAGACTCAGCTCCCCTCCTAGCGGTCAGCGTATTTTGTTGGGGAACAAGGACTTGGGGGTCCAAAAGTTGAATCGCGAAGAACGCAACCGTCTGGTTGTGGAGAACTTACCGCTGGTCGGATATCTGGTCTCAGAGGTGTGTGCCAAGGCAACGCACCTTTCCCGGGATGATCTGGCTTCGGTTGGGGCAATTGCCCTGATTACGTCCGCTGAATCTTTTAATGCGGAGCTTGGGGTGCCCTTCGGTGCCTACGCACGGCGTCGTATTGTTGGCGCTTTCGCCGACGAGATGCGCTCGAATGACTGGGCAACCCGGACCGCGCGCAAGCGCATCAAGGAAACCCTTGCCGTCAAGGAAGCGCTCACTGCTGCCCTGGGCCGGTCACCGAAGGTGGACGAGATCGCTTCCGCCATGGGTGTTGACCGCACCGCCGCCGAAGACGCGCTGGCAGATGCTTCACGCACTGTCTCCCACCTGGACGACGCTGCTTCCGACTCGCTGGTCAGCGCGCTGCCCTCGCCCGAAGGGTCCGCCCTTTCAGCGGAACGGATGAAGTACCTGCGCGCTGCGGTCGAGGCGCTGCCTGAGAAGATGCGCTACATCGTCGAGCAGGTCTACTTCCACGACCGCTCGGTCAAGGAACTTGCTGCTGAACTGGGCGCCACGCACTCCGCTGTTTCCCAGCAGCGTGCCGAAGCCGTGCGCCTGCTGCGCGACGGGATGGGAACCCACTACTCGGACGCTGAGGAGCCGGCTCCCATCGAGTCTCGGATTTCTCCGGCCCGTCGCAATGCTTACCTCGCCTCGGTGGCGGAATGGACCGCCGGCGGACTGACCCGCCAGGACCCGCATTTCAACCCTGCCGCCTTCCGTGCGCCGGGTGGACACGGGCCGCTGAACGCCGCAGTGTCCTAGCTCTCAAAAGAGTGCAAAAATTCTTTTCCGAATTCCTAACACTCCCGTGATCAGGGCCGATAGCTAGGGGTACAGGCCCACGGACGGGCCTGGTAGTTATCGCCCAATCACGGAGGAATTCATCATGGGTTTCACAATTGCAACTAACGTCTCTTCGCTCAACGCGATGCGTAACCTGACCCTGAACCAGACGGCTCAGGCCAAGTCGGTGGAGCGTCTCTCCAGCGGCCTGCGCATCAACCGTGCAGCTGACGACGCTGCCGGCCTGTCCATCTCCGAAGGTCTGAAGAACCAGATCTCCGGCCTGACCCAGGCTGGCCGTAACGCACAGGACGGCATCAGCCTGGTCCAGACCGCTGAAGGCGCCCTGACCGAGGTCCACAACATCCTGAACCGTATGCGTGACCTGGCAGTTCAGGCGTCTAACGACACCAACAACACTGACTCGCGTAAGGCTATTGGTTCAGAGCTCACCGCCCTGAACTCCGAGCTGACCCGCATCACGGAGACCACGAACTTCAACGGCATCCAGCTGCTCGGCCCGGGCAAGGATGCAACTGCGAATCCGCTGGCAGCAACGCTGAAGATCCAGGTTGGCGCTGATGCTAACGAGACCATCGACATCACCCAGGCAAACGTGGCACAGACGATCACCACGCTGGGTACGGCCTCGGCCACCCTCGCAGTTACCGACCAGGCAACAGCAGCAACGACCATTACGGCCCTTGACGCAGCCATCGCCTCCACCTCCGAGCAGCGCGCGGGTCTGGGTGCACAGCAGAACCGCCTCGAGTCCACCGCACGCACCATCGCGGTCTCGGTCGAGAACCTCTCGGCTGCCAACTCCCGTATCCGGGACACGGACATGGCTACGGAAATGGGTAACTTCACCAAGTCCCAGATCCTGTCCAACGCTGCCACGGCCATGCTGGCACAGGCCAACCAGATGAACTCCGGCGTTATGCAGCTCCTGCAGTAATAGCGGAATCATCCGCGGGAACGCCTCGGCTGCACCGCAAGCAGCACTAACCGCTTGACCGGCAGGTGAATGGCCGCTGGCGGGAAAAGAATGACTTGGACCTCACACTTTTCCCGCCAGCCCATTCCCTGCCTGCGGCGTTTTATCCGGCTTCGGCCAGCGGTCCCATTTCAGCAGAACCACACCGGCATCTTCCCTCCGCAGCGGCGGGCCAGAACCTGAGGGAAACGTACAAGGAGCAATCGCATGGCGCTAGGCATCGACGGACTGATCAGCGGAATTGAAACCTCCGCAATGATCAAGCAGCTCATGGACATTGAGGCACGTCCGCAGGTCTTGCTGAAGAATAAGGTCAGTACCACCCAGACCTTCATTACGGCCCTGCAGAACCTCAACACCAAGATTGCCTCGCTGGCTGAAAACGCCGCCAAAGTTTCGAATCCGGCCGGCACTGATCTCTTTAAGGCCAGCACTACTTCGGATAAGGTCACTGCCACCACCACGGCGGGCGCTGCGGCTGGCTCCCTGGATATTTCCGTTTCCCAGACCGCTACAGCACAGGTTTCGCTGTCTGCAGCCATGGCGGCGTGGCCCTCGAACAGTGTCCTGGCCATCTCGGCCAATGGGACAGTGACGTCCTTTGACACCACGGACAAGTCCCTGGACCAGGTCATCAGCGAAGTCAACAAGGCCAACCTCGGCGTCACCGGCGTGAAGATTGCCACCGGAAGCGTGGACGGGGTCCAGCAATACCGGGTCCAGTTCACTGCTGCCAAAACCGGCTCCGAAGGCGCGTTCACGGCCAGTCTCGGTGGCACGGACATGGACGTCCTCAAAACGGCCCAGGACGCGAAGCTCACCCTGTGGGCGGGCACACCGGCCGCTCAGGAGATCACCTCCTCCACCAACACTTTCAAAGCCCTGATGCCCGGTGTGGACATCACCCTTGCCGCCGACACTCCGGCCAACACTGCCCTGACTATCAACGTTGCGCGCGACGACGAGGCGATCTCCAAGGTCGCTTCAGACCTGGTGGCAGGTCTGTCGGATGTGTTCGCGTACATCAACCGCAACAGTGCGGTCACCGTTTCCACGTCCTCCGGCAACACCAGCGCCACGGGTGGAGTCTTTACCGGCGACGCCGGGATCCGCGACGTCAAGCGGCAGATCATGGAGGCGGCGACGTCGCCGATTGACGGACGCTCCCCGTCGGAGATCGGCGTGGTGATCACCAAAGACGGCACCGTAGAGTTCAATGCCGAGAAATTCGCGGCGGCGATGGCTGCTGACCCCACCAAGACCCAGGAAACCCTGCAGGTCATCGCGGGCCGGGTGGAAACGGCCGGCAAGGTTGCATCCGACAAGTACGACGGTCTGATCACCCAGCGGATCACCGGCCAGGAATCAACGATCCGGTCGCTGAACACCCAGATCGAAGACTGGGACCGGCGCCTGGCCAGCCGTGAGTCGACGCTGAAAATGGTCTGGGGAAACCTGGAAGTCAAGCTGAGCCAACTGCAGAGCCAGCAGGACTGGCTCACCGGCCAGCTCGCCTCGCTGAGCTCCTCCAACTCAGGAAAGAAGTGACCGTGAGCTACGGGCTGCAGGCCAAGCGGGCCGAATACATTCGTGACGCCGTGATGTCGGCGTCGCCGGTGCGGCTGCTGACCATGCTGTACGACCGGATGCTGCTGGACCTCAACCGCGCTGAAGCAGCCCAGCAGGCAGGCAATTGGAAGGTTGCCTCGGAGCAGCTGATCCATGCCCAGAGCATCGTGGCTGAACTCAGCGGCACGCTCAAGGTGGACGAATGGGAAGGCGGCGAGAACCTCCAGGCCATCTACGGCTACGTCATGAAGGCCATGGTGGAAGCCAATCTGCAGCACAGTGCAGCCATGACCCGCGAGTGCATCAACCTGCTGGAACCGCTCCGCGCCGCCTGGCATGAAGCCGCAGCCCAGCTGCCCGCCCAGGCACCCGCCGCGGCACCGGCAACAACCGGAGGTACCCTCGGTGTCGGCTGAACCAGTGGAAGAGTACCTGACTCCGCACCAGGAGAACCTTGAACGCTGGGATGAAGTCCTGACCCAGCTCGAGGACAATCTTGAAGCTTTCTTGGACGGCACAACCGTCCTGGACCAGGCCCGCACCGTCGCCAGCGCCTGGCATCCCCCGCACGCGCTGGGACCGCTGCCCGCCGAATACGCTACCCGGGCCCGGCTGCTGTCCATGGCCCAGCAGCGTGCGTACGCGCAGCTGCGCAGCGAATCCAGGATGATCCGGCAGCAGGCAGAACTGATCCGCAGCGTTCCCACGGCTTCCTCCGGCGGAGCCGTTTACCTCGACGTCGCAGGCTAGGGACCGAGCCAGGCTACGGCCGCTCCTCTAAACCCCGGAGTCAGCCGCCGACATACGCCGCCAGATGCTCACCGGTCAGCGTTGACTGCCCGCCCACCAGGTCCGCCGGCGTCCCCTCAAAGACCACCTTGCCGCCGTCGTGCCCTGCACCCGGACCCATGTCGATGATCCAGTCCGCGTGGGCCATCACCGCCTGATGGTGTTCGATCACGATCACCGACTTTCCCGAATCCACCAGCCGGTCCAGCAGCCCCAGCAGCTGCTGGACATCCGCCAGGTGCAGTCCGGTGGTGGGTTCGTCGAGGACGTAAACGTCGCCCTTCTCCGCCATCTGCGCTGCGAGCTTCAGGCGCTGGCGTTCGCCGCCGGACAGCGTCGTCAGCGGCTGGCCCAGGCTCAGGTAGCCCAGCCCCACGTCAGCGAGCCGGTCCAGGACCTTATGGGCTGCCGGGGTCTTCGCGTCGCCGTCGGCAAAAAACGCCTCGGCTTCGCTGACCGACATGGCCAGCACCTCGGCGATGTTCCGCCCGCCCAGCGTGTAGTCCAGCACGGCGGCCTGGAACCGCTTGCCCTCGCACTCCTCGCACGTGGACTCCACCGTGGCCATGACCCCCAGATCGGTGTAGATGACCCCGGCACCGTTGCAGACCGGGCACGCGCCCTCCGAATTAGAGCTGAAGAGCGCGGGCTTCACCCCGTTGGCCTTGGCGAACGCCTTGCGGATCGGTTCCAGCAGACCAGTGTAGGTGGCCGGGTTGGACCGCCGGGACCCCTTGATCCCGCTCTGGTCAATAACGACGACGCCGTCCCGCTTCGCCACGGACCCGCGGATCAGGGAACTCTTGCCGGATCCGGCCACCCCGGTGAAGACGCAGAGGACGCCGAGCGGAATGTCGACGTCGACGTCCTGCAGGTTGTTCAACGACGCACCGCGGACTTCAAGCTTCCCGGAAGCGGTCCGCACGGAGTCCTTCAGCCGCGCCCGGTCATCCAGGTGTTGGCCGGTGACGGTCCCGGAAGTGCGAAGACCGTCGAGCGTGCCCTCAAAGCAGATTTCCCCGCCGCCGGAACCAGCTCCGGGCCCGAGGTCGATTACGTGGTCGGCAATCGCAATCATTTCCGGCTTGTGCTCCACCACCAGCACGGTGTTGCCCTTGTCCCGCAGCGCGAGCAGCAGCTGGTTCATCCGCTCGATGTCGTGCGGATGCAGTCCAATGCTCGGCTCGTCGAAGACGTAGGTGACGTCGGTCAGCGAGGAGCCGAGGTGCCGGATCATCTTGGTCCGCTGGGATTCGCCGCCGGACAGCGTCCCCGCGGGTCGGTCCAGCGAGAGGTAGCCGAGTCCGATCTCCGTAAAGGAATCCAGCAGGTGCTGCAGCCCGGCCAGCAGCGGAGCCACCGAAGGCTCGTCGAGTTTCCGCACCCATGCCGCCAGGTCGCTGATCTGCATTGAACACAGGTCGGCGATGTTCTTCCCCTTGATCTTCGAGGACAGCGCCTCCTGTGCCAGCCGGGTTCCGCCGCACTCCGGGCACGTGCTGAACGTGATGGCGCGGTCCACGAAGGCCCGGATGTGCGGCTGCATCGCTTCCCGGTCCTTGGACAGCATGGACTTCTGGATCTTCGGGATCAGCCCTTCGAAGGTGACGTTGATGCCGTCCACCTTCAGCTTGGTCGGCTCCGCATAGAGCAGAGCCTGCAGCTCCTTCTTGGTGAACTGCGCAATCGGCTTGTCCGCTGGGAAGAGTCCGGTGTTGCTGAAGATCCGCCCGTACCAGCCGTCCATGCTGTAGCCGGGGATGGTCAGTGCACCTTCCTGGATGGACTTGGAGTCGTCAAAGAGCACGGTGAGGTCGAAGTCGCTGACGTTCCCCATGCCCTCGCAGCGCGGGCACATGCCGCCCAGCCGGTTGAACGTGGCCTTCTCCGCTTTGGTCTTGCCGCCGCGTTCCACGGTGATGGCGCCGGACGCCTTCACTGAGGGAACGTTGAAGGAATAGGCGTTGGGGGAGCCGATGTGCGGATCGCCCAGCCGGCTGAAGAGGATCCGCAGCATGGCGTTGGCATCGGTGGCGGTGCCTACGGTGGACCGCGGATTGGCACCCATCCGCTCCTGGTCCACAATGATCGCCGTCGTGAGCCCTTCCAGGCGGTCGACGTCGGGCCGGGCCAGGTTCGGCATGAATCCCTGGACAAAGGCACTGTAGGTCTCATTGATCATCCGCTGGGAGTCGGCGGCAATCGTGGCAAAGACGAGTGAGCTTTTCCCGGAGCCGGAAACTCCGGTGAACACCGTCAGGCGGCGCTTGGGAATGTCGACGCTGATGTTCTTGAGATTGTTCTCCCGCGCCCCAAGAACCTGGATCAGTCCGTGGCTGTCCGCCGGATGAACGGCATCGTGCTGTGTTGCCGGGTCCGTTGCCGTGCTCATGGTTTCTCCTCGGGGCGAGCTGTGGTTTGAAGTGCCACGTTACCGGGGCCCGGGAAACTGCGCTTCTCCAAACCTGATCCGTTTTCTACTTACTTCAGGAACCGGAAATACCTATGTCCCAACCGAAAGTACTTACACTCGCCGTCAAGCCGCCGATAACCAACAGTGAGCATGGATAGCTCAATTAACAGGCCACGGATAGGCCACTCTGTTCCCCCATAAGAAGCGGGTTTTCCCTGTGTTCGACTCCGTGTCCTCGGTGGCGCTGCAAAGCGCTTTGAATGGCCTGTCCCTGCGGCAGCGCGCCATCGCCAACAACATCGCCAACGTGAACACCCCCGGCTATCACGCCCAGCGGGTGAGCTTCGAAGACGCCCTGGCCAAGTCGGTCAAGGCCGGAAGCAAGTCCTTCACGGAGTCTGCCACCGCCCGGTCGCTCGAACCGACCCGCCTGGATGGTTCCAACG
The DNA here is from genome assembly GCF_009696625.1 of Arthrobacter sp. BL-252-APC-1A. Classification (NCBI taxonomy): domain Bacteria; kingdom Bacillati; phylum Actinomycetota; class Actinomycetes; order Micrococcales; family Micrococcaceae; genus Arthrobacter; species Arthrobacter sp. BL-252-APC-1A. Next base: position 49,719 of record NZ_VULS01000010.1, on the reverse strand, counting down.
TCAATCTGGACACCGAAACGCTGTCCAACATCGACACCGTCCTGCGGTTCCAGTTCGCTTCCCAGGCCGTTGGCGGAGAAGCCAACTCGCTCCGCACCGCCATGAGGACCCAGTAATGACATTTGACGCCATCGGCATTGCCGGCACATCCCTGACCGTCCACCGCAAGTGGCTGGACGCTGTCTCGGACAACCTCGCCAACATGAACAACGCCTCCTCCACCGACGGCGCTGCCTTCCAGGCCCGGTACGTGGTCGCCAGGGAAGGCGCCGCCAACACCGGCGTGTACGTCTCCGGTGTTGAATACGGTGACGCCGAGGGCCGGATGGTCCACGAACCCAACCATGCCCTCGCCGATGAAAACGGATACGTCCGCTACCCGGACATCGATATGGCCGAACAGATGAGCGCCCTGATCATGGCGCAGCGCGGCTACGAGGCGAATGCCGCCGTCGTTGACCGTGCCAAGGCCACCTACGAAGCTGCTCTCCAGATTGGACGCTCCTAATGCCCGTTCCCGCAGTCGGCGCCGTTGCCGGAACCCTGCCCACCGCATACATCGAGAACACCGCACCGGCCGTCCCGGCTACGGACGGTTCAGGTTTCGCGACGCAGCTCGCCGGTGCCGTTGACAACGCGCAGCAGCTCTCCTCCGCCTCAAAGGAACTGGCCGTCAAGGCCGTCACCGGGGACCTGGATGACATCCACGCAGCCACGATCGCCTCCACGCGTGCCTCGGTCACGCTGGAACTGGTCGCCGCCGTGCGCAACAAGAGCGTTGACGCGTTCAACGAGATCATGCGGATGCAGGCCTAATGACACAGGTGAACGCGGCATTTGGCCGTTTGGGAAAAACCATCAGCCAGTTCACCTTGGCGCAGAAGACTCTTGCGCTGATTGGGATCGCTGTCCTGGCACTCGGGATCTTCGCGCTGGCCAGCTGGGCCACCAAGCCCTCCTTCACTCCGCTGTTCTCCGGGCTGCAGCCCGGAGACGCCAACAGCATTGTTGAGCAGCTGCAGGCCGACGGCGTTCCCTACGAGATCGCCGGCGGCGGCAGCACCATCATGGTGCCCGAGCAGAACGTATACGACCAGCGGCTCAAGGCCGCCGGTGCCGGGCTGCCCGCGTCCTCCACCGGGGGCTACTCCCTGCTCGATGACATGGGCGTGACTTCCTCCGAGTTCCAGCAGTCCGTGACCTACAAGCGGGCGCTGGAAGGCGAACTCGCCAAGACGATTGGTGCGCTCAACGGTGTGAAGACAGCTTCCGTGCAGCTGGCAATTCCGGAAGACACCGTCTTCGTCTCGGAAAAAGTTGACCCAACCGCCTCGGTCTTCATCGACACAGAGAACGGTGTGACGCTCAGCGGTGACCAGGTTCAGGCGATCGTCCACCTCACCTCTGCCGCCATCGACGGCATGAAAGCCACCAACGTGGCAGTCATCGACTCAGCCGGAACCGTGCTCTCCGCCGTCGGCGTGGGAGCCACCGGGTCGGCTGACAAACAGGCCACCGACTACGAACAGCGAATTGCAGCTTCCATCCAGGGCATGCTGGACCAGGTTGTGGGACCGGGCAACGCCACTGTGGCTGTTGCGGCGGACATGAGCTACGAATCCGCCAACCGAGTGGAGGAAACCTTCACCAACCCGGCCGGGAACCCCGCACTGAACGAAGCCACCACCACCGAAGAATACACCGGCGGCGGAGCAGGCAACACGGCCGCGGGCATCCTGGGCCCGGACAACATCGCCGTTCCGGACGGAGACGGCGACGACGGCGCGTACACCTCTGAATCCACCACGAAGAACAACGCCGTGAACAAGGTGACCGAGACCCGGGAAATCCCGGCCGGTGCCCTCAACCGGCAGACCGTCTCCGTGGCACTGAACTCAGCAACCGCAGCGGGCATGAACGTCGCGGACATCCGCGCCCTGGTTACCAATGCCGCCGGCATCAACGTGGCACGGGGCGATGAACTCACCGTGGAAATGGTGGCCTTCAACGCCAGCGGCGCCGAAGCAGCCCAGGAAGCGCTGGCCGCGGCAGACGCCGCAGCCGAAGCCGAACGCCGGGCCGAGCTGGTGCGGATGGGAATCCTGGCAGCCGGCATTGTCGCCATCGTCATCCTGGCCCTCGTGGCCTACGCCATGCGCTCACGCCGGCAGAACCGCCAGGCCGTGGACATTGGCATCCTGCCGGAACTCGATCCCCTTGCCCCGCCGGCCGGCCTGGCCATGATTGGCCAGGACCAGGGACGGACCGCCCTGGAGCCGCCGGTTGACACGGCCTCACTGCGGATCGTGGCGAACGCGGCGGACTCCGAGCGCAAACTCGAAGAACTTGACCACCTGGCACTGCAGGACCCGGTCCGTACCGCGGACTATCTGCGCAACTTCATGGATGAGGGGCAGCGGGTATGAGCGAGCAGAATTCCGGAACGGCAGTAGCCACTCTGCCGGATCCTGACACCGAACGGCCGGCTGAAGCGCCCACAGCAGCGGTTCCAGCGGTACGCGCCCCCGTGGCCACCCCGGTACTGCCCAGGCTGACCGGGATGCAGAAGGCTGCAGTGATCCTCATGCAGCTTGAGACCTCCCGCGCCGCCACCGTTCTCCAGCAGTTCACCGAAGCCGAGGCGCAGGAACTCGCGGCAGAAATCGTGAACCTGCGCCGCGTCGACGTGGCTGTTGTTGAATCGGTCATCAACGAGTTCTACGACATGACAGTGGACGGCCGGCGCCGTGCCCACGGCGGCCGCGACGTCGCCATGGGCCTGCTCGAGGCTTCCTTCGGCACCGAACGCGCCTCCGGCGTGATGGACCGGCTGGCCTCCTCGATGGCGGGCAAGTCCTTCGAGTTCCTGGAACGGGCCGAACCTTCCCAGATTGTGAGCCTGCTTGAGCACGAACTGCCGCAGACCATCGCCCTGGTCCTGGCGCACATGCGTCCGCAGCGGGCCTCTGCCGTAATCGGCGGGTTCCCGGACCAGCTGCGCACCGACATTGCGCAGTGCATCGCCAACATGTCCCGGGCCACACCGGAGGCCATCCGGATTGTTGCCGAGACCCTCAAGGCGCGCGCCACCGCCGTCGGCGCCGCACGTGAAGCCGCGGACCAGATCGGCGGCATCCAGCCGCTGGTGGACATCATCAACCGGGCCGATGCCGCAACCGAACGTGCCATCCTCGAAGCCCTGGACGCCCGGGATCCGGAACTGGCAGAAGAAGTACGCTCCCGGATGCTCACCTTCGCGGACCTCACCAAGCTCGAACGCCGCGATGTGCAGCTGGTGCTGCGCGGAATCGACGTCGGCGTCCTGGCCCTGGCCATGAAGGGCGCCAGCGAGACGGTGCTGGAGACCGTGCGGAGCAACGTCTCCGAACGCAACCGCGAGATCCTGGACGACGAGATCGCAGCATCGGGTCCCGCCCGCCTGTCCCAGGTGGAGGAGGCCCGCGCCACGATCGTGCGGGCGATCCGCGACCTGGAAGCCCAGGGTGCGATCACCATCCACCACGCGGACGAGGAAGAGTATGTCTACTGAGTCCCCGGAACGCACTTTCGCGCGCATGGCCTACCCCGCGCTGGGTGGCCACGACGTGGAGCGTGCCGTGGAACGGGGACGGACGCAGGGACACGCGGCTGGATACGCAGCAGGCATGCACGCCGCTGCGGCCGAGACCGCGCGTCTGCGTGAAGAACTTCGGATCCGGTTCGACGCCGAAACGGCGGCCCTGCGCGCCCGCGCGGACCACGCCCTGCAGCTGCTGAACAACGCCGAGCAGAGCCTGGCCAAGCTGACCGTTCCAGTGGTGGCTGAGGTCCAGGATTCACTGGCCGCGGCTGCCCTGGACCTGGCCGAAGCGCTGCTGGGCAGGGAACTGGCCAATGGAGAGACCTCTGCGCGGGCTGCCCTTGACCGGGCGCTTTCCGGAGTCGATACCCGGCTGGTCCATCAGGTCCGGATGCATCCCGCAGACCTTGCCGTCCTGGGGGACGATGTACTTAACCAAGCCGGCGTTGTGTTCACCCCGGATGCGTCCCTGAAACGCGGCGACGCGGTCACGGAGTTCCCGGACGGGTTCCTTGACGCGACGCTGGGAACGGCCCTCGCCCGTGCCAAGGCAGCCCTGCTGGGGGACGACACACCATGACCTTGACGGCAGATCCACGTTCCCTGCAAGCCCAGGACCCCGCCGCGCCCAACGCCGCCGTGCCGCCGAGCCGGCGCGAGCGGCGCCGTGCCGCGGCATCCAAACCAGCCACCTGGCGTCCCCGCGCGGAGGCATTCAACCATGCACTGGCCGCTGCCCGGCCGCAGCGGGTAGGGCGGGTCTCCACCGTCGTCGGGCTGAGCGTGGAAGTCACCGGACTGGACTGTGCTGTGGGCGACCTGGTCAGTCTGGGCGCCCCGGGATCGGACGTCGACGCCGAAGTTGTTGCCGCCACACGGGACGGTGTGCGCTGCATGCCGTTCGGACGGCTTGCCGGCCTCACCGCCGGCAGCCCTGCCCGGTCCAAGGGCATGCCGCTGCGTGTGCCGACCGGCAACGGACTCTTTGGCCGCGTCCTGGACGGACTGGGCCGGCCCATTGACGGCAAGGGTCCGCTGCACGTGGAGCAGTACGTCCCGCTGGACCACGACACCCCTTCAGCCATGCAGCGTTCCCGAATCACTGAACCGCTGCAGCTTGGCGTCCGTGTGCTGGATACCCTGACCACCGTTGGCAAGGGCCAGCGCATGGGCCTATTCGCCGGGTCCGGCGTGGGCAAGTCCTCCCTGCTGTCGATGATCGCCCGGGGCACCGACGCCGAGGTCTCTGTCATCGCCCTGGTGGGGGAGCGCGGCCGTGAAGTCCGCGAATTCCTCGAGGACGATCTGGGTGAAGAGGGCCTGGCACGTTCAATCGTTGTTGTGTCCACCTCTGACGAACCGGCATTGATGCGCCTTCGGGCAGCCTTCGTAGCGACCCGCATCGCTGAGTCCTTCCGCGACCGCGGCGCGGACGTCATGCTGATGATGGACTCCCTGACCCGTGTGGCCATGGCCCAGCGCGAAATAGGGCTCTCAGTTGGCGAACCGCCGGCAACCCGCGGCTACCCGCCGTCGACCTTTTCATTGCTGGCCCAGCTGCTGGAACGCGCCGGCACGGACAAATCCGGTTCCGTTACCGGCATGTACACCGTCCTGGTGGACGGAGACGACCACAACGAACCGATCGCTGACTCTGCCCGTTCCATCCTGGACGGCCACGTGGTCCTGGACCGCAAACTGGCTGTCGCAGGTCATTTTCCGTCCGTGGACGCCCTTGGGTCGATTTCCCGCGTGGCCTCCAGGGTCAATCCAAAGGACCGCAGCCAGGCTGCGTCAGGCCTGCGCCGGGTGCTTGCCGCACGCCGGTCAGCGCAGGACCTGATTGACGTTGGCGCCTACCAGCGCGGCACCAATCCCCTGGTAGACGCGGCCGTTGCCAACGAAGACATGATCAACACGTTCCTGCAGCAGCGGATGGATGAACAGACACCGGCCGACGCCGCGTGGGAGCAACTGCACCGGCTCACACTGAATTTGGGGGTTTGAGAATGGGACGAGACTTTCCGCTTGCCGGCCTGCTGCGCCTGCGCCGGCTCCAGCAGGACAGCGCTGCCGGTAACCTGGCAGCTGCCAACGCGGCCCTGCGCCGGAGTTCCGAAGCGCGCAGCGAGGCCTACGATTCGCTGGCGGCGACACCCCTTGAAGCAGCCGACGCAGCAACCCTGACCGCCATCGCAGCTGCCCGTGCCTCATCGCGCAGCATGCTGGCAGACCTGCTTGCTGCCGAAGCCCTCGAAGGCGCGGCAGTGAACTCGGCCCAGGCCGAGTTCCAGGCTGCCCGCGCCCGTTCCGTAGGACTGGAAAAGCTTGAAACCAAGCACTCAGACGCCGTTGCGGTGGAAGACCTGCGCACTGAACAGAACATCCTGGACGAACTTGCCGGAACCGCCTGGCACCGCCGGCAGAAAGAAGCCCTCTAGATGAGCATGACCGACGCGATCGGCCGGATCCAGGAAATCCGTTCCACGATCGACGCCCTGTCCGGAACCCCGGCCGCTGCCGCGGCGGGCACCTCCGCAGGCCCGGCGGCGGCCACGGCTGCCGGAAACGGCGCCGGGGACTTCGCTGCCACCCTTTCCGCGCTGACCGGAGCCAGCTCCGGACTGCCCGGCGGGGCTTCCAACGAGGCCCTTATGGGCTCGGTAGAGAAGTACGTTGGGCTTCCGTATGTCTGGGGAGGCAACGATCCGGCGGTGGGCCTGGACTGTTCCTCCTTTGTGCAGAACGTCTTCAAGGATCTTGGCTACAGCCTGCCGCGCGTGACCTGGGACCAGATGAACTCCGGTACCAAGGTGGACTCCCTCGCCCAGGCCCAGGCCGGTGACCTGCTGTTCACGCACGACGGCGGGCACGTCTCCATTTACCTGGGCAACGGCAAGGTGGTGGACGCACCGCAGCCGGGCAAGACCATCCAGATCCGTGACGCCTGGGAGACCGATGCCAACATCACGACCATCCGGCGCATCCTCCCGGCCGAGGCAGCCTCCGTTACGGGCGCAGCCTCTCCCGCTGCCACCGCGGCGATCACTGACATGGTGGCTTCCGCCCGCGCCATGCAGGCTTCCCTCATGGGGGCCGGAGCATGAGCGTCCCCGTCACATTCCTGACTCCCCGGCTTTCCCCGGCCGGAAACGGTCCCCGGTCCAGCAGCGACGGCGGAACCGGATTCGGAACAGCCCTGGAAACGGCAGCCGGCGCAGCTGCGGAGACGCTGCCGGAAGCACCCGCCAGCCCAGCAGAGCCTGCCGAGCCGGAGACTGCAGCCATGCCTGCCGGCATGGAAACGCCCGCCAGCGCAGCCGGCCTCAGCTACGCTGACACGTCTTTGCTGAACGGGCTGGTTGCCCCGGTTGCGGTACTTCAGCCGCGGCAAGCGGTGACTACCGCAGAGGGCAGCCCGGAGGGCACCGATCCCGAGTCAGCACTCCTAACCAACGACACCGGCGACGGCACTTTGCTCCCGGCAGCCACAGGTCCCGGAACGGCTGAAACGCCGGCAGCAGCGGCCATGGCAACTGCAGCAGGCATCGCTGCGGCAACCGTTCCAGCCGATGCCGACCAGGCCTCCGCTGACAACGGGGACACCGACACCCTCCGTCCGGTCGCTGCAGCGCAGGGCGAGGCGGCGAAGGCTCCGCAGGCGGCAGCCCAGTTCGCAGGCGGGTCCGGCATGGGGACTGGAACCGGCCCTTCCAGCCGTCCGGACCGCGGTGCCGCTCCAGCGGGTACGCTTCCTGCTGCTTCGGCCGCGTCAGGCACGTTCCAATCCGGTGTGCTTCAGGGCGGAACCGCCGGACCGGTCCCTGCTGGAGCTGAACCGGCTGCCGAAGCCGCGGCGGAAACGGTCAAGGTTCTCCCCTCGGCTGCCCAGCCTGCCGCGGCCGCAGCCGCCGCGCCCGTCGTATCCGTGCCGGCAGTCCAGGTAGCCGCGCCGGTGCCCGTCCAGGCCACGGTGCCGGCCCAGCCGGCTCCGCTCCTGACCCAGGTGGCGCAGCCGCTGTTTAGCCTGAGCTCGGCAGCAGCCGGAGAACACGTCATGACCCTGAGCGTCACCCCCGAGAACCTGGGACCCGTCACCGTCCGCGCCCATGTCAGCGCGGACGGTATCCGGGTAGAGCTCTTCGCCCCGAATGATGCCGGCCGCGAAGCACTGCGGACCATCCTTACGGATTTGCGCCGGGACCTCTCCGGTTCGGGCATGAACGCGTCGCTCTCCCTTTCCGCGCAGGACCAGCCGGGGACCGAGGCTGAAGGACGCGGGGAAGCACCGGAGCGCGGCACGGCCCGTACCGGCGCAGAGCCCGACGCCGGACCAGTTCCCGTGCAGCAGATCTTCCGTCCCGTGGCACACGGGCCGCAAACCACCCTCGACATTCTGGCCTGAGAAGGAGAACCACCCATGCCGGTAGAAGCAATAGCACCAACCAGCGGGGCCGCCGACGCGCAGGCCGTCCGCGCACCCAAGCAGGTCATGGACAGCGAGCTGTTCCTGACCCTGCTGGTCACCCAGCTGCGCAACCAGGATCCCAGCTCGCCCATGGACACCAACGAAATGATCGGCCAGACCACGCAGCTGGCCACCATGGAACAGCTCACCAACATGGCCACCATGAGCGAGGAGAACTTCTCCCTGCAAATGCGCATGGCCGCAGCGGGCCTGATCGGCCAGACCGTCACCTACACCAACGAAGCCGGGGAATCAGTAACCGGTACCGCGAATTCGGTTTCGTATCTCTACGGAGTGCCGACAGTGAGCGTTAGTGGTGTGGATGTCCTCCTTGACGCCATCTCCGGAGTAGTGGCTCCAGGCGTCCCGGCACCGGCACCGGGTGACGGTGCGGACACCGGATCCGGCGACGGCTCCGGCAACCCGGGCACGACGGCGTAACCCGGCTGCCGCCGGTCCCTGCACTCCCGGTATCTCAGGTTTTACAAGCTTCCAGACCCATCAGCTGAAAGGCGTTTCCCATGCTCCGCTCCCTGTACTCCGGAATTTCCGGACTCCGTTCGCACCAGACCATGCTGGATGTCACCGGCAACAACATCGCCAACGTGAACACCACCGGCTACAAGGCCACCGCAGTCCAGTTCCAGGACACCCTGTCCCAGCTGACACAGGGCGCCACCGCGCCCGGCGCCAACAACGGCGGCGGAAATCCGGCGCAGGTGGGCCTGGGAGTGCTGGTCTCCGGCATCACCACCAACTTCACGCAGGGTTCGGCCCAGTCGACCGGCCGCGCCACGGACATGATGATCTCCGGTGACGGCTATTTCGTGACCAAGGCGGGCAACCAGACCACGTACACCCGTGCAGGTGCCTTCGACCTCGACGCTGACGGCCGCCTGGTCACCACGGACGGCAAGATTGTCCAGGGCTGGACCGGTGTGAACGGCGTGATCAACACCGGCGGTGCCGTGGGCAACGTGCAGCTGCCCGACGGCGCTATCGCCCCGGCCGTCGCCACCTCGCAGGCCACGGTTGGCGGCAACCTGCCTTCCGAAACGCTGCCTGCGGACCCGGCTGCCGTGCCGCCCAGGGCAGCCGGTTCATTCGTCCGCGACATGGACGTCTACGACGCTAACGGCGTCGCAACGGTTGTTCCGCTAACCTTCACCCGCACCGCAGGCGGCTGGACCGCTTCCGCCGGCGGACAGTCGGTCGACCTCGCTTTCGCCAATGGCATCCAGACTGCAGGCAACCCCACCACTCTTAACGTGAACGGCGTAGCCGTGGACCTCACCGGCCTCACCAGCTACGCGGGCGTCAGCACCGCTTCGGTGACCGGTCAGAACGGCCGCGCTGCCGGCACCCTGGAGTCCTTCTCCATCTCCAAGGACGGCACCATCATTGGTTCCTTCACTAATGGTGCCAAGCAGTCCCTGGCCCGCATCGCCGTCGCCACCTTCACCAACCCGGCAGGCCTGGAAAAGGCCGGCAACTCCGGCTACACCGCCACCGTGAACTCCGGCAACCCGGTCCTGGGCGGCCCGGGCGACCCCGGCATGGGCAACGCCATCGCCGGTTCGCTGGAAATGTCCAACGTGGACCTCTCCCAGGAATTCACCAACCTGATCGTCGCCCAGCGCGGATTCCAGGCCAATGCCCGAATCATCACCACCTCGGATGAAGTGCTGCAGGAACTGACCAACCTCAAGCGCTAGCCCGCACCAGCAGCAACAGCAGACCCCCGCACCGGCGTGCGGGGTCTGCTGCGTTTGCCCAGCAGCCCTCCTACTAGGAACGGGACCCGGGCCGGAGCCCCGGTTTGCTTACCGATACCGGCCGTCTGCCGAAAGTATGGGTGACGGCTTAGCCAAGCCGGACGCTGCAACCGGGACGGGCACATGATTGTTCTTACGCGACTGAACGACGCTCAGTTTGCCATCAACCCTGACCTGATTGAACGCATCCACTCCAATCCGGACACCACCTTGGTGATGGTGGACGGAGCCAAGTACATCGTCACTGAGTCCCTGGACGAAGTGATTGCCCTGATCGCCCAGTTCCGGGCCAGGGTAATTTCCATGGCCCGCGATCTTCCGCAGGTCCCGCTGCGGCCGGGAACAGGACTTGGACTGGTGCCGGATGCAGGCGCCGGGGGGACGCCGGCAGCGAGCGACAGCATTACCAAGACCGTGCCCCTTCGTCCGAGGAACAAATAATGGATCCGGCAACAATCATCGGCTTAGTCCTCGCGTTCGGTGCGCTCTTCGCGATGATCACCCTCGAAGGCGCGCACCTTACCTCCATCCTGCTCCCGGCGCCGATGATCCTGGTCTTTGGTGCCACGCTCGCGGTGGGACTGGCCGGCGGCACGCTGAAGGACTTCATCTTCTCCTTCAAGTCACTTCCCCGCGCCTTTATGGGCAAAAAGCCCAAGCCCCAGGAAACCATCGACAACGTGGTGGCGCTGGCTGAAAAGGCCCGCTCCGAGGGCCTGCTGTCCCTTGAACGAGATGCCGCTGAGGTGGACGACCCGTTCCTGCGCGTGGCACTGCAGAACATCGCCGACGGAACAGACGGTGAAGAACTGCGGATCCTGCTCGAAGACGAGATCAACACCAAGGCTTCCAGCGACAAGGTGGCCGTCAAGTTCTTCAACAGCCTGGGCGGTTACGCTCCGACCATCGGCATCATTGGCACGGTGGTCTCCCTTACCCACGTCCTGGAGAACCTTTCAACTCCCGCGACGCTGGGCCCAATGATTGCCACCGCCTTCGTGGCGACCCTGTGGGGCCTGTTGTCAGCCAACTTCATCTGGCTGCCGATCAGCGCCCGCCTCAAGCGGCTCAGCGACCTTGAAGTCGAACAGATGACGCTCCTCATGGAAGGCGTGCTGGCCCTGCAGGCCGGCAGCCAGCCGCGGCTGCTCGGTGAGCGCCTTCGTGCCATGGTCCCCGCCCACGAACTGAACGCTCCGGCCCGCGAGACCAGCGAAGCGGCATGAGCACGCCCAACCGCCGCCGCCGCAGCCGGGACGAGGAAGAAAGCCACCCGGACGAACGCTGGATGGCTTCCTACATGGACATGGTCACAGTACTGATGTGTATGTTCATTGTGCTCTTCGCAATGTCCACGGTGGACCAGGCAAAGTTCGAGCAGCTGAAGGCCTCCCTCGCCACAGGATTCGGCCAGGTGGAAAGCAACACCGTTGATACCGCCAAGGGCGTGGTGGTTCCCCCTGCCATGGTGGAGGACGAAGAGATCCTGGACCCGGACGCAGACCAGGCCATGCTCGCGGCCATGGAAGTCCAGGACCTGACCGAGCTGCGGGACCGACTGCAGCACGGTCTGGAAGACAAGGGGCTCCAGGACGATGTCCGTTTTGAAATCGATGAACGCGGCCTGACCATCCGCCTGGTCAGCTCTGAGATGTTCTTCGAGCCGGATCTGTCCGACCTCACGCCGCAGGCGCTGGACGTCCTGAACGTTATTGGCCCCATCCTGCAGCCCACCAGCTATGACCTCTCGGTGGAAGGCCACACCGCCCAGGTGCGGCAGTTCACGGACTCCGCACTGGACTGGGAGCTTTCATCTTCACGTTCCGTCAACGTGCTCCGGTACCTGATGGAGTCCGGCGGAATCGACTACAGCCGGATCAAGGCTGTTGGCTACGGAGAATCGCGGCCACTCACTGCCGGCGGCACCGCGGCGGAACTGGCGCAGAACCGCCGGGTGGACATCGTGGTGCTCTCGGGACAGTCCGAGGCAGTGCGGCAGCTGATGCCCGGGGTCGTCAACGGGGAGATTGTGTTCCCTGCTGAGCCCTCTGCGCCCGGTGCCGGAGAGGATGCCGGGCAGGAAATCTTGCCCGCGTCCAACCACTAACCAAGCGGTGGCCGTAACCGATAGTTCCCTGCGTGACGGTCCAGCAAGATGTACCCCTTGGCATGCCCCCCAAATCCCCCCGGCAGGTGGAAGTCTATGACTTCCGCCGGCCCACGACGCTTGCCCGCGAGCATGCCCGGGTCCTGGAGCTGGCTTTCGATACCTTCGGACGCCAGTGGGGCACCCAGCTGACAGCCAAGGTGAGGGTCCTGTCCCAGGTCACCTCCGAGCAGGTACAGACCATGACGTACGACGAGTACGTTGCGACACTTCCCGAGAACACCGGCATGGTTCTTTTTTCAATGCCGAACATCTCCGCGAAGGCCGTCATCCAGTTCCCGATGGCTGCAGCGCTGTCCTGGGTCCGGCACATGCTCGGCGGCAGCGGCAACCAGCCCGCCCCGGAGCGGAAGCTGACCCACATTGAGCAGGCGCTCCTGGGCCGGATCATGGACGAGGCACTGGAAGACCTCCACTACGCGCTCGGCAGCCTCCTGGCCGCTCCGCTCTCCCCGTCTTCGATCCAGTACAACTCGCAGTTTGCCCAGGCAGCAGGCTCCACAGTGCCGATGATCGTGGCCCGTTTCGAGATGGTGGTGGGCGACGCCGTCGCTCCCGCCACCGTCGCCCTGCCCGCCGAAGCGATCCTGCCCCAGCTGGGTCCTGTCCGTCCGAACCTTTCGGACGCGACCCCGGCCGAACTCATTACCGAGCAGCTGGCCAACCTGCCGGTGGACGTCTCCCTGCAGCTGAACCCCGTAATGGTGAAGCCCAGCAAGGTGCTGGAGCTCTCCGTGGGGGACGTCCTAAGCCTTGAACATCCGCAGCACCGACCCCTGAATGTCACAGTCGACGGCCAGACGCTGGCCCAAGCCGCGGTGGGGGCCAGCGGCTCCCGTCTGGCCGGAGTGATCGTAAGCACCGAGGAGAACATCTAATGAGCACCACCCTGGCCCAGCACGCCGAAGCCGCAGCAGCCCTGGTTGGCCTGCTGCCCACCCCGGCTCCGCTCCAGCCCGCCCCGCACTCTTCGCTGGGTCTTCCGCTGGAAGCGATGACGCAGGCCGTCACTGCCTCCTTCGTCGGATCTGTCTCCGCTGACCTGGCCGTTGTACTGCTGTCCGCAGCGGGCAGCGTCTCTGACGTCGCCGGAACCGATTCCCCCGTGGTTTCCGCAGCCGACGTGCTGCGCCCTGCACTGGAAGCAGCCAGCGCCACTTTGGGCGCCGGTGTGCTCGGTGACGCCCGGACGGAGGACGCCTCTGCCCTGTTCAGCCACATGGACGCCTCCGTATTTGAGCTGCGCGGGCCCGAAGGCACCGCCGGCTGGTTCGCGGTGCGCGTGCGCTCCGGTGAAAACGGCAGCACGGCCGCCCAGTCCGTGGTCGGCAAGCTTGGCCGTATCAACAACGTCGAAATGGCGCTGACCGTCGAAATCGGCCGCACCCGCATGGCGGTGCGTGACGTCCTGAACCTCGAACCGGGCCGCGTAGTGGAACTTGACCGTTCCGCCGGCGCTCCGGCAGACATCCTGCTCAACGGCCGGCTGATCGCCAACGGCGAGATCGTCGTCGTCGACCAGGACTACGCCGTCCGCATCACCAAGATCCTGGATGTAGCTGAGGGCCTGGGCTAAATGGATGATTCCGCAGTCATGGCGCTGCGGGTCCTGGTATCGCTCGGTGTGGTCCTGGGGCTCCTGTGGTGGCTCCAGCGCCGGCTGGTCCGGGGACGTGCCTCCTCCGGTGTCGAAGCGCCCGTCCGGGTGCTGAGCCGGCAGGCCATCAGTCCCAAGGCTTCAGTCGTGGTTCTGGAAACCGGCGGCCAGCGCTTCCTCCTCGGTGTCACCGAGGCCAACGTGAACGTTCTCCACACCTCCGAGGCTCCGCCTGCGCCCGACGCCGGGTTTGCCGCCTCGCTCCAGGACGCCTCCGGCGTGCCTGTTCCGGGAACGGACGACGGCGGGCTGCCGCGCCGCCGCGATACGCGGCGCGCCGCCCCGGAGGGCGCAGCCTCCATGCTGAACGGTTCGATTCTCTCTCCTGATACCTGGCGGCAGGGCGCAGCCTTCCTCCGCCGCGGACGGACCGAGTAATGCCCGCGACAGTTCCCTCTATCACCGAGCTCTTTTGCGGCTCTGCAGCCACTAAGGCGTCCGGCGGTCCCCGCCGTTACCTGCTCACGGCACTGTTCGTGCTTGCAGCCACGCTGGTGCTGCTTCTCGCCGGCGCTGCCGCCGGACACGCCACGACTTTCGATCCGGTAGCGCCGGCTGATCCCGCTGCTCCGACACAGCCCGGGGATCCGGAGGAGACCGGTGGATTCTCGGTAGACATCAACGGCGTTGACGGGACCCCGTCCACTGCCGTTGTCACCCTCATCGGCATCACACTGCTTTCGGTCGCTCCGGCCCTGCTGCTGATGATGACCTCCTTCACGAAGATCTTCGTGGTACTGGCCATGACCCGCAATGCGCTGTCCCTGCCCTCCATTCCGCCGAACCAGGTGCTGGCCGGGCTGGCACTGTTCCTTTCCCTGTTCATCATGTCGCCGGTGCTCACGGAGATTAACAACCTGGCAGTCCAGCCCTACCTCAACGGCGAGTTCACCTTCAATGACGCGCTCGGGGCCGGTTCCGGGCCGCTGCAGCAGTTCATGCTGGCCCACACACGGGAAGAGGACATTGCGCTGATGACCCGTGCTGCGGGCCAGCCAAACCCGGAGAGCCCGGAGACCGTGCCGCTGCTGACACTGATTCCGGCATTCATGATCTCGGAGCTGCGGGCAGCGTTCATTATCGGTTTCGTTATCTTCATCCCGTTCCTGGTCATCGACCTGGTGGTTTCCGCAGCGCTGATGTCCATGGGCATGATGATGCTCCCGCCGGTCATGATCTCCCTGCCGTTCAAGATCCTGCTTTTTGTGCTCGTTGACGGCTGGGGCCTGATCATCACGTCGCTGGTGAACAGCTACCAGGGCGGTGGCTGATGGATACCAGTGCTGTCCTGGACATTGGCCTCCAGGGACTCTGGGTAGCGGCGAAGCTGGCCGCACCGGTGCTGCTGACCGCCCTGGTGGTCGGTTTCTCGATCTCCCTGCTGCAGTCCATCACGCAGATCCAGGAAATCACGCTCTCCTTCGTGCCGAAGGCGATCGCGGTGTGCATCGCACTGCTGGTCTGCGGCCACTGGATGATCACGGAAATGATCACCTTCACGCAGCAGCTGTTCGAGAAGATCCCGTCGCTGCTCGGCGGAGGATGACATGTCCATCACCATCGACCAGGCCTGGCTGGAAGCGGTAATGCTGGCCGGTGTGCGGATGGTTGCGTTCCTGGTCATCGCCCCGCCGTTCTCCTACAACGCTTTTCCGGGCAGGGTAAAGGCGATGCTCGCCATCGGGCTGGCGCTGGCCGTGGCCCCGCAGGTCTCCGAGGGCTACTCGAACCTCGGGACGGCGGCTTTTATCACCGGGCTTGTCCTTGAATTCGTTGTTGGTGCAGTGCTGGGCTTCCTGGTCCTCATCGTGTTTTCGGCAGTGCAGTCGGCCGGTCAGCTGATCGACCTCTTTGGCGGCTTTTCCCTGGCCCAGGGATTCGACCCGCAGTCAATGGTCAACGGTGCCCAGTTCACCCGCCTGTTCCAGATCACGGCGCTGGCCCTGCTCTTCGCCTCTGACGGCTACCAGATGATCATCTCCGGACTGGCCCGCAGCTTCTCAGCCCTGCCGCTGGCCGGCGGAATAGACCTCTCCGACCCGGCGCAGGCGATGATCACCGCAGTGACCCAGATGTTCATCGCCGCAGTGCAGATCGCCGGACCGCTGCTGGTGGTGCTCTTCCTGGCGGATGCAGGGCTTGGCCTGCTGACCCGTGTTGCGCCGGCGTTGAACGCCTTTGCCCTGGGCTTCCCGCTGAAGATCTTGCTGACCCTGACCCTGGTATCCGTGGTGTTCGTTGCCCTGCCCCGCGTGGTTTCGGTGCTTGTGGACCAGATTGTGCGCACGCTGGCGGGGGTGGGATAAATGCCGGAACAGGACTCCGGAGAGCGGTCAGAAGCCGCCACCCCAAAACGGATGAAGGAAGTCCGGGAAAAGGGCCAGCTTTCCCGCTCCGATGACCTCACCGCCTGGGTAGGCGTGGGTGCGGCGGCAGCCATGATGCCGACGACCATTGGCCGCGGTGCAGACAAAGGCGCTGAAAGCCTCATGCGGGTCGACTCGCTGATGGCTGACCCCAGCCCGCAGGCCGCACTGCGGATGTTCCAGGACGGACTGGGCGGCCTGACCTACGTCCTTGGGCCCATGCTCTCGGTGGTGGTGGTTGCCGTGCTGGCCACTGCAGCACTGCAGGGCGGCATCCACTTCAAGAAGTTCAAGGGCAAGTACGAACAGTTTGACGTGGTCAAGGGCATGAAACGGGTCTTCGGCGGGCAGGCCATCTGGAACGGCGTGAAGGCCCTGCTGAAGACTGCCGTCGTCGGGCTCGTTCTGTACGCAGTCATCCAGAACCTGATGCCGGTGCTGATGACGGCCGGCGGCATGTCCATCAGCGCGCTGATCGCCGAGGCGGGCGGGGGAGTAGCCACGCTGCTTCAGTTCGCCGTCGCTGCGGGACTGGCCCTGGCCGGCGCGGACATCCTGATGGTGATGCGCCGGAACCGTAAAAGGACCCGGATGACCAAAAATGAGGTCAAGGATGAGAACAAGAACACCGACGGCGATCCGCTGATCAAGTCACAGCGCCGTTCCCGCCAGCTGGCGATGAGCCGAAACCGCATGATGGCTGCGGTAGCGGACGCCGACGTCGTGCTCCTCAACCCGACCCACGTGGCCGTGGCGCTGAAGTACGAACCCGGAAAGTCCGCACCGCGTGTCACGGCGAAAGGTGCCGGCACGATCGCCGCGCGCATCCGTGAAGAAGCCGAGACCAAGGGCGTGCCCATGGTCCGCGACATCCCCCTGGCGCGGGCCCTGCATTCGGCCTGCGAGCTGGGCCAGGAAATACCGGTCGAGCTGTACAACGCAGTCGCCCGGGTCCTGGCCTTCGTCATGGCCCTGAAGAACCGCGGCGCCGCCGCCGGGGTGCACACCATGGCACCCGACCCCGCTTCCACTGTCCCCGCCCCACAACACCGTAAGGCCCCGCTGTGAACCGCAACCTCCTGAAGCTCACCATTCCCGTGGGCGTGATCGGCATTATCCTGCTGCTGGTGGTCCCCATCCCCGCGGGCATGCTGGACGTGCTGATCATCATCAACATCCTGCTCGCGCTGGTGATCCTGCTGACCACCATGTTCGTGAAGAAGCCCCTGGACTTCTCCGTCTTCCCGTCCATGCTGCTGGTAGCGACCCTGTTCCGGCTTGGCCTGAACGTCGCGTCCACCCGCCTGGTGCTCGGCGAAGGGTATGCAGGCCAGGTCATCGAGGCCTTTGGACACGTTGCAGTGGGCGGCTCCCTGATCATCGGTGCCGTAATCTTCCTGATCCTGGTTGTCATCCAGTTCGTGGTTGTCACCAAGGGTGCAGAACGCGTCGCCGAAGTCGGGGCACGGTTCACCCTGGATGCCATGCCGGGTAAGCAGATGGCCATTGACGCGGATCTGAACGCCGGACTGATCACGGACATCCAGGCCCGTGAACGCCGCGCCGAGGTCTCCGCTGAAGCAGACTTCTACGGGGCCATGGACGGCGCCTCAAAGTTCGTCAAGGGCGACGCGATCGCCGGCCTGATCATCATCATCATCAACGTCATCGGCGGCATCGCGATCGGCATGCTGCAGCGCGGGATGTCCGCCGGGGAAGCGATCAACACCTACACCCTGCTGACCATCGGCGACGGTCTGGTCACGCAGATTCCTGCTCTGCTGATGGCAGTCTCCACGGGCATGATCGTTACCCGGTCCAATGCCGAATCGGACATGGCATCCACTGCTTCCGCCGAGCTGAGCCAGTCCCGCAACGCGCTGATGATCGCCGGCGCAGCAGCGATTGTCATGGCACTGATCCCGGGTATGCCGAAGATCCCGTTCATCGTGATCGGCGCACTGCTGATCTTCGCCAGCCAGCGCGTCAAGGCACGCCAGGCCGCCGAGGAGGCCGCTGCTGCGGACCCCGTTGCCCTGCTCACCGCGGCCCCGGCGGCAGACACCACGGAAGACCTGATCGAACAGATGCGCGTGCACGCACTGGAGGTGATGCTCTCCCCGGACCTCGTGGACATTGTCACCGGCGGGTCGGACGATCTCCTGGCCCGGGTCCGGGCCCTGCGGCGGAAGATCGCACTGGAACTGGGCATCGTCGTACCCCCGGTGCGGACCCGGGACAGTGTTGACCTTCCGGCCTCCACCTACGTGATCCGTATTGCCGGGGTGGAAGCCGGCCGCGGCGAAGCCCCCGCGGGGAAAGTCCTGGCACTGGGCGACTTCCTGGACGGCCTGCCCGGCACCGCGACCGTCGAACCGGTCTTCGGACTCGCCGGCAAGTGGGTGCCCACCGAAATGCGGCATGCCGCGGAAATGGCCGGCGCCACCGTGATCGACCGCGTCTCGGTGCTCGTCACCCACCTTTCGGCAATCATCACGGCCAACGCCGCACGGCTGCTCACCCGTGAGGACGTGCGGGTGCTGACCGAAGGCGTCAAACAGGTCAGCCCCTCCGCCGTGGATGAACTCATCCCCGGTGTGCTCTCGCTGGCTGAGGTCCAGCGGGTTCTCCAGGGCCTGCTGGCGGAGCAGATTCCAATTAATGACCTTCCCCGGATCTACGAATCCCTGCTGCTCAAGGCGAAGGCCTCGCCGGACCCGGAAGGGCTCGTTGAAGCCGCCAGGCAGGCCCTTGGGCCGGCGCTGGCCGCCCAGTACGTCAACTCCGGAGTGCTGAGGGTGATCATGATCGATCCCTCGCTGGAGCAGTCCATGCTCGAGAACCTGCGTCCCTCAGACCAAGGCACCCAGATCCTGCTTGACCCGACCCGGATCGAAAGCATCATAGGATCACTTAAGTCCACTGTGGCCACAGTGGAGAACGCGGGCCACACGGCGGTGCTCGTCTGCGCACCCGCGCTCCGGCCGGCCATCCGGCGCCTCGTGGCAGCGCAGACCAACGGGCTGCCCGTGCTCTCCTACCAGGAGGCCACCGCTGCAAACGTGAACATTGAGACAGTAGGAGTGCTCCGTGGAACCGAGACGATTTCAGCTTGAGGGTCCGTCCATTGACGCCCTGAAAGCCAAGGTCCTCGCAGAACACGGACCCCGGGCGCGGATCATCGGGGCAGAGAAGGTCACCGTCGGAGGTATCGGAGGGTTCCTCGCCCGCCACCACTACGAGGTGACGGTAGAGCTGCCGCCCCGCGGCCGCCGCGCTGCACCTGTGGAGGCGGACCTGCCCAGCCGGGCCGGCATCGGGGCGCTGCTGGCCAGCGCGGAAGAGGCCGAAAGCAAACTCAGTCCCAGGACGCCGCCGTTGCCGGACGTTTCCACCGCCACCAGCGCCTTCGCGGACCTCATCGCCGACCTGTCACAGAACACCGGCGCGCCTGCCCGCGCACCTGAACCTGCCCGCGCACCTGAACCGGCCCGGATTCTTGAACCGGTGGAGTTCCCGCAAATTTCCTCCCCCGGTCCCGGGGACGCCGTCCAGCGGCAGGAGGTCCCTTCGCCCCTGGCGGGTGCGGGCGACCTGGTGATCGTAGTAGGGCTGGGGCAGGACCCCATGCTGGTCTGCGAGTCCATGGCCGCGGCTGCCGGATTCAGTGCCCAGGCGCTTCGCGCGGCCGGTGCAGTGGGCGGCGGCGGTGTGGGGCGGGCCGGTGACCGCCGCTCCGTGGCCACTGCCCGCGCGGCCGGGGTGCTGGCCGGCCACCCCATTTTCCTTGCGTACGGCATCGGCCGCGGCGTCAGCGAAATCGCACGCCACACCACCCTGATCTCGGCGTTGTCTCCAGACCAGCTGTGGGTCGCAGTTGACGCCGGGCGCAAGACTGAGGACACCGCGGCCTGGGTAGGTGCGGTCCGGGCGGCGGCTCTCGTCCACGCAGTCGCTGTCGAAGGGCTGGAAGGTACTTCGACGCCGCAGACGGTAAATACGCTGGGCCTGCCTGTTGGCTGGCTCGACGGCGCCGCTGCGCCCGCGCCAATCCTGTGACATCCCGGGTGCAGTATCTGTGCCGCATCGATAATGCCGTGCATGCTTGCGATAGAGTGACTAAATGCTCGTGCTAACGCGGAAATCAGGAGAGCAGATCCTGATCGGTGATGACATTGTCATTACCGTGCTCGATTCGCGGGGCGACGGTGTCCGAATTGGCATTGATGCACCCCGCGGAATGAAAATCCAGCGCAATGAAGTTGTCCGCGCTGTCGAAGAAGCCAACGTTGCGGCAGCCACGCCTTCCCCCGACGGCGAAGAGCGAATCAAAGCGCTCCTGGAACTGCGCCGGCCGCAGGCCGACTAGCAAGCCTTCTTCCTCCGGGACAACGTGTCCCGCCCATCCGTAACTCCAGCCGGTGGCTGCCGTCCGTTAAAAGCCGAGCCCGGCAACCATTGGGGTGGCAGCCGGGGCGGCGAGCCAGGCTCTTTCCGCGGACGGGCGGTCAGAGCGGACACATGCAACTGTGCGGCTCGATTGGGTGCAGTAATTACTTGGGGATACTGCGGTTTCTTTCTTGGGGAAAGTTCTAGCTTCCGGACCGTACCTTGGTGCCGAAGAGACGAATGGTGCGGCGGGCGGGTGCGGACATCCGCGTGCGGGAGCCGGCGACCTGGCGGACGACCTGGCCTTTGTCGGAGCGGGTGCCGTAGTAGTCCTGAAGGACCCGGCGCTCGTGAGTGGAGCAGCGCACTCCGGGGTAGCGGTAGCCGCGGATTACCCAGTAACCGGTCTTGTCCGAGGGACGCTTGTCATCGGCCCAGTCCGGAACCAGACGGCGGCCGCATTCAGCGCAGAGGGCTGCAACGTGGCTGTCCCGCTGGGCATCCGTGTAGCGCTTGACCAACACATCGGTACCGGCGTTCCATGCGTTCACGTTCTACCCCCAAAAGTTTGCGGTCCTGATGTCCCGCGCGGCTTGCTGTTTTGCTGATGGGTATGACGATATAGCTGCTCTCCAAAACAAACGCTCAAGTTCGGCCCGCATGACGCGCAATGTTTCCTGAAGAATTAGTTGAGCCAATCTTGAGCTTCGCGGGCCTGTCTTTGGTAATGGAAAGAGCGGCAGCCGCCCTCGGGCAACTGCCGCTCTTTTCGTCTTTTATGCCGTTCCCGGAAGGGGCAGGACCCAATTCCCGAGGAACATTCAGCGGGGGCGACGCCGCAGCAGGAACCAGCGCAGTGCACGAATGAGTCCCATTAGCCCGAAGACGATGGGCATGATGGCAATGATGCGTGCCACGGGATCGTCAACGAAGGCGAAAATGCAGACGCCGAAGAATACGTGGAGGGCGTAGCCGGCCGTCTGCATGGCGGGGGAGTGCTTCCGGAGCGCTTTGCGAAAGGTAGTGATTTTGGCTCCCGGAAGTTCTTGGTTCTGCTGCAGCAAAGCCCCCGGGACCAGTGGTGGTGCCGGGGGCTTTGCGGTGGAGCCTCCTGCCAGAATCGAACTGGCGACCTTCTCATTACGAGTGAGACGCTCTACCAACTGAGCTAAGGAGGCGGGCTTCCTCTAACCGGTAACGGCCAGAATCCACAAGGAATAACTTTATACGGCGCAGGCAGCCGGGTCAAAAGCGAGGCAAAGCTGCGGCACCCGGGCATGCACCGGGTGCCGCACCGCGGCTGTACTTCCTAGGAACAAATCAGCCCGTCCTCGGGGACGGTGCCGTCTATGAAGTAGTCCTCGACGGCGTCGGCAATGCACTGGTTGCCGCGGCCGTAGGCGGTGTGCCCCTCGGCTTCCCAGGTGACCAGGACAGCGGAGTCCAGCTGGCCGGCCAGCGCCTGCGACCATTCGTACGGTGTGGCAGGGTCTCCGGTGGTGCCGATCACGAGGATCGGCGCCGCGCCCTCAGCTGTCAGCGGGCGGGGCTCATTCACCGGCTCGTAGGCCCACGCTTCGCAGGTCAGCCCGCCGTAGGCGAGGAACCGTCCCAGGGTGGGGGAAGCGGCCTCGAGTTCGGCGGCGTCAGCAGCCATCTGCTCCGGGTCG
Source organism: Arthrobacter sp. BL-252-APC-1A (assembly GCF_009696625.1). NCBI lineage: Bacteria > Bacillati > Actinomycetota > Actinomycetes > Micrococcales > Micrococcaceae > Arthrobacter > Arthrobacter sp. BL-252-APC-1A. The sequence continues at coordinate 27,647 of NZ_VULS01000010.1, read as the reverse complement.
CTTTCCATCGGGTAATCCAGGCAGTTCACTGCGCTGAAAACCTCATAGGAGTTGGACTCGTAGGTGCCGTCGGGGTTCCGTTCGGCGCCCAGATCCGCCAGCATCAGCATGGTAGTCGGGTCCCCGCGCAGAGCGGATCCGAGCGCCTGCGTCAGGGCGGGCCAGTTGGCATCGTTATACAGCGGCAGGATGAATCCGCTGACGAAGGTGGCAGCGGTGACCAGGCGGCCGTCGGCAGCACTGAGGGGGCTGGCCTCCACTGAGGCGATGAGGTCACGGATGGTTTGCACGCCGTCGTCCACGGTGCCGTCCAGCGGGCAGTTGGAGGAAGTCTGGCAGTCTTCCACGTAGGCCCGGATTGCCTGTTCAAACGCACGCGCCTGTCCAAGGGTGATCTCTTCGTTGCTCGCAGCGGGGTCAACGGCGCCGTCGAGCACCAGCCGCCCCACCTTCTCCGGGAACAGCTCAGCGTAGGTGGCTCCGAGGTACGTGCCGTAGGAGAAACCGAGGTAGTTCAGCTTGGGGTCCCCGGCCACGGCGCGCAGGATATCCATGTCCCTGGCAGCACTCTCGGTGTCCACGAAGCCGAGGAGTTCCCCGGACGTTTCGGCGCAGGCACCGGCGTATTCAGCGGCGCTGGCCCGGGCTTCTTCAAGTCCGGCGGGAGTGGACGGGTCTGTCATTTCGGCGCGTGCCTCATCCACCTCCTTGTCGCTGAGGCAGTCCACGGGAGTGGACCTGCCGACCCCGCGGGGATCGAAGCCCATGATGTTGAACTCGCCGCGCAGCCGGGCGGTGGTGATTCCTTCCAGCGAATCGCGGACCGTGGCGTAGCCGGATCCGCCGGGGCCGCCCGGGTTTACCAGTACTGTTCCCTCGGGGGTGCCCCCGGCTTCGGCCAGAATCACGCTGAGTTCAATGCTTTGCCTGCCGGGATCTTCGTAATCAAGCGGTACTTCCACCGTGGCGCACAGGAATGAATCGTCCTCGCAGGACTCCCACACCACTTCCTGGGAGTAAAAGTCCTGGAGGTCTTCGGGCACCTCACCGACTATTTCGGGGGCAGCGGACTGTGTGCCCTCCCGGGGTGCCTCCGACTCGCCGGGGGTGCAGGCCACCAGGCCAGCCAGTACGACGGCGGCTGTGCCGGCCGCCGCTGCACGGCGCAGCGTGCGGGACAGGCCCCGGGGAGGGCGTCGTTCATGGGTCATTGCGGCGGCTCCTGGATCCGGGGTGGTGGTCTTGGTGGTGCGGTGCTTCACAAAAGGCTGACGGCCATGGCCTCGATGGCCAGCAGCGGGGCGACGTTGGTGGTGACCAGCCGGCGTCGCACCGCGTTGATCTCTTCCATCCGGCCCAGGATCGCTTCGGGAGTGGTCTGCCCGGCGAAGGCTTCGAGCTCCGGCCGAAGGGATTCATTGACCAGGTCGGTGCCGGAGTCCATCGCGAGCACCAGGGCGTCGCGGTAGAAGGAGAGAAGGTCAGTGAGGGCGCGGTCGAAGTAGTCATTCTTGGACCGCTTGGCCCGCCGCACCTGGTCCTCTTCCAGGCGTTTGACCTGGCTGCGCATGGAGGGAGGCAGCGTTCCTGATTCAGGGGCGCCCAGGGAGGCCAGCAGCGCGGCCTTCTCCTCGGCGTCGCGCGCTTCGAAGGAGCTGGCGGCTTCCGCCTCGGCCAGCGCCACCAAATCCGCCGCGGCCTTCATGGCGCCCGAAACACTGCGCAGGGAAAGCGGGAGCCGGACGATCTTCTCCCGGCGCTGCCGTGCCCCTTCGTCGGTGGCGAGGCGTTTGGCAACTCCTACATGGCTCTGCGCCGAACGGGCAGCGTCCTGTGCCACCTGGGGATCAATCCCGTCCCGGCGCACCAGAAGCTCGGCGACGTCGGCAACCGGCGGAAGGCGCAGCCCCACCGGGCGGCAGCGGGACCGGATAGTGACCAGCACATCCCCGGGGCTGGGGGCACACAGCAGCCAGATGGTGCGCGGCGGCGGTTCTTCGATGGCCTTGAGCAATACGTTTGTGCTGCGTTCCTGCATACGGTCGGCGTCTTCGACAATCAGCACACGCCAGCGTCCGGTGGAAGGCTTGTCCTGGGCCTTCTTCACCAGTTCCCGGGCCTCTTCGATGCTGATGGTGACCTTTTCCGTGGTCACGGATGAAACGTCCGCGTGGGAACCGGCCATCGCTGTCCGGCAGGAGTGGCACGTCCCGCACCCGCGGAGGGCAGGGTCAGGCTCCTCGCACAACAGGGCAGCGGCGAAGGCACGGGCAGCGTTGGAACGGCCGGAACCGGGCGGACCGGTGAACAGCCAGGCGTGGGTCGGGCGTTCTTCGGCAGCCGCGCGGCGCAGCTGCTCCACTACCGGTGCCTGGCCCTGCAGGTCATCCCAGACGCTCACGGCAGCAGGCCTCCGATCCGCGCCAGGATTTTCTGTGCCAGATCCGCCACGGGTGCCGATGCATCCAGGACCAGGTACCTGCCGGGGGATGCTTCAGCCAGGGCAAGGAACGCCTGGCGGATACTGCCGTGGAAACTGTCCGGTTCCGATTCCAGCCGGTCTTCGGCTGCATCGGAGGCCGTGCGGCGGCTGCGGCCGGATTCGGGATCCACGTCAAGCAGGACAGTGAGGTCCGGAACCAGGCCTTCGGTGGCCCATTCGTTGATGGAGCGGACGGCGTCCGTACCCAGATTCCGCCCGGCGCCCTGGTAGGCCACGGAGGAATCGATGTAGCGGTCACAGACTACGACGTCGCCGCGGTCCAGGGCGGGCCGGATCACCTGGTCCACATGGGCAGCGCGCGAGGCGGCGAAAATGAGGGCTTCAGTGCGGGCATCGATCTGGCCGTGGCCGTGTTCCAGGACCAGCGAGCGCAGTTTCTCGCCCACCGGCGTGCCCCCGGGTTCGCGGGTGCGGACCACGCTCCGTCCGGCGTCCTGCAGTGCCTGGGTGAGCAGCGACGCCTGTGTCGACTTGCCCGCGCCGTCCCCGCCTTCGAAGGCGATGAAAAGACCGGCACGGGATTCAGAAATACTCACCCGCCTAGCCTACCCAGTCAGGCTGGGAATGAGCTGTCGGCGGCGTGCCCCCGCTGTCCGGCGAGCAGCCGCAGGATCTCGCCGAGCTGTGCCGTGTGGTTCAACAGGCGTCGAGAGCTGATGCGGCCGTCCTCAGCCTGGCGATGGCCATCACCGCGCTGCGGCAGCCGTCAGATCCGGATCCCACTCCCGGAGGACAGTTCGTCTAGCCGCGTAGCCGCGTGTCGGAACATGACGTCTGCGCCGGTGCCCTTGAAGCACCGGCGCAGACGTGCGGTCTACGCTAAATCCCATGAGCACAGCAACCGGGCACGGGCACACCGCCGCACAGCTTTCACCGGAAACCACAGTCGTCGCAGCCGGCCGTCCGGAGCGGACCGCGGATTCCGCCGTGAACCCTCCGATCGTCCTCAGCTCCACGTTCCACGGCACGCGGGCCACCCGGGAGGGGGACCGGATTTACGGCCGGTATTCAAACCCCACGTGGGACCCGTTCGAAGAAGCCCTCGGAACCCTTGAAAACGCCGAACTTCCCGCCCTGGTCTACTCTTCCGGGCTCGCTGCAGTCATTGCGGCAATGTCCCTGATCCCCGCGGGCGGCACGCTGGTGATGCCCCGCCACAGTTACCAGGGATCATTGCTGCTGGCCGCGGGGGACGCCCGCGACGGCCGTATCACCGTGCGCACCGTGGACATTGCGAACACTGAGGAAGTCATCGCCGCCCTCGATGGCGCGGCCATGCTTTGGCTTGAGAGCCCCACGAACCCGATGCTTGAGGTCGCCGACCTGGCTGTGCTGGCCGACGCGGCCCACGCCGCCGGTGCCCTGGTGGTTGTGGACAACACGTTCTCCACACCCCTGGTGACCAGGCCGCTGGACCTCGGGGCCGACGTCGTTGTGCACTCGGTGACGAAGTACCTATCCGGGCATTCCGACGTCGTGCTGGGCGCCACCGTAACCTCCGATCCCGAGCTGCGCTCGCGGCTGCTCACCTACCGGTCGCTGCACGGAGCCGTGGGCGGCCCGTTCGAGGTGTGGCTGGCGCTGCGGGGCCTGCGTACCCTCGCCCTTCGGGTGCAGCGCTCGATGGAAACGGCCATGGAACTGGCCGGCAGGCTGGCAACTCATCCCGGTGTGGAAGCCGTGCGCTATCCCGGGCTGCCCCAGGACCCCGGCCATAGCCGGGCAGCCGCCCAGATGGACGGATTCGGCTCGATTCTCTGCATCGAGGTTGCCGGCGGTGCCGAAGCCGCTGACGCCGTAACGGAGAAGGTGGAACTCTGGCTTCCGGCCACGTCGCTCGGAGGCGTCGAGTCGCTGATTGAACGCCGCCGCCGGCAACCCGAGGAACCCGTCTCCGTTCCGGAGAACCTGCTCAGGCTGTCCGTAGGAATCGAAAACGTTGAGGACCTCTGGAACGACCTCGATCAGGCTCTTCCACGGTAGGGTGGACCCGTGGCACTCGTTCTTATACTGCAGAACCTCATCTACCTGGTCCTGGGCATCGTTGCGCTCGTCATCGAGCTGTGGGCGTTCGCCGACTGCGCCCGGCGCAAGCCTGCCGATTTTGAGCGCGCCTACAAGCGCACCAAGGGCTTCTGGATGGGCCTGACCGGCGGTGCCGCCGCAGTCGGACTGCTGTCCGTTCTGCTGTTCGGTCCGCTGGCGCTGCTGCTCTTTGAGCTGGCCGCCGTGGTGGCCGCATCCGTCTACCTCGCGGATGTCCGGCCGGCCCTCAACGAGTCCAAGGGCCGCGGCGGAGCCTACGGCTCCTGGTAGCGGTCCTCAGACCTGGTCCGCAGCGGGCGCTACGGCGTCCCACGCCACGGTTATTTCCCCCAGCCTCCACCGGCTCGGCCCGGTAAGCAGCGGCCAGCCTGCCGCCCGCAGCGAACGGCACATGGCAATCCAGCGCTGCCGGTTCCCGTAGGACGCCATGGGGGCAGCCTCAGTCCAGGCCTTGTCCATGGCCTGCAGGAAGGCATGCACCTTCTCGCCCGGTACGTTCCGGTGGATCAGGGCTTTGGGCAGCCGTTCCGCTACATCGGAGGGCAGGCTGAAGGCTCCGAACCGCAGCGAGATGCTCAGCGACACCGGGCCTGCCTGCTCCAGGACAACCCAGGTTGAACGGCGCCCAATCTCGTCGCAGGTTCCGTCAATGAAGATGCCGCCGTCAGCCAGCCGGCTGCACACCATATCCCAGTGTGCGGAATACTCATCCTCGCTGTACTGCCGCAGCACGTTGAATGCCCGGACCATTACCGGCCGGCGTCCGTTCAGCGGCAGCTCGAACCCGCCCTGGACGAACCGAAGTCCGTCCCGCTCAAGCGGTTTGGCGGCACGGACGCGCTCCGGATCGATCTCAATCCCGACCACGCTGACGTCTGCCCGCACTCCGCTGATCCGCGAATGCAGTTCCACGGCTGTTACCGGTGCGGCGCCGTAGCCCAGATCGATGACCAGGGGGTCCGCCGCACGGCGCAGCCGCCACCCTTCAGGACCGGAGAGCCAGCGGTCCACCCTTCGCAGTCGATTCGGGTTTGTAGTGCCCCGGGTCACATTTCCCACGGGTTTTGAAGGGATTTTCACCAAACAATGTTACCGGCCGGCGGTGGATGCTCATGACCGGACGGCGCCGCCGCGGAACCCCGTACCCCAATGCACTCCAACAAGGCACGTTGGTTACGGACCGCCCTGCCAGCGCCGTCACTGTGCCGCTACGATGCTTTTATGACCTACAAAGTGATCCTTCTGCGCCACGGGCAGAGTGAATGGAATGAAAAGAACCTCTTCACCGGCTGGGTGGATGTGGATCTCACGGACCTGGGCCGGGCCGAGGCTCTCCGAGCCGGTGAACTGCTGGTGGAGAACAACATCCTCCCGGATATCCTCTACACGTCGCGGCTGCAGCGGGCCATCAACACGGCCAACATCGCGCTTGGCGAAGCCGACCGCATCTGGATCGATGTCAAGCGCAGCTGGCGGTTGAACGAACGCCACTACGGGGCGCTTCAGGGCAAGGACAAGGCCCAGACGCTGGCCGAATACGGCGAGGAGCAGTTCATGCTCTGGCGCCGTTCCTACGACACCCCGCCGCCGCCCCTGCCGGACGACAGCGACTTCTCCCAGGCGCACGACGCACGCTACGCCGACCTCAGCGACGAGGAAAAGCCGCGCACCGAGTGCCTGAAGGACGTGCTGGAGCGCTTCCTCCCGTACTGGGAAAGCGACATCTCCCAGGACATCCGCTCCGGCAAGACGGTGATGATCGCTGCGCACGGCAACTCGCTGCGCGCCCTGGTCAAGCACCTTGACGGGATTTCCGACGCCGACATCGCGGCCGTCAACATTCCCACGGGTATCCCGCTGGTGTACGAACTCGACGAAGACCTCAAGCCGGTCAAGGCCGGCGGCACCTACCTGGATCCGGAAGCCGCCGCGGCATCCATCCAGGCCGTTGCCAACCAGGGCAAGCAGAAGAAGTAGTCCCGGGCTGCAAAGAAGGTGCCCTTCCCCGCAGGGAAGGGCACCTTCTTTGTCTGGTGTGGTCCGGGCGTCCTAGACGGCGCTCTCGGAGATGGGCTGCCACTCACCGGTCACGAGGTAGTTGACCTTCCGGGTGACGGAAACTCCGTGGTCGGCGAACCGTTCGAAGTACCGGCTTGCCAGGGTCAGGTCCACGGTGGTCACGGGGGAGTTGTTCCAGTCGGTGGAAGCAACGGCCTTGAACACACCGGCATGCAGTTCGTTGATCCGCGTGTTGTGCGCGTAAATCTCCTTGCTGAGATCCAGGTTGCGGGTCTCAAGCAGCTCGGTGAGGAGCTCGGAAATGGCGATGTCCAGGCGTGCCATTTCCTTGAACGTCTCCACCATGTTCTCCGGCACAACGTTGGCCGGGTAGCGCAGGCGGGCCAGCTGGGCGATGTGCCGTGCCAGATCGCCCATCCGCTCAAGCGAGGCGCTCATTCGCAGCGAGCCGACGATCATGCGGAGGTCACTGGCTACCGGGCCCTGGAGGGCCAGGATGTCGATGGCACGCTCGTCGAGGTCGTTCTGCAGGAAGTCGATGCGGGCGTCCGCGGCGATGACGTCCTGTGCCAGTTCGGTGTCGGCCGTCTCGAACGCCTGCGTCGCCTTCTTCATCGCTTCGGTGACGAGCTGGGAAATCTGGGTCAGCTCCTCACCGATCTGGTGAAGCTCGGCCTGGAAAACCTTGCGCACTTAATGCGTCCTTTCGATCAACTCTTACAGGGCCGGCAACCGGCCCTGCGGCTCCAATCATGCTGCCAGCATCCGGTTAACTCTCGACCCTCTTGAAGTGAACGTTAGTTTAACGGTTGGTCGAATGCCACTGGAGAGCCAACCGGTATGAGTCGCTCAGCCTAAGCTAGGACTGTGAATCCTGTACTGCTGGGCCTGCTCTCAGGCATCCTCGGCCTGGCCGTTGGTGTCTTCGGCGTCGTCGCCTATGTCTCCAGCCAGCGGCACCGCCGCAATCTGGCGGAAGTGGATGAACCGGCGCTCTCCGAGGGTGCCGCGGAGATCCTTGGCGTCCTTGGCCGCGCCTACATCGTTGTTGACGGGATCGACGGCGTTGTCCGGGCCAGTCCCGGTGCGTACGCCTTTGGGCTGGTGCGCGGGCACACGCTGATGCAGGAAGAAGTCCTGGCGCTGACTGCGAGGGTCCGCAGGGACGGCGTGATCGAGGAACGGAACGTGGAACTGAACCGCGGCCTGCTGGGGGAAGCCAGCCTGATCCTGCAGCTGCGCGTCGCCCCGATTGCCGAGGAGTACATCCTCATCCTGGCCGATGACCGTACTGAGGCAACCAGGACCGAGGAAATGCGCAACGACTTCGTTGCCAACGTCTCCCACGAACTGAAGACCCCGGTGGGGGCAATCTCGCTCCTTGCGGAAGCCATCGACGACGCCGCGGCTGACGAAGAAGCGGTGCGCCGGTTCGCGAAGCGGATGCACAAGGAAACAGTGCGTCTTTCCGCGCTGGTACAGGACATCATTGAGCTTTCCCGCCTCCAGGGCACCGACATGGTGGACCACGCGGAGCCTGTGGACATCAACGAGCTGGTGGCCGACGCCGTCGAGGCCAACCGGCTTCCGGCGGAAAAGCGGAATATCACGGTGGTGATGGGCGGCAGTGCTGATAACCCGGTGTATGCCGACGGACCGATGCTCACCACGGCCTTCCGCAACCTGATCGACAATGCCATCCGCTATTCGCCCGAAGGCAGCCAGGTGGGTGTGGGCATCCGCTCACGCGACGGCCTGGCACAGGTCACGGTTACCGACCGCGGGCCCGGGATCGCCCCGGACGACCAGGAACGTGTCTTCGAAAGGTTCTACCGGATCGACTCGGCACGGTCACGCAATACCGGCGGCACCGGCCTGGGCCTGAGCATCGTCAAGCATGTGGTTTCAAACCACGGCGGAGAGGTGAATCTCTGGTCCCAGCCGGGGCAGGGTTCCACTTTCACCGTGCGGCTCCCCGAAATGGATGCCGCGGATTCAGAGGAAATGGCGGATTCCCCGCCGCGGACAGACGGCGCTGCTGCGCCGGCCGGCAAGGAGTGAGTTGAGCAGGATCCTGATTGTGGAGGACGAAGAGTCCTTCAGCGACCCGTTGTCCTACCTTCTTGAACGTGAAGGCTTCGAGGTCGCAGTGGTGGACAACGGTCTGGACGCCGTTGCCGAGTTTGACCGGTCCGGGGCGGACCTGGTGCTGCTTGACGTGATGCTCCCCGGGCAATCCGGGACCGAGGTCTGCCGGCAGCTTCGTCAGCGCTCGGACGTTCCCGTCATTATGCTCACCGCCCGGGACGCCGAAATCGACAAGGTGGTGGGTCTGGAACTCGGCGCAGATGACTACGTCACCAAGCCGTACTCCTCAAGGGAGCTGCTGGCGCGGGTTCGGGCTGTGCTGCGGCGCCGCAGCGACTCCGGAGACCTGGGCGGAGCCACGGTCCAGGCGGGGCCGGTGCGCATGGACGTAGACCGGCATGTGGTGAGCGTCAGCGGGCAAAACATACCCATGCCCCTAAAGGAATTCGAGCTGCTGGAAATGCTGCTGCGGAACGCCGGGCGGGTCATGACCCGGGGCCAGCTGATCGAACGGGTCTGGGGAGCGGACTATGTCGGGGACACAAAAACCCTGGACGTGCACGTGAAGCGGCTTCGCGCCAAGATCGAGCCGGACCCCTCGGCGCCGGCGCACCTTGTCACTGTGCGCGGTCTCGGCTACAAATTCGAAGCCTGACGCCCGGGCAGAGCGCACATAAAGAAGGTCCGCCCGGTAGAACCGGGCGGACCTTCTTTATGTTTTAGGTGTGGAGCTCCGGCGCCGAAGGCGCGGCTGCCGCTACGGGGCAGGGGTCTCCGTGGCCTCGGCTGCAGGCTCTTCGGAAGGAGTGGGCTCCGGGGTGGGCAGGTAATCCTCGTAGTAGGAAACCTGGCCGTCCACGACGGGGAGGTTCAGGGTTGCCGTTTCAGAGCCGTCCTTGGCTTCGGCACGGATGCCGGTGCCCGGAAGGACGTTGACGGCCTCTACAAGGACCTCAGCCTGCGGGGCGTCGTCGTAGACAACCTTGCCGCCGCCGGGGATGTTCCAGGACAGGTTGGAACCGCCAACGGAGAGTTCAAAGTTGATCGGGTCGGCAGAGTCGTTGATCACGGTGCCCATCAGGCGTCCGGGCTCACCGTCACCCTCGCTGACCACCAGGATGTTGCGCAGCTGCAGGTCGCCCAGGTCCTGGACGATGCCGTCGGACGGGGAGTACTCCATGGTGGTTGCCTGATCGTTCACGGCACTGCAACCGGTGGCGCCCAGCAGCGACAGCGCAATAACACCGGCGGCGGCAGCGTTCCGCGCCCGGTTCCTGGATGTGAAAATCACAGCACAAACTCCTGAAGGGTGGCGGTCCAAGGACCGAGGGATGTTTGCACCTAGCCTATCGGCAAACCCCCGAAAACATGGATTTCGCTACGTCAGGGAGCCTGTTAAAACTACTCAGCAGGCTGCGGGCGAAGGGCTGAATCATACTCAGTTTTTGGGCTCAGGCCCCTGACCTGCGCAAACTCTTCTCGGCGTGTCGCCAGCATGTTAGACTAGGGGTCGGGAAAGGGGAAAGTCCACATGGTTTTTGAGGTTGGCGAGACAGTAGTTTACCCTCACCACGGTGCCGCGAAGATTGAAGAAATCAAGATGCGGACCATCAAGGGCGAAGAGAAAATGTATCTCAAGCTTAAGGTGGCACAGGGTGATCTGACCATTGAAGTACCGGCTGAAAACGTTGACCTTGTTGGGGTTCGCGACGTCGTTGGCAAGGAAGGCCTCGAGCACGTCTTCGATGTCCTCCGTGCAGAACTGACTGAGGAACCCACCAACTGGTCCCGCCGTTACAAGGCAAATCTGGAGAAGCTCGCTTCGGGCGACGTAGTCAAGGTTGCTGAGGTCGTCCGCGACCTGTGGCGCCGCGACCACGACCGCGGTCTTTCCGCGGGCGAGAAGCGCATGCTCGCAAAGGCACGCCAGATCCTCATTTCGGAGCTTGCCCTGGCCGAAAAGACAGACGAGGACCAGGCTGCCGCTGTACTGGACGAAGTCCTTTCCAGCTAGGCCCTGATTCCAGCTGCCGGTCCGCTTAGCGGGCCGGCAGCACTGGTTTAAGCACCGGTTTTACCCCCTCGACGGCCGCCGCGGCGTCATGGCACTAGGCTTGGTCTGTGTCTGAATCCACTCCCGGCCCCTTCCGTGTGGGCGTCATCCTTGTGGCCGGCGGGTCCGGCCAGCGCCTTGGCTACGGAATGCCGAAAGCCCAGGTTCCCCTCGCCGGGGAAATGCTCCTGTCCCACGCGCTGAGGGGTGTTGAGGCCTCGGGTGTTGCCTCGTACATCGCAGTAGCAGTCCCGGCCGCGGACACGGCACTCCGCGCACTCTGTGCTGCCACCCCCCTTAGCTGCCCGATCGAGGTAGTGGACGGCGGAGCGACCCGTTCCGACTCGGTCCGTGCTGCGCTCAGGGCCCTGCCGGAGGACCTCGACGCCGTCCTGGTCCACGACGCGGCACGCGCGCTGACGCCGGTCCAGGTCTTTCACCGGGTCACGGCGGCCCTGGCTGCAGGTGCCGGCGCGGTGATTCCGGCAGTACCTGTGGTGGACACCGTCAAAGCCGTTGAATTGGCAGCAGGCGCGGAGAATGATCCCGCCCCCGCCCGCGTCACCGGGACACCGGACCGGGCAAGCCTCCGGGCGGTTCAGACACCGCAGGGGTTCGACGCAGGCCTCCTGCGCCGCGCCCACGCCGCGGCGTCGGACTTCGATGAGCAGCGGGCCGCAGCGATCACAGACGACGCGATGCTGGCCGAAAGCCTGGGGGAGACGGTCCACGTCGTTGAAGGCTCCGCCATGTCCCTGAAAATCACCACGCCGCTTGACCTGCTTCTGGCCGAAGCAGTCCTTGGCGGCGGCTCAAGCATGCAGGAGGACTAGGCCGCATGGAGAACCTGCCCCGCACCGGAATCGGTACGGACGTACACGCTTTCGCTCCCGACGACGTTCCGCGCCCGCTGTGGGTCGCGGGCCTTCTCTGGGAGGGAGAGCGTGGCCTCGCCGGGCATTCCGACGGCGACGTCGTGGCACACGCCGCTGCGGACGCGCTGTTCTCTGCTGCCGGTATCGGAGATCTTGGATCGCACTTCGGCACCGACCGGCCGGAGTACGCCGGAGCCGCGGGCACCGTTCTCCTGGCGGAAGCGGCACGGCTGGTCCGCGAGGCCGGTTTCCGCATCGGGAACGTGTCCGTGCAGCTGATCGGCAACCGCCCCAAGTTCAGCCCCCGGCGCGCCGAAGCCGAAGCTGTCCTCACCAAGGCAGCGGGTGCACCCGTGAGTGTCTCAGCCACCACGACTGACGGCCTGGGCTTCACCGGCCGCGGCGAGGGAATCGCCGCCGTGGCCACCGCCGTCGTCGTCGCCGGGTAGAGGCGTAACCTGCCTGCGGGCGGGGCAGGTGCCACGCGGTAGCCTAGAGCAGTGAGCCTGAGATTCTATGACACAGCGACAGCCAGCATCCGGGACTTCGAGCCCCTGATCCCCGGGCAGGTCAGTCTGTACTACTGCGGTGCCACGGTGCAGGGGCTGCCGCACGTGGGGCACATCCGCTCGGCCATCGCGTTCGATCAGCTCACCCGCTGGCTCCAGGCCCGCGGCTTCAGGGTTACCACCGTCCGCAACGTCACTGACATTGATGACAAGATCCTGGCCAAGGCTGCCGCATCCGTTGGCGCAGAGCCGGCGGACGGCGTCGTGCCCGACGAAGAGTGGTGGGCGCTGGCCTACCGCTTCGAGCAGGAATTCTCCCGCGCCTACGACGCACTGGGCGTGCAGCGGCCCACCTACGAACCCCGCGCAACCGGCCACATTCCGGAAATGCACGCGCTCATCCAGCGCCTGATCGAGGCCGGACATGCCTATCCCGCCCTGGACGACTCGGGAGACGTGTACTTCGACGTCCGGTCCTGGCCCGCCTACGGCTCGCTCACCCGGCAGAACATTGATGACATGCAGGCAGCCCCCGACGCCGATCCGCGGGGCAAGCGCGATCCGCGGGACTTCGCGCTGTGGAAGGGGCACAAGGACACGGATCCCGAAACGGCAGCCTGGGACAGCCCGTGGGGCCGCGGCCGGCCCGGCTGGCACCTGGAATGCTCCGCCATGGTCACCAAGTACCTCGGTCCGCGCTTCGACATCCACGGCGGGGGACTGGATCTGCGGTTCCCGCACCACGAAAACGAAATGGCACAGTCCCAGGCTGCCGGAGACGGGTTTGCCAACTTCTGGATGCACAACGGCATGGTCACCTTCGAGGGCGAGAAGATGTCCAAGTCCATCGGCAACACCATCAGCCCCTCGCAGATGCTCGCTGAGGCGTCCCCGCGCGTCGTCCGGTACTACCTCGGCCAGGCACACTACCGCTCCGTGCTGGACTACCGGCCCACCTCCCTGCAGGAAGCCGCGGCGGCAGTAGAGCGGATCGACGGTTTCATCGCCAAGGCCGCCGCCAAGGTGGGAGAGAACGAGGCGCCAAACCCGGCGGATGTCCCGGAAGCATTCGGCGCCGCCATGGATGACGACCTCAACGTCCCGCAGGCCCTTGCCGTGCTGCACGAAACCGTGCGAACCGGCAACACCGCCCTCGCGGCGTCGGACCTGGATACCGTGCGGACCGCCCTGGCGCAGGTCCGGGCCATGACAACAGTCCTGGGACTGGACGCCGTCCAGTCATCCGGTGCTGCGGCAGGTCCTGAACACACAGCGCTGGACAGCCTGATCCAGGACCGGCTCCGGGAGCGCAGCGAAGCCCGCGCAGCGAAGGACTGGGCCCGGGCCGACGCGATCCGGGACTCGCTCGCAGCCGCCGGGGTGGTCGTGGAAGACACTGCCGACGGGGCACTTTGGTCCCTGGAACAAGGGTAGGCGTTAGCTCTGGGCTAACTGGTTTGGCTGCGGCTCACGGGTTTGGGACAGCCTGCGTAAACTAGGAGTAGTGCTTTCTTCTACTTAAGGTGTATATACCCATGGCCAATCACGGACGACCCGGCGCAGTGCGCAAAGCCAAAAAGGGCCCCAGCCAGGGGACCGGCGGCCTCGGGCGCAAGGCCCTCGAAGGCAAAGGACCGACGCCCAAGGCTGAAGACCGCCCCTACCACAAGGCATATAAGAGCAAGCAGCTCTCCGAGCGCTCTGCCGCCAAGCACGGCGGCCAGCGCCCCGGCGGCCGCAACGCCCCTGCCCGCGGCAAAGTGGCTGAAGAAGTCGTTACCGGCCGGAACTCGGTGGTGGAAGCCCTGCGCGCCGGCATTCCGGCGAAGGCGCTGCACGTTGCCGTCCGCATCGACATGGACGACCGCGTCCGCGAATCCCTGAAGATGGCAGCCGAGCGCGGCCTGCCTGTGATGGAAACGCACAAGCCCGAGCTGGACCGGATGACCAACGAGGCCGTCCACCAGGGCCTGGTGCTGCAGATCCCGCCCTATGAGTACGCAGACCCGATCGACCTCGCCGAGGAGACAATCGCGTCCTGGAAGAAGGGCCACATCGCCAACGCGCCGCTCTTCGTTGCCCTGGACGGAATCACCGATCCCCGCAACCTTGGTGCGATTATCCGCTCGGCGTCAGCTTTCAGCGCCCACGGTGTTGTAGTCCCCGAACGCCGCTCGGTCGGCGTCACCGCCTCAGCATGGAAGACCAGCGCGGGTGCTGCCGTCCGCGTTCCGGTGGCACGCGCCGGCAACCTGAACAACACGCTGAAGACCTTCAAGAAGATGGGAATCTTCGTGCTGGGCCTGGACGGCGACGGCGACGTTTCCCTTCCGGACCTCGCCCTGGCCAAGGACCCGGTCTGCATTGTGGTGGGTTCCGAGGGCAAGGGCCTGTCCCGCCTGGTCCGGGAAAACTGCGACCAGATTGTTTCAATCCCGATCGACTCCGCCATGGAATCCCTCAACGCCTCCATGGCCGTCGGGATCACCCTTTACGAAGTTTCGCGTCAGCGCTCAGCCTGACCTTCGCGGAGCGCCGGAGAGGCATTCATGGCACACGTCGTAACTGGAGATAGGCAGACACAGCGAATCTCCCGGGCTTTCCCCCTGGGAGTCCACCGCAGCGTGGCGGGCGTCCCGGATGTTCCGGGCGCCGTCAACGTGTCCGTTTTTGCCCCCGGTCTCGAAGCTGTGGATGTCTGGTTCGAACCGCGGCCCGGGCAATGGGCTTCGGCCCTGCTCGAGCGGCGTTCGGCAGGCGTGCACCACGGCCGGGTGGAAGGCCTGCGCCCGGGGATCCGCTACGGATTCTGGGGCCACGGCGCGCACCTGCCGGCCGAACCGGGTTCTTTCCAGCTGCTCCTTGACCCGTACGGGCGGGGAATCGACACGGTCCAGCGTGAGGACAGGGAACCGTTGTGGTTCTCAGTGGCCACCACCCCGGACTTTGACTGGGGGAACGATGAACCCCCGCACACACGGTGGCGCGATTCCGTCATCTATGAAGCCCATGTCCGGGGTATGACCAAGCTCAACCCGGCGCTGCCGGAAGACCTTCGGGGCACCTACGCGGGGATGGGCCACCCGGCCACCATCGGGTACCTGCAGGACCTGGGGATCACGGCCGTGGAACTGCTTCCGGTCCACTTCCACATCGACGAGCCGCACCTCCAGGAACTCGGGCTCTCCAACTACTGGGGCTACAACACCCTGGGCTACTTTGCCCCGCACACGGACTATGCCACCCCCACCGCCCAGGCCGCCGGCCCGCAGGCGGTACAGGATGAGTTCAAGACCATGGTGAAGAACCTCCATGCCGCGGGCATCGAGGTGATCCTCGACGTCGTGTACAACCACACTGCCGAAGGCGGGAAGGACCTGCCTGCTCTGTCCTGGCGGGGCCTGGGGGAAGAGACCTACTACCGGCATGACTCAGACGGCCGGTACATCGACACCACCGGCTGCGGCAACAGCCTGGACTTCAGCGAACCCCGCGTCATCCAGATGACGCTTGATTCGCTGCGCTACTGGGTGCGCGAGTACCACGTGGACGGCTTCCGCTTCGACCTGGCACCGACCATGGCCAGGGATGCGGAGAACCGCTTCGACCGGCGGCATCCGCTGCTGGTGGCGCTGGCCACGGACCCGGTCATGCACGGGATCAAGCTGATTGCGGAGCCGTGGGACCTGGGCCCGGACGGCTGGCAGACCGGCAATTTCCCGCCGGGCTGGGCAGACTGGAACGACCATTTCCGGGACACGGTCCGGGACTTTTGGCTGGCTGACCAGGCTGCCCTGGCAGCTGGAGAGCCGGCAGGGTCCCTGGCCCGTCTTGGCACTGCTCTGGCAGGATCGGCAGAACTCTTTGCCCGTTCGGAACGGACCCCGCTTTCCTCCGTAAACCTGGTGACAGCGCATGACGGCTTTACGCTGGCGGACCTCACCACCTACAACCACAAGCACAACCAGGCCAACGGCGAAGACAACCGGGACGGTTCAAGCCACAACCGCAGCTGGAACCACGGCATTGAAGGCCCGACTGACAACCCGCGGATCCTTCCGCACCGCCGGCAGACGGCGCGAAACCTCATGGCTACCCTGCTGCTCTCCGTGGGCGTTCCCATGATCACGTCCGGTGATGAAGTCGGCCGCACCCAGCACGGGAACAACAACGCCTACTGCCAGGACAACAAGACTGCCTGGCTGTCCTGGCAGGACGACGACGACGCGCGGCGCATGTTTGCTGCCACCGCGGCGCTGGTCCGCCTGCGAAGGGAGTTCCTTGCACGCCAGCCCTATGCCTTCCCCGCTGATCCGCGGGACGCGTTCCTGCTCTGGTTTGATGCTTCCGGACAGCCCATGACTGACGCTGCGTGGCACGATCCTGGCTGCCGTGTGCTTCAGCTGCTCATCGGCTCCGGCCAGGGCGAGCGTGCCGGGCTTATGGTAATCAACGGCGGACAGGAAACAGAACAGATTGTGCTGCCGAGCCGTGCCACCCTGGACGATGCAGGAGTCACGGCAAACGAAGGCCATTTTTACGAACTCGTGTTCGCCACAGCTGATCCGGAAGAACGCCGCACCGGCGCACGCCTTGCGCCCGGGGAAAAAGACCACATCGAAGGAAACTCGATCAGCGTCTACCGTATCTAGCCGCCCGCGCCACCGGCGCACCCAGACCGGAAAAGCAGCACGCCGGCACCCGTCACGGGTGCAGGCGTGCTGCTGTGTGGGGGTGCTTAGGCGTTCGCGACCAGCCCCAGTTCTGCCTTGGACGCCAGCCCGGAATGGTACGGGAGCACCCGCACGGTGTATCCGAACGGTCCGGCCAGCTCGATTGGCATTTCTCCCGAGTACAGGAACCTGCCGGAGCCGAGGTCTTCGGCGACGGAGAGGTCAAGAAGCTGGTGGTCGCTGAGCTTGTCAGCGCCGGAGACCTTCCCGTAGGCGGCTTCCACCACTACGTCTGCCGGTTTCAGCGAACCCAGGCTCACGTAAGCCTGGACTGTGAGAGTGTCCCCGATTTGAGGGGCGTCCGAGATGCCAATCGAATCCACGTGCTCAACGTTGACTCCGCCCCAGGCATCGCGGACCCGCATAATCCAGGCAGCCAGTTCCCGTGCCGCCTGGTACTGGTCGGCTGCAGCCGCCCGGCCGGACTGGCAGGCGGGCCGGTAAAGGTTATTGACGTAGTCACGCAGCATTCGGTTGGCGGAGACCTTCGGGCCAAGCTCAGCCAGCGTGTGCTTGACCATCTCCAGCCATTCGTGGGGCAGGGAATCGGCGGGAGCCTCCGAGGGGCCGGCCGCACCAGCGTCTGCCGAGGGTTCCTGGCCGTAGAACATCGGAGCCACAGTGTTCTCCAGCAGGTCATACAGCGCGGCAGCTTCAATGTCGTCCCGCTGGTCGGCGGTGTAGAGCTCCCGGGTATGGGTTCCTTCGCGCGGGTTGGCGGACGGGATCGCCCAGCCGTTCTCGCCGTCGTACATTTCGTCCCACCAGCCATCCAGCACGGACAGGTTTAGCCCGCCGTTGATGGCGGACTTCATGCCCGACGTGCCCGAAGCCTCAAGCGGACGGATGGGATTGTTCAGCCAGACGTCACAGCCCGGGAACAGGGTGCGCGCCATGGCGATGTCGTAGTTCGGCAGGAAGACGATCCGGTGCCGGACCTCCGGGTCGTCGGTGAACTGGACCAGATCCTGGATCATCCGCTTTCCCTGCTCGTCAGCAGGGTGGGACTTGCCTGCCACCACGAGCTGCACCGGATGGTCCGGATGGAGCAGCAGGGCCTTGAGCCTGGCCGGGTCCCTGAGCATGAGCGTCAGCCGCTTGTACGTCGGCACCCGGCGGGCGAAGCCTATGGTCAGGATGTCGGGGTCCAGTACGTCGTCGGTCCAGCCCAGCGAAGCGTCCGGGGCGCCGCGCTTGCGCCAGGCTGACCGTACCCGGTGCCGGACGTCCTCGATCAGCTTCATGCGCAGCCTGCGCCGCAGGTCCCACAGGACCTCGTCGTCGACT
Source organism: Arthrobacter sp. BL-252-APC-1A (assembly GCF_009696625.1). Taxonomy (NCBI): domain Bacteria; kingdom Bacillati; phylum Actinomycetota; class Actinomycetes; order Micrococcales; family Micrococcaceae; genus Arthrobacter; species Arthrobacter sp. BL-252-APC-1A. The sequence goes on along the minus strand of NZ_VULS01000010.1, from coordinate 9,534 downwards.
TCGTACGCCCGTGTCCAGTCGCGGTCGTGGACGGTGGCCACTCCGAACTGGTCCTGGGCGAGGGCGGTCAGTTCCGGATCCACCCAGGTAGGAACGTGTACTCCGTTCGTGACGGAGGTGATGGGGATTTCTGAGACGTCAAAGCCCGGCCAGAGACCGGAGAACATCTCACGGGAGACCTGCCCGTGCAGCTTTGCGACACCGTTGGCGCGCTGGGCCAGGCGCAGGCCCATGACCGCCATGTTGAAGACGTTCGGATCCCCGCCCTCGTAATCCTCGGCACCCAGGGCAAGCACCTTGTTGGTTGGAACCGACTGGGCCAGTCCGGCATTAAGGAAGTGCCGCACTTCGCCGACGTCGAAGCGGTCGATTCCGGCCGGCACGGGAGTGTGCGTGGTGAAGATCGTGGAGGCACGGGCAGCGGTCAGTGCCTCTTCCCAGTGCATGCCCGTGTCCATCAGCTCCCGGATGCGCTCCACGCCAAGGAAGCCCGCATGGCCCTCATTCGTATGGAAGACCTCCGGGGCAGGAGCACCGGTGAGACGTTCGAAGACACGCAGTGCCTTCACCCCGCCCATGCCCAGCAGAAGCTCCTGCTGCAGCCGGTGGTCCCCGCTGCCGCCGTAAAGACGGTCCGTAATGCCGCGGGCGGCGTCGTCGTTGCCGCGTACATCCGCATCCAGCAGCAGCAGGGGAACGCGCCCGACGTCGGCGCGCCAGATCTGCGCCATCAGGTGCCGCCCGTTCGGCAGCGGCAGGCTGATGCGGGCGGGAGTTCCGTCTTCTTCGCGCAGCAGGGTCAGCGGCAGGCCGTTGGGGTCAAGGACCGGGTAGGTCTCCTGCTGCCACCCGTCACGGGAAAGGGACTGCTTGAAATAGCCCGCCTGGTAGAGCAGACCAACGCCGACCAGCGGCACGCCCAGGTCGGACGCCGACTTGAGGTGGTCGCCGGCCAGGATGCCCAGGCCGCCTGAGTATTGCGGGAGTACGGCGGAAATGCCGTACTCGGGGGAGAAATAGGCGATCGAACGCGGAGCGTCTTCGCCGAGCGACTGATACCAGCGAGGGGCGGTGAGGTAGTGCTCCAGGTTCTCGTCCAGGGAGCGGATCTGCTCCACCAGAGCGGGATCGCCCGAGATTCGTTCCAGGGTCTGGCGGCTGACCATGCCCAGGGCCCGGATGGGGTCGTGGCCGCTCTCGGCCCAGATCCGGGGGTCCAGGTCCTTGAAGAGGTCCCGGGTGGGCTGATGCCAGCTCCAGCGCAGGTTGCCGGCCAGCCTGGCAAGCGGCGCAATGCTGCCGGGAAGGACGGTGCGGACGGTAAACCTTCGGATTGCCTTCACCCCCGTTAGGCTAGCGCAGTTCCTCCGGGAGGTGGTGTGTGTCACGCAAAAGCAACAGGGATTTAACCGGGATTCTTTCCACCCCGCTCCCACCTGCGGTGATTTCTCCGGAGGGTGCTCTGACCAGTATCGATACTGCAAAAAGTACGTGCCCTTAGCAATCTGCCCTGATTGTCGCTAACGTCTAGTCTGTGACCTCATCCAGCGCGTTGCCATCTAATGTCCAGCCCGCCACGGAACTCCGGTTCGGCCGGATTCCTGTTCTCAACGTGTCTCCGGTGATCCAGTGCGGCCGTTTTGCCGCCAAGGCGGTCCCCGGTGAAGACCTAGTAATCGGGGCGACGGTCTTCCGCGAAGGCCATGACCTGGTGGGGGTCTCTGCCGTGCTCTATGACCCCCAGGGCCAGGAAGTCCAGCGCCGGCGCATGCACCCGGTTGGCCAGGGCCTGGACCGCTGGGAGGGCCAGCTGCGTCCTGAAACGACCGGCGACTACACATTTACGGTTGAAGGCTGGGCCGATCTCTTCGGTACCTGGCACCACAATGCCGACGTGAAGATAGCGGCCGGAATCGACGTCGAGCTGATGCTCGCAGAAGGCGCCGCGCTTTTCAGTGCTGCTGCAGCCGGGCGGAACGAAGCGGACGCCGCCGTTCTGCGCGAAACGGCCCGTGTCCTGGAGGACACAGCACTTGATCCGGGAATGCGGTTCGCTGCGGCCGGCCGCCCCGAACTTGCCGAAGTCCTGGAGCGGGAACCCATCCGCGACCTTGTGACCCCGTCCCAGCGGTTCCCGGTGAAGGTGGAAAGGGACCGCGCCGGACGCGGAGCATGGTACGAGTTCTTCCCCCGTTCTGAAGGGGCTTCCTTCGACCCGGCAACAGCATCCTGGACTTCCGGAACGTTCCGGAGCGCTGCACGCAGCCTGGACCGGGTGGCCGCGATGGGTTTTGACGTCATTTACCTTCCGCCGATACATCCCATTGGCACCACGTTCCGCAAGGGGCCGAACAACACACTGGTTGCGGGTCCGCAGGATCCGGGTTCTCCGTGGGCGATCGGCTCCGCTGAGGGTGGCCACGACGCGATCCATCCGGACCTCGGAACCTTCGACGACTTTGATTTCTTTGTCCAGGCAGCGGAGGGGTTTGGGCTGGAAGTGGCCATCGACCTTGCCCTGCAGGCATCCCCGGACCACCCCTGGGTCACCGAGCATCCCGAGTGGTTCACCACCCGGGTAGACGGCACTATTGCCTACGCTGAGAACCCGCCGAAGAAGTACCAGGACATCTATCCCCTGAACTTCGACAACGACTACGAGGGCCTGTCGCAGGAGATCCTGCGGATTGTGCTGATGTGGATCAGCCACGGCGTGAAGATCTTCCGCGTGGACAACCCGCACACCAAGCCGCTGCGGTTCTGGGAATGGCTGATCACCACGGTGAACCGGGAGCACCCGGACGTAGTCTTCCTCGCCGAAGCCTTCACCCGTCCCCCGATGATGCATGCCCTGGGCATGGCCGGGTTCCAGCAGTCCTACACCTACTTCACCTGGCGGAACACGCGGCAGGAAATCGAGGAGTACTTCACCGAGGTCTCGAAGGAAACCGCCGCGTTCTTCCGTCCCAATTTCTTCGTCAACACTCCGGACATCCTCACCGAATTCCTGCAGTACGGCGGTCCGCCCGCCTTCAAGATCCGTGCGGTCCTGGCGTCAACCGCCAGCCCGCTGTGGGGCATGTACGCCGGCTACGAACTCTATGAGCACGTTGCCCGCCCCGGGGCCGAGGAATACATCGACAACGAGAAGTTCGAGTACAAGCAGCGCGACTTTGCCGCAGCTGAAGCGGAAAACCGCAGCCTGGCTCCGTACATCACCCGGCTGAACAAGATCCGCCACGACCACCCGGCACTGGGGGACCTGCAGAACCTCACCGTGCATTCCAGCACGGATGAGGCAACGGTCGTCTATTCCAAGCACAAGCAAATCGACCTAACCGATGCAAGCAGTAAGGACACGCTCATCATTGTGGTGAACACTGACCCGCACAGTGCACGCGAGTGCACCGTGACACTGGACCTGGACGCCCTGCACCTTGCGCCGCAGGACTTCAACGAGGACGGAACGTTCTGGGTTGACGACCTGATCAGCGGTGCCAGCTACCGCTGGGGCCAGTACAACTACGTACGCCTGGACGCGCACTATGAACCGGCGCATGTTCTCGCAGTACGGAGGGGAACCCAGTGGTAAATCCTTTTCAGCTGCACGCACCGGGACTGACGAACGACCCGAACTGGTACCGAAAGGCTGTTTTCTACGAGGTGCTGGTCCGCGGATTCCGTGACTCCAACGGCGACGGCAACGGCGATTTCACGGGCCTGATCTCCCAGCTGGATTACCTGCAGTGGCTCGGCGTTGACTGCCTCTGGCTGCCGCCGTTCTTCAAGTCACCGCTGCGTGACGGCGGGTATGACATCTCCGATTACTACGACGTGCTCAGCGAGTTCGGAACGATCAGCGACTTCAAGCGGCTGGTTGCCGAGGCCCACGCCCGCGGCCTCCGCGTCATCATCGACCTGCCGCTGAACCACACATCGGATAAGCATCCCTGGTTCGAGGAATCCCGCAATGATCCCGACGGTCCATACGGGGACTTCTACGTCTGGTCCGACACTGACCAGAAGTACGAAGACGCCCGGATCATCTTCGTGGACACCGAGGAATCGAACTGGGCCTTCGACCCGGTGCGGCGCCAGTTCTACTGGCACCGGTTCTTCAGCCACCAGCCGGACCTGAACTTCGAGAATCCCAAGGTCGTCGAGGCGGTGTTCGACGTCGTCCGCTTCTGGCTGGACCAGGGGATTGACGGGTTCCGTGCGGATGCCATCCCCTACCTCTTCGAAGAGGACGGCACCAACTGCGAGAACCTGCCTGCCACCCACTGGTTCCTGAAGGACCTGCGGACCATGGTGGACGAGAACTACCCCGGACGCGTGATCGTCGCGGAAGCCAACCAGATGCCGCATGAAGTCGTTGAGTACTTCGGCGACGAAACCGGGCCGGAATGCCATATGTGCTTCCACTTCCCGATCATGCCCCGGCTCTTCTATGCGCTGCGGGACCAAAAAGCCGCTCCCATCATCCAGACCATGGAGGAAACACCGGATATCCCGGCGGGCAGCCAGTGGGGCACGTTCCTGCGCAACCACGATGAGCTGACGCTGGAGATGGTCACCAACGAAGAGCGCCAGGCGATGCTGGGCTGGTACGCACCGGATTCCCGGATGCGGGCCAACATCGGCATCCGGCGCCGGCTGGCGCCGCTGCTGGACAACTCCAGGTCCGAGATTGAGTTGATCCACGCGCTCCTGCTCTCCCTCCCCGGCAGCCCGTTCCTCTATTACGGGGATGAGATCGGGATGGGCGACAACATCTGGCTTGAGGACCGTGACTCCTCCCGCACACCCATGCAGTGGAACCCGGACCGCAACGCCGGTTTCTCCACCGCTGATCCGGGCAAGGTCTACCTGCCCGTGGTCCAGTCGCTGGTGTACCACTACAACCACGTGAATGTTGAAGCGCAGCTGGCGAGCTCAAGCTCGCTCCTGCACTGGATGCGCCAGATGATCATGGTCCGCCGGACCCATCCGGCGTTTGGACTGGGCTCCTACCGCAATGTCCCCACGGACAGCGAAGCGGTGCTGGCATTCCTGCGCGAGCTGCCGGAGGACAACCCGGAAGGGGAGGTCGGGGAGACCATGTTCTGCATTTTCAACCTCTCCCAGCACCCGGTCGCAGCCACGGTGAACCTGCCCGAGTTCGCCAGCCGCGGTCTCAGGGATGCCTTCGGAGGCACGCCGTTCCCCACGTTCAGTGAGGACGGTTCGCTCACCCTGACCCTGGGCAGCCACGACTTCTACTGGCTGCGGCTGCGCTCGGCGAGATCCAACCCAAGCTCTCCACAGACCGAAGCAATCCCGCTGATACTCGCCTCGGAGGCCACGTCGAAATGACAGACACCATCCCGACCCTGCCCGAAATTTTCACTGCCTGGCTGCCCCGGCAGCGATGGTTTCCGGCCAAGGGAAAGGATGTGGTCCTTCGCCGGGTCGGGGGGATAGAGCTCGCTGATCCACGCGGTGCCGTGCAGATGAACGTGCACTTCGTCTCGGTTGAATCCGGGCGGCGGGTGGACATCATCAGCGTTCCGGTCAGCGCTCGACCTGCGCCGGTTGAAGAACTCGACGGCGCGCTGATGGGTGTGGTGGAGCACGAAGAAAAGGGCCGGCAGTGGTTTTACGACGCGACCGCCGACCCGGTGTTCGTCACTGCGTGGCTTGAGACCATGCGCGCGCAGGCCAGTTCCCTGGACGGACGCACGCACGGCTATGCCCTGGACGGATTCGCCGACTGGGATCCCTTCGAGGAGATCCTTCCGATCCGTGTCCTGAAGGGCGAACAGTCCAACACCTCGGTAATTGCCGCCACCGAGCGGGCGCCGGTGATCGTGAAGTTCTACCGTGTGCTGGCGGCCGGGGAAAGCCCGGACGTCCTGGTCAGCGCCAAACTGACCGAAGGCGGGTCCCAGGACGTGCCTGCCACGTTCGGCTGGGTCACCGGCAGCTGGCAGGACGTCTATGACGACGCCGGTTCCGGCACCTGGGTGAGCGGTGACGTCAGCGTGCTGCGCGAGTTCGTCCCCAACAGCGAGGACGCCTGGCGCACCGCCTCCTCTGCTGCTGTCTCCGGCCGGGACTTCACCGCGGAAGCCGAGGAACTGGGCGCCGTCACCGGGCGGATCCATTCCCAGCTGGAAGCAGCTTTTGGGGCACACCAGCCCACGCCCGCTGAACAGGCAGAGTTCCTGTCCTCTCTGGTCCGCCGGCTGAAGTGGGAATGGGAGGAAGCCCGAAGCTATGTTGGGCCATACGACCAGGTAGTTGACCAGCTGCTGGCCACAGTCGAGGAGCTCCCGGCCCTGCCGAACCTGCAGCGCATCCACGCCGACTACCATCTGGGACAGGTGCTGCACTCGCCGTCCCGGGGATGGACTGTGCTGGACTTTGAAGGTGAACCGCTTCGCCCCGCGGCCGAACGAAGCGTTCCTGACGTCGCGCTGCGGGACGTGGTGGGCATGCTGCGCTCCATTGACTATGCCGCCGCCGTGGCGATTATCGGCTCTTCCGGTGCCGGCCCCGAAGACCTGGTGGAAAACGCCGGGCGCAAGGCGCGGGCCATGGCCTGGGCACAGAGCGCCGCCGATGCCTTCCTGCGCGGCTATGAGAAGGAAACCGGGACGCACATCAACCGCGCCGACCCGCTTTACATCGCCCTGTGGCTGGACAAGGCCCTGTACGAAGTTGTCTACGAGATCCGTAATCGACCGGCCTGGATTGAAGTGCCCGCAACAGCCGCCCGGCAGGTACTTGAAGAACTCAGCCTGCAGCAGGATCCGCCGAATGGCCAGGAAGTGAGCCCCGTGAACAAGACCCCGAATTCCAAATCAAACCAGCCCAAGGACGCCAGGACGGATCCAGCGGCAAACCCCCGGCATGCGGCCGCCGCGGCGTCGGGTACTGCCACTGTTGTGCCGGATGCTTCCGGCGCAGACTCCTCACCGGCCTCGGCCCCGGCTCCGGCAGGAGGCAACCCGCTCCCGGTGGCGCAGGACGTCCTGGATGCTGTCTCAAACGGCAGCTATTACCAGCCCCATGCCGTCCTGGGCGCGCACCTGGACGACCACGGGACGGTCACCATCCGCACGCTCCGCCCGCTGGCACGGGAGGTTACTGCGGTTACGACTGAGGGCCGGGTGCCGCTTCACCACGAGCACAACGGAATCTGGGTGGGCACCCTCCCTGCCCAGACGGCCGGACAGGTGCCGGACTACCGGCTGGAAGTTTCGTACGACGGCGTTCCGCCGGCAACATTTGATGATCCCTATCGGTTCCTGCCCAGCCTGGGCGAAATGGACCTGCACCTGATCGGTGAAGGCCGGCATGAAAAGCTCTGGACGGTGCTCGGTGCCAATCCGCACCACTACAACTCGGTTCTCGGCGAAGTGGATGGAGTCAGCTTCGCGGTGTGGGCGCCGAATGCGCAGGCCGTCCGGGTCGAGGGCGATTTCAACGCCTGGGACGGACGCATCCACGCGATGCGGTCCCTGGGAAGCTCCGGGGTCTGGGAAATCTTCATCCCCGACGTCGAGCCCGGCTCCCGCTACAAGTTTGAGATCCTTGGGCAGGACGGGGTGTGGCGGGAGAAGGCCGACCCGCTGGCCAAGGGAACTGAAGCACCGCCGCTGACCGGTTCCCGGGTGGTCGAATCCACCTACCGGTTCGAAGACGCGGACTGGATGACGGCCCGTGCGGAACGGGACCCGCACAATTCGCCGATGAGCGTCTATGAAGTCCACCTTGGGTCATGGCGGCTGGGCCTGGACTACCGGGAACTGGCAAAACAGCTGGCCGAATACGTGACGTGGCAGGGCTTCACCCACGTTGAGTTCATGCCTGTTGCGGAGCACCCTTTCGGTGGTTCCTGGGGTTACCAGATCACCAGCTACTACGCTCCCACCGCACGGTTCGGCCATCCGGATGACTTCCGGTACCTGGTGGACACCCTGCACCAGGCCGGCATCGGCGTCATCCTGGACTGGGTTCCGGGCCACTTCCCGAAGGATTCCTGGGCGCTGGCGAACTTCGACGGTCAGCCGCTCTATGAGCACCCTGATCCGATGCGCGGTGAACAGCCCGACTGGGGAACCCTGATCTTCGACTACGGCAGGCGGGAGGTACGGAACTTCCTGGTGGCCAACGCCATCTATTGGCTGGAGGAGTTCCACATCGACGGGCTCCGGGTCGACGCCGTCGCTTCCATGCTCTATCTGGACTACTCCCGCCCAGAGGGCCAGTGGCGGCCAAACCAGTTCGGCGGCCGGGAGAACCTGGAAGCCATATCCTTCCTGCAGGAAGTCAACGCCACCGCATACCGGCGGGTCCCGGGAATCGTCATGGTTGCGGAAGAGTCGACGGCGTTCCCGGGGGTTACTTCTCCCACCAGTTCCGGCGGGCTCGGATTCGGCCTGAAATGGAACATGGGCTGGATGAACGACACTCTCGAGTACATGTCCGAAGACCCGGTCAACCGGATGTACCACCACTCCAAGCTCACGTTCTCACTGGTGTACGCCTTCACCGAGAATTTCCTGCTCCCGATTTCCCATGACGAAGTGGTGCACGGCAAGGGATCGCTCCTGCGCAAGATGCCCGGGGACAGGTGGCAGCAGCTGGCGAACGTCCGCGCGTACCTCGCGTTCCAGTGGGCGCACCCGGGCAAGCAGCTGATCTTCATGGGCACGGAGTTCGGCCAGGAAGCCGAATGGTCCGAACAGTACGGTCTGGACTGGTACCTTACGGAAACCCCGCAGCACAGCGGTGTGCAGCTGCTCGTCCGTGAGCTGAACGATATCTACCGGGAGACCCCGGCGCTCTACGCACGGGACAACGATCCGTCCGGATTCCAGTGGATCAACGAGAACGACGGCGCGCACAACGTTCTCTCCTTCATCCGCTGGGACAGCCAGGGCAATCCGCTGGTCTGCATCGCCAATTTCTCCGGCGCCCCGCATGAGGGAATACGGGTGGGCCTGCCCTGGGCAGGGGAATGGGTCGAGAGGCTGAACACCGACGCCACCGAGTACGGCGGCTCCGGGGTGGGGAACATGGGCGCGGTGGTCGCGGAAGAAGGCGGGTTCGAAGGCCAGCCGGCATCTGCCGCGCTGCGGCTTCCGCCCCTGGGCATCCTGTACCTGACGCCGCGGAAGTAGGCGCGGACGTACCCCTCTTCCGCGGCTTTGGGGAGGCGTTCGCAGCCTCCCCAAAACCGTGCTAGAGTTTATATCCGCGCAGAACGGGGAACCGGGAAGCGCGGAGGATCGCAAGATCCGCAGCGAGTATCGCGAAAACGGCCGGTTTGACACCGACTGCCGAGAGGTACTAAGCTAGAAAAGTTGCTCCGGAGCGACGGAGAGCACAAGATTCCACGGAATCACAGCTCTCCCGGTGCCGGATGTGCCTGTTGTTTGAGAACTCAATAGTGTGCCAAGTTTATTGATACCGATTATTTATTGATTGGTTGAATTGGCTGTCCTGCCCACCCCGTGGGTGTGGATGGTTTTTTTAGCTGGTTTC